>DATEJK010000167.1:0-11332 GCA_035278025.1 Terriglobales bacterium | reverse complement strand
GATGGTGCGCAGCGAGCTCACCGCCGAAGACTCATTGGCGGCGATGCGGGCGCGCAACAGGTTGGGAATTGCGATGGCGGCGATGATCAGAATGATCGCCACCACGATCAGCAGTTCAATTAGCGAAAAACCCTTTTGCTTTTTCAAATCCTTTTCCTCCCTCGTCGGGGCTCATCGACCCCACGCCACCTACTTTGCAGTTCGGCAGCCATTCCCGGGAATGCGCTAAGCCTCATGTTTTCAACACACCGCGAGACTGAGGCTCAGCGCAAAAATCTCAATATGACAAAATTCGTCAGGATGCTACTGACGCAACGCGCCAATGACCAAAGTTAGGTTACGGCAAGGGTTCACCGCATTCAGGACGCTAACCAGGCTGGCAGTAGCGAGGTTATTTCCGTTGCAGCAGATAGGCGAAATGAGCGCAATAGGAATCGAGAGTTCCAACGCGATCAATGACGCCAAGCACCGGCTCTACGCCTGAATTTTCCTATCTCGGGGCAAACACAGAGAGCGAAGTACCGTCGCCCATCTCATAATCGTCAATCGTCAATTACAATGTCTATTTCCCTTCATCAAGGAAGCCAACTCATGCATCGCTGGTCACAACTGTTTATTCCTACCCTGCGCGAGGCGCCGGCTGACGCCGAGGTTGCCAGCCACAAATTCCTGCTACGGGCGGGCTACATCCGCCAGCTAGCGGCCGGGATTTATTCCTATCTATTCCTGGGTTACCGTTCGATGCTCAAGATCACCGGCATCGTGCGCCAGGAGATGGACAAGATCGGGCAGGAATATTACCTGCCGGCGCTCCATCCCCGCGAGCTGTGGGAGGCCAGCGGACGGTGGGCCATCATGGGCGATAACATGTTCCGGCTCAAAGACCGCAAGGGCGCGGACTTGTGCCTGGGCTTCACCGAAGAAGAGGTCATGACCGAAATCGCCCGCAAGGAGCTGCGCAGCTACAAGCAGCTGCCGCAGATCTGGTACCAGATCCAGTCCAAGTTCAGAGACGAGCCTCGCCCCAAGTCAGGGTTGCTGCGGGTTCGCCAGTTCACCATGAAGGATTCTTATTCTTTTGACTTGGACGCGGCCGGGCTGGACCTCTCCTACAAGAAGCACTACGACACCTACTGCCGGATTTTCGACCGCTGCGGACTGCGGTACATGGCGGTGGAAGCGCACTCCGGGGCCATGGGCGGCTCGCAATCGCACGAGTTCGTGGTGTACACCGATGCCGGCGAAGACCTGATTGTCAGCTGTCCCAAGTGCCGCTACGCCGCCAACCTGGAGAAGGCCACGTCGCGCCTGGAGCCGGTGTCCGATTACGAAGCCACAGGAAACGGCCAGCCCGAGCCGGTGCACACGCCCGGCCTGAAGACGGTAGAGGAGGTGGCAAAGTACCTGGGCGTCTCACCCAAGAACAAGATCAAGACCCTGGCTTTGATGGCCGCGGAAACCAAGGACAAGGCAGAAAAACCGCGCGAGGTGCCGGTCATCCTTTTCCTGCGCGGCGACCACACCCTGAATGAGGCCAAGCTGTCCACGGCGCTGGCGGGGGCTCAGTTTCGCCCCATGCATCCGGAGGAAATCCAGGAAGTATTCGGCGCGCCCGCGGGATTCCTGGGGCCGATCGGCTCGGAGGGACGGGTATACAAAGGCATCAAGGCGCGGGTGCTGGTGGACCGGGTGCTATTGGGGCGCAAGAACCTGATCGCGGGCGCCAACAGGGAAGACTACCACCTGCGCAACATAACGCCGGAGCGGGACTTCGCGGTTTCCGAGTGGGCGGACCTGCGCAGCGTGGAGGAAGGCGAAGGATGTCCCAACTGCGGAACTCCCTTGAAAGTAGCCAAGGCGATGGAGATCGGGCATATCTTCAAGCTGGGCTACAAATATTCCGAGTCCATGGGAGCGCGGGTGCTGGACCAGAACGGCAAGGAGGTGGCGCCCATCATGGGGAGTTATGGAATCGGCATCGAGCGCATTCTGACGGCGGCGGTGGAGCAGAGCCATGATAACGACGGCTTCTGGCTTCCCGCTTCGATAGCACCATTCGAGGTGGTGGTGACTCCTACGAACGTCAAGGATGCCACGCTGCTTTCCACCTCCGTCCAGATAGCGGAACAGCTTTCGGCAGCGGGATTCGACGTGCTGCTGGACGACCGTGACGAAAGACCAGGGGTGAAATTCAAAGACGCTGACCTGGTGGGCATACCCTTCCGTGTAAACGTAGGTAAAAAGGTTACCGAAGGCATGGTGGAAGTGGTTGCGCGCTCGACACGCCAGATGCTCGATGCTAATATCCGCGATATAGCCAGTCATCTGGAGAAATTTCTCCGGCCCGCCCACTCGTAAGAGTGCCCCTCCCCGCTGGCCGAAGCGGAGTCAATGTGCGTACACTGAAACTGCTTGTGGCGCTGGGTGTGATTGGGGTGGGTGTCTATGTGGGCTTCGAGCTGGTGCCCCCGATTTTTGCCAATTATCAGTTGCAGGACGCCATCCAGAATGAGGCGGTGCTGCAATCCTACAGCAACAAGTCGAACGATGAAATTCGCGCCACCATTCTCAAAAAGGCCCAGGACCTGGACATTCCCCTCACCGAGGACCAGGTCGTGGTTCAGCGCATCGGCGCCGGGGGCAGCGGTAGCCTGGCAATCTCAGCCAGCTACACCGTGCATGTAGAACTGCCCTACTATCCGCTGGACCTGCAGTTCCATCCCGCGTCCAAGAGCGCGCCGATTCCAGGAGCGTAAAAAAGTCGGGTAGTTAGCAGGTGGTAGTTAGTAGTTGGCGAATTCGATGCCGGTGGCTACCAGATACCAGCTACCAACTACAGTTACTCGCTACCTTCCGTGCTCTTCCAGAAACCTCTCCGCTTCCATGGCGGCCATGCACCCGCTGCCAGAGGCGGTAATCGCCTGGCGGTAGCGCCGGTCCTGCACATCGCCGCAGGCGAAAACACCGGGCACGCGCGTAAACACGTAATTCTCGGTCTTGAGGTAGCCGTCGGCATCCTTTTCGAGTTGCCCGTCAAACATCGCGGCATTGGGAACGTGGCCGATGGCGAGGAAAAGGGCGCTGGCGGGAAAGTCGCTCACCACACCGGTTTTCACATTGCGCAGCTTCAGCCCGGTGACCTCCTGCTGGTCCACGTCGTAGACATCCTCCACCACGGTATCGGTAAGGAAGCGGATCCGCTGGTTCTGGCGGGCGCGCTCCAGCATGATTTTGGAAGCGCGGAACTGTTCCCGGCGGTGAATAACGCTCACCCGGGTCGCAAAACGGGTGAGGAACAGCGCTTCTTCCATGGCCGAATCGCCGCCGCCCACTACTGCCACCTCCTTGCCGGTAAAGAAAAAGCCATCACAGGTAGCGCAGGAGGAGACGCCATGCCCGATAAGCGCCTGCTCATGCGGCAGCCCGAGCCAGCGGGCGGAAGCGCCGCTGGCCACAATCAGGGTACGGGTGCGGAGCTTCTCGTTGCCCAAGTCGAGCACGAACGGACGCTGCCGCAGGTCGGCGTGCCCCAGATGCCCCGTCTGGAACTCGGCGCCAAACCTTGCCGCCTGCTTCTTCATGTTCTCAATCAGTTCCGGACCCTGGATGCCTTCGGGGAATCCGGGGAAATTTTCCACCAGGGTAGTAAGTGAGAGCTGGCCGCCGGGCTCGTGGCCCTGCAGAACCAGCGGCTTGAGATTAGCGCGGCCGGCATAGATCGCCGCGGTCAGGCCGGCACAGCCGGCCCCGATGATGACGGTGTCGCGAATTTCCTGGCTCATGGATGAAATCATTTTAGATGGTGCGGCGGGATTTTGGTTTCAGTTCTCCACGATTATTCGCAGGCGGCAGGCCGGGAACAGTCCGGCTACGCCATGAGGGCGGGAGGCTGGGAGCACACTCGAGGCAATGCCGGAGTTGCGCGCGGGTTCAATGCGGCTGCGGGACGGGACTGGAGCCGCAGTAACGTTCGATTTCCTCCTGTACGGAATCGAAATCTACCGGCTTGGAGATATAGCTGTCCATGCCGGCAGCCAAGCAACTGTCGCGATCCTCGGGAAGAACCGAGGCGGTCATGGCGACCACCCGGAGGTGGCCGCCCTTTTCCCGCTCCCGGCGGCGCAACTCTGCGGTAGCGGTCAGGCCGTCAAGCTTGGGCATCCGGACGTCCATGAAGAGCAAATCGAACGGCCGCTCCCCCACCAGGGCCAGGACCTGCTCGCCGTCTTCGGCAATGCTCACATTGTGCCCCATCTTCTGCAGCAGGCTGACGATTACCGTGCGATTCACGGCGTTATCTTCCGCCACCAGGATGGAGAGCTTGCGCCTCGATTCACGCAAGCTGTGGCGGGTAATCAGGCCGGGGTGCCCACCGGGCTCCTGACCCAGAGCCAGGCGGACAGCGCGCAGCAGATCGGGGCGGTGGACGGGTTTCACCAGATAGGCGCAAATACCCATCTCGCGGCAGCGGGCGCCATCCCCGCGCTGCCCATCAGAAGTCAGCATCATGATGATGGGCCCGGCCAGTTCGGGGTCGCGCTGCACTCGCTGCGCCAGGGCGAAGCCATCAATGCCCGGCATGCGGCGGTCAATGAGCAGCACCCGGAAGGAACTGCCGGCACAGTGCGCCAGGCGCAGGGCGTCGAGGGCGGCCTCGCTGTTCTCCACCACCATCGGCCGCATGCCCCAGGCCGCGGTGTATTCGGCGAGAATTTGGCGGTTGGTAGAGTTATCGTCCACGATAAGGACCGGCACCTGCTGCAACTCCACCGCGGCAGGTTCGGGTGGGGCAGCCGGGGTCAGGCCAAAGCGTGCGGTGAAATGAAAAGTGCTGCCCACACCCTCAGTGCTCTGCAGCCAGATGCGGCCCCCCATTAGAGTCACCAGCCGGGAGCAGATGGCCAAGCCCAGGCCGCTGCCGCCGAACTTACGATTGATACTGGTGTCTGCCTGGGTGAATGCCTGAAACAGGAGCGCTTGCTTCTCCGCGGGGATGCCGATGCCGGTGTCCACCACCCGAAAATGCAGCTCCAAAGTCTTTTCGTCGTGTGACTCCAGGTCCACATACAGAACCACTTCTCCGCTCTCGGTAAACTTAATGGCATTGCCGGTCAAATTAAGGACTATCTGGCGCAGGCGGCTGGGATCGCCGGACAGCCGGGACGGGATTTCCGGCGCGATGCGGTAAGCCAATTCCAGCCCCTTGCCGTGAGCCCGCAGGGCGAGAGCATTCATCTCCTGGGCGACACAATCGGCCAAAACGAACTCGATGCATTCCAGGTCCAGCTTGCCCGACTCTACCTTGGAGAAATCCAGGATGTCGTTGATGACCTCGAGCAGCACCTCGCCGGACTGCTTGGCCATCACCAGGTACTCGCGCTGCTCGGAGGTGAGATCGGTGTCGAGGGCAAGCTCGGTCATGCCCAGCACGCCGTTGATAGGGGTGCGGATTTCGTGGCTCATGTTGGCCAGGAACTCGCTTTTCGCCCGGTTGGCGGTTTCCGCCGCCTCCTTGGCCTGGATGAGTTCGGCCTCGGCGCGCTTGCGGGCCCTTTCCTGGGCATCACGCTGCAGGCGGGCATGGAGCACCGGGGCCAGGAAATCCACAATGCGCTGCAACCCTTCCAAGTCGGCTTCTTCGTAGTCGCTGGCCTTGTTGGCTACCAGCAATAATCCAATGAGAGTGTGGTGGTGCAGGATGGGCACGCTAAGGCAGCGCACGATGTTCACATGCCCTTCCGGCACTGTACCTGGCCGGTTGCAGCAGATGGCGGTCTTTTCAATCAGACTGCGGCCCCAGACGCCGCCCCAGGTCTGGCGGGAAAAGCGCAGGCTCTTATTGGCCACAGCGCACTTTTCCCAGACGTCGCGGGTCAGGGAAGGAACCACCAGAGCACCGTCTTCGTCAATGTAGCCGAACAATCCCAGCGAGCTTTGCATGACTTCGAGAACGACGGTGAGCACTTCTCCATACATCTGCTCATCAGGCACAGCAAGGCAGATGCTCGCGATGCGGTTCTTGAGCGCGACCCGCTGCTCGGACTCGCGCAGAGCCTGTTCCGCGCGCTTGCCTTCGGTAACATCAATGAACGTGCCGTCGAGCACGAACGGCTGGCCGTCCCGGTATTCGGTGACGCTCAGATTTTCCAGAATCCACACCGGAGTATGGTCTTTGCGCAGAAGGCAGGTTTCAAAATTCCGGAGGATTCCATCTTGCGCCAACGAGAGCAGCGTCCCTTGCAGGTCGCCAGGCCGGGCAAAATAGCTGGCCGCATTCTGGTGCAGAAGCTCCTGCGGCGAGCCGTAGCCCAGGATGCGGGCGCCCGCCTCATTGCACTCCACCAGACCTTTATCCATCTGGTAACGAAAAATGCCCGCCAGGCTGCGCTCGAACAGCAGGCGATACCGTGATTCAGACTGGCGCAACCGTTCTTCCGATGTTTGCCGGTCGCTGATGTCAATTCCCACGCCCACAATGCAGGGCTTGCCTTTCAGTAACAGCGGGCAGGAACTGAAATAGTAGGGGATGGTCACGCCCTGTTTCGTCAGCAGCGTGCTCTCAGCCTCGGCGAAGCCGGTGGCAAAGGCTTCCCGGATTTTGCCGCGCATGAGGGCACGGCCCGCTTCCGTCACCGTATCCAGCACCGATATGCAGGCCAGCTCTGCGTCCGAGTACCGCAGCACGTTCTGCAATCTCCGGTTCCACAGGACAAATTTCTCGTCCTCCCCGATGACGGCAAGGACGACAGGCAGGCTGTCAATCAGGGCCCGGGAAAAGACCCCTTCCGCCTGCAGCTCCTCTTGGGCCTGCCGCAAAGCAGCCCTCAGATCGGGTTCCGAAACCGAAGGCGAAAGCTGGCTTGCTGTGGGTTGCCGGAAATCGTCATCGCGTTGCTGCGCCAAGGCTGGCCTCTGCTCAGAAGTTGGAGCAGCCTCTCCGCAAACGAACTCCCATGATGCCGGTCCGGCATTCAGGCGGCTGCGAACAGGCGTGCCCTGCTCCTGATTTTAGATATGGAGTGAGTCGAAACCCCGAAGCTATGTGCGGAAACGGCCCAAAGTGTTCCCGAACGAAGACGCAGTTCTAAAACAGGGCGGCAGGTGACGAAAGGGAGGGGCGGTGCTGCGAGCAGCGTTGCGACCGGGGAGGTTAGCTACTTCGGACGCGGATGCGGGCTTGCAGTGGCTGGCGTCTGGCGCAGCCGGGCCAATTCCTCAGGAACAACATGCCGTGCGCCCAGGGCACTACGGTAAGTAGCCAGGATCGCAGCCGCTTGCCGGAACAGAGGCTCATAGGCGCTCTGGTCCACCTTGGGCGCATCTGGCCCGCCCGCACAACGTGCCAGCACCACAGACGGTTTGCCAAACCGCTCCAGGCGGATGTGGTCGGGTGGAGTGCCCGCGGCCAGGGTGGCTGCCGGACTTGTAACGGCGGAGACAGTTTCACTTAGAGAAACCTGCAACAGGTCCTTGGGATCACGGACGGCAAACACCAGGGTCTCCACCATGTTCCGCTTGTCCACGCTGAAAGAATAAAGCGCATTGAGGAACGGGGAAGCACCGGAAAATTCGCGGCGAATGCGTACCCAGTCGGAGAGGGGGCCAGACGCAGAGAGCGCGCTCCGTTTGCCGGTCAGGGCCGCGGCGGCATCCTGCGACAGGGTGGTGCGGCCGCGCGCCACTTCAAAGTCGCTGCCCCAGCGGGGTCTTGACGGGATGCGCTCCAGGGCGGCGGTTAGTTCCTTCTCCGCGCCGGCGCCGGGTACACAAACATTGAGCACGTTTACCCGTACCGGCGGAGCCTTTTCCTGGGCTTGCGCGGGAAGAAAAAGAACCACCGTGATAGAGACACCGAGACACAAAGAGAATTGACGATTGCAGAATGATGATTGCCGAATAAAAAGCCGCCGCAGCCGCGCAGCAATCGTCAGCCGACAATCTTCAATCATGATTCCTCAGTGCCTCTGTGCCTTTGAACTGTTTTTCCCTGGCATTTTAAGCCGATCTTGGAGGCCCGCAAAGAACGCCGATGGTTCCTTGGTTTCCCACCCGGCAGGAGATTGTTGTAAGCTGCTCAGCTCGCCCCAAGCTCCGCGGAGGATGCAAGCATGATTCAGGCTCGCCGCTTGTGCTTTCTGCTGCTTTCAATCATGGTCTGGGTAACGCTGTTGCCCGCTCAATCCATGCCCTCGGCCACCCTTTCCAATAAGCCTCTTTCCCAGCGCTGGCTGGACTACAACATAGACGCCCGCGTGGACGCGCAAAAGCACACTATTGATGCCACCGAAGTGCTCACCTGGCACAATTTCACCGGCAGGCCCCAGGACACCTTTCCCTTTCACCTTTATCTCAACGCCTTTCAGCCCAAGTCCACGTTCATCCGCGAAACTCACTTGTACAACCCGGACTTTGAATGGAAACAGAAAAATTACGGCGCCGCGGAAGTGAGGTCGCTAAACGTGGCAGGCGCGGGCGATTTGACTTCGCAAATTAAATCTATTTCCCCGGACGATGGCAATGCCGACGACCGCACCGTTTTTGAAGTGAAGCTGCCCAAGCCGGTTCCGGCCGGCGGCCAGGTGCAGTTCAAGATCGAATTTCACGACCAGTTGCCGGAAGTGCTGGCGCGCACCGGCTACAAGCGCGACTTCATTATGGGGGCGCAATGGTTCCCCAAGGTGGGGGTCTGGTGGCAGGGAGCCTGGAACTGTCACCAGTTCCACCGAACTACCGAGTTCTTCGCCGAATTCGGCACCTTCGAGGTCAAGCTGACCCTGCCGCAGAACGAAGTGGTGGGCGCCAGCGGAGTGGAAGTTTCCAGTGTCAATAATCCGGACGGCACCAAGACGGTAAGCTTCTACGGCGAAGACATCCACGACTTCGCCTGGACCGCCGAACCCGAATACCGCGTGGTGACCGGAACTTTCCAGGGCAGCATGGGGCCGGTGCAAATCCGCATGCTGGTGCAACCGGGGCACATGAGCAGCGCGCCCCGCTATATGCAGGCGCTGAAGGGCACGCTCGACCGCTTCGACAAGTGGTACGGCCCTTATCCATACAAGCAGATCACGCTGGTGGACCCGCCGCACGGCGCGTTCCAAGCCGGCGGCATGGAGTACCCGACTCTATTCACCGCTGGTACTACCTGGTGGATGCCCAAAGGCTTGCTGGTGGCTCCCGAAGATGTCACGGAACACGAATTCGGCCACCAGTACTGGTACGGCATGGTGGCTAGCAACGAATTCGAAGATGCCTGGATGGACGAAGGCATCAACAGCTACACCGAAGTCAAAATCATGGAGTCGCTGTATGGGAAGGACACTTCCATTCTGAATATGCTCGGCGCACACCTGGGAGCCAGCGATTACGAGCGCTTGATGTACTCCTCCGTGGCCGAGGACGATCCCATGGCTCGCTTTGCCTGGCAATACATGAATGGCAATTCCTATGGCGGTATCACTTACGGGAAGACCGCCACCGTGCTGCTCACGCTGGAGAAGGTGATCGGCGAACAGACCATGCAGCGGGCGCTGCACACTTATTTCATGCGTTATCGCTTCACCCATCCTACGCAGGAAGATTTCCTCAAGACCGTGGAAGCAGTCTCGGGCAAGAACTTGCGGTGGTACTACGACCAGGCGGTTTTTGGAACGCAAGTGATGGACTATGAAATTCTGGGCGTGCGCTCCCAGCGGCCTGGTTGGTATGAGAAGAACCGCCCCAAGGCAAAGAAGGGAGAGACCCTCTACCACAGCACGGTGCTGGTGCACCGCAAAGGTGATTTCATCTTTCCCGTGGATGTGCAGATCAAATTCGACAACGGGGAGAGCGTGACCGAACACTGGGACGGGCGCGACCGGTGGGTGCGCTATCAATACGACAAAAAGGCGCGCATCGTCTCCGCCGAACTTGACCCGGAGCACCAGGCTTGGCTGGACAAGGATTTCTTTAACAACAGCTATACCCGGCAAGGCAATCAGGCGCCACACCACAAGCTGGCCGCCTACTGGACGGTGATTTCTCAATTCTGCGCGCAATTACTGACGTGGCTTGTGTAGGAGCAGTGGGCAGTGAGCAGTTGAGAGACAGCGAGTGTTTCAATATGGAAAAAGGCTTCCTTTCCGACGGCTGCAGCCGCGTATGGCGGCACCAGCGCATCCTGTGGTGGCTTTTCGTGGTCAACCTGGTGCTCGGCCACCTCTCGATTTTTGCCATGGTGTCACGCTGGGTGGGAGTGCTCGACCACAGCCTGGCCTCCGACCAGCTTTACCACGGCTTCAATCTTGGCCGTTACATCGAACTGGGCATGCAGCCGGGGATCGGCTTCGGCACCGCCTCGCCCGCCATCGCAGGCTTCGCCATCATCTTCTTCGTGTTCATGCTGTTCGTGACCGGCGGGATTCTGGAGGCCTATCGCGCGCCCTACAAGATTTCGACGGCTGACTTTTTCCAGGCCAGCGGCGCCTATTTCTGGCGTTTCGTCCGCCTGCTGATCATGTTGGTGATTGTGATCATTCCTGTGGCGATTGCCGCTAACGCCATCAAGAGCTGGTCGGGCGACCTTTCCTCCAATGCGGCCCCGGAGAAGCTCGGCTTCTGGGTGGATGTGATCGGCGCGATCGTGATCTGGTTTATCGCCATGTGCCTGCGGCTGTGGTTTGACGTGGCCCAGGTGCACGCCGTGGCCACGGGCGAGCGCGCCATGCGCCGGGCCTTGAAGCGCGCCTTCGGCATGACCTTCGGCAATTTCGGAGCTGTGTTCCCGCTCTACCTGGTGCCCACGCTGGCGGCGTTCCTAGGAATGGGCGTGATTCTTCTGATTTGGACCAGGCTTCCCAGTGGCGCAACCGCTCTCTCGTTCGTTGTGCTGGAAGTCTGGATGCTGCTGTGGCTGGGCACGCGCCTGTGGCAGCGCGCCGGCGAGACCGCCTGGTACCAGCGCACGCAGGTGCCGGTAGAGGAGCCGGTCATGCCCGTCATCACCAGTGCGCCTGCTGAACCCGCGTCGGGCTTGGCGACCGGAAGCATTTAGACAGGCTCAACAGAACGAAAAACGCCGAGGTCGCAGAGGAGTAAAGGGAAAGATTGAAGGATTTTACTCTGCGTACTCGGCGTCCTCTGCGGTTTTGGTTGCGCGCGGGTGCGGCACCCTCGTCACAAGGTTTTGCCGACTCCTGACTCCTGCTTTCAGCCAGCCAGAATCGCCTCCGCCTCTTCCCGGTCCACGTCGCTCACCGTGGCCACGCCGCTGATGGCGCTGGCTTCCGGGGTGAGCGCGGCGATGTCGCTACGGTCAATGTACTTGACTCCGAACTTGCGCGCGCCCGCCATC
>DATEJK010000166.1:0-33559 GCA_035278025.1 Terriglobales bacterium | reverse complement strand
ATAGCTGTTTCCAGCTCCGAAACTGTCATGAAAGAAGTTTGCGGCAGGTAAGCGCGGGCCAGCGCGGGCACACTTTCACTCCGCATGACCTCATGCCAGGACTCTCCCGGCTGTAGCGCTCGCGGTGCTCCCGCGGAGACCGAAACCCTGGTCCCGTTGCCGGGCTGGTTGGAGCCGGTGCGGACTATCCCCGCCTGCGGCGGGGTAGCGGCGTGAACAAAGCGCGGCGCCTCATTCCAAAAAACCAACGCCAGCGCCACAAAACCAACACTCGTAACGACCAGGCCTGTTTGACGCAACCATCACCGTCCCCACTGCTGGAGCCCACAGAACCATCTGCATAGTACGACACTTCGACGGCCGGCTCTGGTTACCCCAGTACATTGGACGCTGATTTAGCTTCCCAGGATGCGCAAAGGTTTTCTTCTTTCCCCGGAAAACCTCAGAAAACTGATTGACACTTTTTGTCGTTTCATCATCTAAGCGGTTATGAGGCAAGCCCCGGGTGGCCCGCTGAGGATGGCGAGTGATTTGCAACGGGACTTAGGTAGCATTTAACCGCTTGCGTCCGCTGGCGCGGCACAAGTCCAATCTCCCAGGACGGCTCCCTGAGCCAAAATGGGCCGGGAAGCGTATGCGAACAGGCTTAAATACCGCGCTTGACCCTACACGCCGCAGCAATGACGCGCAGGAATTCGAGAATTTTCTTCGCCGCAAAATCGTTGGCCAGGACGATGCTGTCCTCAAGGTCACCGAGATCTACCAGATGTTTCTGGCGGGCCTGAATCCGCCGGGGCGTCCGGTGGGCAACTTGCTGTTTCTTGGACCTACCGGATCGGGCAAGACCCGGGTGGTGGAAGCGGTGGCTGAATCGCTGTTTGGCGATGCCCGCGCCTGCATCAAGATTGACTGCGCCGAGTTCCAGCATAGCCACGAAATTGCCAAGCTCATCGGCTCGCCTCCGGGTTATCTGGGCCACCGCGAGACCCACCCCCTGCTCACCCAGGAGGCGCTTAACCAGTGGCACTCGGAAAAGCTGAAGCTCTCGCTGTTGCTGTTTGACGAGATCGAAAAAGCCTCCGACGCTCTCTGGCAGTTGCTGCTCGGAATTCTCGACAAGGCCAACTTAACTCTGGGCGACAACCGCCGCGTGGACCTCTCCCAGTGCGTTATTTTCATGACCTCCAACCTGGGCGCCGGCGAAATGAACGACCTCATGACCGGCGGCATGGGATTCGGGCAAAAGCCCAGTTACGACCTCCATCTCGACGACAAAATCACCCGTACGGCACAGGAAGCGGC
The DNA here is from genome assembly GCA_035278025.1 of Terriglobales bacterium. Classification (GTDB taxonomy): domain Bacteria; phylum Acidobacteriota; class Terriglobia; order Terriglobales; family Acidobacteriaceae; genus JAICWP01. The sequence continues at coordinate 32,257 of DATEJK010000166.1, read as the reverse complement.
GCGGCGCAAGTTTTCGCCAGAGTTCATGAACCGCATTGACAAGGTGGTGGTGTTCAAGTCGCTGCGCGAGGAGCAACTGCGCCAGATTCTGGAAATCGAACTTGGCATGGTGCAGCAGCGCATCCTCATGGCCACCGGCAACAACCAGTTCGTGTTCACCTGCAGCCAGAAAGTGAAAGACTTTCTGTTGCAGGAGGGCACCGACTTGAAGTATGGCGCCCGCCACCTGAAGCGCGCCATCGAACGGCACATCGTGTTTCCTCTCGCCAACCTGGTCGCTACCGGACAGGTGCGCCTGGGGGATTTTGTGCGCATTGACATGACCGCGGAAGGCAGGATGACCTTCACCAAAGAAGCCGAAGGCGCCATGGTGCCGGTCCTGTTGGAGAAGTTCGGACCGGAAACCGCCGTGCCTGCCGCCGCCCGCGCCGCCCGCCCCGCCGGTAACCGCCGGGAAGCGGGTGCGTCCTCACTGCTCGATCACAAATAGAAGCTCCGCGAACCTGCGGAACACGGGCGCCGAACCTGGCGCCCGTTTTTTTTCGGCAGATCACGACTGAAATCCGGGTTTCAAAGTTTCGCCGCTTTCAAAGTTCCCGAAGCTTTGTAGATTGGAGCATTGCAGGAGAGGCAGCCAGGCTGGGGAGTGGAGGGGCTAACAGGCTTCGGAAGCAACTTTTGAAGCCCGGAAACATTGAAACTTTCAAAAACATGATAACGGCTGATTCTGCTGAGAACTCACAACTGGCGACCGAGAACCGTCTTACCCCCCCTGCTTCAGTTCGATCAGCACCAGCTTGGCCACGGCCTTCAGGGTCTCAAAAACGCCCTGGCCCTGGAAGGCGATGGCTTCTATCACGGGCTCGTTCTTTTTCAGCAATTCCTGCCTGAGCGTGTCCACCGGCATGGCGTTGGGCAGGTCGCGCTTGTTGAGCTGCAGCACGTAGGGAATGCGGTTGAAGTCGTAGCTGTGTTCTTTCAGGTTTTCCTGCAGGTTCTCCAGGGCCTCTACGTTGGCGTCCATGCGCTCTTCCTGGGAGTCGGCCACGAATACCACCCCATCCACCCCGCGCAGTATCAGCTTGCGGCTGGCGTCGTAGAACACCTGGCCGGGCACGGTGTAGAGGTGAATTCGTGTCTTGAAGCCGCGTACGGTGCCCAGGTCCAGGGGGAGGAAGTCGAAGAAAAGGGTGCGCTCCGTCTCCGTGGCCAGGGAGATCATCTTGCCCTTCTGCTGGTCCCCGGTACGTTCAAAAATCCACTGCAGGTTGGTGGTTTTGCCCCCCAACCCAGGACCGTAATAAACGATCTTGCAGTTGATCTCCCGGGCTGCGAAGTTGATAAAGCTCAAACCGTTACCTCAGTACCGGCGGGTTGGCAAGCGCCGGAGTGCGTACCTGCGTGGACCCTTAATGGAGCAGAGAACTTTTTATATCACAGGTATATAGCGGAAAGCAGGTACCGACGGTTACTACTTAGGTGGATGTACCTTTGGAAGAGCGCGGCTAGCGTCCTGGCGGCAGGGGATAGTAACCGTATTTAGCCGTGATTTTCAGGTTGGGCCGGTCCACCCTTACCTCGATATCGCGATAGCCGCTGCTGACCGTCATTCGAGTGGTATAGCCGATGGTGTACTGGTTGCGCGCCTCGCGCGTCAGTTCCCCATAGGCATTCTCGATGGTCTTGCGGGTGAAGGCGGGGTAGACCTGGCCGCCGGTGGCCGCCGCGTACTTAGGCAGAATATTGCTCCTGCCCATCAGGGGAAGATGTACCCTTTCCGCCGTGCGGTACCCGGGAATAGCCGAGCCGCTCACTTCAACCGCGTACACCGAAATGTTGTGCGAAAGCAGGAACTTCATTACCTCCCGGTAGCTGGCGGTGCTGTCTATCTCGCGGCCGTCGCTGATGATGAAGATCACCTTGCGCCGGGTGGGAGCGCGCTTGCTAAGCTCTACCGCCGCCTGCAGCAGAGCATCATTGAGCACGTGCGACATGCGCGGTGGCGGAAGGGACGCGATCGCCCCCTGGTCCACCGGCAGGCCATTGACGGTGGGGCTGGAATTGAGCGGCCCCCCGGTAAAGGGCACACCTCCGGTCTCCCCCTCTTCCCTATCCCTCAGCATGCTGAGGGTGCCGTCCACCTTCTTGTTCACGGCCGTGAAATCCAGCATGCGCTGCACAACGTTGCTGTAGGTGTAGAGCGACACCTCATCAAACTGGCTGAAAGAGCCTTCCAGCGCAGTAAGGCTCTCCTTGACCCGGCTGAAAGCCACGCTGGGAACTCCGGTATCAATAATCACCGCCGCCGAGAGCGGAAAAGGATCGCTGGTAAAGAACTTTATCTGTTGCTTGGCGCCGTTTTCGTAAACCGAGAAGTCTTTGGAGAGCAGTCCCTCCACCATGCGCCCGTAATCGTCTTTTACGGTGACGGGAACAACTACGAAGTTAACCGTCTTGGTGAGGGTATAAAGCTGCTCACCGGCGTTGGAGGGCACGTTGGGAGCGGTGCCGGGGGGAACCGTCGTGATTTCCGGTTGCGGTGCGGGAGAGCCGGGCTGCTCCCCGGGCACGGGTGGTTCTTCCACCGGAGTATTAGTTACCGGCGGCAGAGTCGGCCTGCCGTTTGCCCTCGGTTGAGGCTGCGGCGTTGAGGGCAGCTTATTGCCTCCCGGCAACGGTTGCGGCGGGCGGCTGGCCGAGGGTGCATCGGGGATATTCTGCTGGTCCTGGTCTGCTGCCGGCTGGCTCTGTTCTCCGGACTGGCTGCTGGCGTCGCTGGCGGACTGTTTCTGCGCTGGCTGGGTCTGCGATTGCGCCGGCAGACTCCAGGGGCCCGGACACAGGCCCATGATCACCAAAATAATGCCTATCCAGCGCCACTTGCCCAGTTCTACCATTGCCGGCGGCCGCCTCTCCCCAGCTTGCCTTTTTCTCGCCTAGCCGGGTCCACTTCCTGCATCTTAGAATAGCAAGAGCTACCCTAATAATAGCTGAGCTTATGGGCTTCGGGGATGACGAGAGTCGCTGCCGCTTGTGATAGCGATTGTCAACCCCCGCTGCTTACGGCGGTGCAGCTTCGGGTTGGAGCTGCCCTCCTTCAGCTAAGGAAAGGTCCCGCAATGTTTCGTATCCAGGCCCAAGGGATGTTGATGGCCCTGCTGGTTCTGGGGCTGCTTTGGCCGGCAGCTGTGGCCCATGCCCAGCAACCGTCCTCGCCTCCTGCTTCCAGCCAGCAGAATGGCGACCAGTCCATGTCCACGTTGCAGGTCAACGTTAACGTGGTGAACCTGTTTTTCAATGTAAAGGACAAGCACGGCACCCTGATTCCCAATCTCCAGCGCAACGATTTCAAAGTGCTCGAGGATGGGCAACCGCAGACCATCAAGTACTTTGCCTCCGAAACCGACCAGCCCCTTACCCTGGGCATTCTGATTGACAGCAGCGTCAGCCAGGAACGCGTGCTGCCCATGGAAAAAGAGGTGGGCGCTTCTTTCCTGAAGGAAGTGCTGCGGCCCAAGGACGAGGCCTTCGTCATCAGCTTCGACGTGAACGTTGACCTGCTGCAGGACTTTACCAACTCCGCCGGCACGCTGCGCACCGCGCTGAATGAAGCCAAGATTAACGGCGGCGGCGGCTGCGGCGGTATACCGGGAGTTGGCCAGGGCCCCATTCCGTGCGGCAATCCCAAGGGCACTCTGCTCTATGACGCCGTGTACCTGGCAGGCCGGGAGAAACTGGCCACCGAGGTAGGACGCAAAGCCATGATCATCCTCACCGACGGCGAAGACCAGGGCAGCCAGGAGACCATCCGCTCCGCCATCGAGGCGGCGCAGAAATCGGACTCCATCGTCTATGTGCTGCTCATCGCTGATCGCGGATTCTACGGCTTGGGTGGTTATTCCGGCGACCGCTCCATGAAGGAGCTTGCTCAGCAGACCGGCGGCCGCGTGATCGACGTGGGCAACAAGCTGGAGAAGCTTAAGCAGGCGTTCGACCAGATTGCCAACGAACTGCGTACCCAGTACAGCATCGGCTACACCCCCAGCAACTCCAAGCGCGATGGCAGCTTCCGCCGGGTGGAAGTGAAAACCAAGGACGGCTACAAGGTGCAGTGCCGCTCCGGCTACTACGCCCTGCCTCCGCGGGGAGAAGGGGAGTAACTGGTTAAGCCGGGGGGTAGAAAAAGGCGCGGCCAGCGCGCCTTTCATCCCCTGCGAAATCTGGTTATTGGCTACTCCTTGTCATATACCGCCGTGCTCTTCACCTTTTTGCCTTGGGGATCGGTTGCGGTCGCAATTACCGTTCGGCTCTTGCCGTCTCCCGATAGGATGATCGTACCGCTAGTCGTAACTTTCTTACCCTTTCTCACCTTGAATCCTAATTTATGGACGCTCCTTTGTTCGACGGAGCGTGAGTCTGAATTGGGATCGCCCGTGACCGGATAGTAGCTGCCGTCGAACTTGCCCGTCCACTCGTTATGGATCGGATTACCAGCGCTGTCGGTGCCATCTATCGTGACTTTGACGCTGTCACCCGCCGGTTCATAGACGACGGTGCTGTTCTTTGCCGCCCCAGGAGCGAGCTTCGACTTGGCCTCATTCAATTTCCAGGTGCCCATAAAGTTGCTCTGGGCGAAGCCTACGCCCGCTCCAATTAGACACATGGCGAGTGTAAGTACGAACGTTCTTGGTTTCATGTGTTCTCCTGATTGCGAAGCAGATTTGGAGGGCCGATTGGGTCGGGCCATTCTAGTGCCGGGCGGAGCGTTCGGCAACTCGCAACTCGGAGGCGCCGGGGTGGGTGCTGGGGCGGAATTCAAGAGCCGGACACCGCGTTGGCGCCTCTCTGCTTAGGGGCTGCAGTGAATTCTCCCCCTCCTCACCCGGCTACTTGCTGGGGGCGTAATAGCCGCGGCGGGCGCGCACGTGCATGTCTTTGTGTTTCTCGGCCACGATCTCGATGGAGTGGTAGGCGCCGTCGCGTTTGAAACCGTTGGGACGGTAGGAAAGTGCGTACTGGCTGCGGAGTTCGTCCTGGATCTGGGTGAAGGCGTCAGTCACATCCTCCACTTTGAAGGGGAAGAAGGCGCGCCCGCCGGTGGCATCGGCAATGCGCTCCAGCACTTTATCGCCGTGGCTCTTCATGCCGCTGACGTTGGTGCTGATGGTGTAAACAATTACCTCGGCGCGCTGCGCCATCTCAATGGCTTCTTCGCGGGTTACGTGGCTCTGGTTATCTTCGCCGTCGGTCAGCAGAATGACGGCGCGCCGCACCGAGCCCGTATCCTTGGTTTGGGTCAGTTTGTCGCGGCAGGCGTAATAGAGGGCGTCATACATCGCCGTGCCCCCGCCCGGCCGTAGCATGCGCACCCCGTGGGAGAGCGCTTCCGTGTTGTCGGTAAAATCCTGGGTGACTTCGGGTGTGGTATCAAAGCCGATGGTAAAGGCCTTGTCGAAGTTGGGCCGGATAATCTGATTGAGGAATTCGATCGCCGCCGCCTGCTCGAACTTGAAGCGGTCGCGTACTGAATTGCTGGCATCAATCAGCAAGCCTACCCGCAGCGGGAGGTTGGTTTCGCTGCTGAAGCTCACCACTGCCGGCTGCGGCAGCTTGTCATCCAGCACACGAAAATCCTTTTTGCTCAGGTCCTTGATGTAACGTCCGTGCTTATCCGTGACCGTGAAGATGACGTTGACTTCATCCACGCGTTTGCGAATGGTGGTGACCGGCGCCTCGTCGCTGGCGGGAGGCGCGGCTTTGGCGGGAACGGAGTCCGCGCTGCCCTCCGGTTCAGCGGCGGCTGCCGCCGGCTGGGCGCTTACCGACTCCGGTTGTTCTCCTTCTGAACCGCCGGCATTGGCGGCCGCCGGTTGCGTGCTGGCAGGCGCCGGCGCGGAGGCAGCCGGTGTCGTCGGGGGGGTGCCAGAAGTATTTGCCGGCGGCGGCGCGGGCTTGGCTCGCCGCATCTCCTGCATCTTCACCGCCGAGGGCGCGGAAGGCAGATTCTGCTGGCTGTTCTGGGTGGAATCCTGGCTGGTTGTCTGCGCTTCTCCTACGGCCCAGGGCAGCAGAAACAGAACCCCAATCGCAAAGACAATGGCCCTGCGTGTCATCCTGATTCACCATTATAGCCGCTGGAGTGGCGCACGCGAGCCAGGAAATCCTGCAATTCCGAAGGTAGCGGCCGGGAGAATTCCAGCTTTGTACCTGTCCGGGGGTGGGCAAACTCGATGGCTGCGGCATGAAGGAAATTCCGTGCCAGGGACAGAGCCTTTCCCGTGGCTGCCCCGCCTGGCTGGGAAGGCAGTTCCCGCGGCGCCCCGTAGAGTGTGTCGCCCACCACGGGATGGCCGAGTGAGGCCAGGTGCACCCGGATCTGGTGCGTGCGCCCGCTATCTATCTTCAGCTCGAGGAAGCTGAATTTGCCCAACCCGGACTGGATGCGCTCGCTCACCTTGTAGTGGGTCACCGCCTCCCGCCCGCCGCTGCGCCGCGTGGTCATGCGGGTGCGGCGAATCCGGTCCCGGCTGATGGCGCTGGAGATCGTGCCCGCCTCCTGCTTGACCCAGCCATGCACCAGGGCAAGGTATTGTTTGCGGACTTGCCGGCCGGAGAACTGCGCCGCCAGCTGGCGGTGGGCGAAATCATTCTTGGCCACCACAATGAGCCCGCTGGTGGCCCGGTCCAGCCGATGCACAATGCCCGGCCGCAGCTCGCCGCCCACTCCCGAAAGCGCCCCAAAGCGGTGCAGCAGCGCGTTCACCAGCGTGCCCCGGTTGCGCTCATCCTCCGTGGCTCCGGCCCCGGCGTGTACCATCATGCCCGCGGGCTTGTTGATTACCGCCAGGTCCTCGTCCTCATACACCACGTCCAGGGGAATCTCTTCCGCCATGGCGCGTAAAGGCGGCGCTGTCGCCGGGCCCAGCACCTGGATGCGCTCCCCGCCCTTCAGCTTCAGCGACGCCTTGACGGCCGCCTCGTTCACCAGCACCTTGCCCGCGACGATCAGTTGCTGCACCCGCGCCCGGCTTACCTCCGGCAGTTGGCTTACCAGGAACTGGTCCAGCCGCCGCCCGGCCTCCTCAGGGGGAACTTCGAATGTGGTTGGGCGGCTCCCAGGCATGAAGGCCACCATTCTCGCACGGACTCGGTGGGTCGAGACGCTGCAAGCAACGTCGGCTGGGGGCCGCGCGCCAACTCTCAACCTGATGAGTGGGGATTGCTATTTCGTAGCCGCCAGGGCATCGCTGACTTTCAGGATTTGCGCCACCTTCTTCAGGAGCACGGTGGGATGCACCGGCTTGGCCAGCAACTCGAAGCTGTGTCCTTCGCGCCGCGCCGCCTCCAGCATGTCTGCGGTGGCGGCCTGCCCGGAGATCAACAGGATGGCGCATTGCGGAAATTCTCTGCGAATGGCAATCGCCATCTCGATGCCGCTCATGCCCGGCATCACCACGTCGGTTAAGACCAGTTGGGGATGAAATTCGCGGCAGCGGTCAATGCCGCCGGCGCCGTCGTACGCGACCGCGGTCTGGAAACCGGCGCCCTGCAGGATGAGGGCTGACGTGTCCGCAATGCGTCTTTCGTCGTCAACAATCAGGACACGATGTGCCATAGCGCTCAGGCTGCCCGCGGAGACGCGGTGCCAAGCGCCGAGGTGCCGTCTCCCAACCGAGGCAGGAAAACCGACACCGCCGTCCAACTCTTGCCCGGCCGGGTATCGCTGTGGAAGCGAATTCTGCCTTGATGCTTCTCCACGATCCGCTTGCATACCCACAATCCCAAGCCGGTGCCAATTTCTTTCTTGGTGGTAAAGAACGGCTCGAAAAGCCGGGCGCGATCTTCCTGAGGTATGCCGCAGCCGGAATCGGCGATGGTGACGCGCATCCCCGGGGCCCCGCTGTTACTCCAATCGCGGACCTCCGAGACGCGCACTCGAATCGTGCCGCCTTGCCCTACCGCATCCAGGCTGTTGCTCAGCAGATTGGAGAAAAGCTGGCGGATTTCCCCGGGCGCGGTGAAGATCTCCGGATCGCCATCGTCCTCGATCATGAGACGCACCCGCTTATTCGATACCTTGGGAGAAAGCATGGCGGCCAGACTTCTGACGATCGAACTCAAGCGCATGGGCGCTACCACGCTTTCGGTGCGGTAAAAGCCCAGCGTCTGCTTGGTGAGATGGGCAATGCGCTCCAGTTCTTCCTGGGCTTCCTCCAGGTAATTTTGCGAGCTTGGCGAGGCAGCTTCATTCCGCGCCAGGTAAACCAGGTTCATCACGGAGGCCAGCGGATTGTTGATTTCGTGGGCGACGGTGGCCGCCAACCTGCCTACCGAGGCCAGTTTTTCCGACTGGATCAACGCCAGTTCCATCTGCCGGTGCTCGGTCACGTCGCGCAGGAAGCACCGGGTACGCACAAAACGGCCCTTTTCCCACAGTCCGTTGGAGTGAATCAGCACATGCTTTACCGAGCCGTCCCTGCAGCGCAGTTCGGCGGGAAAATCGTAGATATTCTCGCGGTCCATCAGCCGCTGCCAAAAATTATCGAAGATTTCGCGCTTGGCGTGAAATTCCGAGATTTGATGGCCCACGTACTCCCGCGGGGAGTATCCGAGCAAGGCCAACAAATAGCGGTTCGCCCACACGATGCGCTGGTCTGCCCCTACCTGCTGCACTCCCATTACGGCGTTCTCCAGCAGGTCGGAGAATTCCGCTTCCCGGCGCATGAGCGAGAGTTCTACCTTCTTGCGTTCGGCTATCTCCGCGTCCAGGGCTTCGGCTTTCTGTTCCAGGTGGCTGATGGTGCGCAGCCGTTCGTGTTCAGAAGACAGCACCGTGAACCGTTCGGAGGGAATCACATGGGAGTGCGCGGCGCAGATCTTTTCGAAGGAGCCCGCCTGGCCACTGTGGGAGAACGCGTTCAGCGGGTAAGCGCAGCGCAACGAAAAGGAATAGCTGCTGGCCAAATCGTTCCACAAGTGCTCCAGTTGCACGGCCGCTTCCGACTTTCCTTCCGCGCACAGCAAAGCCACCATTTCCCCGAAGGCGACTACCTGCGCGTCGGCACGAAGGGTCGCGGCCCGCGCCCCGGCCATGACCTCGCCAATCACCCTGATAAAGTTGCCGGCATCCGGCCAGCCCGCCACCACAATTTTGGCAAGGGTCTCAGCTGCGTCCAGGCATACATACCGCCCTTGGCGCGCCGCCACTCCAATATCCAGCCCGCGCGCCTTCATCAGCTTGCCAACCTGCTCGCGATGCGCTTTGGTGGCGATTATGATGGCGGCGTCGCCCGACCCTAACGCCGAACCCAGCAACCGGCTCAGTTCATCCACCAGAAAGTCATCGTTGCGGTAGAACTGCACCGAGTGCGAGCCAGGCTCCAGAGGGCCACAAATTGGAGAGTTGATAACGGACAAGCTTACGCTGGCATTAGAACTCATCACGCCCTCAAAAACTTGCCTGGACTGATTGGCCTGGCAGCTAGGACCAGCGGTGGGCTGGAAATGCGATCCATTCACGGCGCTCTCGACTGGCTGGCCACGCCTGCACCAAACCAGCGCCGTACTGTTCTCCATCTCTCAACATCTGTAGCCTATTGGCACAGATGGTGGTTGGATGGCGGATTTTTTGTCCAGGTTGCACTCACGGCCCTTCCGCCAGCGGGCCACCTTGAAGTAGGCGTGCGCTTACCGCGTCGCCCCCGCCACCACTGCGCGACGGGCGGTGCCGCGGCGCAGCCACAGCACGCCTCCGGCAATCACCAGCAGGATGGAGATGAACTGGGTGCCGCTCATGGCCCCTCCGAACATTACACCCCGGCCGGGATCGTCACGGATGAACTCCAGGAAGTAGCGGGCGAAGCCGTAGAGGAACATGTAGGCCCCGATGACCTGCCCGTCAAACTTTTTATGGCGGATCAGCCAGTACAGAATGAAGAAGTTGGCCAGCTCTACCGCCGACTCAAACAACTGCGTCGGTTGCAGTGCCTGGCCCAATGGTGTTCCCACCCAGGCGTGAGCCAGTGGGCTGGTGAAAGTCACACCCCAGAAATGGTTGGTAGGCTTACCCCAGCAGCAGCCTGCGGCAAAGCAGCCCAGGCGTCCGATAGAGTGCCCTAAGGCCAGCCCGGGGGCAAAACTGTCGCAGGTGGCCAGCGGCGGCATGTGATTCTTGCGCACATACCAGGCCGCGGCCAGCAACGCGGCCAGAAAGCCGCCGGAAAAAACGCCCCCCGCCTGCAAAGTTGCCAGGCTGAAGATTTCGCTGGGGTGAGAAGTGTAGTAGCCCAGGTCCACCAGGATCATTAGGACCTTGGCGCCGAGAATGCCGCTGAGCACCACCAGGATGCCCAGATTCCAGGTCTTCTCCGCGTCAATGCCCTGGCGGCGGCCCATGCGCACGCTTACCCACAGCCCCACCAGAACACCGGTGGCGACCAGCAGACCATATGTGGGCAGGCTGAAAGTACCGAGGTGAAAGAGTCTTGGGAACACTGTTCCTATTATAGATGCTCAGGATCAATCTATGGACTTGGGATTTCGATGGTCTACGGTCGACGGTCGCTATAGTCCCGCAGTAGTGATGCACGTGAGCGTGGATGCCCAAGGTGAAAAGCCGCCAGCTGTCGACCAAGAGAGGCCCTCAACCGTAGACCGTCAGCCGTCGGCCAAAAAGTAAAGCCGACCCACTGAGCCGTGTGGCGGGCCGAGAATGAACCCGTCTCAGGACGGTGGGAACCCGCCGCGACCCGTTAGGCATCTCCGCGTGGCGGAGCATCGCGCACAGGATCGTTAGCCGAGTCGAGCTCCCTTCATTCAGCTGTTGGTTCAAAAAACGGTTACCGCCTTCACCAACTTGGCAGGCCGGCTTACGGAGATAATGCTAGGCAAAAGCGGTGAGGATGGCAAGGTGCCCAAGGTAAATAGTTGGTACTCCGCTTGCCCGCTGCACGCACGATCATTCGGGGAGTAGCCGAGAGAGGGAAGGGAAAAAGGGAGGGCACATCTGTGGACACAGCGCTTCCATGAAGACGAGCAGAAGAGCCGCGCGCCGGCGGAGGCTAGGCCGAGCGCTCGCCCACCCGCCGCTTATCTTCCAGCAGCACTTCGTCCAGCGCGCCCGCCAGGCGCTGCGCCCGCGAGGTGTAATCGTTGCCGCCGCCGTTTTCCAGCTTGCGCTTCACCAGGTGGTACTCGTCGGCAATATTGAGCGCCGCCAGCACGGCCAGACGCAGCGAGTCCACGGTGGAAGTCTGCTCCGCGATCAGCCGCATCTTGCCGTCCACAAACTCCGCCAGGCGCCGAATGTACTCGGGATCGGTGCCGCGCAGGTTGTAGGCCTGATCGAAAATTTCCACCCGCACGCTGTTGGTGACCGGTGCTACCGCCTGTTCCTTGGCCGCAGCTTGCATGCTTGACTCCTCCCGCTTGCGATGTCCGCGCCTAGTCCGCGGCGGCCTCTTCGGCCAGGGCCTCGATCTGGCGCAGCATGTTTTCGACCCGGGTGCGGACCTCCTCGCGCTCCCGCTTGAGCGCGACCGCTTCCCGTTTGAGCTGTTCAACCTCTTCTTCACGTTCTTCCAGTTGCTGGCGCAGGCGCTGGACATCGCGCTCCGCCACGGATCTGGCTTCCCGCGCGCTCTTGTACAGGTCAATAGTGCGATAGACCTTCTCTTCCAGCACGCTAAATTCGTCGGTAGGTACCTCGGCAGACAACGCCTTTGCAGACATGACTGAAACTCATCCTTGAAGTTTTTTGGATACCTGGGTTGCGGGCAGTATACCCCAGTTGCCTGTGGAAACAAGATGAGATAGTGCCGGGTGCCCTGCGGGGTACGGCGCTGGTGTGAAGTGCTGGATCAACTTCGTGTAGCTGGTACCTGGCACCCGTACCCGAACCCAGTTCCGGTTGGTATCGGGGCACAGCTTTAGCTGTGCCGATCGGGAATCCTTCTTGAAATCGGCTTTAGGCGCCGGTGTGCTGGTGTGGAAGCGTGCCGCTTCAGCCGCACGAACCCAGCACGGAGGAAAATGGGCTTCAGCCCCGGTGGTGCATTCCCGCGGACTGAAGTCCAATGAACAAGAGGAGGCGCCGGACGGCACCTCGTTTAACCGGGAACAGGTGCTGAGAGCTGCCTTACGCCCGCAGCGTTCCGCCCACCGCCTGCAAGGCCTGGATGATCTGGCGCGACCAGAGCGCCACCTCGTCATCGCGCAGGGTGCGCTCATCGGACTGGAATGTAGCCCGCAGGAGCAGTGAGTACCGGCCGGCAACAATGCCGCCGCCGCGGAAGATTTCCACCGGCAAAAATTTGCCCAGCTCGGCAATCCGCAGTGCTTCCACCGCCCCGCGAATCAGGTCATACGTGACGCGGTCCTCAAAGATAAAAGAGAAATCGCGCTCTACCGCCGGATAGCGCGGCAGCGGCCGGTAATGCGCCTGCCGCAACTCGTGCTGGTACAGCCGGTCGAGATAAATCTCCGCCAGGTACACATCCTGGCGCAGCTTTCTGGCCGCCGCAATTTCGGGATGAAGTTGCCCGAAACGCGCCACCGTCGCGCCGTCCATCACTGCCCGCGCACAACGTCCGGGATGGTAGTAGTCGGCGGCGTGCGCGTCGTAATACAGCGACTGGTGGTGAAATGCGGCCAGCAGCGTTTCCACATCGCCCTTTATGTCGAAAAAGGAATAGGGCCGTGCGGGGCGGTGCAGGTTCGCGGGTTCGGCGTTGCCGGTGGCGCCTAGGCAAAGGTGCTTGTTTTCGCCCACCTTCGCGCCGGCCATTTCGAAAACGTCTCCCATCTCGAACAGCCGGGCGTCATCGTTGCCCCGGTTGAGGTTCCACGCCAGCATTTCCAGCATGCCCGGAAGCATGGAATCGCGCAGAAAACGCGCCTCCTCGCTGATGGGATTTTCCAGTTCCACCGCCGCCGCCTGGGAAAACTGCCGCGCGTCCTGCTCGGAAATGAAGGTGAGCGTGATGGCCTGGTTATAGCCTAAGGCCAGCGCGCGTGACTCTAACCGCTGGTTCTTTGCCGCATCGGGATGCTCCACCACCGCCCCGGCAAACTCCGGCAGGGTATTGGGGAACTGGTTGTAGCCGTGAACGCGCGCGATCTCTTCAATCACATCAATTTCGCGCTCCACATCCAGGCGCCAGGTGGGAATTTCAATAGTGTAGGTGGCCGCTTCTTCGGCTACCGCCGCCCGCGCCCCGCCACTTCCTGGTGGTCCGCCGCTACGAGGAACCGCGACCGCCGCTCGCCCGGGAGTGACGCCGAACCCCAGCCGCCGCAGGATGCGTTCAATTTCCGCCTGCTCGATGTCCTCGCCCAGGATGCGCAACACCTCGGTGCGGCCGAGCGGCACCGGTTCATGCCTGATCTGGCGGGCGATGACGTCAATCTGCTCGCCCTCCGGTTGCCCGCCGGCCGATTCCAGGATGAGCTGGGTTACGCGCGCGCAGGCCAGGGAAGCGGCGGCAAAGTCCGCGCCGCGTTCGAAGCGGTGCGAAGCGTCGGTGTGCAGTCCGTGGCGCCGCGAACTTTTGCGGATGGCCACCGGATCGAACCAGGCCGACTCGATCAGCACGTTTCTGGTGCGCTCCGTGATCATGGTCTCGAACCCGCCCATCACGCCGGCCAGCGCCACCGGACGGTTCCCGTCCGCGATAATCAGGTCGTCGGGCGAGAGCTTGCGGTCAACTCCGTCCAGCGTCTTCAATCCTTCGCCGGCGCGGGCGCGGCGCACGACGATTTTGTTGCCCTGCAGGAGATCGAGGTCGAACGCGTGCGTGGGGTGTCCCATTTCCCACAGCGCGTAGTTGGAAGCGTCGGCCACGTTGTTGATGGCGCGCTGCTCCACGCTGGCCAGGCGCTCTCCAATGCGTGCCGGCGAGGGGCCGATCTTCACCCCGCGCACAACGCGCGCCGTGTACCGGGCGCAGCCCTCGGCATCCGCAATCTCGATGCCGAAATCGCCCTTGCCCTGGGCCTGGGGCAGCCTGGGCGCGACTGGCCTCAGCGGCAGGTCGTACACGGCCGAGCACTCGCGCGCCACCCCGTAGTGGTTCATGCAATCGGGCCGGTTGGTGGTGATCTCCATCTCGAACACCCCATCCTGCCCGATGGACTCCACCGCTGTGCCGGTGAGGGTGAGGTCCTCGGCCAGCTTGCGGTCGTCCACCTTCAGGTCAACGAACTCGCGCACCCATGTGGGAGAAATTTTCATGCAGCGACTAGCTTCTAGCTCCGAGGTTCCAGCTAAACCCAGATCAAAACCAACTTCTACCCCCGAGACCGCCGAGTACGCCGAGAATTACAAGAGTTGATTTAGATTCCGTAAGCCTTGGGGCGGAATTTCAACCGTTAATCGTCTCCGCGTTCTCTGCGTCTCGGCGCTAGACCTTGGTTGTAAGAAATCGTCAATCGTCAATTTTCAATCTTCAATTTTCCCGGCGTCCTCTGCGTTCTCGGCGGTAAAAAGGCCTCAAGCGAACTGTTCCAAAAATCGCACATCTCCCTGGAACAGCAGCTGAATGTCGTCAATCCCGTAGCGCAGCATAGCCACGCGGTCGGCGCCCATGCCGAAGGCGAAGCCGCTGATTCTGGCCGGGTCGTAGCCTTTGTCGCGCACGAACTCGAACACCTTGGGGTCCACCATGCCGCAGCCCAGCAGCTCGATCCAGCCGCTCTGTTTGCAGGTGCGGCAGCCCTTGCCGCCGCAGAACGGACAGCTGATCTGCACGTCGGCGCTGGGCTCGGTGAAAGGAAAGAATGACGGATAAAAGCGCGTCTTCACCGAGGAGCCGAACAGCGCCTTCATGGCATGATCGAGCGTCCCCTTCAGATCACCGAAAGTGATGTTCGTGTCCACCGCCAGCCCTTCCACCTGGTGAAACAGCGGCGAGTGGCTGGCGTCGGGGGTGTCGTGGCGGTGTACCTTGCCCGGGCAAACCACCCGCACCGGCGGCGGATATTTCTGCATGGTGCGAATCTGCACCGGCGAAGTGTGGGTGCGCAGCAGCAGCCGGTCGCGCGCCGGCTTCTTTTCCTGCCCGGCCAGAAAAATCGTGTCTTGAGTGTCGCGCGCCGGATGGTTGGGAGGGAAGTTCAACGCCTCGAAATTGTAGTAGTCGGTTTCAACCTCGGGGCCTTCCTCCACCGAGTAGCCCATGGCCTGGAAGACGGAAACGATGTCGTGCATCGCCTGCAGCACCGGATGGCGTGCCCCGATAGGGCGGCCAACGCCGGGCAGGGTGATATCCACGCGTTCTGCAGAGACGCCGCCGGCGCGTCCTGCCATGCGCTCCTGCGCGGCCACAACGTCATTTTCTACATGCGCCCGCAGTTCATTTACCAGGCGGCCAACTTCGCGCTTCGCTTCTCCCGGCGCCGCTCTAAGCCACAGGTCATTGATTTGGGTGAGAATGCCGTTCTTGCGCGCCATCCAGCGGTCGCGCAGAGCCTTCCACTCCATTTCGTTCGTGACCGCAGCGCAGTCCCGCTCCAGGGCGGCGACCAGTTTCGCGACCGCCTCTTCCAGCGCCGCCGGCGAATAATCCGTGAGCTTGGGAACCTGGTACATGTGGATATCCCGACAACCACGTGGGCACAGGCGCCCTGGCCTGTGCGGCCGGGCGAAGCCCGGCAATCAAAATGCCAGCTTAGTTTCGCTCAGCCGCCCAGCCGAGGCGGCCGGGCCTACGCCGTTGGCACTCTGGCTCGACCGGAGTTGTCCACGGGCCAAATGCTAAAGGCTAATTGCCAATGGCTGGTTTTATGCCTTTCCCGCCGCCAGTCCCGCCTTGGCCTGTTCGACCAGGCTCTTAAAGCCCGCAGGATCGGCGACCGCCAGTTCCGCCAGAATCTTGCGGTCCAGTTCTACGCCGGTCTTCTTCAACCCGCTGATGAACTGGCTATAGCTGAGCCCGTTCAGCTTGGCGGCGGCGCCGATGCGCACAATCCACAGCGAACGGAACTGGCGCTTCTTCAGCCGGCGCCCGGCATAGGCGAACTTCAGCCCCCGCTCCACCGACTCTTTGGCTGAACGGTACAGCTTGGACTTAGTCAGGAAATAGCCGCTGGCGCGCTCCAATATCTTTTTGCGCTTGGCGCGGCGTTTAGTTCCGCGTTTGACACGAGGCATGTTGTGCTCCTTTTTTGTGGCGATCCATCCAGGATCGCGATTTAGCGGCTGGAGGCAAGGAGAATGTCCGGAGCCTCTTCACTCGCTTACTGCTGGAACTGCTGGCATGGGGACAGGCGCCCTCACCTGTTCGGCGGCCCGTGCTAGCGAAAGCCGCGGCCCGAAGGCGGCCGCGCCACCAATCACATCACTGGTACGGAATCATGCGCTTGATTTTGGGCGCGTCCGCCGGATCCACCAGCACCGCGTGGCGCAGCTTCCGTTTGCGCTTCTTGTCCTTGGAGGTCAGGATATGGCGCAGGTGAGAATGTCCGCGCTGCACCTTGCCCCCCGCCGTCTTCTTGAAGCGCTTGGAAGCGCCCTTGTGAGTCTTCAGTTTCGGCATAAGTTCCTGTTCTTAATCCTAAATGGTGAGGCGGAACCACGGCAAGACGCGAGTTTCCACAACTTTGCGGACAGTTAAGCGGAAGACCGCGCCTTTCTCAGGCTTGCGCCCGTGTGGGCGCCTGCTGGGCGGCGGCCTTTTTGGGGGCCAGAATCAAATGTAAGGTGTTGCCTTCCTGCCGCGGCCGGAACTCCACCAGGCCTTTATCCTCCACGTCCTTGATCAGCCGTTCCAGAATTTGCCGGCCCAGGCTCTGGCGGGTCATTTCGCGTCCGCGGAAGAAGATGGTGGCCTTCACTTTGTCGCCTTCGTCCAGGAACCGCAGCACGTGGTTTTTCTTGGTCTGGTAATCGTGCTCGTCCACGTTGATGCGGAACTTCACTTCCTTGACGGTGATGACTTTCTGGTGCTTCTTGGCCTCGCGCTCTTTCTTTTCCTGCTGGTACAGAAATTTGCCATAGTCCATGATGCGGCAAACCGGCGGCTGCGCCGTGGGCGAAATCTCCACCAGGTCAAGGTTCTTGGAGCGGGCCATCTTGAGCGCCTCGAAAGGAGGCAGAATGCCGATCTGGTTGCCTTCGTCGTCAATCACGCGCACTTCGCGGGCGCGAATGCGTTCATTCATGCGGATAAAACGTTTGTCGATACAAACCTCCGGCCCCTGCAGGGCGAAACGAGATGGAAAATTATAGCATGCAAGCGATAGATATTTCGGTGCCCGCCGGCATCTCGGCGTGAAGTTTTTCGCTCCTCAGTAAATTTTGGTTGGCACTCACCTGGCGCAAAAACGACTGACTCGGACGCACATCTCGCAGTCGCTGCCGGGCCCCGGCAATGAAAAACAGCAGCTTAGGATGCACTGTGCGTTGGCTCACAAAGACGCATCCAGAGCACCACGCTCGCCGAGCACCCTGGCCGGGGAGGAAGTCTTCAGAACGCCAGAACCTCACGATAAGGCGATCGCTCCCAGCAGTTCGCCGCCGCTGACATTTTCAATGTGCGCCGTCAGCCACTGGTTGGGTTCATGGCGGCCGGACAACCGCAGCTTGAGATAGTTATCGGTGAGCGCTTCCGTGCGCTCCCCGTCAAACGCGCTGAGCGTGATCGCCGGCAGGGTTTTGCCCACAAACGAGTGCTGAAACGCCAGCTTCTTTCGTGCCGCCAGCTCGCGAAGCGTACGATTGCGTTCCTGCGCCACCGGACCGGGAACTTGCTCCGGCAAATCGGCCGCCGGCGTGCCTGGGCGCGCCGAGTAAGTGAACACATGCAGGTAGGTGAAGGGCAGCTCCTCAACCGTTGCGCGAGTCTGCTCGAACTCAGCTTCGCTCTCTCCGGGAAAGCCCACCATCACATCGGCGCCAATGGCCGCTGCCGGCATGGCCTGCCGGATCATGCGCAGGCGCTGCGCGTAGTGCCAGGGCCGGTACTTGCGGTGCATGCGCCGCAAAATGCGGTCGCTGCCCGATTGCATGGGCACGTGAGCATGTTTGGCGATCCGGGGAGAGCCCGCGGCCAGTTCAATCAGTTCGTCGCTCCAGTCCATCGGCTCGATGGAACTGAGCCGCAGCCGCTCCAGGCCGGTTTGCGCCAGGATTGCCCGCACCAGGGCGGGGAAGCGCAGCTGCGGCCGCAGGTCGCGCCCCCAGCGCCCCAGATTAATGCCGGAGATTACTACTTCCCGGTAGCCGGCTGCCACCAGATGACTTACCTGGCCGATAACCTCCTGCAGCGGCAGCGAGCGGCTGCGCCCCCGGACGTAGGGAATCACGCAGAACGAGCAGCGGTTGTTGCAGCCGTCCTGGACCTTCAGGTTGGGCCGAGTGCGCTCGGAAAGCGCGTCAAATACCGGCGCTGCCAGCAGCTCGCTATGGGCAAAAATATCACCTATCAGCAGTGAAGCGCCGGGTGAGCGCGGCTGCTGCAAGCTGTTCACAGGAACAAAGTTCACCCTCTCCGCGCGATGCTTTGGCAAGCCTTCGCAGCCCAGGGCGTTGCCCACAAGCTCGGCAATCTGGTGCTTATGGGAATTGCCCACCACCCAGGTCACTCCCGGGAGGGAGGCGATCTCCTCCGGCGCGCGCTGCGCGTAGCAGCCCGTCACCAGAATGCGGCAGCCGGGGTTGGTGCGGTGAATGCGACGAATGGCGGCGCGTGCGTCCTGGTCGGCGGCAGCGGTCACAGTGCAGGTGTTCAGCACCACTACCTGCGCTTCCGTCGGCGCTGCGGCCCGTTCCAGGCCCTGTGCCCGCAGTTGCTGCTCCAGGGCAGCGCCGTCCGCCTGGGTAGCGCGGCAGCCGAAGTTATCCACGTAGAAGCTGGACACGGTGCTATTATAGGCGGCGCTCGCCGCGAGTGCAGGAAAGTAGCTGCTCGAAAACCAAAAGCAACTCACTCGCATCCCATCAGTTTTCCGCTATAGTGGGGAGTAGGAGAATCTATGAAACGCCGTATCCTGCTGGTGGACGACGAACTGCCTATCCTGCTTACCCTCAAAGCCGTCCTGGAAATCAATGGCTTTGAAGTGATCACTGCTGCCTCGGCGCGTGAAGCGGAAGGTAAGCTGCGCTCCGGCGTCTATCACATGGTCATAACCGACATGCGGATGGAGAGCGAAACCTCCGGTTATGACGTGATTCGCGTGGCTCGCGAGCAGTCATATAACCCCGCTACCGCCATCCTCACTGCCTATCCCGCCCTGGGCAGCGATTGGCAGAGCCGCGGCGCCGAATCCCTTCTGGTAAAGCCGCAGGGCACGGAGGATCTGCTGCGTCAAATCGAGGTTCTGCTCATCCAGCACGAGGACAAAAAGCACGCCACCCACAATCTCCAGGCTCGCGACGCCGCCGCCGCACCTGAAGGGACCCGCAGCCGGAAGATCAGCTGAACTGATAAGCGGCTGAGCGGCTTGTGCTTAACCTAAGTTTCCCAAGTCAAATGTGAAATTTGAGTGGCGGATTTTTGCGCGTTGGGATAACCACTCGCACCAGGCAGTCGCGAGATGGAGCTCGCAGTGTCGGCAGACACTCTCAACTCTCGCCTACCGAAGCAAGCGTCAAGAGCCCTCTTCCTACGGCCCAGTCCTAAGCGGTAGCGGCAGTGGTACGCCGCTGCTGGAAGCACTCCCGGCAAAATACTGGCCGCCCCTGTGTCGGTTTGAAGGGGACGGTAGTTTCCTTGCCGCACTGTGAGCAAACCGTGCGTGTTTCGACCCGCGGATAAGTGGCGCCTGTGGGCGGCGCCCCGCCTAAAGTCGCAACTCTTTTGGATTTACACGGCTTGCAGCGCTTAGGCTCGTTTTTGAACTGCTTGTCGAAGAAGAAGAGTTGCTCACCCGCGGTAAAGATGAACTCGGCCCCGCAGTCCACGCATTTCAGTACCTTGTCCTGGAACTCCATCGTGACACGCCCCCTTTTTCGGACCTGATTAGCCACAAGGGATCGGCTAGCTCCGGTCCAACTACGCCCCCTGGTTCGGCCTTCCGCGCCCGGATGTGATGCGCGGCCTTACATAAAACCCTAAAAATGCGTGACCGCTAAACAACTTGGGCCTTCGGAGCATAGGAGCGGGTGAAGGCTTAGAAATAGAAAGGCCGCTTCCTGGGAAAAAGCGGCCTGCTTAGGATTATTCCTGTTCTTTCCGCGCTTTTTTGCGGCTGCGTTTACGCGCTAAAGCTTCCTTTACGCGCCGTTTTTCGCCGGGCTTCAGGTAGAAGGAGTGCCGCTTGACCTCCTTGATGATGTCTTCCTGCTGCACCTTGCGCTTGAAGCGACGTAGGGCATTTTCCAGCGATTCGCCCTCTTGTATTCTGACTTCCGCCAAACTGAATACACCCCCAACCTTGTCCCCGTTGGACCACTGTAGTTATGGCAAGGTTCCCAGCCCAAGTCAAGAGGATATGTTGGGTTTTTCAACGGTTTTTTGAGGCTAAATGCCGGAAATTGCCCGTTTTTCTGCTCAAAATACCAGGCGTAAGGCGAACTGCACCTGCCGCGGTGCATATGCGTTGGTAGCCTGCAGAAAATCGCCGGTTACTCGATATTGGGCAGGGAAGTAATTGACTCCCAGACGCTTATCCAGTTGCACGAAGCGCCCGGCAGAGTTCAGGAAGGCATCGTCGCTGAGGTTGACGCGCCCGTTGAAGCGGTTCAGAAGGTTAAAGGCCTCAGCCAGGGCCACCAGGCGCAAGCGCTCTCCCAGGTGGATTTCGCGGCTCAGGCGCATGTTGGTGGTGGCGTAATCCGGGCCCACAAAGGCGTTGCGGCCATAGCCCGGAAGGCGATCGTTGCCGGTGTTCAAGTCCTGGTTGGGATCGCCAAAAACGCGCGCGTCCACCGGGCGCCCGCTGCCTGCGGTGACTACGCCGGAGAACTTCCAACTGTTGAAGATGTAGCCCAGGAACTCTTGCCCGGCATGGAAGGGCCTGGGCTCGGCAATCCAGGAGACCACGAAGCGGTGGCGCTGGTCGGTTACGCTGGAGGCCCGCTCCGCAGTGGGCGAATAGCTGTTCTGCACCGTTACCGGACGCCCCACCACCAGCGCGTCCTGACCGTCGTCAATGGCGTGGGCGTAGGTATAGGCCACACGGAAGTAGAGGCCATGGGTCATGCGCCGGCGCAAGGAAAACGTGAGCCCGTGATAGTTGCTGCTGGCTGCGCTTTCAAACACATTGACCGCTCCCAGTTGTGGAATGGGCCGCTGCAGCGGGTTGATGCAGGGCGGCCAGGGACAGGTCAGGGAGTCTGAAAGCTGCCAGGTGGAGAACGAGTCCACGCTGTAGTAACCCAGAAGGTTGTTGCCGGAATCGTCGAAAACGGGATATTTGACCGCCGAGGGCGCGGGCAGATTCATGTCGCGGGCGCGAATCAGGTTTTGCCCGCTGACGAACAGGTAGGAGGCGCCCACCGCCATGCGATTGGCGATTTCGCGTTCTACGCTGAGGCTGCCCTGGTGTACGCGCGGGGTCTGAAACGCAGGCGAGAAAGCGGAAATCTCGGTGGAGAGCCGTCCCGCGACGCTGGCCGGGGCGGCGCAGGAGGTTGCCGTCAGCCCGCACTCGATCAGGGGATTGGGATAGGCAGGGAAAAGTTGCCGGTCGTAAAAGTCCGTGTTGTTCAGGAACAGGTGGGTGCTGGCCAGTCCGTTGTCGGTGGCAATGGAGGAGGTGTACATCTGCGGAATGCGGGTATAAAAGAGGCCATAACCGCCGCGGATCACGAAGGGGCGCTCATCTCCCAGAGAGTAGGCGAAGCCTGCGCGCGGCCCCAGGTTGTTGGTGTCCAGCGGCACCTTGCCTGAGTCCGGCCACAGCGGGTTGGTCACCAAACCCTTGTGGGTGAAAGTTTGCAAGTCGTAGCGCACGCCCAGGTTGAGGGCGAGGCGCTCGGTTACGCGGATGGTGTCCTGGGCGAAGACGGAGTACTCATTGGTATCCGGGTGGGAGAAGGCGGTGCCGAAATTCTGCATGTAATAGCGGGGCACGCCGTGCGCCCAGGCGCGCAAGGGAGTGAGTTCGGTGCCCCCAATCATGGGCGCGAAGGTCCAGGGATTTACTTTGATGTTGTCGAAAATATATTCCCCGCCAAAGAGTGAGGGAAAATAGTTGTAGACCCAGGTGAACATGGCGTCGCCGCCGAATTTCCAGGAGTGGCGGCGGCCGTCGAAGCTGAGAGTGTCGGCCAGCTGGAACTTATGCTCGCGGGTGCGCCGGGGCAGAATGGTGGAGCGTCCGAAGCCATCCATTAAGTCGTAGATCTGGGTCAGCGGCGTGTCGGAGTTGCTGAAGGACTGCTGCAGGTCGCGGGAAAACTGCAGGCGCAGGTGGCTGATGAGCTGCTGCGAAAGCGAACTGGTAAGGGAGAGCGTGCCGCTTTCGGTGGAAACCCGCTCCTCGCCGTTGTCGCTGATGGCGTAGCTGGTGACCGGGCTGGCGGGATCGAAAAACACATTGTTGCTGCCGTAGTAGCGCGAAGTGTTCAGGCGCGCGCTGAGGAAATGCCGCGGGCTCAGCGACCAATCCACCTTGGCAAAACCGGTATTGCCCAGCAGGCGGGAGCGGTATTCGCCGCCCATTTGCGAAAGCCGGTTGGCGGCGGCAAACACCAGCGCCTTGTCATTGGCCTCGTAGTCCGGCGGCACCACCGGATAATTGCCGGCCTGCGGCACCACGCTGTATCCGCCAGTGGCAAACTGCACTACCGTGGGCACGTGGAAAATATGCTGGTCGAAGCCGCCGTAAAAGAAGGCGCGGCTGCGCCGCAGCGGTCCCCCCAGAGTAAAGCCAAACTGCTGTTGGCGGTCGGACGGCTTGAAGTCAGTGAACGCGGGCTGGGCGTTGAAGCGGCTGTCGCGCAGGTAGTAAAAGGCGGTGCCATGCAGGCGGTTGGAGCCTGATTTGGTGACGACGTTCACCACCGCGCCTCCGGCGCGTCCCAGTTCCGCTCCGTAGGAATTGGTGGAGACGCGGAACTCCTGCACCACCTCATTGCTGAACTGGTAGGGGGCGCGATAGCGTCCCCGCGCCTGGGCGAAGAAGGCATTGTTGTTGTCGGCGCCGTCCACCAGATAGCTGGTCTGGGTGCCGCGGATTCCGCCATAGGCCAGGTCTCCGTTGCTGGCGGAAGTCAGGCTGCGCGGGTCCTGGGTCACACCCCCGTCCAGCAGCGCCATGTCGCTGAAGCGGCGTCCGTTCAGCGGCAGATCAGAGAGGGAGCCTTGGTCTATCACACTGGAGACGGTGCTGGTCTGGGTTTCCACCAGGGAGGGCGGCTCGGTGACAGTGACGGCTTCGTTCACCACCGCCAGAACCAGACGGAAATCCAGCTGCACCACCCCGCCTACAGGCACGTGCTGGGCAGGGCGCAATTCGCTGCGCATGCCGGAAGCGTCGGCGCGCACGCCGTAGTCGCCGGGCGGCAGCAGGTCAAAGACGAAAGCGCCTTCGCTGTCAGTCTCAGCGCTGTAGGTGATTTCGGTGGCGCTGTTCACCGCCCACACGTGGGCGCCGGTGATGCGGCCTCCGCCGGGGTCGGAAACGGTGCCGCGGATGGAGCCGGTGGAGGCGTCCTGGGCAATGGCTGCGCTAATCAGGAAAACCAAAAAGACGACAGGGAACCAAGGCAGACGCTGGCTGCGGGTCGGGGGCAGGGACACAGCAGCACCTCCGGGGGTGAGATGAGGGGTCCCAATTTCCGTATACACCCGGGGTGGTTAGCGGAAGCAGAAATCGTGGGGTGAGGGAGCGTTCTGATTCCCAGAATGGGATGACAAGAAGCGTTAGAGAGGGCTTGTATCAGGGCACGCCTTTCAGGCGTGCCGGCCAGCACGCGCCAACTGAAATGCCGTTTCAGAGCCGCTGCTCCACCGCGCCAAGCTTTCCAGCGGCTAAAGCCCGAATCCGTCCGGAGATCTCGTTCGGCACGGCTGAAAGCCGTGCCCTGATACGAACCCCTCTAGTCCAGCAGGTTTGATGGGCGTGGAGCAAGTGTCGCAGGCTGGCCGCGGAGCTGCGCCTCAACTTGCGCTAATACATTCGACGGATAGGCACATATGCTGGAATTCACTCGTCAGCTGCCCTCCGCAACCGTGGCAGCAGGCGCCCGGTGCGCCGGCGCTGCCGCTCAAATTCTTCGCCGAAAGCGGCCGCCAGCCAAGCGTCTTCCTGGCGGGCTTTCCACCAGAGGCCCAGGAAAGCGAGAGCCAGGCCCAGCAAGGCGCGATAGCGATCCACGGCCAGCGCCGTGCCCACAAGAGCCAACAAGATGCCGGAATAAATGGGATGGCGCAGATATGTGTAAGGGCCGGTGCAGATCAGGGTGTGATTCTCCTTGAGCGTGATCTGCCCGCTCCAGTTGCGGCCCAGGTGGTAACGTGCCCAGAAAGCGAGCGCCAGTCCGGCAGCAGTCAGCGCGATGCCCGCCACCTTCAGTTCCAGTGAAGGGGGAGCAAAGCGCCGGCCCAGCACGCCGATAGAAAACCAATGCGCAAACACCAGCGCGCCCGCCAGCGCCAGCATCAGATTACGGGGCAGGCTGGAAAGCAGACTCTCTCGCGCCCTGGTTTTGGCGGTGGTGAGCGCGCCAATGAACCAATACGCTGCGAAGATAAGCCATAGCCAGGTTTCTATGCTGAATTGCTGTGATGCCGTCATAATGTGCCCGTTCGCCTTTAGCCCGTGAGCCGGTGGCCAGCCACCACGCTCTGCGGAATATAGCGCAAGCGACAGGGCTCCTTCCTCGGGTCCGCAGAAGGATTTTCGCCCTCTATTCGCCGCCGAAATTGTAACTCCCTCTGCTAGAATCACTTGTTCCATACAAAACAGAGAACTTTTGCTTCCTGGGCCACGTAACGGGTAGGTGCAGTCGGGAATTCCCCGGTTCTTGGACTGTCAGCTGGAGCCAGGAGCTTTTCTCGGGAGTGCGGGTTGGAAGACGCCCAGGTCGTAGGCTTAATTCTCCGTCGCTGCCTTGCCGGCGACGCGGCTGCCTGGGAGGACATCGTCCATCGCTACGAACGGCGTATCTATAACATTTGCTATCGTTTCGCGGGGTCGGCCGAAGATGCCGACGACCTCACCCAGGAAGTCTTCATCAAAATGTACAAAACTCTGGACAGCTATGACGTGGAGCGGGGCGCGTTCACGACCTGGGTAACCACCATCACGCGCAACCTGCTGGTGGACCACTTCCGCAAGGGCAAGCATGACCGCCTGACCGACTCCCTGGATGCCACCCCCGGCCACGAGGAAGAGGGCCGCACCCTGGGGGAGCAGATCCAGGACAAGAGCACGGCCAGCCCGGACGAGCAGGTTCGCAGCCGGGAGGCGGGAGAGGCGGTCCACCAGGCCTTGCAGAAACTTTCCCCCGAATTGCGGGAGGCGGTTATCCTGCGGGACCTGCAGGACATGGATTACAAAGAGATAGCGGGGGTCCTGAGGGTACCCGAAGGTACCGTGAAGTCCCGAATCAACCGCGGGCGCGTGGAACTAGGGCGCCTGCTATCACGTACATATAGGCAGGTGATTTGATGCCAGGCGAAAACCCAATCCGCATGCAGTGCGCCGAGTTCGAAGCTCTGCTGGCGGAAGCGCTGGACGGGCAGCTCAGCGGCGGTCAGCTGGAAAGTTTCCGGCAGCATCGCGAGTTGTGCCCGGTCTGCGGTCCCCTGTTTGCCCAGGCCGAAACTGGCCTGAGCTGGTTGAAAGCGGTTCCGCAAGTGGAGCCGCCACCCAACCTGGCGAGCAGAATCCTGGCGGCGACCACGGGGGCGCAGCCGCGCGTCCCGGCGGCCGTGCCGGTTACTCCCTCCTGGCCGGAGCGGCTGCGGGGCTGGGTGACTCCGGTGCTGGCGCCGGTGTGGAACACAGCCCGCCAGCCGCGCTTTGCCATGTCGTTTGCGATGGTCTTCTTCTCCGTGTCCATCGCCCTGAACGCAGCCGGCGTGAAGTTAGGCGCTCTGCGGGCTGCGGATTTGCGTCCCAGCGCGCTGGCGCGGGGCTACTACGAGACCTCCGCCAGGGTGGTCAAATACTACGAGAACATTCGCTTCGTGTACGAACTGGAATCCCGGGTGCGGGACCTGAAGCGGGTAACAGAGCCGGAAGAACCTGCCCGGCCAGCAAAGGAGAAGAATCGCAACAATAATAATACCAGCGGAGCACCTGACCATAATCGGGAGCAAAACTACAGCCGGCAGGAGGACCAGCCTGTGCTGGCCTCGGCGCCGGACCTGCAGTTATGGCCGGTACACGCACTGAGGAGGTTGGTATGAACTGCGCGGTGCATCAAGAAACGCCGGCAGTTGCCTACTGCCGTACCTGCGGAAAGGCGCTGTGCGCCGCCTGCAAGCGCGACGTGCGTGGGGTCATCTATTGCGAGAATTGCCTGGCCGAGCGGCTGCAAGACGTGATGCCGCCGGCGGGAGCCCCGGGCGCAGTGCCCGCGGCAGGGGCGAGTCCCACGCCGGTTATGGTGGTGCCGAGCAGCGGTCCCAACCCGGCGCTGGCCGCGGTGCTGGCCGCTGTCTTCCCCTTCGGCGTGGGCGCGGTCTACTGCGCGCAATACGCCAAGGGCCTGGCCCACATGCTTATTTTCGCCTTCCTGGTCTGGGGCGCCAGCACCGGCGGCGATGCGCAGGCTACCTTCTTTGGGCTAGGCATTGCTTTCTTCTACATCTACCAGATCGTGGATGCGCATCGTTCGGCCAAGGCTCTGCAGTTGGGCCAACCGGCCCCCGATCCTTTCGGCTTGGGCCAGGTGCTGGGAACGGGCGGAAAAACCAACCTCGCCAACGTGCCCACGGGGGCAGTGATTCTGATCGCCCTTGGCGTGCTCTTCCTGCTGGGCAATCTGGGGCTGTTTGATTTTCACATCTTCCACCGCCTGGTTTTCCCGATATTCCTGATCGGACTGGGAGTGTGGATTTTTCTTCGCCGTTCCGGCGAGTTGGGAGGACGGGTTGCGGGTTCCGAACTTGGCATTATTCACACCAAGGTATTGATGGGACCGGCGATTCTGGTCACTCTAGGTGGACTCCTGCTGCTGGAATCGGTGCACGTGGCCAGCTTCGGGCGAACCTGGCCCATTCTGCTGCTGGTGATCGGACTGATAAAAGTGTTGCAGAGCAATGCACCCAGGAGCGGGCAGATGCAACCGCCGGCCCCGCCTGCCGGTGGCGCTCAAAATCCGCCCGCGCCGCCGTCCGCCGGCGATGTGAGTGGGGAGGTGAACCATGTCTAGTCCCGCGCCGGTGGCTGCGCCGCCGCGGCGCCGGCGTTCCTTCGCCGGACCGCTGGTGCTGATTATCCTGGGAATCGTGTTCCTGTTGGGGAACATGCATGTGCTGACCTGGCACGCGCTGGGCCTGTGGTTCGCGCGCTACTGGCCGGTGCTGATCATCATCTGGGGCGTGGTCAAGCTGGCCGAGTATTACCAGGCGCAGCGCGAGGGCACCCGTCCCTCCGGCATCGGCGTGGGAGGATTTTTCCTGCTCATGTTTCTTATCTGCGCCGGACTGATCGCCAGCCAGGCGGCGCGGGTGAACTGGCACGCCCTGGGTGACGAGATGGACATGGGCGACAGCATGTGGCCTATGTTCGGCGATACCTACAGCTTCAACGACCAGCTGCAGCAGAGCTTTCCCGCGGGCGCCAGCCTGCGCGTGGTCTCCAATCGCGGCGGCGTGACCGTGAATTCCTGGGACCAGAAGGACATCCAGATCGTGGTGCACAAGCGGCTGGTGGCCGATAACGAGCAGCAGTCCAAGCAGATTGATTCCCAGACCCGGCCCACCATTTCCACCGCCGGAACGCTGGTGACAGTGAACGCCAACACCACGGGAGCGGGCGACCAGCATGCCGTGAGCACCGACCTGATTATCTCGGTGCCGCGTAACGTTCCTGTAGACGCCGCCACCCAGCACGGCGACGTCAGCGTGCAGGGCCGCGTTGCCGAGGTGAAGGTCTCTAATTCGCATGGCGACGTGAATCTGGGCGACATTACCGGAAACACCAGCGTGGTGATCCGTCACGGTTCGCTGACCGCGGCGCACATTCGGGGCAATATGAGCGTGGACGGGCGGCTGGATGACAGCAACATCTCCGACGTCAACGGCGAGCTGGTCATGACGGGAGACTACTTCGGTGACATGAGCCTGGCCGGCATCAAGAAAAGCGTGCGCTTCAAATCCTCGCGCACCGACCTGGAGTTTTCCCGCCTGGATGGCGACCTGAGCATGGAATCGGGCGACCTGCAGGCCAAGTCGCTGGTGGGTCCGCTGCGGCTGATCACCAAATCCAAGGACATTCACCTGGATAATGTGAGCGGCGATATCAAACTGGAAGACAGCAACGGCACCGTGGAAGTGCACGCCGGCAAGCTGCCGCTGGGCAGCATGCAGATTGACAACAGCAAGGGCGATATCCAGGTGGTGGTGCCCACCGATGCCGCCTTCAGCCTTAACGCCCGCACCCGCGACGGCGATATCTCGACTGATTTCGATCAGATTAAGGTCAGCAGCGACCGTGGCCAGAGCACGGCCAGCGGCACTGTGGGCAGCGGCGCCTCTCACGTGGAGATCAACAACCGGTACGGCTCCATTGAGATCCGCAAGTCAGGAACGACGGAAGCGGCGAACCAGGCGCAGGATTAAGAAAGTTCTCGCGTTTCCAGTTTCGCGCCGGCAATGCGGAAACTTGAAACGGTGCAGCATTTCCCCAGCGCACGCGCATCTCACCGCAAATGGGGAAGGCGATCAACGACGACATCAATCCCTTTGGCGACAAGCCTACACGGGCGCACCCCAACATCAATCCTTCCGGACCAGCCACGGGAACGGAAGGCTGGGGACTCCGGCCAGATGAGCCGGCGATTGACCAAGGGCATCTGAATCCAAAGGCGGCGCGTGCCAGGAAGCGTGTGAAGAAGAGCGTGCCCCCACGCCGGCCGAAAAAACGGGCGGGGTAGAGGGCGCTCAGGTGCAGGCAGTCCGGCTTGCCCAGCGGCTAATGCCGTGAATTGCGTTTGGCATTTACAGACGGTCCAGGTTGGCGGCCCGTTGTGGGCCGCGTCTCGCACTGCCACCCTCCGCTTAGCAATGCCAGCTACTAGCTCTCAACTACCGTGTCAGTAGTTTTGCGGCGGGGATTAGCGGCTGCGGCCTGCAGTTTCCCTACTTCTTCGGGCTCCAGGCGGCGATACTCGCCGGGGGCCACATCCAGTTCCAGCGGGCCGTACCTGACACGCTTGATCTTCTCCACGTGATGGCCGACTTCTTCGAACATGCGCCGGATCTGCCGGTTGCGGCCTTCGATGAGAATGACCTCATACCAGGGGTTAGGAGCGTCGCGGGTCAAGTGGATTTTGGCGGGCGCGGTCTTGACCGGGGGCTTGCCGGGCTCGCGCAGGACCACGCCAGAACGCAGTTTGGCTAAGGCCTCGTCGCTGGGCCGGCCGCTTACTTTCACCAGGTAAGTCTTGGGGACGTGGGAGGAAGCGCGGGTCAGCCTGTTGGCGAGCTCGCCGTCATTGGTCAGCAACAATAGACCCTCGCTGGCGTAATCCAGCCGGCCCACCGGGTACACTCGCGTTTTCAGACCTTGCAGCAGGTCCATGATGGTGGGCCGGCCTTCCGGGTCGGCAGCGGTGGTGACAAAGCCCTTGGGTTTATTAAGCAGCAGGTAAACGTGGCGCTCGGGGCCGTGCAGCAGCTTGCCCGCAACCCGGATGTGGTCGTGCTCGGCGTCGGCCTTGCTGCCCAGTTCGGTAATCACCTGGCCATTTACCGAGACTTGCCCGCTGGAAATCAACTGCTCGGCCTTTCGCCGAGAGGTAACACCGGCGGCGGCAATGATCTTCTGCAGTCGTTCCTGGGTCATGGAATAGTCAGATGAACGGAATTCGGCGGGGACACGAAAAAATTCCCGGACGTGGCGGGAGCTGGGGGGGTTAGTCTCCCGCCGCCTCCTCGCGGGCGATTTCTTCCTCGGTCTCGTCCTGAGGCACACCTGCGGCCTGGTCGCCAGCATGCGGTTCCATCTGCCTCGGGTTCGGGTCCGCAGAAGCAGGTTCTGGCTGTGCTTCAGGAATGTCGGGCACGCCGGTGGCGTCGGCCACTCCGCCCGCCATATCCAGCTGTAACGCCTCGCTGGCCAGCTTCTCGAATTCCTCCATGCTGGGCAGCTCGCTCACGTCCTTAAGCCCGAAGCGCAACAAAAATTCCTTTGTGGTTTTGTAAAGGATGGGCCGCCCGATCACCGCCTTACGCCCGCCAGTAGTGACCAGCTTGCGGTCCAGCAGGGTGGCGATGACGCCGCTGGAATCCACGCCGCGGATTTCGCTGATTTCGGGCACGGTGACCGGCTGCTTGTAGGCGATGACCGCCAGGGTTTCCAGCGCCGGGAGGGAGAGCCGCACGGGGGGCTTCAGACTCTTGGCGAAAGCGCGCACTACATCATGATGTTCGGGCTTGGTGGCCATGCGGTAGCCGCCCGCCACCTGGCGAATTTCCATGGCCCGGTCGTGAGCAGAATAGTCGTTGATCAGTTCCTCGACCGTGGTGCGCACGCGGGCCTTGATTTCGGTGTCGGCCAGCGGCGCGCCCTCTTCGGAGACCACTGCTTCCTTGAGCAGGCTGGTGATGTGTTCCAGGCTGACCGGCTCTTCCGCCGCGTAGATAATGGCTTCGATTTTGGATTTGATACTCATAGTGAAATCAATTTCTCTTTACCTGTTTCAGTCGCTCCTACGGGACAGTTGCCAGATTGTTTTCCCGGCGCCACAAATTTCCTAACACCGGGACGGAGTGGCTTATCTCCGGGCTAACCTTCAGCGGGTTCGGCAGGACCGCCGTGATAGTAGCCCGCCGGTTTACTGGCGGGACCGGAGCGGTTGCGAACCAAAATCCTGGAGGGACGGCTGAGACTACAGTTACCGCCAGTCGTCGCGCACCGCGCTCTGCTCGCCCAGAACATTGTCGAATTCCGAGTGCTTGCGCACCAGGATTTCGCCGAACAGCGCTTCCTGGCGCAACTGAATGGCCTGCAGCCGCACCAGCTCCAGCATGGCCAGGAACATGCACACCAGCGCCTGCCGGGTCTGCAGGTTGCGCAAAAGCTGCTTCAGGCGGATGGGCTTGTCTTCCATCATGAGGCGGCGCCGCAGATATTCGATCATCTGCGAAACGGTGACCGCCTCCTCCTCCACATCCAGCACCGGCCGCGTTTTGGCGCGCTGCAGAATCTGCTGGAAGGTTTTCACCAGGTCAATGACGTCGGCCGCCAGTTCGGGCTCGGTGCCTTCGGCCTCCATGAACTCGCGGATGGCGGGATTGCTGAGCGCCGCGTCTTCGATTTGCTGCTTTTGCAGCAGCATCTGCGCGGCGGTCCTGAATTTTTCGTGCTCCAGCAGGCGGTTGACCAGTTCGGCGCGCGGGTCCTCCTGCGCATCCGCGGGCGCATCCGGATCGCGCGGCAGCAGCATCTTGGACTTGATGTGGATAAGCACCGAGGCCATGTAGATGAAGTCGGCGGCCACATTCACATCCAGCTGCCGCATGCGTTCCACGTAGGCCAGATACTGGGCCGTGATCTTGGCGATGGGGATGTCGTAGATGTCAATGTCCTGCTTGCGGATCAGGTCCAGCAGCAGGTCGAGCGGCCCGTCGTACACCTCGGCCACGGTGACGGCGAAGGGGAAGTCGCTCTGCTTCTGCGCCGGCTTGGGCGGCGCTTCGGGCGGAGCGGCAATGTTTGCGTTCGGCTCAACCATAAAGTAGTTGGTAGCTAGTAGTTGGTAGTTGGTCATCTGCAGGCTGCACTAGCTACCAACTACCAGCTACTAACTACTGATTGTTTGTCGCCTCGAAGTCCACCGACATATGCATGGCTTCGCGCACCTCGTCCATGGTGGCATTGGCGATCTTGCGAGCTTTGCTGGATCCTGCCTCCAGAATATCCCATGCCAGGCGGGGATTGTCCTCGTATTTTTTGCGCCGTTGTTGCATCGGATTCAGCACACTTACCAGGGCATCCGCCACCCAGCCTTTGCACTCAATGCAGCCAATTCCGGCGGTTTTGCAGCCCTCCCAGACCTTGGCGATGGTGGGCTGGTCGCTGAAAATCTTGTGCAAATCTCCCACCGGGCAGATATCGGGATTGCCGGGATCGGTACGCCGGACGCGGGCGGGGTCGGTGACCATGGTTTTCAGCTTCTGACGCACCACCGGCTCGGGAT
>DATEJK010000165.1:0-102586 GCA_035278025.1 Terriglobales bacterium | reverse complement strand
AGTGCTGGAGGAAATCCGGCCTGAAATTGGTCCCGAGCAGTTGCTGATCTCGGTGGCCGCGTCCGTGCCAACCAGCTATATCGAAGAGCGTTTGCCGGCCAAGGTACCGGTGGTTCGCGCCATGCCCAATACACCGGCCATGGTGGGAGCGGGCATCACCGGGGTGTGCGCCGGTTCGTGTGCCACCAGCCAGCAAGTGCACACGGCCTGCCGTCTCTTTGAGACGGTGGGCAGAACTGTGACCGTGGACGAAAAGCACATGGATGCCGTGACCGGGCTCTCCGCCAGCGGCCCGGCCTTCATTTATATCGTTCTGGAATCTCTGGCCGAGGCGGGCGTGAAAGTGGGTTTGCCGCGCGACCTGGCCACCTTACTGGCCGCCCAGACCACGCTGGGTGCTTCACGTGTGGTGCTGGAAACCGGAAACCACCCGGCCCTGCTCAAGGACGCGGTAACCACGCCGGCGGGCTGCACCATTGACGGCATTCTCGAACTGGAAGAGGGCAAGCTGCGGGTCACGCTGATCAAGGCGGTCGTCAAGGCCACGCAGCGGGCGAAGGAACTGCTGTTTGCCTAGGCGGTGAACCTGCAACTTCCGGTAGCAGTAACATCTGCTGCATCAGCTTGAAGTTGGGGAACTCAATGCCTCATGCGTGAAGTCAGCCGTCTGATTTCGGCCTGGGCGCGGGGGCGGGTTGGGCCCTGGACGGCTGCAAAATAGGACAGGGCAGCCGCGATCTCGCCTCGCTGTTCACTGGCATAACCCAGAATCAGACTGCGTTCGTTTTGTGAAGGCAAGTTGAGCAAGGGCAGCTCGGGGGGAAGCGGAAGAGGACGCAAAGGGCGCAGGAAAGCGAGGTTCGCGGCGAACGCATCGTAGCTGAGAGCGTTGCCTTTGGGCGTGGCGTATTCCAGATAGGGTCGAGAATCGCTGGAAATATAGCGGCTGCGGGGCCCTCCACCATCCGGCAAAAAAGTGATAGCCCGGGCAAAGGAGTTGTCATACAGCATGAGCTCCCCCATTAAAGAACTCAGGGAAG
This sequence comes from Terriglobales bacterium, assembly GCA_035278025.1. Lineage (GTDB taxonomy): Bacteria > Acidobacteriota > Terriglobia > Terriglobales > Acidobacteriaceae > JAICWP01. The sequence goes on along the minus strand of DATEJK010000165.1, from coordinate 101,546 downwards.
CGACACCGAGACGCTGTTTCTCCAGACGAAAATTGGCGTCCCTGTCCAGTTGTTCGGATTTGGCAAAATCGAAGGCCAGGGGAGTACGAGAGGCCAAAAGCACGCCCTGGCCGGGTCCGACAAAGAAGGCCAGATGAGGAAACACGCTCGCCGCTGTGTTGAAGATGGTGAGCAGGTCAACGGTGCGCATGTTGTGGAGTTGCACCCATTGCTGCAGCACCCCACCCTGAGAGAGGTGATCACGGCACAGCTGGTAGAATTCGCGGTTATACAGGTCGGCTTCGCCACTGATCCATATCGAGCTGATCTCAACCGTGATCAGGTCGTAATCGCTGCGCGAGAGCAGGAGGAAGTTGCGACCGTCAGTGATATGGACCTTTACCCGGGAGTCTGTATCCATGACACTTCCATTCACGTCGGGAAACCAGCGGCGGGCCGCTTCAACGACGTGGGGCGCCAGTTCGGCGAGCTCGATGTTCTGAAATGGAAACATAGAAACCACTCGTAAGGTATTCCCCGTTCCGAGGCCAATGACGAGAGCACGGCGATATTGACGGGTGAATATGGCGGGAATCAGTGCAAAGCGGCTCTGCGAAGCCACTTCGTAGCCATTGTCGCCCTGAAATTTGGCGTTGGAAAGCATGATACGAACGTTTCCCGACTGTATTACGCTGGTGAGCCCCCCTTGGACATCTTCGCGGCTGTAGAGAACACGGTCTGGTTTTTGCGTGGCTTCGAAATACACATAGGAACCGCGGAGCAGAGTCCGCACATCCCAATGGGGCAATGCAAAGCAACCGGCCAGCAGCACGGCGCAGCTGCAGGCGGATACAGCAAGCCTTTTAGGCCGCAACATCGGAACCAGGGCCAGTCCCACCGCAAGTCCCAGCAGCAGGTCGCAAGCAGCCAGAGCCCGCAAGGTCGCCTCTGATCCCAGGTGCGGCAGAACAAAAAAGCCGGTGAACACCGAACCGGTGATCGCGCCGAAGGTGTTGGCCGCATAGAGGATGCCTACGCTGGAAGCAGCCGTCGCCTCCTGGCCGCTGCCCGCCATGCTGAGAAGCAGGGGAAAGCTCATTCCCAGCAAGAGGGCGGGAAGGATCAGCAGGTAAAAACCGCAGAAAAACCGGATTAGTTCGGTGGCTGCAAAATTCATCTGGCCAGAGCGCTGCAGCCATGCGCCGGCGAGGGTGATCACGAGAAATGCCGTCCCGCCCACCAGGAGGCGATTGCGGCTGAAAGGTCGCCTGATCTGCCGATGCTGGCGGTTAACCCTTGCGGCGAGCAGGCGGAGGCCGAACAGGCCGCCGACGCCCGCCAGCAGCGGGCCGCGGAAACCGTGTTCGAAGGCGAAGTTCATGTGTCCCCAAAGAGGCAAGCTGGCAAAAACCGTCAATCCCAGCAGCCACTGCGACGCGGCCAGGGCGGGGGCCCAGAGGCGCCGATCTTGCAGGCGGCGGGAAACCAGTTGCGCTCCCAATCCCAAGCCGCAAAGTACGGTGAAAAGCATCGTGCCAAACGCATAGACCGTGTTGCCGATGGTGAAAGCTTGCACATGAGCCCAGACAACTTCATAGCCCAGGGCAACCGCTCCCGTAACAAATGCCAGGGCATGAAGCCAAAAGCGCCGGCTGGCGGCGGCTGGAACTGGCTGCGGCGATGCCGCGGGTGGTTCGGGCGCCGCGACCTCTCCCCGTGACGCCTGCAAAAAAGCGATAGCGGCAATGGCAAGGCCGGCGGTACAGGCCGTCCAGATGGTTACATTGACGCCGAGCATGGGAATCAGGAGGTATGTAGAAACCAGTGTGCCAATGGCGGCGCCGATGGTATTCCAGCCATACAGGCGATTGATCTCCGCTTCGCGCCCCAACTGCGCCGAAACCAGGTATCGGGTGAGGACGGGCAGAGTTCCGCCCATGAGGAAGGCGGGTATAAATATTGGGATGGCGGCTAATACGAAACGAAGGCTTAGGAGAGTTGAGGGGCCAGGATGAAAGTAGTGGTAAGCAGCTACGTAAAGGCGGGTCATCAAAGCGAACAGGCCGGGAATGGCAAGGGAATACAAAGCGGTGGCTGATTCCAATGCCGCATACCAGCGCAGCGAACCGGCGTGACGGTCGCTGAGTTTTCCCAACACGTAGGCGCCGGCTGCCAGGCCTCCGAGAAATGCCGCAAGGACGGTGCTTACCGCGTGAGCTGTGTTACCAAAGGTATAGCTCAACAGGCGCGTGAAGATAGTCTCAAACACCAGGCTGGTAGCGCCGGAAACAGTGAAGATGAAATAAATCAGGCGGATGGAGGAGGAACGCAAGACAGTTCGCTGTTGCAGCGTCGCAGCGTGAGCCATAAAGAAGTGCAGGCCGAGCTTACCCGCGAGTTGTAGGAGGCGAGTTGGTCTACATCTACCACAACGGGGGGCGACAGCAACAGAAATTATGAGGCAGAGTTAATGCCTCGGAAGGGCAGGCCAGGGTTACTTTCGACGCCAGCGCACACCCTGCTTGGTGTTCTCCACCACGATGCCGGCCTTGGCGAGCTGGGTGCGGATGGCATCGGATTTGGCGAAGTCGCGCGTCTTGCGGGCGCGCTCATGTTCGGCGACCAGGGCGTCCACCTGCTCATCCGGCAAACCGTTGGAACGGCCAACTTCCACCAGTTCTTTGGCGGCCTTGTCCAGCTTGCCCTCGGCCCTGGCCCATTCGAGAACGCGCTTCATTTTGGGGGTATCTTCATCGGGAAGCACGGCAAAAATTTCGTCAAATTGGCGCAATGTCTCCTGCAGGGGAGAAACGTCGGCACTGGTGACTTGACCGGCGTCGGCTGCGGCATTGGCTTGCCGCACCATCTCGAACAGAGCTCCCAGCGCCTGCGGCGTATTGAGGTCATCCTCCAGACCGGCGCGCATCTTGTCCATGGTGTCGCGCGCTAACCGGCCGATAGTCCCCTCTGGGCCTTGCGGAAAGCGGTCGGTTTTCAATCGCGTTTGGAAATTGCGCAGGCGTTCCACAGAGTTGGCCGCTTGCTTAAGGGCGTCGAAGGTGAAGTTCAGCTGGGTACGGTAATGGCCGGAGGCCAGCAGGAAGCGAATGGATGACGGCTTGTGGTTCATCAGCACCAGGTCGCGAAGAGTGTAGAAGTTGCCCAAACTCTTGGACATCTTCTCGCCTTCGACGAGCAGAAAGCGTACATGGAACCAGTAGCGAACAAAGGGCTGACCGGTTTCCGCTTCAGATTGCGCGATCTCGTTTTCGTGGTGCGGAAAGACCAGGTCCTCGCCACCGGCATGCAGGTCGAAAGTCGGGCCCAGCTTCATGGTGGACATCACGGAGCATTCAATGTGCCAGCCCGGCCGCCCGGGGCCGATTTCCGTTTCCCAGAACGCCTCACCCGGCTTGGGCGCCTTCCAGAGGGCGAAGTCGCGGGCATTGTCTTTATCGTATTCGTCCACCTCTACCCGCGCGCCCACCTCGATGCCGGAGAAGTCTTTTTTGGAAAGCTTGCCGTAGGCGGGAAACTTGGCGATACGGAAGTAGAAAGAGCCATCGTCGGTGCGGTAGGCGTAGCCCTTCCTCGCCAAGAGCGCGATGAAGCGCGCCATCTCGGGGATATGGTCGGTGGCGCGCACCAGTTCCGGACGCTCTATGCTGAGGGTTTCGATATCTTCGAGGAAGGCCTGCTCGTACTTGCGGGTATAGTCGCGAACGCTGACGCCGGCCTGAGCCGAGTTGCGGATAATCTTATCGTCCACGTCGGTGATGTTCATGACGTGGCGCACCTGGTAGCCATCCTGGCGGAGGAAGCGATGCAGAACGTCCACGGCCACAAAGGTGCGGAAATTGCCGATGTGGCCGTAGTCGTACACAGTGGGCCCGCAGGCGTACATGCGCACACGCCGGTCCTCGAGGGGGACAAAATCCTCGATTTTGCCGGAAAGCGTGTTGAACAGGCGCAAGGGCATGGACGGGTACGAATGCAGCCGGAAGTTTGATTTTAGGGGGAGGCGCAAAAAAGGGTCAAATGCACGCTGACCAGGACTTAATTGCCGGGGGATGAATGCTGCTGCGCGGCATGCAAGCGCTGGGCGCCGAGAAAGGCGTAGTGTACGCCAGAAATAATGGTGAAGGCGAAGGTGGCCCACAAAGCCAGGAAACGGGCAATATAGATCCACTCCGCCCGATGCACCGCCAGTAGCAGGACAAAGAACACAGCCAGCACCTGCGAGGTGGTGTTGGCTTTGCCGAAGATGCTGGGCCTGAAATCGCGCAGGCTGGTAGTGGCGTAGAGGACCGCACTCACCACCAGGATAGAAATATCGCGCCCGAACACCACGACCGTGAACTTCCAGGGAATGCGGTGCAGCAGGGAAAGCACCAGGAACATGGAACTCATCAGCATCTTGTCGGCTACGGGGTCGAGATACTGGCCCAACCTGGTCTGCTGGTGGAGACGCCGGGCCAGCTGGCCATCAAAGAAATCGGTGATTCCAGCCGCCACAAAAAGGCCGAGCGCCCACTCATTGTGTCCGCCGAGCAGGCTAAGCACAATGAGGGGAAGAAAGACCATGCGCAGCAGCGTGAGCTGATTGGGAACGTAAAGGAACTGAGCGAGTTTCACTCCCGTTCCCCCGCAGCGGCGGCATCTCCAAACAGGCGCACCGGATCGCGTCCGGTCTGCACCCGGAACCGTTCGCACAAGGAGGGCAGGCCGCCGGCGTGCACATCCAGTTCCATCCGTTCCACCCGATGCATGGGGAAAAAGACGGTGGTTGGGGTGAAAGGCTCGCCTGCTTTGAGCATGGCGGCAGAGTCGTCGAACGATTCCAAGTCGATGCCGCGCACGCTGATGCCGGCTCCGCTTAGGGCCAGCAACCGGCCCCAGAACTTCTCGCGGGGCTCGCCCAGGGCCAGCAGCACCATGGCTCCGGTGTAAAAAGGACCATGAGCGGCAGCGGCCTGCAGTTGGGCGGCGGTTCTGGATTCGGGTTCCACAAAGGGATTGTCGGCGTCCGTGGCGCAGTTTGCAACTGCGGCTTCAAGGCGCCCCGGGTTCGAAATCTAGATTGCCGCCGGTGAAGCGCGGTAACCCAGGCTCGGGCCTTCCCGGGTGGCCAGGCGGATCCACCCGAACAGCACAGCGAAGGCGAGCACCGAGAATTGGACATGGGAAGCCTTCGCCAGTGGTTCCAGCAGGGGCAAGGCGTAGGCAAGATAAAGAAATACGCGCAAACCCGGAACCGTGGCTGCTTCCGTGCGTTCCAGCACCCAATCTCCCAAAAACAAAAAGGCAGGCGCCAGAATGATCAGGTCGTAAATTATGAGGTGCGGGGCCACCAGCACGCTGGCAACCAGCAAGGCAGCAAAGCGCAGGCGAAGGGAGGCACGGCTTCGCCAGCAGAGCACGGCAGCGGCGAGCACAGCCACAGCCGTCAAGGCGTAGAGAGCGCCGGCAATATTCCGCCAGGGCAGCAGGAGCAGCCAGAAGCCGCGCAGGCAGTGCATCTGGTAGAGCTTGGGTTCGATGAAGGGCAGAGCCTGGCTGGTGCGCAAAAGGGAATGGAAGTATTGCTTCATAACTGTGCTGCCGAACCATCCCCAAGCGAAGGAGAGTTGGGCGGCGGCAGCAGCGAGGGCGCCGGCAACAATTTTCCACTCGGCTGCAAGCAGAAAAACCACGGCCGCGGCCAGCCCGAGTTGAGGCTTATAGATCAGCGATCCGACGGCCAGTCCTGCGAGGAAATTTCGCCGCGAACGCAGGGCCAGAAACGCGAGGGTGAATAGGACCAGCGCCGGGCCGGAGGTCTGGCCAAAGGCGATCAGGTTAAAGAACCCGGGGAAGGCGAGCGCCAGCAGCGACACTGCGCCGGCATAGGGCTGCAGCCGGGGGCAGCACCGCCATAAGGCATAGCAGCAGCCGAAATAGAGAGCGCAGTTCAGCAGGGCCCAGACGAGCGCTGCCCATCCGTAAGGCAATCGCGCCAGCAGCGAAAACGGCAAGTAGACCTGCGGTCCGTACGAGGCCACGAAGTAGGTGTGGGTGGATTGCGGGACGAGCGCTTGCTGGTAGGCGGCAAGCGCAGGCGGATTGTACAGAGGCTGCAGACGCCCGTTCTTTACCAGGTCCCCGGCGGTATAAAAGTGGAGGAAATCGGCGCCCTTGATGTGCCCAGCGCGATCGCGCAGTCCGGGCGTGGCCAGGTCAATGGCGTAAACCGACCAAAGACAAACCGCAAGCAACAGCGCGTGCAGGGTGATGCGCCGGGTGGTGAGCAGGCGCGAGATACGAAGAAGAGCGGCTGCACCCGCCGCCGGCGGGCGTTGAGGAGCAGCTACGACGGGATCGCCCGAGGGGCTTGGCAAATCTGCTGTGTCCCTTCGATGGAGGTTGAGCCATGATATCCCGCAAGCCGGCCCTGCTCGGGCAAAAATCGCCCCATCGCGAGGATGGAAGAGTTCACCTTCGTGGTCTTACTGCTGGCCGGGATGACGCTTCAGCTCTGGTAAAATACGCCCTGTGTAAGCGCCTGGCTTAGTTGGTTAGAACGCTAGCTTGACACGATAGCGCTGTGGACCTGCAAGCGATTAGAATTCTTGGGGTCTAATCGTTTGTATTGCAGATGTTGCCCCAAATGCTATAGGCCCGTAGCTCAGTTGGTTAGAGCGCTTCCTTGACACGGAAGAGGTCGATGGTTCGAGTCCATTCGGGCCTACCATTCCCGCCCCCAGACAGTTTTCGGCTGTGATTTCCTGCGTTTGTTTTTGCTTTCTGGCGCCACGAAGCCGCTCAATTGCTGACGGCGCCCCCAGAGCTTTTCTAGCTTACTAGCCCCGCCAACCCTAAAACAGCATGATGCTGGGCGCCGAGCAGCAAAGCTGCCGCCGAGACGAGTGCGCTCGCCACGGCTTTGCGCCAAGCCGCGGGAGGCGAACCGGCGCTGCGTTTGAAAGCCCGATTGAAAGCGGCTTCCGATTCGTAGCCAACTCGGGATGCGATTTCCGCGATGCTGGAATCGCCGTCGCGCATCATCTGCTTGGCCAGTTGCACCCGCCAGCCCGCCAGATACCGCATGGGAGAGTCACCGACCAGCTCGGTAAAGCGTTCTGCCAGCACCGAGCGGGAAATACCAGCCTCGTGCGCCAGTTCGGATACCGTCCAGTCATGGGTAGGATTGGCATGCATCAGACGTAAAGCCTTGCCGACGTGGACATCGTTCAGACCGGCCAGCCATCCATGCTGACCAGCGGGCAGCTGCTGCATGTACTGGCGCAGGATCTCCACGAACATCAGCTCCGCCAACCTGCCCAGCATGGCGGCATTCCCTGGGCGCGCCGACTTAGCTTCGTTGATGGTGAACTTCAGGGTGGTGCTCAACCAAGTTCCAGAGCTCTGGGGGACTTGAGCCGGGTGAGCGCCATTGTGATTGATGGCTTCGACCGCAGCGTAATCGTTGTTGCTGCGCACCAACAGCATCGCAGGCAAAGCGCTGACCAGCGGATTAAACCGCTGATCACAATTCAGGTAGCCGCAAATAAATCGAGACTTCCTACCGCCGCCCCCGAACGCCACCTGCGGTGTGGCGTCGGATGAGCTTTGCGGCAAGACGGCGCCAAGGGCGGTGGTCTTCGTTCCGGGATAGCTGCACATTGTGTGCGGCTCGCCGTGAGGAAAAATGATCACGTCGCCAGCTTCCATCCGCACCGGCGGATGCGTCTTGCAGAGGACGAAACATTCCCCCTCGGTGAGGATGTGAAACAGCACTACACACTCCGCATCTGGCAAGACGATGGAGGCGAGGAGTTCACGATTGGGCGAGTCTAGCGCCCAAGGCGAGGAGAATTCGGCCGTGAAAAATACCGCCCCCGAGAGACGCACGACACGAAGGACGTCAGAAAGTATGTCCATGGAATCCCTCCCGCCCCAATCGGAAGGATGCACAGCCCCAGAGTCTTGAGCAAGGATTGCAGAGCCTCAGTCAACCTGTCAAGCAAACCCGGGGTTTTGAGCAAGAGGAACGGAGTTCCGGGCATGGACGGGCAGGATTGATTCAGAGAAACTCGACCTCAATCCGATCGAAAGCACCCAAGGAGCAAACGATGGATCGCTACTTGATTGAGACGCCCCACACGGGCCCGGAATGCCTTGGTTTGATTAGGGAGATCAATGCGCAAGGCTATCTCTGGCATTTTGACTGGGGATGCGAAGCCGGCTTTCACTGCGGGTGGGCGATTATTGAGGCAGAAAGCGAGGCACAGGCTCGCTGGCGGTGCCGCCCCTGGTGCGCAGTCGGGCGCGCGTCACCAAGCTGAACAAGTTCGATGCCAAAACAGTTGAGTATTACGAGCAGAAAGTGGCCGCTTCTTCTCAGGGTTAGCTTGGTTGCGAGGGGGCCGGAAGTAACGTCCATCAGCGAAGAAGCGCGGTGTGGATAACGATTCAAAGTCAAAAGGATAAAGGAGAAGAAATGCCACTATTAAAGCCAGATCCAACTTTTTATCCCTCGCCAAGAATGGCGATGCAAGCAGCACCGGAGCGGCTCGCTTACGTCGCCCTTATCAATCCGACACAGAAAGGCCAACCTGATGCGATCGGCGTGGTGGATGTGGATCCTGATTCCAAAGGTTACGGCCGCCTGGTCGGACAGACGGACATGCCAAAAGTCGGCGACGAACTTCACCACTTCGGTTGGAACGCCTGCAGTGCATGTCTGTGTCCTTATGCCCCGCATCCTCACATGGAGCGGCGATATCTGGTTGTGCCGGGAATAAACTCGTCCCGCATCCACATCCTCGACGTCAAGCCCGACCCGCGTCAGCCCAAACTGGTGAAGGTAATTGAGCCAGAAGCTCTGGCCAACCGCACCGGTTATGCGGGTCCACACACTGTGCACTGCGGACCTGAAGGGATTTACGTGAGCGCGCTGGGTGCGCCCGACGGGAACGGTCCAGGTGGGACTTTCATGATGGATCCAGAAACTTTGGACATTCGGGGAAAGTGGGAAATCGAGCGCGGCCCACAGGAACTGGCTTACGACATCTGGTGGCATCTGGGGCTCGACACCATGGTCACCAGCGAGTGGGGAACGCCCAATATGGTGAACAAGGGCGTGAATCCGGAGCTGTTGCTGGCCGGCAGGTACGGACACAAACTGCATGTTTGGGACTTGCGCCGGCGCCGCCATGTCCAGGAGTTGGAGCTTGGCCCGGAACAGCAGATGGCGCTTGAGCTGCGGCCGGCCCACGATCCTACGAAAGCCTACGGATTCTTGGGTGTCGTGTTATCACTCAAGGATTTATCTTCCTCGGTTTGGCTCTGGCACCGCGAGAGCGGCAAGAATAGCTCCGACGGGAAATGGGGCATCAAGAAGGTGATCGAGATTCCGGCAGAACCAGCGGATCCGGCGAAACTGCCCCCGCTTCTGCAGGGCTTTAAGGCGGTAGCACCTCTGGTCACCGACATCAATCTATCGCTGGACGATCGCCACCTCTATGTGTCCTGCTGGGGTACGGGCGAATTCATCCAGTACGACGTCACTGATCCGTTTCACCCAAAAAAGATCAGCTCCTTCCGACTCGGCGGTATCGTCAGCCGCGCAGCCCATCCCAGCAAACCGGGACAGCCGCTGAATGGAGGGCCGCAGATGGTTGAAATCAGTCGCGACGGCAAACGTATTTATTTCAGCAATAGCCTATACACGCCTTGGGATGAGCAGTTTTATCCGGACGGAGTGAGAGGGTGGATAGCCAAGGTCAACGTAAACGGCAAGATGGAGCTTGATCCCAACTTCTTCGTTCAGTCAGACGGTCTGCGGCCGCACCAGGTGCGACTGGAGGGCGGCGATGCGTCGTCGGATTCTTACTGCTATGCCTGAGCGGTGAGTTCGCTAAGAGAGGACACCATGGAATGGAACGCGGTGCTATTTCTCGGAGCTTACCACGGCATTAACCCGGGAATGGGCTGGCTTTTTGCGGTTGCGTTGGGAATGCAGCAAGGCAGCGTTCGCGGTGTTTGGCGCGCGCTGCCTCCCATCGCGCTGGGACACGCGGTAGCCGTGGGCGCGGTGTTGCTGGTAGGGGCGTTGGCACAGATGGTCGTGCCGCTTGCCCTGCTGAAGGTGGTAGTCGCGGTCGTGCTGGTTGCGTTTGGACTCTATCGCTTGTGGCGCCACCGACATCCGCGATTCGGAGGAATGCGAGTCGGCTTCCGGGACCTGACGATCTGGTCCTTCTTAATGGCATCGGCCCACGGAGCAGGTTTAATGGTCCTGCCATTCGTCATGGGCATATCGAACCATGTACTGGCGGCAGGTGGAGCCCGCGCTCATCATGTGGCCGCGATGAATGCCGCTGTTCCATGGGTTGGAGCTGTAGCGTTGAGTCTGCATACTCTCGCTTATCTCTTTGTCTTGGCTTTCGCCGCCTGGATCGTGTACCGGAAGCTCGGGCTGGCCCTGTTGCGAACCGCCTGGCTCAACCTCGATCTGCTCTGGGCCGCGGCGCTGGTGCTGACCGGCGTGCTTATCTTTTTCATTTGAACAAATCGAAACCAGAATTATTTGCAAAAAGGGGGAGGCAGGTGAAATGAAGACCGAAAATTTAAAAAGCAGAGTTAAGGGTGCCGTAATGGTCCCAGGCGATGCGGCTTATGAAGACGCTCGCCGAGTGTGGAATGCGATGATTGATCGACGACCCGCGGTGATCGTCCGGTGCGCAGATGGCGGGGATGTTCTCCCAGCAATTGCCTTTGCGCGCGAGAACGGCCTGGATATTTCCGTTCGCGGTGGAGGCCACCATATCGCCGGCCACTCAGTTTGTGACGACGGCCTGGTGATCGATTTTTCCGGCATGAGAGCTGTGCGGGTAGACGCAGGTGCGCAGCGGGCTTACGTCCAGCCTGGCGCCACCCTGGGCGACTTCGATCGGGCCGTGCAAGCCCATGGCCTGGCCACGCCCGTGGGGATTAATTCCACAACCGGAATAGCCGGCCTGACCCTAGGTGGCGGCTTCGGTTGGCTCACGCGCGAATATGGATTGACGATCGACAATTTGGTCGCTGTGGACATAATTGGGGCGGAGGGGAAGACGCTGCACGCAAGTGAAAACAATAATCCGGACTTGTTCTGGGCTATTCGCGGCGGAGGCGGCAACTTTGGCGTCGTGACGCAGTTTGAATTCAAGCTGCATCCCGTGGGTCCCGATGTGTTCGCCGGACTCATCGTTTTTCCTTTCAAACAAACGAAGGAAGTTTTGACGCGATACCGTGAATTTGTCGAATCTGCGCCCGCGAAGTTGAACGTATGGGCAGTGCTGCGCCAGGCGCCACCATTACCGTTCCTTCCGGTGGAGGTGCACGGCAAAGAGGTATTAGTGCTCGCGGTCTTCTATAACGGCGACGCGGCTGAAGGCGAAAGACTCATCCAGCCTTTGCGCCGCTTCGGAAATGCAATTGGAGAGCATGTCGGCTCTGTTCCCTATACGCAATGGCAACAGGCGTTCGATCCGCTTCTAACAGCTGGAGCGCGAAACTACTGGAAATCGCACAATTTCGCGCAAATCAGTGACGGTGCTCTGGAGACGATTATGGAATACGCAGGCGAACTGCCCTCTCCGCATTGCGAGATCTTCCTCGGTCTGCTGGCAGGAGCGGCAAATGAGGTCCCCACTACCGCTACCGCGTACAGCGCTCGTGATGCCAAGTTTGTAACCAACGTGCATGCCCGGTGGGAGCGGGCAGCACAGGATGATGAGTGCATTGCCTGGGCACGCGCATTCTTCAACGCTGCCGCGCCTTACGCCTCCTCGGGCGCTTACGTAAATTTCATGACGGCGGACGAAGGCGAGCGCGTCGTTGCGGCCTACGGAGTGAACTACACCCGGCTGCTGGAAATCAAACGCCGCTACGATCCGGAAAATATTTTCCACGTCAACCAGAACATTCGCAGTTCCATGAAGAAGGGAGCCGCGTAAACATGGATCCTAGGACAATCAGCCAGGGCATCGAGCGAAACGGCTCGGTACCCAGAGGGACAGAAGACCGATTCGCCGGCTACGCGATTATCGGTTTGCCTTTTGCTTCCGGCCATGTGCTCTCGTTGAGACGGTTTCCCGCCTCTTCGGTTGGGCCCGGATATACATCTGTGTGGCATCGAGATCCCGAAGGACGCTGGACCTTTTACTCGACAGTGGCACCGGAACAGGGATGCTCGCGATACTTCGGCAGCGAGGTTGAGAAGGTGATCGTTATGCCGATACAAATCCAGTGGCTGGGACCGGCCCAGTTTCTGGTGGTGGCAGAGAGCGCGATCACTTGGGAGGTTACTCTGGCCGAATCGAGGGTCTCGCGCGCCATGAACATGGCGGCTCGCCTGCTACCCGAAAGCTGGTGGCGAAAACGCTCCGTGCTACGTGTTATGGGCGCAGCCTCCCGATTCGTTTTGGATACGGGCAGGATCAACCTAACAGGACGCACCCCCAACGGACATGAGTTCATTGCAAATCCGCGGCAGCTGTGGCTGGTCAAATCCAGCCGCGCGATCATCCGCGGCGTCGATATCGGTGCGCCGGGACCACTGGTGGAGCAGGCACATCTCCGCGACTTCCTGATTCCACAAAAGGGTGTGTTTGCCGTGGTGCGAGCATTCTTGAAGTCCCATCCCACCACGGTTGACGGACGGAACAGGTCACGGACGCTAGCGACCGAAAGCCGCACTGCATCGTGAAAGGTAGGCAGGCCAAACTAGAGCTTCCTGGTTGCAGCTTTAGCAGAGATTCGTCAGGCCGAAGAGCCTGGGTGTGGGTGTGGCTACCGCAAAAGCCGAAAACAATCTCCGAATGAAACGGAGTAGAAATGCACCGAGGATACGGCTTGCTGGGATTTGTCGTGATCGTGATCCTCTATGCGGTGATCGGGCTCATGGCAGCGGCCGGAGTCATCCTCATCGCGCAGAAAATCCTCACTGCCAAGTCGGAGCAGATCTTTTATGCGATGTTCCTCATCATGATCGCCGCCTTATACTTGGCTTTCACGGCCTATTTCGGAGTGGCGACGGCATGGCGGTTGGAAGCGACGGTCGTCGTGGCGTTCGTCGCCATAAGCCTGCTGGGAGTGCGCCTATCATTCGCCCTGATCGTCGGATACTGCCTGCACGGCATGTGGGATCTACTGCACGAGCTTCAGGCGCACGGAGTGTACTCGGCGTTCGAGCAAGGCCAAATGACTATGATCCCACTCGCCTACGGAATTTTTTGCGCAGCATTTGACTTCTGTGTAGCAGCGTATTTTCTTTCGCGACGCAATGAGTGGATTATGGCGTCGTGGGTTAAGCGAACCTTGGCAGGGTAGAGGTCTGGGGTTCGAGTCCGCACGTGCCTACCATGCCTGTTTTCTCATTACATATTTCGCGCAGTGATATGGCCCACCTTTGCCTGGTAAGGAGGGAGCTGGCAGGCAAGGTCCGCTCTCGAGTCATGACCTCCTGACATGGCAATTCAAAAAGTTAATCGTTGCCATCAAATAAACCACTGAATTGGTTGTGGGCAGCCTTCTGCTGGCGCTATTGTCGCGGCTTTCGGGCACAATCACTCCCTTTTATCGGGGCGATAGATATTTTCAATTTCCATTACCGGATGGGATCCGCTATGAGTAGTGTTACCGGCTGGGGGTGGCCTGCCGATCTAATCGAGGGCTCGCTCCCTGCTTCCGTCTATTACGCTGGAGCAGGCGCACAGCCAGGAGCAGGGGAGCCGGTGCAGAGTGCGATATGAAACAGCAGGGCAGGACCAAAAGAACCGAAATACCCGGCGGGAAGTTCTGCAATAACACCTCCACCGAGGCGCTGGATGCGTTTCTGGTATTGGACCGGATGCTGATGGAGTTCTCCATGCGACTCTATAACCTGCCTCGGCGCGAAAGATTGACGCTGCGGGGTCACCACCGACGTTTGCACTACGCGGTCAGGCGAGCCCGACATGGCGGGGCGCCGACATCCCGTTTTGTCCCTGTTTGTCCGCCAAAGTTGCTGCAAGAGTCCCGTGAACCGGAGGTGGATTTCGGGGGGAGCTCTAGGCAGCGGTGTCGTTCCAGGCGTTCGAAGCCGGGGGTATAAAGGTCATAGCGCGCTCGGCAAGAGCGGTAATGGTGAGACTGGGGTTGACGCCCAGGTTTGCGGCGATGACCGAACCGTCGCAGATGTAGAGGTTCTTGTAGCCGAACACCTGGTGGCGGAAGTCAACCACGCCTCGCTCGGCAGACTCGGCGATTACGCAACCGCCTATGCAGTGCGCCGTCCCTGGAATATTAAAGATGATTTCCGGCAACATGCTCATTGCCGCTCCACCGGCGATTTGAGCATATCTTTTTGCAAACTCATTGGCCTGCGGAATGTAAGTCGGCACTCTATCTCCCCTGCTGACCAGAGCTTTGTGAAATGGCCAGAACAAGGGGCGCTCCCAGCGCATTTCGATGTGGCCTTCGAGCGCCTGCATGCAAAGCAGAATGACAGATTCGCGCGCCCAGCCGAAAGGTTGAAACAAGCGCAGGGAGCGGAAGGGGTGGCGCAGAACAGCGCGGCAGATATTTTTAAGCCAAAGCGCAATCCGCCACGGCCCCGGACTCCCATCGGTCAAGTGAGTGGTGAGAAAACTCATGGTATCGGACCCTCGGGGATATCGGACCGCTTCAACATGGGTATTCTCATCAATGTAAACGCCGGATCCTATGGCTATACCTTGAGACAAGTCCTCGTGGCAACCCGGCACGCGTGCCCCGATCAGCGATTCGGAATTGGTGCGGACATGCTTGCCGAGTTGGGAGCTGATGGCCGGCAATGAGCCCTTTTCCCGCAAACGGAAGAGCAACTCCATGGTGCCTAGCGATGATGCCGCGAAGATTACGCCACGACAGGTGAAGCGTTGCGGCTGGCGTCGAATATATGCGGTAGACCTGACCGTATGCACTTCATAGCCGGCGCTGCCATCTTTGCTTCCAGACAGGGGCTTCACGTCCACAACCCTGGTTTCAGGAAGGATTCGCGCTCCGTGTTTTTCGGCGAGATACAGATAACCGAGGTCAAGAGTGTTTTTGGCTCCGTAACGGCAGCCCATGATGCATCCTCCACAGGCTACACACGCATTTCGATCTGGCCCTTCTCCGTCGAAAAATGGGTCCGGAAAGATGCGGCCCGCCTGGCGCTCGGCAGGCTGGAAAATTCCTACTCTCGTCAGATAGAAGGTGGGGGCACACCCAGTGGCTTCGGCGGTTTTTTGGAGCAGGTGGTCGGCAGGTCCGAGGATGGTGTTCTGGGTCACGCCCAGCATGCGCGAGGCGGTTTCATAATGCCGCGCCATCTCCGTCTGCCAGTCAGCGAGATCTTTCCAGGAACCCACTTTCCATACTTTGTTGGGGGGAGCAAGCAGGGTTCCGGCGTAGGTGATGGAGCCTCCGCCCACCGCGCAGCCATGAAAAATAGTGGCGTGCCGGAACAGCCGCATGTTGAAGAAACCGCGCAGACCGAGCTGGGGGCGCCAGAACCAGCGATGAATGGCCCAGCTGGTGCGGGGCAGGTTCTGCCTGGTCCACCGGCGGCCCATTTCCATTACGGCAACGCTGTAACCCTTTTCGGTGAGCCGATGGGCTGCGACACTGCCGCCGAAGCCGGACCCGATCACGATAAAGTCGAAGTCAAACTGCTGGCTGCCTGCCGCCATAGCGGTCCGCTCGTCAGGAATCCAAAGCACATGGGCCTGCCCGCTGTCCACGTCGGGTCGAAAGTGCGATTCAGGTGGACCGGACGCAATCACGCGTAGTCAATGGGATTCTGATCCAGCCAATGCTCATCGCGAGTTCTGCCTATTTTCTTCCAGGCAGCGGAAGCAATGCTTGCAGTCAAACCCCAGCTTTGCCACGCCAGACCAACGCTGAAGCCAATTGTTCCACCCAGTACGCCGTATGCCATGGCTCTGCCTGGCGACCGGTGCCGGTATCCCGTATATCCACCCAACAGGCCAAGGCAGGCGGCCAAAATGGCGGGCTTCAACGCATTGCGCGCGGATTCGTCAACAAAGCTAGTAAAGGGCTTGCCATGCAGGTAGGCCTCCTCGCCAGAATGCGCTCCTTCCAGAGCGGAGCGAAAAAGCTTTCGACCATACCCTTCATTGGGCTTTAACAAAGCGGCTAGATTCATCGCGAGGCCCCGCTGCACCGGTTGAACGCCACCGGCTGTCACAGGATTCGGGCAGCGTCTGTGCTTCCAAGAACAGGCTATCGCTGCGCTGGGAAAAAGATGTGATGCGGGTCACGCAGAAAGGTCCAGTCGCAAAGGCGAACGGAAAATTCGTCGAATCTCACATTTTGTGGTGACCAAGCTCACTGTCACGTTGCCCGACGAGGGTGGATACTACGACCGGTCCTCAATCAGGTCCGGGGGCTCGGAAGAAGATATTTCTCCGCTTCTCAACTGGCGTTCGTTCCTCGCTCGCGCGCCACCTCAGCCCGTCCGGCAATTGGTAAAGAGCCAGCACTGGAGGCGACGGCATGGTAAAAAATGTTGCAAATCCAACCGAAGAGCGGATGGCATATCTGGAAGGGCTAGTAACCCAGGGCAGAACCGCTGCCGCCGTTTTTTCTCAATTCACGCAGGAGGATGTTGACGCCATTGTTAAAGCCATGGTGCTGGCCGGTCTGGAACAGGCGCAGCATTTGGCGCGGCTGGCGACGGAAGAGACCAGGATCGGGATCCTTGAGGACAAGGTTATAAAGAACATGGTGGCCACGGAATTTGTCTACAACTACATAAAGGACAAGCCCACCGTGGGCACCATTCGCGAATTTCCGGAGCGCGGCCTGGTGGAAGTGGCCGAGCCCATCGGGGTGATCTTTTCGCTGATACCGATTACCAACCCCACTTCGACTGTCCTGTTTAAATGCCTCATGGCAATCAAGACCCGGAATGCGGTTATTTTCAGTCCACATCCCAATGCCTGGCGCTGTTCAGCAGAAGCAGTACGAATCATGTATGAGACAGCGGTGAGGCATGGCGCGCCCGAGGGAGTGTTCACTTGCCTGGAAAGGCACACCCTCGAGGACAATGCCTATCTCATGCGGCACAAAGACGTCGCCATGATTGACGCCACTGGCGGACAGGGAGCGGTGAGGGCCGCGTACAGTTCCGGTAAGCCCGCCCTGGGAGTGGGGCCGGGGAACACGCCCGTGTATCTGGAGAAGTCCGCCGACTTGAGCATGGCGGTGGTGGACATCATCGTGTCCAAAACCTTCGATAATGGCACGATCTGCGCTTCCGAGCAGACGGTGGTGATTGACGACGAGATCTACGATTCCACGCTGAAGAAGTTTGCCGAACTTGGGGCGCACGTCTGCAATGAAAAAGAAACGGAGATTTTGGGGCGTGCTTTATTTGATCGCCAAACCGGATGCATGCAACCCGTCGCCGTCGGACAAAGGGCGGCGGATATTGGCCGGGTGGCTGGCCTTCCGGTGAAGCCTGGCACCAAGCTTCTGATTGCGCCGATCCAAGGCGTAGGGCGGGAGCATCCTCTGTCGGTGGAGAAGCTCTGTCCAGTGCTGGCAGTTTACCGGGCCAAGTCTCGTGATGAGGCTTTGAGAGTTTGCGTAGACGTAAATCACGCCGGCGGGCTGGGACACACGGCGGTTATTTTTTCGCGAGATGATAGCGCCATCCAAAAATTCAGCCAAGTGGTTAACGCGGGCCGCATCATCGTGAATGCTCCAGGCTCGATCGGGGCGCTGGGCGGGGTTTACAACGATATGGTGCCGACCTTCTCCTTCGGATGCGGCACCGCCGGCGGCAACAGCACCACCGATAACGTGAATATCTACCATTATCTGAACCTCAAGCGCGTGGCCCGGAGGACGCCCGCTGCGATGTGGTTCCGAGTTCCTAATCAGATCTATTTCAACTTCAATGCGGTGGAGAATGTGCGCCAGTTCCCATCGCGCTCTACTGTGATCGTCACCAATCCCGGGCTGGAGCAGATCGGACATGCCGACATCGTGCGGCGATACCTGCCGCTGGAGACTTCCGTACACGTCTGCGTAATTCCGGACGCTGAGCCAGAATTGACGGCCATCGTGCAGGGGGTGGAAGCGCTCACTCTGTACAAGGCGGACCAGATCATCGCGCTGGGCGGCGGCTCGATGATTGATGCGGCCAAAATCATGAAACTGAAGTATGAGTCGCCGGAAGCTGACCTGGAGGAACTGGCCGCGCCATTTTTGGATATTCGCAAGAGAGTGGTCCAATATCCGACGCAGAAAATTAATCCGAGCCGGTTAATTGCCATTTCTACCACCAGCGGCACGGGAAGCGAGGTTACTCCATTTGCCGTCCTGTTTGACAAAGAGCAGGGACGCAAAGTGACGCTGGCCGATTATTCGCTGACTCCGGACGTGGCCATCATTGACCCCCAGTTTGTCATGTCCATGCCCAAGGGACTTACCGCGGATACCGGGGTTGATTGCCTGACCCACGCGCTGGAAGCGGCCGTCTCGACTTACGCCTCGTGCTACAGCGACTGCAATGCCATGCAGGCAATCCGAATGGCGTTCAAGTATTTGCCGGCCGCGTATCAGCATCCAGATCAGGAAGAAGCGCGCAGCATGATGCATAACGCCGCCTGCATCGCGGCCATGGCCTTTGCCAATGCCGGAGTCGGGGTGAATCACGCGTTGGCGCATGCTTTCGGGGCTCGGTTCGGCGTAGCCCACGGCCGGGCGAACGCGCTGATGTTGCCGCACGTCATCAGGTACAACGCATCAGTGCCCACAAAATTCAGGCCATCGCCCAACCAGCGAGCCTACGTAGCAGACAAGAAATATGCCACCGTAGCGGAGTTGCTGGGTTTGGAGGGACGCACTATCGAGGAAAAGGTGAAGAGTCTTGTGGCCGCAGTCGAGCAGTTGCTGGACCAACTGGCGATGCCGCGTTCGATTGCCGCCCTGGGCATTGCCAAGGAAAAGTTTGAGCAGGCCCTGCCTGATCTGGTGAACATTGCTTTTGATGATCCTTCCTGGCTGTCGAATCCTCGCATGCCGCTCATGAGCGAAATGGAAGAGTTGTTCTGGTGCGCTTATAACGGGCGGGGGACTGCGTTAGGGACCAGCGCCGGACAGCAGGCCGCATGAGGAGGCGGGTGAGTATGGCAACGATTGCGGTGGAGTTCAAGATTGAAAGAGAATACCTGGCCCGAGGGTTGGAAGAGACGCGGGATAAGCTGGACAGTGCCGGTCCTGAAATGGTTGTGGATTTCTCCGCAGTAGACCGTATTGATGCCCCAGGGCTCCGAGCCCTGGAAGATTTGACTGCTCGCGCCGATGAAAAAGGAGTGAAGATAGTGTTGCGCGGGACGAACATTGAGGTGTACAAGGCGCTCAAGCTGATGAGGCTGGCGAGCCGATTCGGTTTCGCGGACTGAGCAGTTGGCGCAAGGACTCAGCCCGTCACCTTGAAATCAAAAGCTATCTTCTGCTCAGCGACCCCCATGCACCTTATTCCTGTGATGCGCCTCACAGGGAACGAAGTCCCACCTCACAGACCCCAGGCGTCCACGACCGGATAATCGGCACAACGGCAGAAAGGCAGATCAGATTGCTCGGGCGATTCCCAGGCCGCTGTTTTCAAGACGCACCCTAGTATCCGATGTGTTGCCGTTAGCCAAAAAGGTGGCCACAGAGTCTCGCGCAACTCGCCGGCACTCTGGATCCGCTTTTCCCCCGCGGGCTGCCACGCACCCGGCATTATTGCGGGAAGGGTCGTCTCCATTACGGCACAGGAATTGAGACGCGCTCCTTCTGCAAAACCTTGATTGCAGTTCCAACCCGCAGCTGAAAGTAAGAGATATCGCATACCGTGGCAGAAGCCATCCAATCGCCGGCACACGCCACCTACTGGCTCATTGAGGGGAGGCTGCTGTTCCTCATCATTTATCTGCTGGGCACGGCGTGTTTTTCCTACATTGTAGCCAGGCGGCTCCAGCCGCTGTTCCGCGGGGAGCGGGATTTCCGTCTTGACCAGCCATTCAGGCGAGTGGGCAAGGTGCTGCAGTTCTGGCTGGGGCAGTGGAAGCACCCGCGTTATCGCGTGGCGGGGGCGATTCACCTTCTGATTTTTGCGGGTTTCATTATTCTCGCAACCCGAGCCTTCTCGGTGCTTGCTTTGGGCGTGTCCGACAGCTTTGTGATGCCCGGGCTTGCCGGCAAAGCTGGTCAGGTATACGGCATCGTCGCTGATTACGCATCCACCGTGGTCTTCTTCTGCATGGTGGTTGCCGCCATTCGCCGGCTGGCGTTCAAGCCGGCACGATACTCGGTTCCGGCAAGATATGGGAAGGGCCATTCCGTTGATGCCATTTTTCTGCTGGCGCTTATCGCCATCCTGATGGCCGCTGACAGCCTGTTTGAAGCCAGCCGGGCCGCGGCTCTTGTGCAACGGGGTCAAACGGCAGAATTTCTGCCCGCTCTTTCGTTGCCGTGGATGTTAAACAAAGTGCTGCTTTCAACTTCTTTGCCCATGCTCCAAAATCTGCATCTTGGCGCTTACCTGATTCATGACCTGACGTTCTTCTTCCTGCTGTGCTATCGCCCGTTTGGGATTCAGTTTCACGTGGAGACCTCGTTGTTCAACGTTTTTTTTGCCAAGCTTGAACCGGGGAACTTAAAGCCGGTGAGATGGGGCATTCCCGACGAGCACCTGGATCAGGTGAAATCTTTCGGCGTGAAGACGTTTGAAGACTTCACCTGGAAGCACATGCTCGATTTCTACTCCTGCGCTGATTGCGGGCGCTGCTCCGATAACTGTCCTTCAAATGCGGCGGGGAGGCCTCTGTCGCCGAGGTTTCTTACCATCAAGGCCAGGGACTACGCGTTCCACCACTACCCAATGTTCGGCAGCGCGAAGAACGGACAGCCGCTGGTGGGAAGTGTCTATTCGGAGGATGAAATCTGGTCCTGCACCACCTGCGGCGCGTGCGAGGAGGAATGCCCGTTGCTGGTGGAATACATAGACAAAATCGTTGATCTGCGGCGTGGTCTGGTGGATGAGGGGAACGTGCCGCAGTCTCTGCAGAAGCCGCTCAAGGCGCTGGAGAGTCGCGGTAACCCTTACGGCAAGATAACGAAAAAAAGGGCCGACTGGGCGAGTGCAGGGAAATTCGAGCAGACCTGCCGGGTGAAGATTCTGAATGGCGAGGGCACGAGCACTCTTTATTTTGTGGACAGCATTACCTCCTATGACGACCGCATACAGGCGATTGGACGAGCCACGGCGAATATTCTGCAGCATGTAGGGGAGGATTTCGGAATTCTGGGCCCAAGGGAGAAAGACAGTGGGCATGAAGCGCGCCGTTTTGGGGAAGAGACCCTATTCCGCGCCCTGCGCGATCACAACACCCAGGCCATTCGTGAATCCGGGGCACGAAGGATTGTCACTTCCGATCCCCATGCTTACAACGCGATGAAACACGATTACAAGAATGTGCCACCCGTCGAGCACATCAGCCAGGTAATTGCGCGGGAAGTGAAAACGGGCAAAATCAAATTCCATCCGTCAGAAGACGGCAAAGTTTACGCCTATCACGACCCCTGCTACCTCGGCCGGCACAACCATATCTATGACGAGCCCCGGGATGTGCTTGATGCCATCCCGGGGTTAAAGCGGGTCGAAATGCGCCGTTCTCGCGACCGCTCCTTCTGCTGCGGGGGCGGCGGATTAATGCTGTTTTACGAACCGAAAGAGGAGGAACGGATCGGGGTCAAGCGGGTCAGGATGGCTGCCGAGGCAGGTGCCAATGTGATCGTCACGGCCTGTCCTTTCTGCATGGTGAATCTGGAAGATGCGATCAAGGTGGCAGGGTTCGAAGGAGAGATGACGGCCATTGACTTGGCGGAACTGACAGACCAGAAAATCGTGCGGGAAAGCCCGGCGGCATAAGGAGGTTGCGTGGAGATTCTAGTTTGCGTGAAACGAGTGCTGGACACTTCCGAAAATGAGATCGAGCTTAACCAGGAAGGAACCGGCATCGAGCTCGATGAGGCAGTGTATTCGGTAAATGAACCGGACAACTATGCGGTCGAAGAAGCGCTGCAGATGGTGGCTCGCATCGGAGGCAACGTCACGGTAGTAACGGTTGGCGGGGAGGATGACGAGGAGGTTCTGCGCCGGGAGATGGCCATGGGCGTCCATCAGGGCGCACTTCTTTCTGATGCGGCCTTTAGCGGATCAGACGCCAAAGGCATTGCGACCGTCCTCAAGGGTTTCGTGCAGAAGGGTGCCTACGACCTGGTCTTGACCGGAGTGCAGGCAGACGACGGAGGCGCCCAGGTCGGTGGGATGCTGGCCGCAATGCTCGACTATCCCTTTGCGTCTCTGGTCAACTCCGTCGAAGCTCTGCCCGGCAGGAAACTCAAGATCAGCCGCGAAATCGAAGGCGGCAACCGCGAGATCAACGAGATCGAGTTGCCCTGTGTGCTTTCCATTCAGACCGGCATCAATGAACCTCGTTATGTCGGGATGCGCGGCATCCGGGCAGTGGCCTCCGTGCCCATTCCCACCTATGGCGCCTCGGAATTGCAGATTGACCCAGGCGAGGTAGGAGAGAGAGCCGCCAAGGTGAAGCGGCTGGATTACTTCGTGCCCACGCTGGGCAAGGGAGCCGAAATGCTCGACGACGGTCGCGAGAAAAATGTGGAGAGAGTTGCTGAGCTGATCGCGGCGAAAGGAGGAATGAGGTGACAGCGCACATTTTTGCTTACGTCACGCATAAAGCCGGTATGGTAGACGATTCCGCGGCGGAACTGCTGGCCGCTATCAAACAAATTGACGCCGCGGCGGCGCCGACCGCAATGGTCACCGGATCGGGGGCGGAACTGGATTCCGCCTGCCGCAGCCTGTGCGCTTCCTACCCGGAGGTATGGAAGATTTCCAATGAAGCTCTTGCATATCCCAACGCCGAATTGATTCGAAAGGCCCTGCCTAAGCTTATTCCTCCGGGAAGCATCCTCGTGCTTGCCCACGAGCATTTCGGGATTGATTTGGCGCCGGGTCTTTCCATCAAGCTGAAGGCGGCATTCGTTCCGGACGTGCTGGCGATCGCGGGCAGGGCAGGGATGCAGCTTAAAGTGGTTCGCCAGGAATTCGGGGGGCAAATCAGCGCCAATGTGGAGTGTGACATCTCGTCGGGCGTGGTGCTGACCGTTCGTCCGGGAGCGTTCAAGGCGCCGGTGATACCGCCGGCAAACGGCAAGGTGGTGGACAAGTCAGCAGAAGTGGGAGCGCTTACCTCGGGGCGCCGCTATGTAGAAACGGTCATCGCCGAATCGGGCGAAGTGGATATTACCAAGCACTCCGTTCTTGTCTCCGTCGGCCGGGGAATTCAGGAGAAGGACAATCTTTCGATCGCGGAGGATCTGGCGGAAGCCCTCGGCGCCGCAGTTTCCTGCTCGCGGCCGGTGGTTGATGCCAAGTGGCTGGAGAAATCGCGCCAGGTTGGTTCCTCCGGCAAGACGGTTCAACCGAACGTCTATCTGGCATGCGGCATCAGCGGCGCTTTCCAGCATCTTGCCGGCCTTAAGGGCAGCCCCTTCATCATCGCCATCAACAAGAATCCCAAGGCCCCGATCTTCCAGGTGGCCGACGTCGGAGTTGTGGATGACATCCTGGAATTCCTGCCGGAGTTAACTAGCAAAGTACGCGAGTTGCGAAGCAAAGCAGCGTAGAGAGGTCATTCATGATTGCGCCAAAAACACTGAAGTTGAGTTTGAAGTCGCTCCGGGACTTCGCCAAGAAACGGCTGCCTGATGAAACCCTCATCGAACTGGACGAGCGCGACGAGTGCCCGCTGGACATTGTCCGCTACATGTGCGATCCGGACCGGCTGGGGCTTCAGCTGCTCTTTATTCCTGAGGAGTATGGCGGCCTTGGGGGTGGCGCCTTCGACGTGTATTGCATTTGCGAGGAGATGGCGCGGATTGATCTGGGCATTGCCACCGCGGTGCTGGCCACATTTCTGGGCAGCGACCCGATTACGGTGGGCGCCACTCCAGAACAGAAGAAAAATTGGCTCAGCCGGATTGCGAACGAAGGGTTGTTGTTCGCGTACGGTGCCACCGAACCGGAGGCAGGCAGCGATCTGGGAGCGCTGAAGACCACCGCCGACCCAGTGCTTCAGGACGGCCGCGTCGCAGGGTACAAGATCAATGGAAACAAACAGTGGATCAGCAACGGCGGTATTGCCGATGCGTACACAGTTCTGGCCAATACGCCGGCGGGTCCGAGTTGGTTGGTGGTAGAGAAGGACACAAAGGGATTTACCCATGACCAGCCCGAAAACAAGCACGGCATTCGCCTGAGCAACACGGCCGCGTTGGCGTTCAACGATGTCTATGTTGACGCCGACCGACTGCTGGGCGGCGTCGAAGGTCAGGGACTGAACCAGGCCCAGGCGGTGTTCGGTTATACGCGCCTGATGGTGGCTGCCTTTGGACTGGGCGCAGGCTGGGCGGCGCTGGACCGCGCCATTCCATATTCCACCAAGCGAATTCAAGCCGGGGCGCCACTCTCAGAAAAGCAGGGATACACCCACAAGCTGATTGTGCCGCACGTGCTGCGCCTGGAAGCCGCCCGCTCTTTTCTCGAAGAGACCGCAGAACGCATTGATGCAGGCGAGGGCAGTCTGAATACCGAAGGCGCGATCGCCAAGTACATGGCTTCAGAAGCGGGCAATGCGGCGGCTGAGGCCAGCATTCAGGCTCTGGGCGGGTATGGCTACACCCACGAATACATGGTGGAGAAGATCAGCCGCGACGTGCGCATCACCACTATTTACGAAGGCACCTCCGAGATCATGGAGATGACCATCAGCCGTGACCGCTGGCAGCTTCACCTTAAGACTCGCGGGCAGTACTACCACGAGCAGGCGCAACAACTGGAGAAGGTGCATGCGGGACATCCGAATCTGGGGGCGGACATTGCGGCGCTGGCCGCGCACGCGCTGGCCGAGGTGATGGAGAGGGCCCGCCTCGGCCGCCTCACCCGATATCAGCACGTTCTATTGCGGCTGGGCGAGTTGATCTCCTATGCCGAGTGCGCGGGCAGTCTGGCGCGGCGCGCGGCGCGTCTGGCAGAAGGCAAGCTGAATGAGAAGGCCAATCGTCGCTTCGACGCCACTGCCCTGGCAGTTCTGAGCCGGGTGTTCGCGCGGGAGGCGGCGTTTAAAGTCGCCGAGGAAGGATTGCGCCTGGCAGCGGGAGCGGGCGGGGTAACAGATGCCGAAATGGGAGCCCTTGAAACCAATCTGCAATTGCCGGCTATCCATCGCGCGCAGGCGGGCCTAATAGCAGACATGGATTTCATAGCCGACGTTTTATACAACCGCGCCGCAAAAAATGCCGCGCGCGCAGCTTGAGCTTTCATAGGTTGCAGCAGGAGCGTCATCATGGAAGATACAGCTTACCGAGCCATCGCTATTGTCGGGACGGGCGCTATTCTGCCCGACGCCCCCAACGTATCCACATTCTGGGAAAACGTAAAAAGCGGGCGTTATAGCATCACGGAGGTTCAACCCGAGCGCTGGGACCCCGCGCTTTACTACGATTCTGAACCCAGTGCACCCGACAAAACCTATTCCAAGATTGGAGGGTGGGTGCGCGACTACCCGTGGGAGCCCATGAAGTGGCGCCTGGCGGTTCCACCGCGGGTGGTTGATGCCATGGATTTAGCGCAAAAGTGGGCGATCGCCTGCACCCGGGAAGCGCTGGAAGACTACGGCTATCCCCAGCGGCCATTGGGCCTGGAGCGGACGGCAGTGATCCTGGGCAATGCCATGGCGGGTGAAAAGCACTACCTGACGGCGCTGCGCGTTTATTTTCCGGAATACGCCCGGGAGCTGGAAGAAAGCAAGAGTTTTGCGGTGCTGCCCGAGGCGGTGCGGCACGCCATCACGCGGGAATTGCAGGATCGCATGGGCAAGCACCTGCCCGAAATTACAGAAGACAGCATGCCGGGCGAGTTGGCCAACTGTATTGCCGGCCGAATTGCCAATATCTACAACTTTCACGGGCCCAATTATGTGGTGGATGCGGCGTGCGCTTCCGCCATGGCTGCCATTAGTTCGGCCGCCGAAGGGCTGCTGCAGAACGATTTCGACGCGGTGATTACCGGCGGCATTGACCGCAACATGGGCGCTTCCACCTTCGTGAAGTTCTGCAAGATCGGAGCGCTCTCCGCGACCGGCACCCGTCCCTACGCGGAAGGAGCGGATGGCTTTGTCATGGGCGAAGGCGCCGCCATCTTTCTGCTCAAGCGGCTGGCTGATGCCGAACGGGACGGAGACAAAATCTACGCGGTTCTGCGAGGCATGGGCGGATCGAGCGACGGAAAGGGGAAGGGAATTACCGCTCCCAATCCGATCGGCCAGAAACTGGCGGTGGAGCGCGGATGGCGGAACGCCGGTTTGTCGCCCGCGACCGCCACTTATGTTGAAGGACACGGAACTTCCACTCGCGTGGGCGATGTGGTCGAAGTGCAAAGCCTGGTGGACGTGCTGAGCGGTTTCCACCTCCCTACCGGGTCGGTAGCCCTGGGCTCGGTGAAGTCCAACATCGGGCATCTGAAGGGAGCTGCCGGCGCGGCCGGCTTCCTGAAAACCGCCCTGGCGCTTCGCGACAAGGTGCTGCCGCCTAGCGTCAATTGCGCACGTCGCAATCCGGATATTGACTTTGTGCATTCTCCAGTTCGCGTCAATACTGAACTGGCGCCGTGGACAGTTCCTGCAGATAGTGTGCGCCGAGCCGGCTTGAGCGCTTTCGGGTTTGGCGGCACGAATTTTCACGCGGTGCTCGAAGAATACATTCCCCACCGGCTGACCGGAAACGGCAAGCGGACGGTGGCGGTTGGTGAGATTGCGGCCGCGGTTACTCCTTCCCCTCAGGAAAAGAATGGCCCGCGTAGTTCCGCATCCTTTTACAAAGCTCCCTTACGCGGCGCGGTGGTCATAGGGGCTGATTCAGAGAGCGCCTTGCTCGAGCGTTTACAGGCAGTCAAGAGGGAAGCAGAGAGAGGTCGCGCACCCGCGCCGGCGGTTCCGGCGGAAGCTGACCTGCGAGCGCCCGAGCGCCTGGCGATTGACTACGCCGACGCCGCGGAACTGGCAAGCAAAGCGAGCAGCGCTCTTAAGGCGCTAGCGGCCAACCAGGCGCCGGTATGGAAGGCCCTGCGCGCGCAGGGCATTTTCCGCGGACACGGGGCCGCGCCCAAAGTGGCGTTCCTTTACACCGGGCAAGGTTCGCAGTACGTCAATATGCTCCAGCCGCTACGTGCCAGCGAACCGATTGTGGCCGAAACTTTTGCGGAGGCCGATCGCATCATGACGCCTTTGTTGGGCAAGCCGCTCAGCAAATTCATTTTCATAGATAGAGCGAATGATGCGGCGGTGGCTGCCGCGGAAGAAGACCTGCGTCAGACAGCCATCACCCAGCCCGCAGTGCTGGCAACCGATATGGCGCTGACCAGGCTCCTGGCCGCTTACGGCATTGAGCCCGATTTCACCATGGGACACAGCCTTGGCGAGTATGGGGCGCTCATCGCCGCAGGGGGGCTCCCCTTCGAAGACGCCTTGGAAGCGGTAAGCGCGCGTGGCCGCGAAATGACTCGCGTGTCGTTTGGCGACAATGGGCGGATGGCGGCGGTGTTTGCGCCATTGGCAGAAATCGAACGAATTCTGAAGACGGTGGATGGCTATGTGGTGATCGCCAACAACAACAGCGATCACCAGGCCGTCATAGGCGGCGCCACCAGGGCAGTCGAGCAGGCCATGGAAGCGTTCCAAAAGGCGGGGTATGAAGTGGCCGCGTTGCCGGTGAGCCATGCTTTCCATACTTCGATTGTGGCCCCGGCTAGCGAGCCGCTGCGCAAGGTACTGGAACGGCTGCGGCTGCAGTCTCCGAGAATACCGACCGTCGCCAACTTGAACGGTGAGTTCTATCCCACCGGCGCTGATGTGGTGCCACGGATGCTGGACATACTCGCGCAGCAGGTGGCTTCTCCGGTGCAATTCACCAAAGGCCTGCGTACGCTTTACGAGGCCGGCGCCCGCGTGTTCGTGGAAGTTGGGCCCAAGAAGGCGCTGCAGGGATTTGCGGAAGATGTGCTCGGCGGGCGCGGCGACGTGCTCTCTCTCTTCACCAATCATCCCAAATTTGGTGACATTCCTTCGTTCAACCAGGCGCTGTGCGGGCTGTATGCGGCAGGACTGGGCCGCGGAACCGCAGGGGTTGTGCCGGAGCAGATGGCCATTGGCGCTTCCGGGGCAGAAAGGCCCGAATCAATGACAATCGTAAGCTCTGCAAACGCAGCTCCCGCTGCCGCCTCCGTTCCGCGGAACGGGGATCTTTACCTTGAACTTGGCCATATGTTTGCGGATGTGCTGGAGCGTGCCTGGCAGATTTATGGCGCCCAGCAACCCGTGCGGGCAACCGCTCCGGTGACGATCACGGGGGCGGCACTGGGCCTGCCGGGCACGGAGCACATTTTCGACGATGGCAACATCGGCCGCATCCTGCGTGGAGAGCAGTTCATTGACGTGGTTCCTGGGGGGCTGCGCCGTGCCATGCTCGACAAGCACATCACACGGCTGGTTAAAAGCGATAACGGCGGAGCCACCTTCGAGACCATTCACGATGTAGCCGACGTCATCAAGCTGGCCGGCCGCGGCGGCACCTTCGATCTGGAAGCGGAATTTGGCGTGTCCGCCGATAGAATCGCCGCTCTTGACCGCGTCACTCAGCTGGCAATTGCGGCCGGGATTGACGCCTTGCGCGACGCCGGCATCCCGCTGGTGATGCGCTACAAGACCACCAGCAAAGGCACCCAGCTGCCGGACGGATGGGCGCTTCCCGAAGCTCTTCGCGACGACACAGGCGTGATTTTTGCCTCCGCCTTTCCCGGCTACGACTCGTTTGCGGACGAGATGTCTCGCTATTACCAGGACCACGCCCGCCGCGAGCAACTGGCCACGCTGGAAAGCCTGCGTGCCCGCATGGCGGAAACGAACGGACATTCCATCCTGGAGCAAGAACTCGAGCAACGTGCTGAAGAGTTGCGTGACGCCATTGAAAAGCAGCCGTATGTGTTTGACCGCCGCTTCCTGTTCCGAACGCTCTCCATGGGGCACTCACAGTTCGCCGAATTCATCGGCGCCCGCGGCCCGAATACCGCCATCAATGCCGCTTGTGCGAGCACCGCGCAAGGCGTGGGGCTGGCCGAGGACTGGATCCGGGCCGGCAGGTGCAGGCGAGCGATTGTCATCTCAGCGGACGATGTCACCTCCGATCACATGCTGGAATGGTTCGGCGCCGGCTTCCTGGCCACGGGAGCGGCAGCTACCGACGAAGTGGTGGAGGATGCCGCGATTCCGTTCGACCGCCGTCGGCACGGCATGATTGTCGGCATGGGCGCCGCCGCCCTGGTCGTAGAGAGCGCTGAGGCAGCGCAGGAACGGGGAATGCAACCGATCTGTGAACTGCTGAGCGCAGTTACGGCGAACAGCGCTTTTCACGGCACCCGCCTGGATGTACGCCACATCAGCCGGGTCATGGAGGACCTGGTGGCCCAGGCGGAAGCTCGCCACGGCATAAGGCGTGAGGAGATTGCTTCGCGAACCGTCTTTGTTTCCCACGAGACTTACACGCCCGCTCGCGGAGGCAGCGCCTCAGCGGAAATCTTCGCACTGCGGCACGTTTTCGGAGACGTTGCCGATCGAATTGTTATCGCCAACACTAAGGGCTTTACCGGGCACGCGATGGGCACCGGAATCGAAGATGTTGTCGCGGTCAAAGCGTTGGAAACGGGATGGGTGCCGCCGGTTGCCAATTTCAAGGAAATTGATCCTGAACTCGGCTCGCTGAATCTTTCCAAAGGCGGGATTTATCCTGTGGAATACGCCTTGCGGCTGGGCGCCGGGTTCGGGTCGCAGATCAGCATGACGCTGGTGCGGTGGGTGCGCACGAAGGATGGTGTACGCCGCAGTCCAAATGCTCTGGGCTACGCTTACCGAGTCTGTGATGCCGCAGCCTGGAACACCTGGCTGGTGAAGATCGCAGGCCATTCCGGAGGGGAAATGGAGGTCGTGCGCCGCACCCTGCGAGTGCGCGATAAGGGGCCTGCGGCCCGGGCCATGCAGAGTGCTCCGGAAACCACGGTGGTGCCGGTTGAGAGTCAGACGTCGGAACCAGTTCCTGAGAGCACGGTCCCAGAAGCCAGGCCGGCTCCGGCGCCTATTGTCTTCACCAGTGCACCGAAAGTGACAGCGCCCAAGACTGAGCCTGTTCCCAATTCGAAACCCTCTTCCGAGGGCGATGGGGTAAAGGAACGAGTGCTGGCCGTGGTTGCCGAAAAGACCGGTTATCCGGTTGACATGCTTGACCTGGACCTTGATCTCGAAGCCGACTTGGGCGTTGATACGGTCAAGCAGGCGGAGGTTTTTGCTGCCGTCAGGGAAGCCTACGCCATTCCGCGCGACGAGAAGCTCAGACTGCGCGATTTTTCCACACTTGCCCATGTTATTCGTTTTGTCCACGAGCGGCGGCCGAAAACTGCCGCAGTCAAGGCGAGCACTCCCATCGCAGAGGTGCAACAGCCCAAAGTCGCCGCGCCGCCCGCAGCGGAGACGAGCGACGTGAAGGAACGAATCCTGGATCTGGTCGTGGAAAAAACCGGTTATCCCAAAGAGATGCTGGAATTAGACCTCGACCTTGAAGCCGACCTGGGAATTGACACGGTGAAGCAGGCCGAAATGTTTGCGGTTATCCGCGAAATCTACAACATTCCGCGCGATGAGAGCCGCAAGCTGCGCGACTATCCCACACTGGCACACGCCATGCGGTTCGTATTCGAAAAAAGGCCGGAACTGGCCAGCGCCTCGCTGACGCCGATTGTAGAGCAAACGCCGACAATACCAGCATCCGTTGCTGCAGCAGCGCAAGCAGCGTCAGATGATGCGATCAAGGAGAAGGTGCTGGAGATTGTGGCTGAGAAGACCGGCTATCCCAAGGACATGCTGGATCTCGACCTTGATCTCGAAGCCGATCTGGGGATTGACACGGTGAAGCAAGCAGAAATGTTTGCCGCGGTGCGCGCAGCCTACAACATTCCGCGGGAAGAGAACCTGAAGCTGCGCGACTTTCCGACCCTGGCCAGCGTCATCAAATTCGCCCACGACCGGCAGTCCGGGGTTAGGAAGGCAGCAATGGCGAACTCTGCCGCGACGGAGGAAGAGCACAAGTCAACCGCAGAGAAACCAGGGGCGAGCCCAGTCATCCGCCCGGCGCTGGCCAGTCTGGAAGCGGCTAACCGCGTTCCCCGCCGCGTGCCGATGCCGGTCCTGCGGCCCGCACTCGATCTCTGCAAGCCCACCGGTGTAACGCTGGGCCGCGGCCGCCGGATTGTAATCATGCCGGACAAAGGTGGCGTAGGGGAGGCGCTGGCCCAGAGTCTGCAATCCTTCGGCGTGGAAGTTCTGCGTATAGAAGATGTACCTGACACGAACGCGTTCACCAATCGCCTCAAGACCTGGATGGCTGCCGGTCCAGTGCATGGCGTGTATTGGCTGCCTGCTCTGGACGATGAGGGACAGCTGCAGGACCTGGACCTTATCAGTTGGCGTGAGGCGGTGAGGCTACGTTGCAAGTTGTTTTACGCAACTATGCGAACTCTGTACGAGCAGATCGCGGCTCCTGGAACATTTCTGGTATCGGCTACGCGGCTGGGCGGACAACACGGATATGATGAGGCCGGAGCGGTGGCTCCTCTGGGGGGTGCGGTTGCCGGCTTCACCAAGACCTACAAACGGGAGCGCACGGATGCAGTGGTCAAGACGGTGGACTTCGAACCCGGGCGCAAGGCCAAAGAAATCGCCGATACCTTGATCAATGAAACCTTGCGGGATCCCGGAGCAATCGAAATCGGCCACAAGCAAGGGTTGCGCTGGAGTATCAGCCTGCGGGAGCAGCCGGCAGCCGACGGAAAACCTGGACTTGTTCTAAGTAAAGACACGGTTTTCCTGGTCACCGGTGCGGCGGGAAGCATCGTCTCAGCCATCACCGCCGATCTGGCGGCTGCTTCGAGCGGCACTTTCTACCTGCTCGATCTGGTTCCGGAGCCCGACCCAAACAATCCGGACCTCAAGCGTTTTGCTGCCGACAGGGACGGCCTGAAGCGCGAGCTATACGCCCGCATGCAGGCGCGCGGCGAACGCGCCACGCCGGCCATGGTGGAGAAGGAACTGGCGGCCCTGGAACGGGCGCAGGCCGCGCTCTCCGCCATCAACAGCGTGCGAGCTGCCGGCGGCTCGGCGCACTATTTTGCGGTCAACCTTACCGATGCAGAGGCTGTAGCCCGGGTGGTAGACCAAGTCCGCACTCGCAGCGGGCGCATTGACGTCCTGTTGCACGCCGCAGGTATCGAGCGCAGTCACTTTCTCCCGGACAAGGACGCCCGCGAATTCGACCTTGTCTTTGAGGTGAAGAGCGATGGCTGGTTCAATCTGTTGCATGCTGTCGGCGATATGCGTTTGGGCGCAACGGTAGTGTTCAGCTCCATCGCCGGCCGTTTCGGCAATGCGGGCCAGGCAGACTACAGCTCCGCGAATGACTTATTGTGCAAGATTACCTCCAGTTTCCGCGGCACACGCCCAGCCACCCGCGGCATTGCCATTGACTGGACTGCGTGGGGCGGCATTGGCATGGCCACCCGCGGCTCGATTCCCAAAATGATGGAAGCTGCGGGCATAGACATGTTGCCACCCGAGGCCGGGATTCCCTTGATCCGGCGCGAACTGACCTCGGGAGGCACCCGGGGTGAAGTTGTGATCGGCCAGCGCCTCGGCATTCTGACGAATGAATTCGATCCCACCGGCGGCCTGGACACGGATAAAGTCCGGACCGCTCTCGAAAGCGGCCCGGCAGCTCGTGGGCCCATGATCGGCAGGATTACTTCCCTGACTCTTCATGGAGGACTCTCCATTGAGACCACGCTCGATCCAGCCGTCCAACCCTTCCTGCACGACCACCAGATTGGAGGCACTCCGTTACTGCCGGGGGTTATGGGCATCGAGGCGTTTGCCGAGGCGGTGCGGTGCCTGCTTCCGGGCTGGCATATTGAATCGGTCGAGAATGTGAACTTTCTCGCGCCGGTTAAGTTCTTCCGCAGCGAGCCGCGTACGTTGACGGTCGAGGCGCTCATAGCAGCCCGGAATGGCGGCCTGATTGCGGATTGCCGGCTCCTAGGCAGTCGGAAAATTCCCAACCAGTCGGAGCCGCAAGTAACGACTCACTTCACCGGGCGGGTATGTCTGGCCAGGCAACCACTCCAGGCAATCACTAAGCCAAGGCTGGGCTCGCTGGCTGGGCCAATGATTACATCTGACGACGTTTATCGCGTGTATTTCCACGGACCGGCTTACCAGGTGGTAGAGAGGGCGTGGTGGGACGGAGTTCACCTGACCGCGCAGTTAGCCGGCAACCTGCCGGCAAACCACTATCCCTCCGAGCTGGCCACCACGATTTCTCCGCGGCTGATTGAGTTCTGTTTTCAATCTGCTGGTTTGTGGGAGTTGGTCGTGTTAGGGCAGCTTGGCCTTCCCCAGCACGTGGAACGGATTCGCCTGCTGCGTGCGCCAGAACTGGCCGATGGTCCCTTGTATTCGGTAATTGCGCCAAATTCGCAGCCATCACGCTTCGATGTGGAAGTGCTTGATATGGCTGGAAACGTCTACCTCCAACTGACTGGGTATCGCACCGTCGTCTTGCCTGAAGGCGTGGATGCTAATGCTGTGAAAGCACTGCAAGCCCTTATGTCACTTCAGAGTGTTGCGGCCTGATTTCCGGAATCGGCCGGCGATAGATTGGGGGGCCTGTGCAGCACGAGTTTCAGCGAGTGGCTATTGTCAATCGTGGCGAAGCCGCCATGCGTTTTATCCACGCGGCCCGGGAATTCAACCAGGAACACGGCACCGCGTTGCGAACCATCGCTCTCTTCACCGAGCCCGACGCCCACGCGATGTTCGTCCGCGAGGCCGATGAGGCTGTGCTACTCGGCCCGGCGCAGGTTTCCCACCCCGCGACTGGGGAGCTTATAAGCAGCTATGTCCACTATGAACGCCTCCAGCAAGCACTGCAGGCGGCGCACGCCGACGCGGTCTGGCCAGGCTGGGGTT
This sequence comes from Terriglobales bacterium, assembly GCA_035278025.1. Classification (GTDB taxonomy): domain Bacteria; phylum Acidobacteriota; class Terriglobia; order Terriglobales; family Acidobacteriaceae; genus JAICWP01. The sequence goes on along the minus strand of DATEJK010000165.1, from coordinate 67,314 downwards.
TTGTGGCCGAGCAGGCCGACTTCGCGGACCTGTGCCGCAGTATGGGAATCGTTTTCATTGGCCCTGATGGCGACGCCATGCGGCGGCTGGGCGACAAGATATCCTCCAAGCGGCTGGCGGAGCAGGCGCTGGTGCCGGTCGTGCCCTGGAGCGGGGGAGCCGTTGAGACTCTGGCTGAGGCTGCCCGCCAGGCTGAGCGCCTGGGCTATCCCTTGTTGATTAAAGCTACGGCAGGGGGCGGCGGCCATGGCATCCGCCGGGTGGATTCGCCTGACCATCTGCCCGCGGCTTTTGCCGGCGCTCGCTCAGACGCGTGTAAGGCGTTCGGGAATCCCTCAGTTTTCCTGGAGCAGGTGGTATGCGGAGGACGCCACGTTGAAGTCCAGATCATCGCCGACGATTTCGGGACAACGTGGGCGGTCGGGGTGCGCGACTGCACCATCCAGCGGCGCCATCAGAAAATTCTCGAAGAGGCGCCTTCGCCCGCGCTCTCCTCCGAACAAGACTGGAGCCTGCGGGAGTCGGCGGTGCGATTAAGCCAGTCAGCGGCTTATCGCAATGCCGGCACGGTGGAGTTTCTGTACCAGCCGGAGAGCCGCCGCTTTCTCTTCATGGAGATGAATACGCGGCTTCAGGTGGAACATCCCGTAACGGAATGTACAACGGGGCTCGATCTGGTCAAACTACAGATTCACGTTGCCCGGGGTGACCGGCTGGAAGGCAGGCCATCGCTGCCCAGCGGTCATGCGATTGAGGTACGGTTAAACGCCGAAGATCCGGACAACGGCTTTGCTCCTGCCCCCGGTATCGTGGAACGGTTCAGGATCCCAACCGGACCGGGTGTGCGCATAGACACTGGGCTGGCTGAAGGCGACACCGTGCCGCCGCACTTCGATTCGATGATCGCTAAGATCATCGCGCACGGGCAAACCCGCAAGGAAGCTATTTCACGCCTGCAGCGGGTACTCCGAGAAGCAGTGGTTGTCGTCAGAGGAGGAAGCAGCAACAAGGCTTGCCTTCTGCGCCTCCTGGCACGCGATGAGGTTCAAAATGCCCAGGTAGATACGTCATGGCTGGATCGTCTAGCTGGAAATGGGGAACACCTTTGCAAGGATTATGCCGAAGTTGCTCTGATACAGGCCGGAATAGAAGCTTACGATTCTGAGCTGGCGATGGAGCAGACGCAATTCTATGCCTCTGCCGTACGGGGGAGACCGCAAGTTCGGCACGAAATCGGCCGGATGGTGGCGCTGCGTTATCGAGGCCGGTCCTACTCCCTGAAAATCTGCCGCCTTGGCACGCAGCATTACCGTATCGCGGTGGATGGACGGCGCATTGACGCCCACAGCGAGCGGTTGGGGCCGTTTGAATACTGGCTCACCGTTTTCGGGCGGCGATTTACCGTAGTATCCATAGCTCAGGGATTGAATTACCGGATTGAGGTAGACGGGCTATCTCATCGCGTTGATCGCGATGCCGGCGGCATGGTACATGCGCCGGCTCCGGCCGTTGTAGTTTCAGTTGCGGTGCAGCCTGGAGATTCGGTTTCGGCTGGAGATCGAGTTGCGGTGTTGGAGGCCATGAAGATGGAGATGGAGGTGGTTGCTCCATTCTCCGGCCAGGTTCGCGCCGTGATGGCGATACCCAATGTGCAGGTGGACGCCGGGACGCCGCTGCTGCAGATTGAACCCGCCGTCATTCAAGAAACAATTCCTTCTAACGAGCCGCTGAATTTCGAAGTCGTATTTCCTCCGCAAGGAATCGCGCAGGATAAGGCCCCGCGCGGTTTCGAATACCTGCAGCAAGTGCGGCAGTTCATGCTGGGTTTCGATGTGGATCCGGCGCAAACCGAGCGCCTGCTCTCCGACTCCACCCGCAATTGCGTGCTGCCCGAAGATGCTGACGAGATGGTCAGGCGCGAGGATGAAACCCTCCACATTTTTGTGGACATTTGCTCTCTGTTTCACCGTGAACCCAGGGTGGACGGGTCCAATTCCGCAGAGGTAGCCAGCGCCGAAACCCAACTCTTTACCTATCTGCGGGCGCTGGATACGCGTGGTGCGGGACTCCCCTCCGGCTTTGTGGAGGCGCTCCGGCGAACCCTTGCGTATTACGGAGTGCACACACTGGAGCGCTCGCCGGAACTGGAGCAGGCCCTGCTCTGGGTTTATAAGTCGCACCAGCGCATCGAGCAGCAGACGGCCCTGGTTCTTGCGGTGCTGCAGCACCGGTTGGAGCAGGTGGAGGCATTTGCCCCTAAGGCAGGCGAAGGCTTCCGGGCACTCCTCGAGCGCATTATTTCTGTTACGCGTGGAATGTTGCCGGCGGTCAGCGATTTGGCCCAGGAACTCCGCTATCGGTGTTTCGACCAGCCCGTATTCGAGCGCGCTCGCCAGCAACTCTATGACCAGATGGAAGACCACCTGTCATATTTGACAGGCGAGCCGCAGCCCGGCGATCGCGGTTTGCTGTGTCGTGCGCTGGTCGAGTGTCCCCAGCCGTTAATGGGCCTGTTCGCTCGCCGTTTCGCCGGCGCCAAACCCGCCGCTCGGCAACTCATGCTGGAGGTACTCACCTGGAGGTATTACCGGGCCGCCGAACTCTCCCAGTTCCAGAGTGTGAACCTGAATGGCCAGTGTGTTGTATCTGCTGAATACGATGAGGACGGGAAGCGGGTCCATCTCTTCACCACTTGTGCGGAGTACAGCGGCTTAGCCGAGGCAGCCCAAGCGCTGTTCCCCATGCTTGAAAAAGTGCCGGCAGACCATGATGTGGCAATTGATTTCTACTTGTGGCGCTCCGCTTCCGCGGACGAAGCCGAGGCCGCGCAGCAGGAATTTCGTTCACGGTTGAACCAGGCGGGTTTTCCCCGTCCCATTCAGCGCATTGTGGTGATCGCGGGAGGCGCCGGTAACGGCTGGGGAATCAGCGGCACGCAACACTTCACTTACCGGCTACGCGACAACACTTATCAGGAGAAGGAGCTCTACCGCGGAATTCATCCCATGATGGGTAAACGCCTGCATCTCTGGCGGCTTTCCAATTTTAAAATCGAACGGCTGCCTTCCGTTGAGGATGTATATCTGATCCATGGCACCGGCCGTGACAATCCTAAGGATGAGCGCCTATTCGCCGTGGCGGAAGTGCGCGATGTGACCCCCGTGAGAGATCAAGCTGGCCACATCGTGCATTTGCCCCACCTCGAGCGCATGTTCGCCGAAGCCATGGCCGCCATACGGCTGTTCCAGTCACGCCGGCAATTGAAAGATCGCCTTCACTGGAACCGCATACTGCTTTACGTTTGGCCGCCGCTGCGCCTGAGCAGGGACGAATTCCACACCATATTGCGCAGGCTAGCTCCCTCCATGGAAGGCTTAGGTCTGGAGCAGGTGGTGGTGTGCGCCCGTATTCCCCATCCTCAGAGCGGCGAATTGCGCGAGATGGTTGTGCGTATTTCCCCCCCGGCTGGGGCGGGTTTGCGTGTGAGCATCCGCCCCGCCATCATTCTGCAGCCGCTCAAGCCCTTAAGCGAGTATGAGCAGAAAGTGATTCGCATGCGCCGGCGCGGCCTTATCTACCCCTACGAAATCGTCAAAATGCTCACCCCCGCTGTTGAGGACGCTCCGGCCGGGTTCCCACCGGGTGAGTTCGTGGAGCACGATCTGAGCCCGGCGGGTCAACTGGTGCCGGTCAACCGGCCTTATGGCCACAACAAAGCCAACATTATTACTGGCGTGATCCGGAACTTTACCTCCAAATATCCGGAGGGCATGAAGCGGGTTCTGCTGCTGGGCGATCCCAGCAAGGATCTTGGCGCCATTGCTGAAGCAGAGTGTCGCCGCATCATCGCCGCTTTGGATCTGGCGGAAAAAGAGTGTGTTCCCGTGGAGTGGTTTCCCATCTCCGCTGGCGCCAAGATTTCCATGGAAAGCGGTGTGGAGAACATGGACTGGATTGCCCAAGTGCTGCGTCGCCTCATCGAGTTCACCCAGGCAGGCGGTGAAATAAACCTGGTAGTGGACGGTATTAACGTTGGCGCACAGCCGTATTGGAACGCTGAAGCCACCATGCTGATGCATACCCGCGGCATCCTGATCATGACTCCTAATGCGGCTATGGTGCTTACCGGCAAGCGGGCGCTGGATTATTCCGGCAGCGTCTCCGCGGAAGACAATCAGGGTATTGGCGGCTATAGCCGGATCATGGGCCTGAACGGAGAGGCGCAGTACTGGGCACAGGATATTCACGAGGCCTGCCAAATCCTGCTGCGCCACTACGAGTTGACCTACGTTATGCCCGGGGAGCGGTTTCCCCGGCCCGCGACAACCACCGACCCGAGCGAACGCGATGTGTGCGCCTGCCGCCATGCCGACGATGGCGAAAATGGGTTCACACACGTGGGCGAGATCTTTTCCGATGAAACCAATCCCGGACGCAAAAAGTCTTTTGACATCCGCCGGGTAATGTTGGCGACCATTGACCAGGACCATCAGCCGCTTGAGCGCTGGGCCGGCATGCAAGGCGCAGAAACGGCGGTTGTTTGGGATGCCCACCTCGGCGGTTACCCGGTTTGCCTGATTGGCATCGAGTCCAAGCCCGTTCCTCGCCTGGGCTTTGTTCCCGCTGATGGGCCGGACCAGTGGACGGCCGGTACCCTCTTTCCTCTTTCCTCCAAGAAGGTGGCGCGCGCCGTCAATGCCGCCAGCAACAACCGGCCGGTCGTGCTGCTGGCCAATCTTTCGGGCTTTGATGGTTCCCCCGAGTCACTGCGCAAGCTGCAGCTGGAGTATGGCGCCGAGATCGGCCGGGCTGTGGTGAACTTCAAAGGGCCCATGGTGTTTTGCGTCATCTCCCGCTATCACGGCGGAGCCTACGTGGTCTTCTCGCGAGTGTTGAACGAAAACCTGGAGGTGGCGGCGCTGGCAGGCACCTACGCGTCCGTAATCGGCGGCGCTCCTGCCGCTGCCGTTGTTTTCGCAAGCGAAGTGGAAGCTCGGGCGCGCAAAGATCCGCGTTTGCAGCTATTAAGCGATGCCATGACCAGAGCCGACGGCCTGGAGAAAGGACGTTTACGCGCTGAGTGGAACGAGCTTTTCAAAATCATACATTCAGAGAAATTAGGAGAAATGGCAGCCGAATTTGATGGCATCCACACCGTACAGAGAGCTTTGGGAGTGGGAGCCCTGCATCGCATCATCGTGCCTTCGCATCTTCGCCCTTATCTCATCCATGCGGTGGAGCGCAGTATGGAAAAGGAAAGGAAGGTGGCGCGGGCGGCCTAAGGTTTTGAAGATTCTTCCCATGCCAGCAAAATGGCGATGAAGATATTTTGGCTGCAACGGACCGAAGCAGAAGTGCCGGCCCATGATGACTGGCTCTGCGCGAATGAATCGCTCCGCCTCCGAGACATGCGTTTTGCCAAGCGCCGCGCCGACTGGAGGCTGGGGCGCTGGACCGCGAAATGCGCGGTGGCTGCGTACCTTGGTCGGTTGATCGAAACCGGATTCCTGAGCGCCATCGAGATACGTCAATCCATCTCCGGCGCCCCCCAGGTCGTGCTCGGCGACGACTCGAGGGTAGCCTCCATTTCCCTCAGCCATCGCTCCGGCACAGCCATGTGCGCGGTCGGTGGTCCCGGTACCGCCCTGGGATGCGATCTGGAAACGATCGAACCGCGAACTGACGCATTCCTGGCGGACTACTTCACTCTCGAAGAACAGAGGTTGGTGTGCCACGCTCCCGCCCCGGATCGGGCTGCGCTCGTGGCTCTGCTTTGGAGCGCTAGAGAGAGCGCCCTTAAGGCGTTGCACCAAGGGCTGAGGCTGGATACTCGTTCTCTGAAGGTCAGTGTTTTGAGCCCTGAGCAAACCTCGAGTGACTGCCTGCCAGAATCTCCTGGAATGAGCGCCCAGCCTTCACCAACTAGCGCCGGTGCCTGTAGCCAGGATCACTGGTTCAGGCTTCAGGTGCAATATCTAAACGGAGGGCGCACTTTCCATGGCTGGTGGAAATGGACTGGAGATCGCGTGTGGACTCTAGTCGCAGAGTCGCCGTTGCTTCCGCCTGTCCTGCTCGACCATACCTGCCAGGCAGTCTGAGCCCGAGCGAAAGGTCGGGCACGCCCGCCTCAGGGTATCGTCCGCGTGTCGTTTCCACGGACGAATGAAGTGCTCGTGCACAGCGTGCCCGACAGCGCTAATAATGGGATACTCCTCGGCCGGTGATAAGGCGGTGATGCATCGCACCCTGCCAGGTGACAGCGGCTGGAGCTCAGCGGTCAAAGTTGAAGTGCCGGCACCTTCATTGAAGCCTGCGCCGCTACCAGCGCATCAATACCGAAAGAGCGTATCGAGCGATTGCTGAATTCCTCTTTGAAGGAGAAAAACATTGCAGAAACGCAAGCTGGGAACCAGTGACATGGAAATCACGGCCGTCGGAGTGGGAGCCTGGGCCATGGGCGGTGGTGGCTGGCAGTGGAGTTGGGGTCCGCAGGACGACCATGACTCGATTGCCGCTATTCATGAGGCTCTCGACCACGGCGTCAACTGGATTGACACAGCCGCGGTTTATGGGCTGGGGTATTCCGAGGAGGTAGTAGCTCGCGCTCTCCGTGGCCGCAGCAATCGTCCTTATGTTTTTACAAAAGCCGAGCGGGTGTGGGACGCGAAGGGCAACATCTCCGGCTCGCTCAAGGCAGCTTCCATCCGCCGCGAATGTGAGGCCAGCCTCCGCCGTCTGAACCTCGACGTGATTGATTTATACCAGATTCACTGGCCCGAGCCCGATGCCGACATCGAGGAAGGCTGGTCGGAAATGGCGCGCCTGCAGTGCGAAGGGAAGGTGCGTTACATCGGGGTATCGAATTTTAATGTGCAACAGATGCAGCGGGCGCAAGCCATTGCTCCAATTACGTCGTTGCAGCCTCCCTACTCGTTGCTGGCGCGTGGAGTGGAGAATTCCATTCTTCCCTACGCAAAGGCTCATCAGATCGGCGTAATTGTTTACTCGCCGATGTATTCCGGCTTGCTTAGCGGCGCTATGACCCGTGAGCGCATCGCGCGATTTTCTTCCGACGACTGGCGGCGGCAGAACCCCAACTTCAGCGAGCCGCTGCTTTCCCGCAACCTGCGCGTCGCCGAGTTGTTGGAGGGTATCGGGAAACGTCACGGGCGCTCCGCCGGCGAGGTCGCTATTGCTTGGACACTGAAAAACTCCGCCGTCACGGCCGCCATTGTGGGCGTGCGCAGCGCGGAGCAGGTGCGCGGAATCATCGGCGCCGGCGAATTTCGCTTGAATCCCGCCGAAGCTGCAGAAATTGAACAGGTTCTGCTTCAGGAAGTAGCCTGACCCCGGCTGCCGCGCGCCTTTTCAAATGCCGGCTGGGAGTGGTAGATCCCGGGACCTTCACCCCTCAGCGACCTTCTCCGGCGCCATTCCGGGTCAACCATTCCGGTCACTGGCTCGATGTTCCGTTGGCACCCGATTTCGCTGCCTCCAACGGCGCACCTGGGAGAACGGCTCTGCCATATATTGCTGCGGAGCACACCTTGGGTGAGATATTATTACCCCCCGAAGGACAGCGCCGCCCGGGGATGCGACTCGGCGAATTGCATCCACCCGCGCACACTGCAGCAGCGCGGCGAGACGGCGATAACGCTGCTCTCCATTCCCGACACAATTGCAGAAATAATCGGGGAAGCAGCCGTGAAGGTGCAGGGGAGGACCGCTCATGCGCAAACTGGCAATCTGCTTTTTAGTTCTCGGTGAGTTAGTTCTGGCTCGTGGTTTGGCCGCCCAAAGCAATTCTTCGGAAACGCAATCGGAGGTTTCCTGCAATTTTGCCGACGGCAAGCAGATTACGGTGCGCTACAACCGCGTTCCCTTTAAAAAGGGGGAGAGACTAAGGGAAAACAAAATCTGGATGCCGGGCGGCTCGGCAATGATCCTGTTTACCGGCGCCGACCTGAAGTTTGCGGGAAAGGGAATTCCTACCGGCGCCTACACCATATATCTGATTCCGGGCAAAAAGACCTGGACCCTGATCGTGAGCAAGAATGAAAAGCCGGAGAGCGCCTATGAACCGCAGCAGGACCTGGTGCGTGGCGAAATGGACCTTGGCCAATTAAGCCAGCCTGCCGATAAACTCACTCTTTATTTTGGTCAAATGAGTCCCAAGCAGTGCGCCTTGCGTGTGTACTACGGAGATACCGGCGCATTCACTGAATTTGACGAGCAGTAAAGTCCTGCTCATCAAGCCTGGTCGAAACCAGGAGCGAGCGGCTGTGGCCCGCGCCCGCGGAGTCGCCTGCCCAATGATTGCACCCGATCCATATAAAGATAGACCACAGGAGTGGTAAACAGCGTCAGCGCCTGGCTAACCATCAAACCACCCACGATGGTGATGCCCAGCGGACGGTGGAGTTCGGAGCCGGTGCCCTGGTCCAGCGCCAGGGGCAATGCTCCCAGCATGGCCGCCATGGTCGTCATCATGATAGGTCGGAAGCGCAGTATGCAAGCTTCGTAAATGGCATCCACCGGCGACTTGCCTTCCGCGCGCTCGGCTTCCAGCGCAAAATCAATCATCATGATGGCGTTTTTCTTCACGATTCCGATCAGCAGGATGATGCCGATGAGCCCGATTACGTCCAGGTTGTTGCGGGTGAGCAGCAGAGCCAGCAACGCGCCTACTCCGGCAGAGGGCAACGTGGAAAGAATCGTGATGGGATGGATAAAACTCTCATACAGCACGCCAAGCACGATATAAACGGTCACCAGCGCAAGCAGGATCAGGATGGGCTCGCTAGAGAGGGAATTCATGAAGGCGGCGGCGGTCCCCTGGAAGCTGGCACTAATAGCGGCGGGGAAGCCAATGCTGCGCTCGGCGTTTTCAATCGCGTCAGTGGCCTGGCCAAGCGAGATTCCGGGAGCCAGATTGAAGGAAAGTGTCACCGAGGGGAACTGTCCCTGGTGGTTCACCGCCAGTGGCGTGTTGGAGGGTTCGAAGCGGGTAAAGGACGATAAGGGAACCTCCGTTCCTGAGGAAGAACGAACGTAGATGTTCTGCAGGGCTTCCGGATTGCGCTGGAAACGGCGCTCCACCTCCATGACCACGTGGTACTGATTCAGTTGCTCGTACATAGTGGAGACCTGGCGCTGGCCAAAGGCGTCATAGAGCGCGTTGTCCACGTCCTGGGCGGCAACCCCCAGGCGGGCGGCAGTGTCGCGGTCAATCATCACGTGCGCTTCCAGGCCGTGGTCCTGTTGGTCGCTGTTGACGTCGCGCAGTTGCGGCAGGGTGCGCAGCTCTGCCAGCAGCCGCGGCGCCCAGTTGTTGAGTTGCTGCAGGTCCTGTCCCTGCAGAGTGTATTGAAATTGGGCGGCGCTCGGCCTGCCGCCGATGGTCAGATCCTGCGCCGACTGCAGGTACATAGTGGCTCCGGGAATGATGGCCAATTTGCGCCGCAGCCTGCCGATCACCTGGCCGGCGCTTACCTTGCGTAACGATAACGGCTTTAGGGTGACGAAGCCGCCGCCGGTGTTGGTGCCCCGGCCGCCGGCAAATGCGGTGACCGACTCCACCGCGGGATCCTGCCGGATAATTGTGACGAACTGGTCCATTTTCTGGGCCATGGCGGAGAAAGAAATATCCTGCGCGGCCTGCAGCATTCCCGCCAGGCGTCCGGTATCCTGCTGCGGAAAAAATCCCTTGGGGACGATTACATACAGGTAGATGCTGAGGCAGGCGGTGGCCACGGTGACCAGCAACGTGAGCGGTTGATGGCGGAGCACCCAGCGCAAAGCACCGCGGTAAAGACCGAGAAGGCCGTCAAAAAGTGATTCGCCGAAGCGGTACACGCGCCCGTGGTGTTCCTGCTCCAAGGGTCGCAGGAACTTGGCGCACATAGTGGGGGTGGTGGTCAGAGAAACCAGCAGCGAAACCCCGATAGCCACGCTGAGCGTGACCGCGAATTCACGGAAGAGGCGGCCGACGATGCCGCCCATCAGCAGAATGGGGATGAATACCGCGACGAGCGAGGTGCTCATGGAGAGCACGGTAAATCCGATTTCGCGGGCGCCGCGAAAAGCCGCCTGCACCGGTCCCATGCCCACTTCCAGGTAGCGGGTAATGTTCTCCAGCACCACAATGGCGTCGTCCACCACGAATCCGGTGGAGATGGCCAGAGCCATGAGCGAAAGATTGTCAAGGCTGTAGCCCAGAACGTACATCACCGCAAAGGTGCCTACCAATGAAAGCGGCACGGCCACGCTGGGGATTACGGTGGCCCGCGGACTGCGCAGGAACGCGAAAACCACCAGGATGACCAGAATAATGGAGATGAGCAGAGTCAATTCGATGTCGTGAACCGAGGCGCGCACTGTGGTGGTGCGATCCAGCGCTATGTGGACATCAATCCCGCGTGGTATTGACGCCTTCAATTCGGGCAGGAGAGCCCGCACCCGGTCCACGGTGTCAATGATGTTGGCGCCGGGCTGGCGGAACACCACGGCGATAACGCCATCTTTCCCGTTGGACTTGCCGTAATGGTGCACGTCCTCAACTGAGTCCTGGACATCGGCCACATCCGCCAACCGCACCGCCCCGCCGTTCTTATAGGCAACGATCAGGGGCTGGTACTGCGCGGCCTGGAAGAGCTGGTCGGTATCGTGCACCATCCAGGAACTGTTGCTGTCAGATAAGTGGCCCTTAGGGCGATTTGCATTGGCCGAGCCGAGCACGGTTCGAACCTGGTCAATGCCAATGCCCAGCTTGTTGAGGATGGTGGGATTCACGTCCACTCGAACCGCTGGGCGAGCTCCACCCCAGATAAAGACCTGTCCCACGCCCTGCACCTGCGAAAGCTTCTGCGCCAGGATTGAATCGGCCGCATCGTAGATGCGGGGGGAAGGGATCGTGTCAGAGGTGAGCGCCAGAATCAGAATGGGCGCATCAGCCGGGTTCACTTTCCAGAACTGAGGATTTTGTGGCAGGTTCGAAGGGAGTTGCCCGCGCGCAGCGTTGATGGCGGCTTGTACGTCGCGGGCGGCGGCATCTATGTTGCGGTTCAGGTCAAACTGCAGAACGACGGTGGTCGAACCCGTGCCACTGCTGGAGGTCATCTGGTTGATGCCGGCAATGCGGCCGAACTGCCGTTCCAGGGGAGTGGCGACAGCGGAAGCCATGGTCGCCGGACTGGCTCCGGGAAGGCCGGCATTAACCTGGATTACGGGAAACTCCACCTGCGGTAAGGGGGCCACGGGCAGGAATTGAAAGGCGAGCGCGCCCGCAATCAATACGGCCGCGGCCAGCAACGAAGTGCCGATCGGCCGCTTGATGAATGGAGCGGAGATGTTCATGCTTCAGTCGGCCGCCGCCGTCTCCTCGGCTGGTTCTTCGATGGGGTTGCCAATGCGCAGGTGGGCGAAGCGCCGGGCCAGTCGGTCAAACCACAGGTAAACCACCGGGGTGGTGTAGAGGGTGAGCAACTGGCTGAGCAGCAGGCCGCCCACAATCGTGATGCCCAGGGGCCGGCGCAGTTCCGAGCCGGTGCCCGTTCCCAATGCCAGGGGCAAGCCGCCCAGCAGGGCCGCCATGGTAGTCATCATAATGGGGCGGAAGCGCAGCAGGCATGCCTGAAAAATGGCTTCCTCCGGCGGCCTGCCCTCGCCCCGTTCCGCTTCCAGCGCGAAGTCAATCATCATGATGGCATTCTTTTTTACGATGCCGATCAGCAGGATGATTCCAATCAGCGACACGACATTCAGGTCACTTCCGGTCAGCAATAGCGCCACAATCGCTCCGACGCCCGCGGAGGGCAGCGTGGAAAGAATCGTAATGGGATGGATATAGCTTTCGTACAGGACGCCCAACACGATGTACACGGTGACTAACGCGGCCAAGATGAGCCAGGGTTCGGTGGAGAGTGAGTTACGGAATGCCGCCGCCGTCCCCTGAAAGCTGGTGTGGAGACTGGCGGGAATGCCAATCTCGCGCTGCGCCTCCTCGATGGCGCGCGTGGCGTCGCCGAGAGAAGTGCGAGGGGCCAGGTTAAAAGACAGGGTCACCACCGGAAATTGCCCCTGGTGGTTGATGGCCAGCGGAGCATTAGCGGGATAGAAGCGGGTGAAGGCCGCCAAAGGCACCTGTGTTCCGTTGTCGGAACGGACGTAGATGCTCTTCAGCGAGTCAGGGCTTTGCCGGAACTGCGGCTGCACCTCCAGCACCACGTGGTACTGGTTGAGCTGGGTGAACATGGTCGAGACCTGGCGCTGGCCGAAGGCGTCATAAAGCGTGTCATCAATGGTCTGGGGAAGGATGCCCAGGCGGCCGGCGGTGTCGCGGTCAATCACCAGCTGGGCCTGCAGCCCTCCGCTCTGCTGGTCGCTGGCCACATCGCGCAATTGCGGCAGCTGGCGCAATTGCTGGAGCAGCTTGGGAGCCCACACCGCCAGTTCTTTGGGGTCGGTGTCCTCCACCGAATATTGGTATTGGGTGCGGCTGACACGGTCCTCAACTGTCAGATCCTGCACCGGCTGCATGTAAAGCGTGATGCCGGAAACCTGCGCCAACTCCGGCGTCAGGCGGCGGATAATTTCGGACGCGCTGGCCGTGCGCTGGTCGCGAGACTTGAGGTTGATCTGAATGCGCCCGCTGTTGGGCGTGGCGTTGATACCGTCCACACCGATGAATGATGACAGGCTCCGCACGTCCGGATCCTTCAGAATGATGCGCGAGAGCGCCTGCTGGCGCTCCGCCATGGCGGAGAAGGAGACGGTCTGGGGCGCTTCCGAGACGCCCAGAATAACTCCCGTGTCCTGCACCGGGAAGAAGCCTTTGGGCACCACCACATAAAGCCATAAGGTGAGCACCAGCGTGCCGGCGGTAACCAGCAAGGTGGCGGTCTGGTGGCGCAGTACCCAGGTCAGGGTGCGCCCATAAAAATGGATCACCCGGTCGTAGAAGTTTTCTGAGATGCGGTAGAAGCGGGTATGCCGCACATCTTTCGTGGGCCGCAGCAACTTGGCGCACATCATGGGCGTCAGCGTCAGCGAGACCAGCGCGGAGACGAGGATGGTAACCGCCAAGGTGATGGCAAATTCGCGGAACAGGCGTCCCACAATATCGCCCATGAAGAGCAGCGGGATGAGCACCGCAATGAGCGATACGGTCAATGACACAATCGTGAAGCCGATCTGCCCCGAGCCCTTGAGCGCGGCTTGCAGTGGCGAGTCGCCATGCTCCAGGAAGCGGTCAATGTTTTCGATCATCACGATGGCATCGTCCACCACGAAGCCGGTGGAAATGGTGAGCGCCATCAAGGTCAGATTGTTCAGGCTGTAGCCCAGCAGGTACATCACCCCAAAAGTCCCGACCAGAGAAAGGGGCACAGCCACGCTGGGGATCACGGTGGCTGATAAGTTGCGCAAGAAGAGAAAGACCACCATCACTACCAGGGCGATGGCCAGCATCAACTCGAACTGCACGTCCTTCACCGAGGCGCGTATAGTCTGGGTACGGTCGGTAAGGATGTGTACCTTGACGGATGAAGGCAGGGATGACTGCAGCATCGGAAGCAGCTTTTTGATGCTGTCCACCACGCTGATAATGTTGGCGCCGGGCTGGCGCTGAATATTGACAATGACCGCGGGATCAAGATTCATCCATGCGGCCTGATTGGTGTTTTCCGCGCCATCCACCACGGCGGCCACATCGGAAACGCGCACCGGCGCTCCATTGCGGTAGGCCACGATAATTGAGTGGTAGTCGGCGCTGGAGAGCAGTTGGTCGTTGGCTCCAATGGTGAACGACTGGCGGTGCCCGTCCAGTTGACCCTTAGCCTGGTCCACGTTAGCTGCAGCCAAGGCGGTGCGCAGGTCTTCCAGGCTCAAACCGTAGGAAGCCAGTGCGGTGGGATTGGCCTGGATGCGTACTGCCGGCTTCTGTCCCCCGCTGATGGAAACCAGGCCCACCCCGGGAAGTTGCGAGATCTTCTGCGCCAGAGCGGTATCCGCCAGGTCCTCCACTTTGGACAGCGGCAGCGTAGCAGAGGTCAAACCGAGAGTGAGAATGGGGGCGTCAGCGGGATTGACCTTGCTGTAGATGGGAGGATTGGGCAAGTCGCGTGGCAGATAGGTTCCGGCCGCATTGATGGCGGCCTGTACTTCCTGCTCCGCGACGTCAATGTTCTGCGACAAATTGAATTGCAGGGTGACGATGGAGCTTCCGAACGAACTGGTGGAGGTCATCTGACCCAGGCCGGGTACCTGCCCGAACTGACGCTCCAGGGGTGCCGTGACCGAGGAGGCCATCACCTCGGGATCGGCCCCAGGGTAAAACGTCACAACCTGGATGGTGGGGTAATCAACCTCGGGCAGGGCCGACACCGGCAATTGCCGGTAAGCCACCAGTCCCACCAGCAGCACGCCAATGGTCAGCAGCGTGGTAGCGACCGGACGTAGGATGAATAGCCGCGAGGGAGTCATGGCGCAAGCTTTTGCTCCGAATGAGCGTCCGATTCCGCGTTCAGGTTGCTGCGATTTCGGAACACGACTTTGCTGCCATTCTGCAGTTTATCCTGGCCGTCAGTGACCACCACTTCCCCGGGCGAGATACCTTGCTCGACGGCGGTCACATTACCTTGGGTAAGAGCCAGCGTTACCGCCCGCACCTCAACCGTATTATTGCCCTTCACCACGTAAGCAAAGGTGCCCTGAGGACCGCGCTGCACGGCGGCGGCGGGCACTACGGTGGCATTCTTACGCACCTCCAGCAAAAGACGGACATTGACAAACTGATTAGGCCAGAGATCGCGTTCGTGATTGTCGAAAACCGCCTTCAGTTTGCCGGTACCGGTGGTCTGATCAATCTGGTTGTCAATGGTGAGCAGCGTGCCGGTAGACAACTTGATTTGATCGTCGCGGCTATACGCTTCTACTTTCAGCGTCCCGGCTCGCATGTGCTGGGCAACCGCCGGCAAACTGTCTTCCGGCAGGGTGAAGATGACCGCGATGGGTTGCAGCTGCGTGATCACCAGCAGGGGATTGGTGTCATTGGCGTGTACCATATTGCCCCGGTCCACCAGGCGCAAGCCCACTCGTCCATCAACCGGGGCGGTAATGTGGCAATAGATCAGGTTCAGCTTGGCATTTTGAATCGCGGCCTTGTCCGCATCAACCGTGCCCTGGAACTGCCCGACCAACGCATCCTGTGTGTCCACCTGCTGGTGGGAAACAACGCCAGCCGAGACCAGCCCCTTGTAGCGCTGCAGATCGAGTTGCGTATTCTTCAGTTGCGATTGGTCCTTCAACAGCGTGGCTTGCGCCTGGTCGAGCGCCACCTGGTAGGGCCGTGGATCAATGACGGCCAGCAGGTCACCTTTTCTGACCTCCTGGCCCTCGCGAAAGGCTACTTGCACCAGTTGGCCGTCCACCCGGCTCTTGACCGCGACGGTATTGAAGGCGGTCACAGAACCCAGACCGGTCAGGTACACCGGAAGGTCGCGGCGCTCCACGGTGGCAACGGAAACGGGAACGATTTGCGCTCCGCCAAAACTTCTTCGCGAGGCGTTTGCCCTCGGATCAGCTTTGCCGCAGTTCGCCAGCCCGGCACAGATAAGCAAGGATAGGGCGAGAGGAGTAAGGCTGCGAATGGAGGCGTGTTGTCGGAAGTTCACATGCAACCTGTGGTGTGTGGCTGCTGCCAGGGATCAGCAAGTTTCTATACCGTGCTTCATTTCATACTTCTGAAGCGAACTCAAGCGGTGCGGCGACGGTTAGTCTCGTGCCGTGCACACGTATCCGGCGCCGCGCACAGTTTTAATATAGTCGCTGCTGCGGCCGGCTATGCCCAGTTTTTTGCGTAGGTTGCTGACGTGCATGTCAATGCTGCGCTCGTAGGGAGAAAATGAACGCTGCAGAGCCACGCGCACCAGTTCTTCACGGCTCACCACGCAACCGGCGCGGCGTAACAGCAGTTCCAGAACCGTGAACTCGGTAATCGTCAGCCGTGCCGATTTTTCTGCGGTTCGCACGGTGCGAGTTGCGGTGTCCAGTTCGATTTCGCCCACGCGCATGATGCTGGATTGGTCTGCGGCGAGCGGCCACTCAGCGCTTGCGGTCACTACGGAAGCTATTTCGCGATTCACGTTGAATATTGTTACAGCAGTCAGAGGTGTGCGGCTGTAAAGAAGTGTAACTTGTTCTTTACAAAACTTTACGTTGCGAACGCCTCGATTTAAGCCGCTTGTTGGAGGTGTCAGGCGGTGCAGGTGGAAGCTGTTCTATGATCCCGTGTTCTGAATAGCTGCCGGCAGCTAGGGTTGGTGGGTCTCGGCGAGGGATGCTTGCGTCAGGTGACCTACAGCGTGCACATCAATGTTCACCTTATCGCTCACCCGCAGGATGAAAGTGCTGGGGTTTTTCAGGCCCCACTGAACGTACGGTACGACGAAGTGGACGTCCGCGGATGCTTGACCGTGGCTGACCTGCACGGGCATGGCGACTTTCATCGGGTGTTGCTGGCCGTGCAGGGTCATTAACCCCTGCAGCTCCATCTGCGACGTACCCTCCGGCGCAAGGCTTCCACTGACGTGTTGGGGAGTGAAGATGATTTCCGGGTATGTCTGGTCTTCCAGAATTTGCCGGTGCATGCGCCGGTCGCGATTTTTGTTGCCGCTCTTACCGGAGGTGGCGTCCACCACCAGAGAACCGCTCGCTTCTCCGGTTGCCGCGTTAAATCGGATGCTGCCGCTCTTCAGCTGAAAACTGCCATGCACGGTATGCAGAATGTCGCCCAGGGTGAAGCTCACATGGCTTTGGGCCGGATCGAGCTGGAAGACCATTTCCTGCGCGTTAGCAGCGGCTGCTGCGAGCATCACGCCCAGCAACAACCCGCACAGGGTGGCTATACGTTTTGTCGGATTCAGTCTCATCTCTGGATTAGGGCCACTTTCTTGAACACTCATGCGGTTAAGAGTCGCCATCCCAGGTTAAGGATTCCACTAATTCCAAAATCCTTTGCTGACAAGGCACTCGTGTGCACCGCCAGCAGGCGCGCAAACAGGCTGGGGCGCCGGGCAAACGCGCGCAGCGCCCGGCTGCGCAGCCAAGAATGTTTGTCCATCAGCAGCATGGAACGGCCCAGCAGGTGCGGCAGTCCGGCGATGTCCTGGTGGGCGGCGGCGTAGAGCGACAAGTCGTCAGCCGCCAATGCCTGTCCCAGCGCGTTGGCCTGACGAAAAGAAATCGCCAGACCCTCACCCGTAATAGCGTCGGCGGAACCGGATGCCTCACCGATGAGCACAATGTTATCGCGCACTACCGAGCTCAGCCGGCGAGTGACGGTCATGGCTCCTTTCACCGGTGTGCTGCGCGGAACGGATTTAAGCCGCGCCCAAAGTTCGGGGAAATCGGCCAGGGCAGCCTCAAAGGAGGGGAAGCGATGCCGTGAGATCAGGGCTACACAGATTTCATGGGACCCGACGGGCGTGACGTAAGCCTGGCGGTTCTCGCCCCAGTAGATTTCCACGAACTCCGACCAGGGCCGGATTTGAAAATGCTGCCGCAACCCGATACGACGCTCATAATCGCGCCCCGAGCTCAGCCCTGCCCAGGTTCGTACCTGCGAGTTCTGGCCGTCGGCGCCCACGATCCAGCGGCAATGCAGGGCCTCCCCATTCACCTCGACCTGGCCATCTTTCACATTGGAAACACACGCGCCCCAAAGCAGGCGAACGCCCAGTCCAGCGGCCCGTTCTGCCATCCGGCCGTGCAGGAATGGGCGGCGAATGCCGACGCCCGGGCCGCCAGGGAAGTCAGCTTCCACGGCGCCTTCGCGGCCGACAAAGCGGATGCCGCGGAACCACCCGGTGTCGCAGCCATCCAGCGAGATGCCCAATTCCGCAAGGGCTTGGAGCGAATCGGGCATCAGTCCTTCGCCGCAGGCCTTGTCAATAGGCGGCTGGGCGGAATCGGCAACCGCAACCCATAATCCCCGCCGGGCGGCGGAAATGGCCGCCGCCAGCCCCGCCGGCCCGCCACCGATCACGACTACGTCCAGACTTCTATTCATCATTACCAGCGCAACAGAACCAGTTCCGAACAGAAACCTGGCCCCATAGCGGCCAGGAGGCTATAGGTGCCGGGCGCAGCTCGGCGCCGGCAGAGGAAATCCTGCAGGACCAGCAGGACGGAAGCAGAAGATAAGTTCCCCACCTTCCGCAGGCACTCCCAGGAGGCGTCCAAGGCGCCATGGGGCAGTTCCAAGGTTCGCGCCACGGCTTGCAGAACGTTGGGCCCGCCGGTGTGAATGATCCAGCTGGAGATGTCGCTGCGGCTAAGCCCGTGCTCGCCCAAGAACGCGTCCACATCGGAGCGCAAATGACGCTCCACCATCACCGGCACCTCGCGCGACAGCACAATGTGGAAGCCCCGTTCGGAGATGTCCCAGCCCATCACGTCCTCGGTGTTGGGATAGAACACAGAACGCGTGGCGACCACCTGGGGCCCGGCAAACTCCGCGTCGGAGCCGGCGACGACGACCGCTGCCGCGCCATCGCCAAACAGGCCGGTAGCGATCAGGTTAGCAGTGGAAAGGTCATCGCGCTGCCAGGTCAGCGAGCACAACTCTACCGCCAGAACTACGGCTAATTCCTTGGGGAACGCGCGCACATAATCGGCGGCGCGGGAAATGCCTGCAGCGCCGGCTACGCACCCCAACCCGAACAGCGGCATGCGCTTGAGATTGGGTGAGAGCCCGATGCGGTTGATCAGCTTGGCATCAATTGACGGGCTGGAAATTCCGGTCACAGAAGTGAAGTAAAGCGCGCCGATCTCCCGCGGACGCAATCCCAGCGGAGTGATGGCGCGGCAGATTGCGGCCGCGCCCAGCCGCTCCGCTTCCTCGATCCACAGCGAGTTGGCCTTGCCCCAAGTGTCAATTTCCGCATATGACTCCAGGGGAAGCGCCAGGTGACGCCTCTCCACTCCGGTGCGGGAATGCAGGCGCTGCAGTAAACGGGGATGTTCCGCCCGCTGGCCCCAGAATTTCTCCAGGGTCGCGGTAATGGCTTGCTGGTCATAAACGTGACTGGGAAAAGCGCTGGCTGCGCCAACTATTCTCATGAACTCCTGCCGGACCGCCCGGAAATACTGCGGTGGGATATTATTAAGTTAGTTAACACATGCTCGGGCATAAAGTTGCTGGCCCGCCCTCGACTTCTCGGAAATGGGGGCAGCGCAGTCGCTCATCGCGATATGGACACATCTTGCTTGCAGACATTGACGATGGACTGAATGGCGGAGAGCTTGGCGGAGTTGCTCAGGCTGCTGTGCAGGACATCTTCGATATCCGCCATCCACCCGTTGACTGCCGCATCAATTCCGGCCGCCATTTCCTGCGCGACTATCTCGACCAGTTCTTCTTCTGCAGCCTGCATGCCTGCTACCTCGGAGGGGAAAGTTGACGATGTGGTCATGAATGCCATCTCGCGTGAACGGGTAAGCACCCATGGTGTGCTTGGGTGACCGCAAACGGGGCCTGCGGTTGGTCTCTCCCTGAACCCTGCGGCTGCAGGCCCCGAGGCATCGCTATCCCATTCGGGGTTGGACAGTAGTCTTAAATAGTTAAGACTTAAAAGTCAAGCAGAATCTTAAGAGATTAAGACTGCCCGGGAGTGAGAAAGAGGAATTCTCGAAGGACCAATCGTCTAGCGGCCGCTATGGTTGTGCCCGTCGTGCTCGATTTCTTCCCGCCCGATCTGGGCCAGTCCTGTTGCCACACGTTGCACCACATTGACGATCGAAACGCGCGCATGGGGCAGCGGCCTTGTCTCCGACAAACCGGGTTCGGCATCATCGCTGGCTGGCGCGGTCGCGGCGGGGTCAAAATCGTTGGACTGGGGGCCGAATTCCGAACTTGACATGGCAATCATCGCGGGCGGAGTGGGTTGCCTCGCCGCCGGCGGCAGCACCAATAACCGCGGAGATTGCGATATGACAGAAGGCGGAATCACCAATCTCCGTCTGGCAGGATGATGGCTCCAGCGAGTGGATCGCGATGTCGTCAACTGGGGCGATAGTGGCGCAAGGTTCGCGGTCGGCAAAACGGGCGCAAACTGCGGTACGGCGGCAAATTCCGCCGCGATGCCGAACATGGACCACAGCAGGCTGAAGGAGACGAGCAGGGCCACGCTGAAGGCGGAGCGCAGGCCGCTTCGCCACCAGGAACGCTGCGGGCGATAGCTCAGCACCGCCCGCACCCGCAGGCCTAAAATCGAAGCGGAAGCGGCGAAATCAATGCCCATGGATCTGCCCGGCTGCAGCAGACGGAGGCGGGCGAAACGGGTAAGGGACTGGGCGTAATCGGCGCGATGCTCAGGGCGGCCGCTGACCACAGCTACGTCGCAGGCCAGCTCCCGCTGCACGCGCATGTGCTGGCGGGCCCGCCACACGGTGGGATGGAAGAAAAGGAGGCAGCGTACCAGGTCACTCACAGCCGCCCACAAATAGTCTCGCCGAGCGACGTGGATCAGTTCGTGATAAAGCACGTCAGCCAGTTGGGAGCTGTCGTTAATTTCCTCGCAGACTTCAGGGAGAAGGATTCGAGGTTTGAGCCATCCGGCGGTCGCAGGGGAGCTCAGTTGCGGCAAAATCAGCAACCGGCAACGGCGCACGCCAAAGCCGCGGCACATTTGACCAAAAAGCAGCGCCAGGTCGCGCGAAGGCTCCACTGCATGTCGCAGTGCCCGCCGCAGTACCAAATGCTTCCACAGCACGTTGGCCAGAAACAGTAGTACTCCCAGCAGGTAAGATGCGGCCATGATGGGCGCCACAAGCGCAAGGGCCGGCGCCCAGGTTGCCGGAAAAAGCAGCGTGTGCGGACCCACAGCGGCTGGGTGTAACGGCAGGCTTCCAACGGCTCTGCCGACCGAGAGCTGCACCGGCGAAGGAAGCACCACCGCGATCCAGTATCCGGCGGCGCCCAGAAGGAAACACAGCCACACCACAAAACGCCGGCGCGGACTCGGGGACAAGCGGCTCAGCAGCCAGCATACGGCGTACGCGGCAGCCACGCGCAAGAAATAGCTGGCCAAAATACCGGCGAAATAAGGGAATGAGTCAGACATAGCGAGCTCCGGCGGCGGCCGCCCCCGCCGCCTTTAGCTGGAAGATTCCCGCTTCTGCTGGCGGTAGTTCCTGATAAGGGCCTCTAGTTCGTCCAGTTCGGTTTCCTCTACCGGACCGGCCTCCAGCAGGTTCACCAGCAACTCGGCGGGCGAGCCCCCGAAATTCTGGTCCATCAGCGTGCGCACCGACAGCTGGCCCACCTCTTCCCGGGTCACCCGCGGCTCGAATACAAAAACCCGTCCGCGGTTGACATGCCTCGCCAGCCCTTTTTGCTCCATGATGCGCAACAAAGTCTGGACCGTCTTGTAATTGGGTTTGGGAGAGGCGTCGGAGTGGTTCACCACCTCCTCCACCGTGGCTGGACCCAATTGCCAAAGGACCTGCAGGATGCGAAGCTCGGCCCGCGTGGGCAAAACTGTCTTGTGCCTGGACGTCATGAGTTATCAACCATGGTGAGATGCCTTGCCGTTTCCGGGAGGAATGGATTGGTTTCATATCTTAAGCCATTAAGACTCAAAGTCAATCTATTTCTCGTAGCCCGGCGAACTGGCGGGGACGCTGGGCCGAGAGACGCCAAGGCGGGTTTGATTTTGCCAAACTCATCAACCGTGGCCCCATTAATTCGGCGGCTTTTCCAACTGCGCCAGTTCCTGGGTGTACAGTTGGTTGCTGGGAAACTCTTGCGCCAGGCCTTGCAGCAAGGCGCGCGCCCGGTCGCGATGGTTTTCGCGCAGCGCGGCCACCGCCAGCAACAGCCGGGCATAGGGAAGCAGGTAATGCCCCTTGTCGGCCACCACTTGGAGTTTTTGAAGGCCGTCTGATTTATTGGTCTCCGCTCCGCCCAGGCGTAGCAGCCAGCGGACCGGCGCGGGCTTTTGGCTCAGCAGGTAATTCTCCACGCCGATGGCGAGGTAGGCATCGTAGTAGTCCGGGTCCCGTGCCAGTAGTTGCTCGGCGATAACACGACCCTGCTTCATGTAGCCCAGGCCGGCCAGGTAACGTTTCTCAATCAGAGCAGTGTAGTCGCCGCGTAATCCCAGGCGCAGGGCCTTGGCAAACAGCGCGTTGGCATCCTGCGGGTTGCGCTGCAGCGCCGCGTCAGCGAGTTGCTGGGTTTTCTCTAACTGGGCTTCGAAGCGCTTCCGCACCACTGGGTCGGGAGACAACCTGGGCTGGCTGGCTAGCTTGTTGTCGTTAGTGAAAAACTCGAACTCCAGCACGTGCAGGCGGTTAAATTCGGAAAAAAGATAGGCGGCCGCGTCGGATGCCGGGCCCAGAGGGTCCTGCGGGTGCTCGTGCTCCCATGCGGCGAATGCTCGGTGAGCCTGGCCGAACTGCAGGTTGTACATGTCACGGTAGCCGGTGTCCAGAGGAGAAGAAGAAGCCAGGTCGGTGGCCTGGGCGCAGCCGGTTGCAAAGGCGCACACCAGCGCCAGCAACATGAGCGCGTTCGGAATGGTTCTTTGCGTGGACATCAGACTCCCATCGCTCGCCGGGCCAGGCCTAACGCATCCGACCAGAAGGCATTGGACCCGTGCACGGTCTCCATTACGTCGCGAACCGCGGTCACGAATTCATCCACCTGTGTTTCGCTGATCATCAGCGGCGGGGCCACCTTCAACACCATAAAATTGTTCCCGCAAATCTGGGTCAGCATCTGCTTGTCATGGAACAGGCGCATCACCAGCATTTGCCCGAACAGCCCGCTATGGATCCGGCGGAAAGTCTCAAAGGCGGCGCGCAGGCGCAGCCGCTTCGGGGCTCTGAATTCGATGCCCGACAGCAGTCCTAGGCCACGTATTTCTTTCACCATCTCGTAACCCGCCAGACTCTCGCGCAACCGCCGGCGCAGATAATCGCCCAGTTCCAGGGCGCGCAACCCGAGGCGCTCGCGGTCGAGCACTTCCAGAGTTGCCAGCCCAGCCCGCATGGCGAGCGCATTCTCGCTAAAGGTGGAGGTATGCACGATGGCACGCTGCAGGGAACCGTAGACTGAAGCGTAGATGGCATCGGTCATGAGCACCGCGGCGCTGGGCACAAGTCCGCCGCTGAGCGCCTTGGCCAGAACCACCATGTCGGGCTGTACGCCGTAGTGGTGACCCGCCAGGAATTTCCCGGTTCGCCCCAGCCCGGTTTGTACTTCATCAAGAACAAACACGCTGCCGTGTTTGCGGCAGAGCGCCTGTGCCATGGCCAGGTACTCGGGAAAGGGAATGCGGATGCCGGCTTCCGCCTGGATCGGCTCGAGGATGAGCGCAGCGAAACGGCGGCTGGCCAGCTTCTCCTGCAACGCCGGCAGGTCACCGAAAGGAATCTCTTCCGCGCCCGGCAGCAAGGGGCCGAAGCCCTCGCGCCAGAACGGATTTCCCATCAGCGACAGGGCGCCGCAAGTAAGGCCATGGAACGCGCCTGTGGCATAGAGCAGGCCGGCGCGGCCGGTGTGGGCGCGGGAAAACTTGATGGCCGTTTCCACGCCTTCGCTGCCCGAACTGCAGAAAAAAACCTTGTGTAGCCGGTCCCCGGCGCGCGTGCACAATTCCTCCGCCAGTTGGCCAGCCAGATCGGGTACGTGGCTCTGCAACATGCCCGGGCCGCTGCGCTCCAGTTCCTCCCGCAACGCGGCGACGATGTAAGGATGGTTGTGTCCGGTGTTGTGGACGCAGTAGCCGGAAACAAAGTCAATGATGCGCCGGCCATCGGCAGTGAACACTTCCGCGCCCCTGCAGCGCGTGTACTGCTGGTTCATGCGCAACACGTTCAGCAGCTTCACCCACTGCGGATTAACATAAGAGCTGTAAAGCGCCGGCGACCATTCGCCGGCGCCTTCGCCCGCCGGGGCAGAAGCTTGCGGCAAGACTGGATTCAGTGCCATTGGGTTGTACTAACACTGCTACAGAAAAAGTTGGCGTGGGCCCGAAGCGGCGCGGGACAGGCTTTTGGGCGGCATGCCCACAAACATGCCTTGACGAATCTTATCTACTTTAACAACACATGCAGCAGCCAGGGTGTAAAGAAATGTAAGACACGTTTTACAAATCTTTACGTTCGCTTACCTACTTTTTACCGAATCTTTGCCGCGTTCATGATAGATGGTAAGAGACGAACTCAGCCTCCAGCGACAACTGTTTAGCTCCGTTTTCCAGTGCCTGAGATGAATTCAGCAAAAGACATTTCCTGCTTTCGTGGCTCGCGCTTGTTGAAAGGCCGTTATTGCTTTCGCGCGCTGCTGGCCGGGCTGGCAATACTGACAGCTGCGGGCGCTGAAGGTTACGCCCAGAATGTATCGAAGCCGGTGGCGGGCGAAGTCTACGGGATCGTAAGGTCGGGCAACATGGCGGTGCCCGGAGCGACAGTCACGGCCGCGGAAGCAGATACCGGTACCCGCGTCGCCGCCACCAGCCATCCCGACGGCAGTTATAGGTTGCCGCTTGCCGCCGGCGACTATTCCGTGGAAGTGGAGATGACGGCCTTCGCCACGGCCTCGCGCGAGGTGGTCATCAACAATACTGTTCCACGCGTGCGGGCGGATTTCGATTTGGTGTTGCAGTCCCGCATCCACCAGATGCCCAGCGGAGGCAGATTTCCCGGCATGGGCCGAGTTGGTGGGCAAGGCGACGCGGCCATGCAGGCCATGTTTTCCGCCAATGGCGAAGAGGGCGGAAACGCTCAGGGCGATCATGTCGTCCCCCAGGGGATGCCGGTGCCGGGCATGGCGCCCAATGCCGCTACCGAATCAGTGGCGGTCTCCGGTAACACCGTCAACAGTGTGTTTGCCGGTCTCAGCACCGCTGAGATGGAGCAGCGCATGCGCGAGTGGCGCGAGCAGCGTGCGGACGCCAATGGGTATCACCAAGGGACAAGTGCGCCCGGAGGACCTGGCGGTCCAGGCGGTCCAAGTGGGCCTGTAGGGCCGGGCGGGGCTCCGCGAGGCGGCGGGGGTGGAGGTGGGCCTATGATGATTTTTGGCGGCCGCGGCCGTTTCAACATCAACCGCCCGCATGGCACATTGTTTTACGACCTGGGCGATGCTGCGTTGGATGCCGCGCCCTACTCGCTTACCGGGGCACCCGTTTCGAAGCCGGGCTATGTGCAGCACAAGTTCGGTGGCGGGCTGGGCGGGCCGCTCAATATTCCTAAAATCTATAACGGCGGTGACAAGACTTTTTTCTTCCTCTCCTACACCGGCCTGCGTTCCGCCGATCCCTACGACGCCTTTTCCACCGTCCCCACGCTGGCGGAACGCAATGGTGCTTTTTTTAGTACGCTGGTCCGCTCCGGCCCGAACGCCGGTTCTCCGGTGACCATCATCAACCCGCTGAGCGGGCAGCCATTCGCGGGGGGCGTAATTCCGCAATCGCAGATTAACCCGGCGGCGCGCGGGCTGCTGCAGTTCATTCCTGCGCCTAACCTGCCCGGCACGGTGGACAACTTTCACTACCTCACCTCCGCCACCGATAACGAAAACAATTTGAATGTCCACTTGGTGCACTCATTCGGCGGCACCATCGGCCCCTGGCGGCATGGCGGCAAACGCAACAACCTGAACGGCGGATTTCACTATCACAATTCGAATGCGGGGCTGACCAATCCCTATCCCACTGTAGGCGGTAACACTTCGGCGCGCGGTTTTGACGTGCCTCTCGGCTATGTGCGCAGCCTTGGTAAGATCACCAACATCGCGCGCATGGATTACAACCGCGAAACCATATCCACGCGCAATCTCTATGCTTACCTGCAGAACATCACTGGCAACCTGGGCATTACGGGAGTGTCGCAAAACCCATTTGACTGGGGGCTGCCGAACCTATCGCTTACCAGCTTTGGCCCCATTA
This sequence comes from Terriglobales bacterium, assembly GCA_035278025.1. Taxonomy (GTDB): domain Bacteria; phylum Acidobacteriota; class Terriglobia; order Terriglobales; family Acidobacteriaceae; genus JAICWP01. The sequence continues at coordinate 41,359 of DATEJK010000165.1, read as the reverse complement.
ACGACACCAATCCGCTGCTGCAGCGCGACCAGACTTGGAGCTTCTCCGATTTCATGATCTGGCGCCAGGGACGGCACACGGTGCGGTGGGGCGGAGACTTCCGCCGCATTCAGCTCAACACTGAGACCGACAACAACGCCCGCGGACGTTTTACCTTTACCGGGGTAAACACGGCGGAGATGGTCAATGGCAAAGCGCTACCCGGCACGGGATACGATTTTGCCGATTTTCTCCTCGGTCTGCCGCAGTTGACCGCAGTGCAATACGGCAGCAACAACTATCACCTCCGCGGCAACTCTTGGGACCTTTTCCTGCAGGACGACTGGCGCTTGCGCGGCAATCTGACCCTGAATTTCGGTTTGCGCTACGAATATTTTTCTCCTTTTAGCGAAACCAACAACCAGATCGCTAATCTGGACCTGGCGCCCAACCTGCTGGCCTGCGCGGGACTGCAAACCGCCTGCGTAACGCGGGTACTTCCCGGCCAGAGCGGCCCCTTTCATGGCGAGTTTCCCGCTACCCTGGTGCGCCCCGACCGCAACAATTTCGCCCCCCGCCTGGGCATTGCCTGGAAAGCTCTAGCCAACACCGTGGTGCGCGCCGGGTATGGCATCAACTACAATACCAGCGCCTATTCCGATATTGCGCAGCAGTTGGCGTTTCAGCCCCCCTTCTCGCTGACTTCAACCAATATCGCGTCGCCACTATCGCCGCTAACGCTTCAGAACGGCTTCCCGGCCCCTGCTCCGCAAACCATCACCAACACTTACGCGGTGGATCCGAACTACCGCCTCGGCTACGTGCAAATCTGGAATCTCGACGTGCAGCAGGAACTGACTTCCACCATCCTTCTGAACCTGGATTACACCGGCACCAAAGGCACGCGTCTGGACGTTGTGGAAGCTCCCAACCGCACGGCCACGGGCCTATTGCTGCCGGGAGTGCAACCCTTCTTCTGGGAGACTTCCGCAGGTGATTCCGTGGCTCATGCCGCCAGCCTGCGCGTCCGTAAGCGCCTGCAGGGAGGCATTTCCGTTGGCGGCACCTACACCTTCTCCAAATCCGTTGACAACGCCTCCTCCCTGGGCAGCGGCGCCTCCATCGTGGCCCAGAATGCCTTCGACCTGGCGGCCGAGCGCGGACTCTCCAGCTTCGACCAGCGCCACCGCTTCACGGCGGACTACTTGTGGGAACTGCCCTTTGGGGCGAACAAGCGCTTTCTGGTGCAGCGCGGCGTGCTGCGGGACCTGTTCGGCGACTGGCAATGGAGCGGCGACTGGAGCATCGAGTCGGGCATGCCGTTCACACCGCGCGTGCTGGGCTCCTTCACCGACGTCAATCGCGGCATCAACGGCACCTTGCGCGCTGATGTTACCGGACAGCCAGTCAGCCTTCCCAATCCCACGGTGGGCGAATGGTTCAACACCGCGGCCTTCGTAGCGCCCCCTGCTGGCCAGTTTGGCGATGCAGGCAGGAACACTATCGTCGGTCCGCCCATCCTTCTTTGTGACATGGCCATGACCAAGGTGATCCCCATGGGAGAGGCGCGCATGTTGGAAGTGCGCGCGCAAGCTAGCAACGTCTTCAACACGCCGCAGTTCACAGTGATTGACACCACCGTGAATTCTCCTTCTTTCGGGCGGGTAACCGCGGCCGGCAACATGCGCCAGATGCAGTTGGCGCTGCGCTACCGTTTCTGAACAAGATGAGGTACATGGGTCAATATCGAAAGTGGTGGGCCGCGCGGCTGGTGGCAGTTTTGTTGTGCGCGGCATTGTTTGCCGGGCAAATGCCGGCCCAAACCCCGCGCCAGCGTCAATACACTTTCCGCGCCTTGAGCGAACTGGTGCTGGTGAACGTTACCGTGCGCGATCGTGAGGGCAACCTGGTGCGCGGTCTCACTGCCAACGATTTCACTGTGTTGGAAGATGAAAAACCGCAGCGTATCGCGTCGTTCGACATCGAAAACACCGAAATTGCCCTGCCTGCGAGCGTGCAGGAGGCCACGGTCCTCACCGCCCAGAGCGCCCCGGGCACCTCGGTCCCGCAAGTAGATAAGAACGCCGTGAAAGACCGCCGCCTGGTGGTGCTGTTCTTTGACCTCAGCTCCATGCAACCGGAGGAGGTGGACCGCTCAGTCAAAGCCGCGGAAGACTACATCAATAGGCAGATGGCTCCCGCCGACCTGGTCGCGGTGGCCTCGCTGGATTCCTCGTTGCTCGTCAACCAGGATTTTACCGCCGACCGCACGCTGCTGCTGAAGGCCGTGGACAGTTTCAGCTCCAACAGCGGTCAGGGTTACGAAGAAGGTGCGACGGGCACAACCGAGGGCACGCCCGAGAGCTCGCAGCCGTTCACTCCCGACGACACCGAGTACAACGTCTTCAACACCGACAGGCGGCTGGAGTCGCTGCGCGCGCTGGCCGAGTCCATGGCCCAGGTTGACCAGAAAAAATCTATTATCTATTTCGCCAGCGGGATGGATCGTACGGGCGTGGAGAACCAGTCAGAGTTGCGGGCCACCATCAACGCGGCGGTCCGCTCCAACGTTTCCATCTATGCCACTGACACCCGCGGCTTGCAGGCGATGGTGCCGGGAGGCGAAGCGCAACAGGCCAGCCTGCGCGGCACCGCGCCTTATTCGGGGAAATCAACCCTCAATCAGTACAATTCTAATTTTTCCACCCAGGAAACGCTGGTCACGCTGGCGGGCGACACCGGTGGCCGCGCCTTCCTCGACAGCAACGACTTCAGCCAGGTCTTCCGCCGGGTGCAGGAAGACACCTCAACTTATTACCTGCTCGGCTATCGCAGCAGCAATCCTGCGCGCGACGGACGATTTCGGCGCATCGCGGTGCGGGTGAACCGGCCGGACCTGAAGCTGGTCTATCGCCGCGGCTACTACGCCCCGGCGGATTTTCGCCATACCAATCGCGAGGATCGCGAGAACCAGCTGGAGCAGGAGCTGGCCTCCGATCTGCCCAGCACCGACCTGCCCGTTTTCCTTTCAGCAGGATATTTCCGCCTGGGTAAAAATAAGTTTTACGTGCCGGTTTCGATTGTCATTCCGGGGTCAGAAATACCCTTTAGCCGCAGCAAGGACCAGGACCGCGCCACCATTGACGTGCTGGGAGTGGTCCTCGATCCGGCCAGGCGGCCCATGGCCCGCGTGCGCGATACGGTGAAGTTGACGGTGCGCGGTTCGCTGGAAGTGCAGCGTAAGAATGTTCAGTATGACAGCGGGTTAGTGCTTCCGGCAGGGAACTATCACCTGAAATTTATTGTGCGCGAGAACCAGACCGGCAGGACGGGATCGTTCGAAACCGACCTGGTGATTCCTGACATGAACAACGCCCCACTGAAGATGAGCACGGTGGTTCTGGCTGGTCAGCGGCAGCCGGCCAAAGGGCACGAAGACAATCCCCTGGTGCGCGGCGGCTGGGAACTGGTGCCCAGCGTTACCCATGTGTTCTCCCCCAGCCAGCAACTCTATCTCTACTACGAGGTATATGACCCCGCGCGCGAGGCAGTCGACCAGGGCCCCGGTCCGCGGCAGCGCGCGAGCACCGTTTCAAGCATCCGGCTGCTGACCAATGTGGCGTTTTTTCAAGGCGACAAAAAGGCCTACGAGACGCCGTTGCTGACCGCGCAACAGCTCAATACCACAGACCGGCATGCCGCCGCCTTCCAGGTGGAGATCCCGCTGAAGGAATTGAAGCCGGGCTTTTACACCTGCCAGGTAAACGTGATTGACGATGCCGCAGGGAGCTTTCTATTTCCCCGTCTGGCGCTGCTGGTGCGCCCGCCCGGCGAGGCGACAAATGCGGGCTCTCAGCAGGCGGAACGATTGCCATCATCCCGCCCGCCGGCGTCGCAGCCGTGACTTAAAAATCAATCCTTTACCGCAGCCGGGCTTCGATCACGCTATCAGGCCGGCTGGTCGGCACAATGCGTGTAATCTCAAATCCAGCCTTGGCAAAGAGCGTCCGGAATTCCGGCTCCGTTCGTTCCCGCCCGCCCGGCATCAACAGCATCTCCATGTCGAGCAACTTGCCAAAGTGCGGCTCGGGAGTCTGTGGAATTACCGAATCCACCACCAGCAGCTTGCCGTTCTTTCGGCCCTGTAGCGCCTCGCGGCAATTGCCCAGAATCTTGAGCGCGGGCTCGTCGTCCCAGTCGTGGATGATGTGCTGCATGTAATACGCCTCAGCTCCGCCGGGGATGTGTTCGAAGAAGTTGCCCGCGATAATGCGGCAGCGGTGGTTCACGTTCAGCAGGCACTGCGCGCACTTGGGATCTTCCACCACGCTGGGCATATCGAAAAGGATACCCTCCAGGCTGGGGTAGCGGCTGAGGATCTCGCACAGGATAAAGCCGTGGCCGCCGGCGACATCCATGAGAGTGGCAACGCCGGAAAAGTCGTAGGCATCCAGGACCGCCGGAGCCAGCTGCCGGCTCATGCAAGTCATGGCGGTATTGAAGTCGTGGGCCACATCGGGCAGGGCTTCTATGGCTTCGAAGGCGGGCTTGCCGTAAACGTGCTCCACCGCGGGCTTGCCGGTTTTTAGGGAGTACGACAATTCCGCCCACACATGAAAGTGGAAACGGTTGCCCATCCACAGCACCAGCTCCCGGGCGCTGCCCGGCGCATCGCTGCGCAGCGCTTCAGAGAGAGGAGTGAGCATGAAACGGCGGCCGGAGCTTTCCGCGAAAACGCCCAGCATGGCCAAAGCCCGTAGCACACGATAGAGGGCGTCTTCGTTCGAGTCGGTGGCGGCGGCTAGTTCCGCGCTTGACCTCGCACGCTGCGCCAGCAGGTCGGGAATGCCGAGCCTGGTCGCGGCATACAGCGCCGAGGAGAACGCGAACCCATGGGCCAGTTGCATGACCCGTTCAAATGCCGCGTTATCGGTGCGAGCCGGAATTTGTGTTGTTGTCATTTCTGCTCCCAAAGGGGGTTTGCCGGGAAAAAGGACAGGCGTCCTGCCTGAAGCACGCTAAAAACCGGACGGCGTGCCGCCAAAGAGTATCACAGGGCAGCAGATAGGTTAGCCGCGGAGTCAGCGCAAAGAAGCGTCACGCAATCCCGTACGGTCTGCGGCAAGAATCACATCCCGCGCTGGCAAAGCAATTGGCCGGCGCTATGCGGACCACCACAAACAATTCGGCTACATCTTTAGTGTTATGCGGGTACAATACCCTCGTTCGTCAGTGGGCCGCTTATTCCCGGTGGCTCCGGTTGGGGCAATTTCAATAGCAAACCTATTTCCGGGAAGTGTGTTCCGGAAACCCTGTGCTTGCCTAGACTCTGTATCAGAGAGGCCAAACCACGAATGAAGGTCCACCTTGTTAATCCAAGCGATGTCTCCTTCGGTACGGCTGTTATAACTCCCCGCTGGTTATATGTGCTGGCTGGAGCCACCCCCCGAGACTTCGGCGACCCGGTGCTGGTGGACGAAACCCTGGAAAAGATCGATCTTGAGACCTTGCAGAGCGGGGATGTGATAGGCATTGGCATTCACACCGCCAACGCGCTGCGCGGCTATGAGATCGGCAGGCAAGCTCGGGCTAGGGGAGCATACGTCATTTTCGGTGGTATCCATGCCACCCTTTACCCGAAAGAAGCCGCCGAGCTGGGAGCGGCGCATGCCGTGGTGACGGGCGATGGCGACCTGATCTGGCCGCTGGTGCTGGCGGACTGCGGCAAAGGCGCCCCTCAGCCGCTCTATCATGGCGGCCGCATCGAGGGCGGCAGTTTCTTGCCCGCGCGCTGGGACTTGGTGCCGCGCCAGAGTTACATGTGGGCCTCCGTGCAGACCGTGCGCGGCTGTCCCAAGCACTGTTCCTTTTGTTCCGTCTGGCGGACGGATGGCCAGCGGCCGCGGCAACGTACCTCTAGCGCTGTGATTGAGGAAATTGTGCAACTACGCCGCCTCGGATTCCGCTTTATAGCCCTGGCCGACGACAACTTTTATCCGGTGACCCTCACCGATCTACGCCTGGCGGCGGAGCAGGATAATACCGCCCGGCTCCAGGAATTGCAGGTTTTGCGCGAGGAACGCTTTCACCTGATGGCGGGGCTGGCCCAGCTTCCCTCCGACATGATTTTCTTCACCCAGATCACCATGGAAGCGGCCGAGGACCCGGATTTTCTGGAGGCCATGCGCGCGGCCCGCATCAAGGGCGCTCTGGTGGGCGTGGAGTCCGTTACTCCGGAGGGCCTAAAGAATGTGTACAAGGATTTCAACTCCGCCGGGGAAAACCTGGTGGAACGGCTGCAGACCTTCCGGCGCCATGGCGTGCACGTGCTGGGATCATTCATCTTCGGCTTGCCCAGTGATCGCCCGGAAACCTTCGCGGCAACTGCCGAGATCGCCCAGCGCGCGGATGTCACTTTTGCCCAATTTGTGATGTTGACGCCGTTTCCCGGCACGGTGGATTTTCAGCGCTGGGAAAAGGCCTTGGGCGAGCGTCCGCCGCAGATCGCCGGTGTTCCCATTACTCACCGCTGGCTCATCCCGCCGGCGCTTCGCCCCAAACTGTATTGGTCGCACCCGATCATGTCGGCGGACGAGGTGCGCGATCACACGCAGGAAGTTTGGGACAAATTCTACAGCCTGAAATCCATCTGGCAGCGGGCGCAGTTTCTGAACTCCTGGCGCAGCCAACTGGCGTTCGTGCTTATCTCCAAAATCTACCGTCAGATGTACGCCGATACCGGCATCGCCACGGACAGTGCCCGCGTTGCCTGGTCGGCGCGCTGGGCCCGCTGGCTGGCCAAGCCCTGCCGCCGCCTGTTCTCCGCCCGGCCCATGCCCGACCTCAAGATTCCAGAAATTAGCGCCACTGCGATCAGTTCCCGGTTGGCGGCTGAGGTCGTCGGGCTTCAAGTGCTGGGCGACGCTCCCCCCTCCGCCTGCCCTGGCTAAGCACCCGGCATTGCGGTTTGTTCTCGTCGCAGAAAGTTCTACCGAGCACGCGAAAAGAAACGACACAGCCCTGAAAAGCCGTGCCAATATACGCGCTCCTACCTATGATGAGGGCACAAGGAGATTCCGATGTTGGCCAGGAGATGGATTGCGGCCGTAACCATCTGCTGCCAGAGCCGCGGCCCAGATGAGCGCGGGGTACGTGAATTGATTAGCCGCTGGAATGCCGCCTATCGCTCCCTGGATGCCAAGACTCTGTCTGCCCTGCAGACGCCGGACTTCGAAATTGTGAATCGCCTGGGCCAGTGGACGCCAACCTCCAGCAGCGCTCAGAACGAACAGATGTGGGCCTGGGCCTTCACCAACATCTATAAGGGCAAGCCCGGCCCAGATCACAAGATTGAGCGCGTCCGCTTTGTTCCGCAGACGTGGCCCTGATACAGGCGCGGGCCTACTGGAACGAGGTCATTGTTCTGGATGACGGCACGCGGATTCCGCCCCACGGGGAAATTGACACTTTTGTGGCAGTGAGGAAAGCCAATGCCTGGCGAGTAGCGGCACTTAATATTCACAACCAGATGCCGCCGTTCGACACCAAGCCTGGCGAACCGCTTGCCGTGCCCTACCCGCCGAAATAAAGCACTCCCAGAGTTGAGTTCTACTGCGGCGTGTCCAGCGGGTGCGTGCTCTTCTGGTAGAACTCGTTCTGCAGTTGCAGGCTCACGCTGTCCGCCTTGACCGCACGGATGGCCTGCACCAGGTTATTGATCTGCGCGTTCATGCGGTAGTCACCCAGCGCTTTCGTCGCCGCCGAACCATCCCCGGCGTAATGATTAGGGAATTTGGCGTACCACCAGATACCGGTGTAGAGGCTGGATGGAAGGTGCTGCCGGTTGAGGTCGGCGCCTGACTGCTGCCCAGCGCGATCCATGTGCACCAGGTCGGGGCGGGAGACCAGCGTATCCGATGTCTCGGACTCTCCCGCGTGCATATCCACGGTGGTTTTCTTAGACGGGCCGCCGGGCGGCACTTCGCCATGAGCAAAAATGTAAACCACGTAATCGTGCGGCTTGTAAAGCTGTGACTGGGCGAAAAATGGCAGCAGGTGCTCGTTACCACCGTGACCGTTCACGATGATGATCTTTTTGCAACCGTTCCGGGCCATCTCGTCGGTCGTTTCCTGCAGCAGATCCAGTTGCATCTGCGGGCTGTAGGCGACAGTGCCGGGCTGGTGCTTGGCCTCAAAAATCTGCCCGAAGTAATACTGGGGGAAAACCACCGCATATTCCTGCTCCGCAGCATGAAGGGCAACGTAGCGGGCATTGATCAGGTCGTTGCCCAGCGGCAGGTGCGGGCCGTGCTTCTCCAGGATGCCGAAAGGCAACAGGCACGTACCCTGGGCCTGGTGAATGGCGCTGACAAAATCGGGGGCGGTCAATTCTTCCCAGTGCACAGAGAGTTTGTTTTGCGGCCAGGCCAGGGCGGCGCAGAGTGGCAGAATCGTTAAAACACCTAAACATTTGCGCAGCATCAACATGTCTCCTTGGGCGAACCGCGCATTTTAGCACTGCTACCGATCCGCTCCGGCCACCCGTGGTGCCCGCCCTAACAACCCTCGGTTACCAGAGTCAGGAATGTTTTCCTCCCCGCAGAGGTATTATTAAGGTAAGGGGCACCGGTCGTGAAGAAGCTGAACTTGCTCGTTTCGCTGCCGACCAACGACAACGATTACCAAATCGAGCAGGCTAACTCTGCCCAAGATGCCGCCCGCCGGCTGAACGTAGATGTGCAGATAATCCATGCCGATAATGACGCCATCACTCAGAGCCAGCAGTTGCTCAAGATCATTCAGTCCGCACCGGCACAGCGCCCGGATGCAATTATCTTTGAGCCGGCAGGGGGAACAGGCCTGCCCCAGGTGGGCGGCGCCGCCGCTGCCGCCGGCATTGGATGGATAGTTCTGAACCGCGAAGTGGATTACATAAACGAATTGCGCAAGCTCGGCAAGGCTCCCGTGTTTTCCATCACATCTAACCATGAAGAGGTTGGGCGCATCCAGGGGAGACAATTTGCCGCGCTTCTGCCAAAGGGTGGCTTTGTCTTATACATCCAGGGCCCTTCTGGCAGTTCCGCCGCCCAGCAGCGTACTACGGGAATGTATGAAACCAAGCCGGCAAATGTACAGGTGCGAATGCTGAAGGGGAAGTGGACGGAAACCAGTTCCTACCAGGCGGTTTCGTCCTGGCTGCGGTTGTGCACTTCCCGCGAGATGCACATTGACCTGGTCGCCGGACAGGACGACTCCATGGCCCAGGGAGCGCGCAAGGCTTTTCAGGAGCAAACCAGCACCACCGAACGCGAGCGCTGGCTCAGCCTCCCCTTCACCGGTTGCGATGGCTTGCCGCAAACAGGGCAGGCCTGGGTGCGCAGCGGCCTATTGGCTGCCACTGTGGTGATACCCCCGAATACCGGTATGGCGATTGAAATGTTGGTGCATGCCGTCAATACCGGCGTACAGCCTCCCGAGCGAACCTTCACCGTTCCTGAGTCGTATCCGCCGCTGGAAGCACTAGCCGGAGGACGCGGCAAGTCACAAGGCTTTTCCGGATGATTCAGCGAAGCTCCGCCCGAGCGGGCGGTGCTTCACTCGCCACCCGCTCATATGGGCCAAAAGCAACCATGGGAGTCCCGTTTTTCCTGTGTTCTGTGGGGATTACGTACAAGGTTGGACGGGCGGGATGCTGCACATCTAGCAAGAGCTAATCGTCAATATCATTCAGTCACAATCAGCTTTTTGTGACCGTCTCGCCGGCCTTCTCGCTGGCGCTGGCCGTGGTAACAGCCACCTTGGGCTCATCCCGCAGACCTTCTTTGAGCGCCTTGATCCCTTCGCCGATCCCTTTTCCCAATTCCGGCAGCTTCTTGGGACCGAAAACGAAGAGGGCTATCGCGAAGATCACCAGCAAGTGCATAGGTTGGAAAAGGCCGTCAAACATCTAAACCTCCGCGGGATCAGAACCGGGTAAATGCTTCACTACACGTTACTAGAGGGCAAAGGCGGAGTCAAATAAGCGTGCCGCACGGTAGTGGTGCAGTTGCACCACTACCTGCCGCACCGACCTCGAGCCGGGAGCATTGTGTCAATTTCTAACTGCGAGCGGGCGGCAGCCGTCTCATTCTCAAAGTGAGATCAAGATTCGGACCCACAGCGTTCCGCAAGTCCTTTGTTTCTATCACTGTTCTTTGGCAAGGGACGTGCGAACTCCAGATGTGTGTTCGTGCGGTCGAACCTGGCCGCCGGGCACATACCCCATTGGCCCGGAACTGGAAAAGCCGAGCCAGGCAGCGCAGGAGAGGCAACATGGATCCCAACCGGTCATCCTGGAACCCGGAAAGCGAACAAAGCACGCAAGTGCCGCGCCGTCATGCGGCCTCGCCCGCAGAAGCCCGCCGTAACGAACAACCCGGCGTGGAGCGGGCTGGGCGTCATGTTGGCTATGGTTTGCCTTGTGCGAACTGCAAAACCTACTATGCCGCCGATTTGACGGCTTGCCCTTATTGCGGATGTCCGGACAGGATCGCCTCCAGCACCGCTCCCGTGCCTGCCACCGAGCTGAAACAGGAATTAGAGAACTTGCGGGTGGAAATCGCGCAGGCGCTGGGAGAGGGGCCGTTGCTCACCGGTCCCGAGGCAGCACACAGCCCGGAAGAGCGCGAGCGTTTACTCAAGCAGTACAAGTCACAGCTATACGCCAGCCACACGCAAATCAATCCGGCGGCGGCATTTCGCTGTACCCTGGAACGGAACCATCGCCAGGGCAACGAGTCGGCTGCCATCTGCAAGAGTTGCTACAATCAGGCGGCGGAGCGCATGGAGCAACTGGAAGCCGCGCTGTGCATGGATATACGCGAGGCGGCTCAGCTCATCTATGAAGCGGTGTGGTCGGATCCCTCGCCATCAGACCCCAGCCGCACTTATCAAAATGCCGCCCAGGCCGTGCTCGGCGAACTGCGCCGGCGCGCGGGCATGAGCATGATGTTTGGCGCTGTCCCGCCCTACACGCATTGAGAGGCCAGGCCTGAAAGTTATGCAGAGGGCCCTCTGGTCCGAGCATCTTTGTCGCGCAGCGCCAAAGCGCAAGGTTCCTCGACTCGCGCTCTCTTGCTTAGCTCAACTCACACACGATGTGTATGACAGTGCGTGGTTATTGCTTTGTCTGCCGCGCGTAAACCGCGTGCGCCTCGGACAGCAGCTTCAGTACGTGTTCCTTTTCCGCAGCAGTTCGCCAATCAGGATAGTTGCTCGCTGCCTGCGACAGGCGGTCAATCCAGGTCACAAAGTAGGCGGCATCTTTGGCGGAGCGCACCGGCTCGCCGCCCACGCTGATGTAAATTGGGCTGGTTGTGGCATAAGGGTACAAATCTAGCACAGGCAACTCGGCCTTATTGCTCCAGGCCCTCAGAATGCACCAGCCGCTCTTGGAGATGGGCAGAATGCCCTGCGCGTCGGCGGTTTCACGGTGCCCGGAGAGCGTGATTTCGCGCACCACGCCTCCGTTGCACAGCACCTGCAGATGATCCACCGGCACGATGGAGCGCAGCGCGGCGGTGAACTTCACCTGGTTGCTTCCCGCGGGCAGTTTTAATTCACCACCGATGGGCTGGTCATTCAGGGAGAAGCGCAGCAACGGACCATTGGTGGCAAAGGTGTGCCCATGGCGGAGGGAATTAAGGAACTGATGGATATCGGTTCTTCCTCCGCGCACCTGCGCGTATACGCGGTTTAAACCCACTGGTCCCCGCAGGGAAGCGAAGTTGGCCATGGCGTCGGTGCCCGCGCCCGTGGGGATGCGGAAGCCGCAGTTCAGCAGTTTGTACCATACCGCTGCGGTGGACTTGTGATCGCTGAAGCCGAGAATCTCCATGTAGTCCACCTTGCCCAGCGCCACATCCACCGGCAGTTCGTCCGTAAGCGGCGCCGGGTTGTCAGGATCGGGGAAGGTATCGAAGGGATGCACGTAGCCCACCAGCGCCCCCTGCGGGTGCGCCAGGTCGGCGATGTCGGCATTGGTGGGGTAAAGGCTGGCCGCCGCCGTGTTGGGATAGGCGGCATAACCGGGAAGCAGAAAATGGTGCGTCAGGTTGAGCAGACCCAAGTGGCCCCAGTAGCTGGTGTGGAATTCCTGGCTTTGCATCAACAGCATGTCCGGCTTAGAGGCAGGGTCGGGTCCAACGCGAAAATAGGTGATATCGGGGATTCGCACTTCCTTGTTAACCACCAGATCCTCAATGATGCTCAGGTTTTCCGCTTCGCCTTGCTGCACCAGGTGCTGAGGAGTGTTGCGGTAGGTGCCCGCGTAATTCATGTGCACGTGCAGATCGGCGCTGACCCAGCGCGAATCTCTTTTAGAGGCGTTGCGTGCGGCATCTTGCTTTGTTGCTTTGCGCGTTAGAGGAGAGTCCGACCAAGTAATGGCGCGCAGGTGAATGCTAATGCCGCCGCGCCCGTTGGGCGCCATGCTGACGACCTGCTTTTCCACCTTGTACTCAAATCCCTTCATTACTTCCACCGAGACCGCGCCCGCGGGAACGGCTAATTCGCTGCGACCCAGGGTATGGAAGTAGTAGGCTTCGAAGGCCTGCTTTGCCGGATCGAAGCTGTCGTCGGCGTGCACCCAGGCATTGTCCGGCGCATAGGCGCGATGGTCTTCCCCGGTTACGCACACGCGCGCTGGCGTAGGTTTGCCGGCGGGGCTGAGCACCGTGATGCTCAGTAGGCCCATCGGCTGCAGATAGCGACGCTGCCTAATGGCCAACCGGCGCTGCGCTCCGCCGAAAGCGTCTTCAATCCAGAGCGAAGTGTTACCGCCCCGGTTTGAAATGAACGCGATGCGCTGCCCATCCGGGGACCAGCGCGGCGCGGTATTGTCGTACTCGCCGTAGCTGAGCGGGAAAGCGTCGCCGCCGTTGGCGGGAAGCACCCAGAGCTGGTTCCATTGGCGGCCCAAATATGAGCTGTAAACCAGGCGCGTCCCATGGGGCGACCAGTCAGGGCGCGCTTTCCAGGTGGTCTCCTCGTAATGGATGGCGCGTGCCTCAGCGCCCGGCTGCGCCTTCATGCGCCAGAAGCCCCCGGAGCCGTAGATGTGCCCGCGGTTGGAAACGAAGGCCAGCTCGCTTCCATCCGGCGACCATGTGGGGCTGATTTCCGTGTCGAACTGGCTGTAGTAGTACCGGGGCAGGGGACTGCGTGTTTCGCCGGTGAGCCGTTGCACGTTGCTGAGTGCTCCGTTGCTGAAATCTCCGGCGAAGATATGGAAGCGGCCGTTGTAGGCGGTGCTGACGAACGCGATTCTTTTGCCGTCAGGCGAGAAGCGCGGCTCCACGTTGACGTTGCCGCCCGAGGTCAATTGCCTGGATTTCCCGGTCTGCAGATCGAGGGCGTGCAGTTCGAGCGCATCTTTGTAGTAGGCCGCATACACAATCCAGCGTCCGTCGTGCGACCAGTCCGGCTGGTAGTCGTAACCCGGCCCGGCGGTCAGTTGCTCGGCCGTGCCCGAGTCCAGGCGCTGCCGCCACAGCGAGCCGGCCATCGAATAAACGACCTCCTTCGAATCCGGCGACCAGGCTACCGAACTTGGACCGCTAGTCAGTTGCGGCAGGTACATCTCGCGGTAGTAGTAAGGATGCGGCAGGGTGATCTGCTTCAGTACTGGTTCCCGCGCGGCAAAAGCGGCGGCGCTGGCCAGGGCCAGCATCAACAAGAATAAACTTTGGATTTTCAAGATAGCTCCTGAACGGCATCAGCAGTGCAAGCAAAAGCTGGGTCCTTCGACTCGGACGCTGGTTTGTACGGCGCGTCCTCGCTCAAGATGCCAGTGGTCGCGCACATTTCATCTCGGCACAACCGGAAGGTCGATGCGGGACGGGTGCTCGCGATCGTGATAAATCCGAATCTCAGCCTTGCGCATCGGGGAAGTAGTGGTTTCCAGTTCGCCATTCTGCGGGTTGCGAGAAAAATCGGGGAAGAACGAGCCTGAAATCTGCACCCGGATGCGGTGCCCCGCGGCGAAGACGTTACCGGTACGCATATTGGTCAAGGTTAGTTTGTAAACCTGGCCGGGGGTGAGCAATTGTCGTCCTCGTTGCGGCTCGCGATAGCTGGCGCGGAGCACATCATTTCCCGGGCTCATGAGGTTGAAGGCGGCGCCATCGGGAGCCACGTCCAGCAGACGTACCCAAAGATCGAAGTCGGGGCAGTCGCAGGAAACGTAGATTTCCGCGGTGATCGGCCCCAGAGCGGTAACATTCTCGGTGAGCGGCTTGGAGTCGAATATTAGAATGTCCGACCGCTTGGCCAATTCTCTAAAATCGTGCGCCCCCAGTTTGCCGGCATAGGGATCAACCACCGGGCGCTCCGGATCGGAGGTGAAGACGCTGAACTCTTCTTCGGCGGGCGCTACCGGGCCGAGAGTTCCGCCCCGTTTCTCCGGACCCGCGCCGGCCAGATAAAACGAACTTGCCTTGATCTCTGCCGGCGGCCAGCTTTCCTCATTCCTCCAGCGGTCCTCGCCCATGACAAACAGACGCACCGGTTTCTCTCGCTCCACCCCATTGTTGATGCCGCGCAGATAGTGGTCCATCCAGCGCAGCACCACCTGATCATAATCAATGCGTGCCGCAGGACCGAACTCGCGCTCCCCGGATTTGGTCTTGCCGGTCTCCTGGACCCCGTGGATCCAAGGGCCAATCAAGAGTTGAGTACGCGGATCACCCGCATTTTTACGGCTGGCGAGCAGGCCGAGATAGTTGGTGGTCGCCCCCTCCGGGCCGTAGTCCTCGTCGTACCAGCCGGAGAGGTTGAGCACGGCGGCGTGCACGCGGGCGTACTTATCGCGGAGTTCCGCCCAGTTCCACCACGGATCATGAGGCGGATGGTGCAGCCATTCATAGTAAAACGGCGCCAGCCCGCGAAACTCGGGCAGTGAATCCAGGGGAACCGTCCAGCGCATCTGGTTGTTCACCTTGGGCCATGCCGCTTCCGCATCCTGGTAAGTTGTTGGGCCGGGCAGATGTTTCTTCACTCGCAGGTCGGGAGCAATATCCTCCCAGATCCACGCCAGCCACGACATATCGAAAGCGCCGCTGGAGTAGAAAAAATTGCGCGGAGTGGAGAAGGTCATGGCCGGCACCATAGCCTTCAGGTGCGGCGGACTCTCCACCGCCGCCAGCCACTGCACCGCGCCCGGATAGGACAGCCCGAACGTTCCTATGTTGCCGTTGGACCAGGGCTGCCGCGCCGCCCACTCGATGGTGTCATAACCGTCGCGGCCTTCATTCTGATAGGCGGCAAACTCCCCCCCGGAGGCATAGCGGCCGCGCACGTCTTCCACCACTAACGCGTACCCGCGCTCCACCGCGTGACGAAACGTAGCGTAAGTTTTCAGCGCCTCTTCTTTATCGTAGGGAGTGCGGTAGACCAGCGTGGGGAAGCGGCCATTCGGCCGCGGGAGCAGAATATCGGCGCGCAGCACCACTCCGTCTCGCATGGGAATGGCCACATTCTTTTGCAGGACGGATTCAGCGGGGGCGGCGAGTGCCGTCACCAATGAAAGCAGGAGCAAGGTCCCGGAGAGCCGTTTCATGGGAAGCGCGTAGCGTAACACTTGGGTACACAAGCGCACAACACTTCTACCGAGCTGATGCGGAGCTCATCCCGCTTGCCCGGCGACTCGCCCAAAGCCAGTTCAGAAGGGCGATCAACGTAACCACCGCCAGGACGTAGAAGGCGCCACGTTGCATGGCGGTCAGGAACACCATACACATGCCAATCCCAATCACGGCCAGCACCGGGCCGCCAGGCAGGCGGAAGCGCGCCTCGCTTGGAGCGCGGCGACGTAGAACGATCAGGGCCGCGCATACGATTCCGTAATAAAACAGCCGGGCAACAGCCGACAGCACTACATTCCATTGGAAGCTGCCCGTGAAGGCCAGCACCCACAGCAGCACCGCAAAAACAACGATGGAAACGTAGGGAGTACGAAAGCGCCGATGAATGGCCGCGAACACCTTGGGGAAATCCCCCTGCTCGGCCAGAGCGAAGGTGAGCCGGGGTGTGTTCAATATCATCGAAGCGAGATAGCCGTAAACCGAGAGCAAGGCGCCAAGAGTTATGAACGAAGTGCCCACGCCGCCCATGAAAACGTGTGCCGCCGCGGCCAGGGGCCTGTCGCCGGCAGCAGAGTTGGCCAGTACTCCCATCACCACCACCTGCACCAGAGTGTAGATCACAGCGCAGGTCGCCAGAGCTACGATCAGCGCAAAGGGAGCATCACGTCGCGGGTCCTTGGCTTCTCCCATGGGCAGCAACGCACCTTCGAATCCGCCATAGGCGAAAACCATCAGCAGCATGGCATCCAGCCACGAGCCGCTTCCCGTGTTCGCAATTCCAAGATGGACAGGCTGGTGGCGGCCCACAAGGTAAATGCCTCCCATGGCTATGAACACCAGCAGCGGCAACAGTTTGGCCACCGTGAACACGTTGCTGAGCTGCGTACCCGCATTCACCCCCACGTAATTGACGACGGTCAGCAGACCAATGAGCGCAGTCAACACTATTAGCCGCGACAGCGGCGCCTGGGCGTGCACCCAGAATTCAGCAAGGTAAATGACGAACAGGTTGGCATTAGCCGCCGCCGAAGCCAGTCGCACCAGCCACGTCAGCCAGCCCATCAGGATGCCGGTGAAGCGCCCAAAGGCCACCCGGGCATAGAGGTAGGGGCCTCCGGTAGCGGTAAAGCGCGAGGCAACTTCGGCGAAACACAGCATGATAATGCCGCTGAAAACCGCGGCGGCTATCCACGCCACTGGTCCGGCGCTGCCTAATTGGTGGGTAATCAAGGACGGCAGGCCAAAGATGCCGCTGCCGATAATGGAGTTGACCATGAGCGCGGCCAGGCTCCAACGCCCAATACTGCGGACCAAGCCCCCACGCACCGGGTTCGCGCTCTGCACAACAGGGGTTGTAACATAAATCAGCTAAAAGGCTTACGCAAAAGGTCGTAGCGAGCTGGGAGCGTAAGAATCCAGGGGGGGAGAGTGCAACCTGCGCTTGAACGCCGCCCCTCTAAGCCCCCATACAGCTTCCCAATGGGGAGCTGAAGGAGGCTTGCCGTGGGACTATTCCTGTGGCTGTTTTTTGTGCTGGTGGTGCTGTGGCTGATCTTCTGGCTGGCGGTGCACGTTACTTCGGGACTCATCCACCTGCTGCTGGTGGTGGCGGTGATCTCGCTGATTCTGCATTTTGTGCGCGGACCACGGCGCTCTACGGTCTGAGCCGCACGGCGGGTCCGGGCAACCTGCCGCACGGTTACTTCCGGTTCTCGGCGACACAAAATGGTGCCCGGAAATGCCCGCTGGGAGCGGTTTCGCCGGAAGTAACCTTCTATTACCAAGGCTCATGGACACAGGACATCTGGCTGCTGCACCCTGGGGGATGAGAACGTAAGCTGGTCTTCTTGCAGCGTGCGCTGCACCTGCGGGAGAAGGGAACAGGGCCACATGGACGAAGTGACAGCTCGCATTGAACGCGTAGCAGAAGACCTGCGGGTCATCCAACAGGAACTGAATTTAGCCGCTATGCAGGCGGCGCCTGATCCGGAGGAGGAATCAGTCAGCGCGGACGCGCTGGAAACCCTCAAATCAGCCCTGGACCAGATGCGCCATTTTCTCTGGTTTTACTGTCAAGTGGTCAACCAGGAATCTGATCTGCGGGAAAAGCTGCGCCAAGCCTTGCGCCAGGACGGGGACATGGAAACCGATACCGCTTCCACTATCGACCGGCTCGCGCGCGCGGCCGACCGCGCCTTCTTCCGGTATCGCCTCAACGGGAAAAAGCCCAACTGAGATTCAGTAATTTCGAATACACAATTCCTTAATTACCCGATTACCCAACCCCTAGGCTCCCACGCTCTGCAATTGCGCCACCCCTGGAAGAAAGCGCATGGGAATGTCGCGCGAGGTGAGCAGGCCGGGCTTGGCCTCCAGCAGTGCGGGTACGCAATTGACCGCAATCGCGGCGGTGGCCAGATCGCCATGGATGCCGCCGGGGATGGCCAGTGTTAGGTCGGGCACGCCGCTGATCTCAATCGCATCCACCGGCTCAGGAGCGCCCAGATACATTTCCAGTTCCAGGCGCACGCTTTCCTGCCCCTCGCCCATGCCGCGGGCCACCTGGCGCACTCCCCTGACACGGCCGGGGGCGACCTCCAGAAGCTCGCTGCGAACCGCTTCCTGCGCCACCACTGGTTCGATAGTTTCCGCGATAATATCCACCTGCAAGCCCAGCGAGTCGGCGATCATGGCAGCGGATTCCGGCAACCCGTGGTGCTTAATAACCCCGGCTGACACCTGCGCCTGGAATTCCTCCACCGTCATGCCGGCGCCCACTTTCTTCTGCAGGGGAAGGCGGCGCCGCGATGCGTCTACCACCCGCCGCACTTTCACCTGCCGTACCTCCTGGCAGGCGGTGGAGAGCGTGAGCACCAGTTTGTCCATGGCGAAGCCGGGATTAACGCCCGTGCCCAGCAGCGCCACCCGGTGCTCGCGCGCCTTCCGGTCAAGTTGCTGGGCCAACTCCGGATGCTTGCGAAAGGGGTAGGCCAGTTCTTCACAGGTGGAAACGACGTGGCTGCCGGCCTGCAAGCAGCCCAGAAGCTGGTCGGAAACCTGAGTGAGATATGACGAGGTGGTATGTACGACTACGTGGGCGCCAGCCCGCAAAACGTCGCGCGCTTCGCCCTGAATCACAACCCCCAGGTCTCGGTCGGCCCCAACGATGCGGCCCAGGTCCTTGCCCATTTTCTCCGGGTCGAGGTCAATGGCCCCGACCACCTGGATCTCAGGCTTTTGCAGCATCAGGCGCACGATTCCAGCACCGATGGGCCCTACACCATACTGGATGACGCGAATCTTATGAGTCGTCACGAGGACCTCCCCCCGCGACAGAAAGGTCCGGGGAAAAACTTCATATTACATGATGGTGGAAGGTGGTTCAGCGACGATAAACACTGGTCCTAAGCTCGAAACCCAGGGCCGCCGTGCTTGTCCGTAGAATTCCTTACTAACACCTACAGATTCACGCGTCGCATGCCCTCGTCGGGGTAACGCGCGCCGGCAGCCACTCCCTGGGGAGCCGCTTTTTCAATGCGGGCCAGGTCGTCTGTGCTCAGCTGGATGCTCGCGGCTGCGATGTTTTCTTCCAGATACTTCTGCCGCTTGGTGCCGGGGATGGGAACAATGTCCTCGCCCTGCGCCAGTAGCCAGGCCAATGCCAATTGCGCGGGTGTGCACTTCTTCTCTTTGGCCAGGTTCTGCACTTGTTTTGCCAGGTCCAGATTGCGCTGCAGATTCTGCTGCTCAAAGCGCGGGTTGCGGCGGCGCCAGTCATTCGGCGCCAGATCCTCCAGGTTTTGGATCTTGCCCGTCAGGAAGCCGCGTCCTAGCGGACTGTACGCCACAAAGGTGATGCCCAGTTCGCGGCAAGTCGGGATAATCTCCGCTTCCGGGTCGCGCGTCCACAATGAATACTCGGTTTGCAGAGCCGCAATAGGGTGAACTTTGTGGGCTCGGCGAATCGTTTGAGGCGCTGCTTCAGACAGCCCGAGATAGCGCACTTTACCTTGTTTCACCAGACGCGCCATGGCGCCGACGGTGTCTTCAATGGGTACGTTGGGATCAACCCGGTGCTGGTAGTAGAGGTCAATCGTGCTCAGACCCAGCCGCTTGAGGCTGGCGTCGCAGGCCTGCTGCACATACTCGGGGCGGCCGTTGATGTCGGCCCAGCCTCCATCCGGGGTGCGGACGTTACCGAACTTGGTGGCCAGGAAAGCCTTGTCGCGTCGGTCGCGAATAGCATTGCCCACCAGTTCTTCGTTGTGGCCCATGCCGTAGGCGTCGGCGGTGTCGAGAAAATTGAGGCCGAGTTCCAGGGCGCGGTGAATAACCTCTATGGACTCCTGGTCATTGCGCGGGCCATAAAACTCCGACATTCCCATACATCCCAGGCCGATGGAGGAGATCATGACCGGGGTGCTATCCAGGTGGCGGTACGGTATAGCGGTTTTTTCCTGAGAGCTCATTCTCATTACCCCTTGCCAGAGTTCTGATGCCTTCAAAACGCGCGGGTTGCAATTTTCCAGGAATGCTCAAATAACGTGCTGCCGGCGTTGACAGGCGAGTCTAGCCACTGATTTTTCCCGCGATTATGGTCTTCTGCACTTCGCCGCCTGGTCCGAGAATGATGATGTCGGCATCCGCTCCCTCCGCTATAACGCCTTTCTGCTTCTCGCGTATCACCGCGGCCGGGTTCGCGCTCGCCAGCTGAACCGTTTCCTGGAGCTTCCAGCCGGCAAATTGCATGGCGTTGCGAACAGCTTGATCCAGGTGGAGCACGCTTCCAGCTAACTTGCCCTCGCTAGTGCACTCCTCGCCTTTGAGTTCGACTTCAAATGATCCCAGGCGATAACGGCCATCCGGCATGCCGGTGGCACTAATGGCGTCGGTGATCAGAACAGCGGTCTCCCGACCCTTCACCTGCAAAAAGAGTTGCACGATGGCGGGGTCAACGTGGATGCCATCGGCGATGATCTCGGCGGTGACGCGTTGATCTGTCAGTATCGCTCCTACAAGTCCGGGCTGGCGATGATCCAGCGGACGCATGGCGTTGAAGGTATGAGTAGCATGGCGCGCGCCCGCGCGGATTGCCGCCCTTGCTGTTTCCAGGTCGGCATCAGAGTGGCCCAGGCTGCAGCAAACGCCCCGCCGCGAGGCTTCCGCCACCAACTCCATCGCTGCTTCCAGTTCCGGGGCGATCGTCATGATTTTGATATGGCCGCGCGCCGCCTGCCAATAACGGTCAAATCGTGAAAGCGTCGGAGGTAGAAGGTATTCAGGCGGGTGGACCCCGCGGCGGGTGTGACTAAGGAATGGTCCCTCCAAATGAATGCCTAGCGGACGGGCGCGGACACCTGCGTTATCTTCCGGCGGGTTTTCAATGCAGTTCGCCAGCCACTCCAGAGCCCGCAAGATATGGTCCTCGGGCGCGGTCACCGTCGTCGGCAAATATGCGGATACGCCGTGCCGTGCCAAAAAGGTTTCAAAGCGGGCGAGGCCTGCTTTGCTAGGCTCCATCACATCGTGCCCGACACCGCCATGAATGTGGATGTCCAGGTAAGCTGGAGCCAGCACCGCGCCGGGAAAATTTAAGCTGCGGCAGCCGCGTGGAAGCTCCCGGGCCGCGCGCGAAGTAACCTCCGCAATCCTTCCTTCTTCCAGCAACAGCAACGGTTCCTCGGTGCACTCCCGAGGCGTGAGCAGGACGGCAGCAGTAAGGGCAA
The DNA here is from genome assembly GCA_035278025.1 of Terriglobales bacterium. GTDB lineage: Bacteria > Acidobacteriota > Terriglobia > Terriglobales > Acidobacteriaceae > JAICWP01. The sequence goes on along the minus strand of DATEJK010000165.1, from coordinate 20,034 downwards.
TCATGTACTTAGCCGCATTGTAACGGAAGCAGTCAGGACTCAGTAGCAGGAGTCAGCGGACGATCGTGCCCTCGGCCCTACGACCTCGGGCTAAGGTTTGAGACAGCAGAGAACCGAGAAACTCCGGACTCCTGACTTTCGACTCCTGACTCCCTGGGTTTTAATGCGCCGCTACCGCCGCGCCTTTGTGTTTTGGCTTTCGCATTAGCAGGATCAAAGGCGTGACCACCAGAAACAGAATCCCCAGCAGGAAGAATGCGGAATTGAAGGAAATCATGGAGGACTGGCGCGCGATCATGCCGAATACGGCAGCATAGGCCTGGTGGGTGGCGGTGGAAAAATCCATTCCCCGCGACATGAAGCCGGCGCGCGCAGCATTAATCATCTGTCGCGTGGTCATGTCGAAGGCGGTCACGTGCGTGATCAGATCGTTAATGTGGATTTGTGTGTCGCGCGCCACTATGGTGGTGGCCCCAGCGATGCCTACACTGCCTCCGAGATTTCGCATGACATTAAAGATACTGGTGGCATTGCCCATTTGCTCCTTGGGAATGGGGTCATGCGTGGCGGTGGTCAGGGGAACGAAAATAAAACCCAGCGCGAACCCCTGGATGAATTGCGGCCATGCGATATCCCAATATCCGGCATTTAAGTTGAGATGGGAGAGGGCGTACATGCTGAAAGCGGCGCCCAGCAGTCCTCCCGTCAGCAGCTTGCGGGCTTCAAATTTCGATAGTAAGGCGCCGACAATGGGCATGGCGATGAATGATCCCAGTCCGCGCGGCAGCATGGCCAGGCCGGCGTTCAGGGCGGGATAGCCCAGCAGAGTCTGCAGCAGGATGGGAATAAGCACCATGCTGCCATACAGCCCAAAACCCAACGTGGTCATTAAAAAGACACCTGTGGCGTAGGTGCGCACGCGGAATATTCGCAGGTTGACCACAGGATGCCAGTCCAGCAGTTCGTGAATCACGAACAGCGACAATCCGACAGCGGCCACGATAGCCAGAATCAGAATGAAATGGGAGCTGAACCAGTCGTCCTCCTGGCCCTTATCGAGCATGATTTGCAGCGCGCCGATCCCGACCGCCAAAAACCCGATGCCCCAGTAATCCACGCCGCCGGCCTGACGCTTGATGTAGGCAGGGTCGAAGATGAACAGCTTGGACATGATCAACCCGGCAATGCCTACCGGCAGGTTGATGTAGAAGATCCAGCGCCAGCTGTAACTGTCGGTGATCCAGCCCCCCATCACTGGCCCCAGCATGGGAGCAACCACGATGCCCAAGCCCCAGAAGGCCATGGCTTTGCCGCGCTCCTCGGGCGGAAACGCCTCCAGCATGATGGCCTGGGAAAGGGGCTGCAGGCCGCCGCCGCAGGCGCCTTGCAGCACACGAAAAATGATCAAAAAAGGCAGATTGGGAGCCATGCCGCACAGGACGGAGGCGAGGGTGAAGCCGGTGATGGAGGTCATCAGCACGCGTTTGCGGCCGAAATGATTGGACAGCCAGCCGGTCAGAGGCAGGACGATGGCATTAGCCACCAGGTAGGAGGTCAGCACCCAGGTAGCTTCGTCCACAGTTGCCGAGAGATTGCCCGCAATGTGGGGCAGGGAAACGTTCACCACCGTTGTGTCCAGCACCTCCATGAAGGTGCCGAGCATCACGGCGACGGAAATCAGCCAAGGATTGACGTCGGGCTGAGCCTTGGATATCTGATTGCCGTTGGCCATGTTACTTCGTGCGCACGGTTGGCACCACCGACATGCCCGGCCGTAGCAGGTGCTGCGGATCCTGACCTTTTTCGAAAACGATCTTCACCGGCACGCGCTGCACAACTTTCACATAGTTGCCGGTGGCGTTCTCCGGCGGCAGCAGGCTGAAACGGGCGCCCGTGGCGCCGCCGATGCTGTCCACATGGCCGTTGTAGGTGCGGCCGTAGGCGTCCACCTCGATGCTGGCATGCTGGCCGGGGTGCATGCTCTTAAGTTGCGTTTCTTTGAAGTTGGCGGTCACCCAAACGTCCTCCAAATTAACCAGGGCGAGCACCGGCTGGCCTGGTTGGATTACCTCGCCCGGTTCCACGGTCTTCTTGCTCACAATGCCGGTCGCGGGGGCGCGAATCACGGTGTATTGCAGGTCGAGTTCGGCCTGCTGCAACGTCGCTTTCAGGCGGGCCACGTCGGCTTCAGCGGAGCTGGCTTTGGCGCGGGTAATGGCCACCTGCTGGGGTACGGTCTGGGCGCCCTGCAGCATGGCCTCAGCCTGGGCCACGTGGCTCTGCGCATTGGCCACGGCGGCGCGAGCCGCGTCTACGCTCGCGGCAGCCTGCTGTTCCGTGGTCACTGCCGTGTCATAGCGTTGCTGCGGAATTTCATCCTTCTTGATGAGCTGAGCAAAGCGGCGCACGTCATCGGCTGCCAACTTGTACTGGGCCTCGGCCTCCCGCAGCCGAGCCTGGCTTGCGCTTACCTCCTGTTGCGCTGCCCGCAGGCTGGCTTGGGCGTTGCTCAGAGTGCTGGACGTAGTGGTGTGCGTGAGTGGCACTCCGGTGCGCGCCGCCTGAAGTGTGGCCATGGCATCCTGCAATTGGGCGCGTGCGCGGTCCACAGCGACCTGGTAGTCGGTGGGATCCAGTTGCACCAGCACCGTGCCCGCCTGCACGTACTGGTTATCGTCCACATTCACCTTCTCCACCGTTCCTCCCACGCGCGCGCTGATGGGCACAATGTGGCCATCAATTTGCGCATCGTCGGTAGACTCTCGGGCGGAGTAGTAGCTCCAAACTGCGTAGCCTGCAGCAACAAGAAGAATGAGGATGGCAAGCACTACCCACTTGGCGCGCGGGTGAGCGCGAAAATATCCTTGGGCGCGGCCTCCGCGCGCCGGCGGGGCGGCTTCCTCTGGCCAGGGCTCCCGTGGCGATGGTTCTGCCTCCGCCGGCGGCTTGGCGGTAGTTTGCTGATCGGCCACTTACTTACCTCCCAAGAACTTCTTCGAAGCCTGTTCCGCAATACCCAGGGCGCGGGCCAGCGAAAGCTTGGCCAGGTTATGGGCGAACAATGCGGAAATGTAATTTTCGTTGGCCGCGGCCAGAGCTTCCTGCGCCTGCACAACTTCGATGGTATCGGTAACTCCGGCGGCAAAGCGGTCGCGTGCCTGCCCTAGTTGCTGGGTGGCCAAGTCCACTGAACTTCTGGCGACATTTAGCTGGTCGGCGGCGGTGTTCAGATCAAGGAAAGCGGTACGCACCTCGTACTCGATGCGCCCGCGCATGTCTTCCAGTTGCGCCCGCCGCTGTTGCAGCTGCGCATCTGCCTGCAACTGATCGGCACGCACTTTGCCGCCTTGGAAGATGGGTATCTTCAGCGCCGCTGCAGCCGTGAAGGTGCCATGCGAAGTGGTGGGCCGATTACCAATGTCTCCGTAATCCCCGTCAAAACTCAGAGATGGAAGGCGTTCATCATTGGCGGCTTTCTTGGCCATTTCAGCCGCGTGGAGCATGCTTTGCGCGCTGCGGTAATCGGCGCGCGAGCGCAGGGCCTCATCCATGGCCTGCTGGAATGTGATCGGCGGGGCGGGAGTGAACGGCATCGAGTCTGTCAAATTAAAGGCCTGTTCGCCCGGCAGGCCAATCGTGCGGGCCAGAGCCAGCTTTTGTTTTTGAAAATCGTTCTTCACGGCCAGCAAACGTTGCTGCTGTGCCTGCATTTCCACCTGGCTGCGCAGCACGTCTATGGCCGCGGCCAGGCCTGCGTTTTTCATGTCCGCTGTCTGCTGGTACACCGCGCTGGCGGTTTGCAGTTGGGCGCGAACCGCATCAATGCGGGCGGCACTGGCCACGGCCTGCAGGTAAGAACCGCCTACCACCAGCACCACTGTGTCGCGCGCGTCCTGATAGTTGTAGCGCGCCGCCTTGAGCGCGTCCGAACGAGCCCGCAAGCTATTCAAGGAATTGAAATCCAGAATTCGCTGGGAAAAATAGCCGCGGGCGTCAAACACCTCGAACGGCCCTACAATCGCCGGAATTCCCGGAATAGGGGGGATACCGAAAGTTGCCAGATTCACCTGCTCGGCGAGGTAACTCGTACGGGTAGTGATGTCAGGAAGCAGACGGCTGCGGGCCGCGAGGCGCGCTCCCTCTGCCTGCCGCTGGCCCTGATGGGATAGCAGCAGTCCCAGGTTGTAGTGCAAACCGCGTTGGATGGCGTCCTGTAAGGAAAGATTCAATACACCGGGCACGGCGTTTTGCGGTGCGCTGCCTAAAAATGGATTCTGCGCGCTGCTTCCGGTGATGGCTGGTGGGAGCTGGGTCGCGCCCGTCAGTGGCGAAGAAATTGTGGAAGGAGCGGCTCCGCTTTCCATGGTCACGGTTTGGGCCAGCACCCGGGTGGAGAACAGCAACATGCTGGAGAGGGCAAGCACAACCACCAGGCGATTTGCGCTTTTCTGTTGGTTCGCCCTGGTCACGTCGCACCATGGCGACATTACACTCCCTTTCCCTTCAACGATCACTATGGTTTTGCCTCTTCCACAACAGTGTAGGCCCGACACCCTGGTTTCTGGAATGTTTCCGCCACACTGGCGCCCCAGACATTCAAAGCCGCGCTTTCCTTTTCCAATGTTTACGGCAAAAGGGACTGCTCCGCATCCCAGAGCGACATTCTGTTCTGTGCAAGATTATGCCCCAAGCCAGCGACGAACCTTATTCGATGAGCAGATGCCGCGCGAAGTCGCACAGATGTATGTAATCTAGCTGCTATTCTCGAGGCCAGCACCTTTTGAAGGTGCGAGCACCTTTTGAACGTGGCAGCAAGCTGGCAGTGGCCGGATCACCTCACTCCCCTGGGCTTGCGGCGTGCAATCAGTCTGGCGGACTTTTTAACGTCGAATGCTATAATTTTCATAGTAGGTTACCGCCATGGCAGCAAATGCGGTGGTCTGGCGGCGCCCCTTAGAAAACACCACGTTATCAGCTGCCGATCGCGTGTTTTGCATCCTGTCGGGGAGTGGCTCAGCCTGGTAGAGCACCTGGTTCGGGACCAGGGGGTCGGAGGTTCAAATCCTCTCTCCCCGACCATTTCTTTTCAAACACTTGCAATCTTGCGCGCCCTCGCCATTGAGCCCTTGGTGCGCCTTTTATGGGTGCCCCTAACCAAGTACCGGTTTGGCAGGGACTTAGACAATCTGCGCATCTGTGCTGGGGGCACCCAATCGGGGGCACCCATAAGAAATTGTCGCAGACAATTCTCAGAGAAACCGCTAATAATGCGGTCTCCCAACGATCGACGATCTCATTTCTTTCCGACTGAGCCCCTGACCTCGCGCCAAGGGATCATTGTGTCCACCGACCATAATTCGGCCGGCCCGACCGCGCCGCGCTGTCGACGATTAAACGTAGAACTGACTCAACGCGGAAGTGTTGTGGACTCGGAGAACTGACGTGTTTTGATGTCGCGGATGGGTGGCTGACCGAAGAAGCGTTTGTACTCACGGTTGAATTGACTAGGGCTTTCATAACCAACTTCAAACCCTGCCGTGGCAGCATCTAGGCCCTCGATGAGCATTCGTTCTCGTGCTGCTACCAATCGAAGCTGTTTTTGATACTGAAGCGGGCTCATCGCGGTCAATGCGCGGAAGTGATGATGCAGAGTTGACATGCCCATTCGTGCAACTTCCGCCAGCTCCTCCAGCCGCAGAGGTTTCGCGTAATTGGCTCTGAGCCAAGCAATCGCCTTCGCCGTTCTGTGGCTCTGGTCGCCAAGCGTCGCAATCGCGCGGAGACGCGCACCTTGCGGACCGCGCAGCAGACGGTACACGATCTCACGCTGGACTACGCTGCTGAGAAACGGGATATCTTCGGGAGCATCCAGCAGATCCAGGAGACGAGAACAGGGCTTGAGCAAATCAACGGTCGTCCTCCCGATTGCGAGGCCCGGAGCATCGGATGAGCCATTCTGCGATTGAAATTCCGCGTGATTCAGAATCTCTCTGACTGATGCCATGTCGAGTTTCAGCAGCATGGAGAGTAATGGCACTTCGTCGCTTGCTTTTACGATCTGACTCACGACGGGGAGATCGAGGGAACTCAGCAGGAATGTCGATCCGTCGCAGAGGTAGGTCGTTCCCCCGAGCGTTACACGTTTTTGCCCTTGCACAAAGACGTTCAAGCTGGGTTCGTAGGTGGCGGGGTAGCAAGGAGTCGTAGTGGTTCGCCGATACAGCGACAGACCCGGTATTGAGGTTGCATGCTCTCCTGCGGTTCGAGCGTGCGCAGCAATCTTCCGAGCCAGTTCGGTTCGCAATTCAGCGACCCCGGACGGGGCACTCTTCGTCTCAAGTTGGCGCTTGGGCAGCCCGACCGCCGGTTGTTTCATGACTAAATCTTACCCCTACAAACTCCTTCGGTCTCCCACAATCTGCATTTAGCGACAGGAATAGGCAATCAATCGGCAGGATCGTGATATCCACTCGACGGGTTCCCGGTCTCTAATGCTCAGGTGCGAAGAACTGATATGAAATCACTGCTCTTGCTGAGTGTCGTACTTCTGAGCGTGGGGGGTGCAGCCCAATCTGTACACGACGCTCCAATTAAGAACCGTCTGGTCGGCGCATGGAAATTGGTTTCGCTCGAAGAGCCGAGTGCAGACGGACAAGTTCACAAGGCGAACTGTGCTGGCATGTTCGTTTTCACGAGCGACGGTAAGGCATCCGTCCAGGTCATGTACCGAAATGCGCAGACTGGCAGTGCCTATGCGCAGGGTGGTTACGAGGCCTCGTACGGCAGCTACCGCATCGACGACTCTTCCACTTTCACGTTTCACATCGACGGCGCACTCGTGCGATCGCTGATTGGCAAAGACCTGAAACGTGCGTACGAGATTTCGGGCAATCGCTTGACTGTGAAATCGACAGACCCGAACGAACACTGGAAAGCCGTTTGGGAACGCTACTAAAGGATGCGGAGATCCGGACAATGACGAAACGCAAACTTGGAAAAAGCAATCTTGAAGTTTCTGCGGTTGGCCTCGGCTGCATGGGCATGAGCTGGTCCTACGGACCGCCCAAAGATAAGCAGGAGATGATTTCGCTGCTTCGCGCAGCCGTCGAACGCGGTATCACGTTTTTTGACACCGCCGAAGTATACGGGCCATTGGCGAACGAAGAGCTTGTGGGCGAAGCTCTGGCTCCCTTCCGTGGGCAATTAGTGATCGCGTCCAAGTTCGGTTGGGCACCTGCACCTGGTGATCGGGAACGATGGACGACCCTGAACAGTCGCCCCGAGCACATCAAGCAGGTAGTCGAAGGCTCACTCAAACGCTTGAGAGTCGATGCAATTGATCTTTATTACCAGCATCGCGTCGATCCCACCGTGCCCATCGAAGACGTAGCGGGAGCGGTGAAGGACCTGATTCGACAAGGAAAAGTGAAGCACTTCGGATTGTCCGAAGCAGGTGCGCAAACGATACGTCGAGCGCATGCGGTTCAGCCTGTTACCGCGCTACAGAGTGAGTATTCGTTGTGGTTCAGGCGACCCGAACAGGAGATTTTGCCAACGCTCGAAGAACTCGGCATCGGGTTCGTTCCATACAGTCCGCTTGGCAAAGGGTTTCTGACGGGGAAGATCACTCCCGACTCGAAGTTCGAAAGCACCGATTTTCGCAGCACTCTTCCCCGCTTCCGCCCGGAAAACATGGATGCCAATCAGGCATTGGTGGACCTGCTCACAAGATTTGCGGAAGCAAAGGCTGCAACGCCTGGGCAAATCGCGCTTGCATGGCTATTGGCAAAGAAGCCCTGGATCGTCCCCATTCCGGGCACAACCAAGTTGCATCGCCTGGAAGAAAACATCGGAGCGGCGAAGATTGAACTCACCGCAGACGAGGTTCGGGAGATTGAACGTGCTGCGTCAAACATAGACGTACAAGGAGCGCGGTATCCCGAGCATATCGAGCAAATGAGCTATCGCTGAGGATAACCGGAACAAGTTTTTAAGAGGAGATGGATAGAGGTTTATGAAAAACGAGACTAATAGTCACATCAAACCGGTCCTGCTTGTCGTCACCAGCAGCGGAGTCAAGGGTAAGTCGGGGATACCAACGGGTTACTGGCTGAGCGAGCTAACTCACACGCTTGCAAAGCTTGACGCTGCCGGGAACCTCGCGTGGCGGGCCCTCAATGGCGGTGCAGTGGAGTGGGATTTTTGCCGAAGCATTACGCCCGCAAGAAACAGGAAGAGTTAAAGGCCAAGAGGAATATGGTGAGGAGTATGCATTCAGAATGTCCCTCACCGGTCGAGAATACCCCTGACGGTATTCTCACCGCAAATCCAGAACCGTTGTGGTCCGTACCTCCTCTGTCCTCATGCCGCTAGGCCGCATTCCTGTTGCGCGGTCTGTGGGGCGGGGGTCCCTCTTCCGTCCGCGGGGCGCTCCGGTTTTCTTCCTGGTTCGCCGAATTGCGACGCGACCGGATCTCGATCCAAACCAACAGAGCAATCGAGGCGGCGGTGAGTGCGCCTACCATGACGTGGTCAACTGCCATGTTCTTGTATCCTCCTCGGTTTGTATTCACCCGGGCGGAAACTGCTCCCAACTAGCCCAACCCGGGTGACACAATTTATGCCTGGTTTCAGGCGGCTATCCCCGCAGCCTCAGTCTGGTATTCAACATCAAGAATCCGCAGACGCCGCATTCCTGATGGGACTTGCCATTCGACCGTGGTGCCCGCACCGTAGCCCAGAAGGGCTGTGCCAATCGGCGCCAGAACTGAAATACGGTTCCTGGAGAAATCAGCATCTTTCGGAAACACGATCTGATAGGCATACACATGGCCGCTGTCGAGGTCTTCGACCCGCACGCGTGAGTTCATAGTCACCAGATCGCCCGGGACTTCCTCAGCCCGCGCAACCGTGGCGCGCTCCAATTCCTGCTGCAGAGCATCGAGATGCTGCGCATCCCGGTGCCTGAAACGCCTGGAGGACTCAATCAGCCGCTGCAGACGCGCGTAGTCGGATTCAGTGATGACGATGCTTTTTCCTTTCACAGCTTCTTTTCCTCCTTTGACGAGTAACACAATTTTTCCTAATCCCTGAAGGGATCGTTGCGGCCTCAGCTAAGCCGCAACTCGAATCGACTCGCGGCCGGTTCTACCTTCGCGGGTTCGCTCCAATTTACGGCTGAACAACCGGCCGATTCTTCCGGTGGCTCGATCAATCGCTGCGAACAGATCGGAGTCGATTTCCTCCACTGCAACATGGCCGAAGGGGAGTATCTCTGCTTCGATCCGGCACCGGCTGCTCGCAGGGCCGTCTGCGTTCATCCGTGCCGTCACATGGCCGACCCGCCCGCCGAAGCGGCTGAGCGCAAACCGTAGTCGTCGCTCGACATAGGAGTGAACTGCCCCAGCGAGATCAGCATCGCTGAGATGTATGGCAATTTGCATTTTCATCCTCCAACCATTCCTACGTTATCCGGATTTTACCTTTTGGAAAACTACATAAATCCTACGCTTCTGGTAACCTTTTATTAATTGAGTTTTTGCCGGCGATTGCCGGATAGGCGGTTGGGTATGGAATGGTTGAACTACCATCACCTGTTGTACTTTTGGACCGTGGTTCGCGCGGGCAGCATTCACAAAGCAAGTGAGGAACTAAGGGTTTCCCCTCCCGCCATCAGCACGCAACTGAAGCTTCTGGAGGAGCAGCTTGGAGATAAGCTTCTTGTCCGCTCCGGGCGGCGGTTGGTGCTGACAGAAATGGGCAGGACGGTCTTCAGTTATGCGGAGGACATCTTCACGCTCGGCCGTGAGTTGCTGGATGTGGTGAAGAGTCGCCCTACCGGCAGGCCGTTGCGTCTGGATGTGGGAGTGGTGGACGTAATGCCGAAATCGGTGGTCCAGACTCTGCTTGAGCCGGCGCTGCACCTGCGCGAGGGGGTTCGCATTGTCTGCCGCGAGGCCAGCGCCGACCAACTGCTCGGCCGTTTGGCAACTCACGAACTGGATGTTGTGCTGTCGGACTCACCGATCGATCCCACGCTGAAAATCCGCGCCTACAGCCATTTGCTGGGAGAATGTGGCGTCATGTTTGTCGCTGGCGCGAAGACTGCGGCTCGTTACCGCCGCAGGTTCCCCCACTCGCTCGATGGCGCTCCCATGCTGCTTCCCACCGACAACACGGCGCTCCGCCGCAACCTGGATTTCTGGTTTGAGTCCAACGGAATCCGCCCGCACGTCCTAGGCGAGTTTGAGGATTTTGCCCTGTTACGGGCATTTGGCGAAACTGGGGCGGGAGTGTTTCCGCTTCCTTCGGTGACGGAGGCGCAGATTCGGCGTCAAAACTCGTTGCGCACAGTCGGGACGACGGACCAGGTTCGGACTCAATTCTATGCAATAAGCGCGGAACGGAAACTGCAGCACCCGGCGGTACTCGCCATTCGAACGACGGCCCGGCAAGAGCTATTCAAATAGCCGATAGCATGTTGCCTTTCAACTAGCGCTGCTTGGCCTCGGGCGACCGCGTCAGTGAAGCAAAAGATGCTGATTCGTTAGCAATTTTGTATCGTTCCGGACGTTCAGGCCCTGCATCCTAAGAATTGGGAAACTGCGATGGCCAGCTTGCCGAGAAAGCAACTGTCAGCCCTTGAAGGTCTTAGCACTGGCCAGTTCTGGACAACGGTCATGGGCAAAACACTACGATCCTGGAAAGAAATCGCCGCCTACACTGGCGTGTCAATACGGACAGTGCAGCGATGGGAGAGGGAGTTCGGCCTGCCCGTCCGGCGCGTGGCCACCAAGCGTGGCTCGGTCGTGTTCGCGTTTCGTTCTGAGCTCGACGCTTGGTTACGCACCCGTCCTAAAGGGGCAGAGGCCCTGATGCACGATGAGCATTTTTGCGTCCTGTTCTTCAATTCGCCTTTGCCCACCCTGGTGCTTGATAATGCGCGAAGAATTCTCGACGTCAATGCTGCCCTTTGTGAGATGTGGGGATTTCCGCGCAGTCAATTTGTTGGGCGTAGCGCGGACGCATTTTCGCAGGATAGGATCGAATACGACGAGGAAGAGTGGAGCGAATGTTTGCTGGCCGGCGCGTCAATCGGACAACGAAATATCCGCCATTCGACTGGCTCCATGTTGGGAATTCAATATGCGGTCAAAAGCATCTCTCCCGGCCTAAACATGGTCGCGGTCGTAGCCACTCGCCCAGGAGGCCTACCTGGCGGCGAGGTTCACTACCGGCTCGGAACTACCAGTTTCATGTTTTGACTGGAGGTGTGTTGCGGCTGCCTGAACTCTCTCGGGTAGGGCATAACGCTGTAACTCCTGCTCGTGAATGCACCGCCATTCCGATCAAGCCAAACGTTCGCAGCGCTCGATCGGTGATCTCTGTGGGGAAAAAAGACGCGCCATGCAACCTGAATCGACAATCCGAGCGGATGTGGCTGTGATCGGTGCCGGACTGGGTGGTTGCGCCGCTGCTTTAGCGGCAGCAAGGAGCGGTCGAACGGTAATCCTAACGGAAGACACGCGGTGGATTGGAGGCCAACTGACCAGCCAGGCTGTCCCCCCGGACGAGCACCCTTGGATTGAGCATTTTGGAGCAACCGCCAGTTACCGAGAACTCCGCACGAGAATTCGCGACTATTACCGGGCGCACCTGCCATTGAGTGCCGCAGCCAGGAACATTGAAGCACTGAACCCAGGAAACGGTTTTGTTAGCCGCCTATGCCATGATCCGCGTGTTGCCCTTGCGGTTTTGAACCAGATGCTTGCGCCCTACCAGCTAAACGGCAGAGTTCGCATCCTGTGCTCCCACCGTCCGATGAAAGCGTGGACGCGCGGAGATCGTGTAGTGGCGGTGGTGGTCACCAACATCCAGTCTGGGCATGAATATTCGATTGAAGCTCCATTCTTTATAGATGGCACTGCCCTGGGTGACCTTTTGGCCTTAGCGGGCGCGGAGCATATTACGGGCGCCGAGTCACAAACCGGCGAGCCTCATGCGCCAGACCGCGCTGATCCGTTCGACCAACAGGCGGTAACGTTTTGCTTCGCTATGGAATACTTGCCTGGCGAGGATCACACCATTGAAAAACCTCGCGATTACGAGTTCTGGCGGAACCACAGACCAGAGGATTGGACCGGACCCTTGCTAAGTTGGAGGGTTGTGCGGCCCTCCACGCTAGAGCCTTTGGTCCGCCAGTTGTTCGAGGAAGCGGACGGTTACTCGTGGTGGACGTACCGCAGGATTCTCGACCGCAGCAACTTCGAGGAAGGTTTTGCGGCCAGTGATATCACGCTTGTGGATTGGCCGCAAAATGACTACCGGCGCGGTCCCTTGTGTGGAGTGGATGAAGCCGTGCTGCAGAGAAATCTTGCTGAGGCGAAGCAACTCAGCCTCAGTCTCCTTTACTGGCTGCAAGTGGAGGCGCCACGGCCGGATGGAGGGTTGGGCTACCCGGGCTTACGCCTCCGCGCAGATGTGGTCGGGGCAACTGAAGACGGACTTGCTTTGGCTCCCTATATCCGTTCTTCCCGCCGCATCCGAGCAGAATTCACAGTCCGGGAGCAGGATATAGCTTATCCTCTCCGGCCATCTGGTCCGACATTGTTTGCGGACTCAGTGGGCGTGGGCTGCTACCGAATTGATCTTCATCCGAGGACCAATGGTCGTGGATACCTTGATCTCGGGTCCTGGCCATTCCAAATCCCGCTCGGTTCGCTGATTCCCGTACGCCTCGAAAATCTGTTGCCGGGAGGCAAGAATTTAGGAACTACCCACATCACCAATGGCGCGTTTCGTGTCCACCCGGTTGAATGGAATGTAGGTGAGGTGGCTGGATTATTAGCGAGTTTTTGTCTGGAGCGCCATGTGGAGCCCAGATTTGTGCGGTCCCATTCGGCGCTTCTTGAGGAGTTTCAGTCCCTCCTCTGCAATCGCGGCATCGAACTGTGTTGGCCATCACTCTCGCCTGTGTGAGAGGCGAACGGCCAGCTCGTGAAGGGAAATCAGCCATGGACGAAGGGAAGCAGCAGTTCCGTATCGGCATTTCGGGTTCTTACGGGGGAATGAACCTGGGAGATGAGGCAATTCTCGACGGGATCATCGCGCAACTGCGAGACTCTCTTCCGGTAGAGATCACGGTCTTCTCCCGCAATTGCGAAGACACCATCGCCAGACACAGAGTGGAACGAGTTATACCGGTGCGGGAGTTGACCCGAAAAGAAGTTACTCCGGAGGTCCAGCGCCTCGACCTGCTAATCCTGGGCGGAGGCGGCATCTTGTATGACGATGAGGCCGAGATCTATCTGCGGGAAGTGTTCGTGGCCCATGAACTAGGCGTTCCCGTGGTAATTTATGCGGTTAGCGCCGGCCCCCTGGCGAATCCAGGGGCGCGTGCGGCAGTGCGGGCGGCACTGAACTCGGCTGCCATAATCACCGTTCGGGACCGCCAGGGATACCGCGTGCTGGAAGACGTGGGAGTTACTCGGGAGATCCACCTTACAGGCGACCCGGCACTCCTCCTGGTGCCGGGGCAGCTATCACCTGACGCGATTAAGGAAGAAGGCGTCCAGTTTGGGCGTCATCTGGTTGGATTCTCAGTCCGAGAGCGCGGTCCGGCCGCCCCTGACATTAATCCGGAAGAGTACTATGCGCTGCTGGCGAACGCGGCGGATTACATCGTGGACCGCCTGGATGCCGATATTGTGTTTGTCCCTATGGAAAAAACGGACATTCAGCACAGTCATGCGGTGGTTGCACACATGCATAATGCGGACAGGGTCGAGGTGCTCAGGCGGACATACCTGCCTCAGCAGATTCTTGCGCTCCTCAGCCACTTCGAGTTTGCCGTAGGCATGCGACTTCATTTTTTGATCTTCGCGGCATTGCGTGGCGTTCCGTTCACCGCGCTTCCTTATGCCTCCAAGATCACAGGCTTTCTTCAAGATCTTGGCATGGAGACACCCCCACTGGGCAGCTTCAGTATTGGACAGCTAATCGCTCGCATCGACCGATCCTGGGATACGCGCAAGGAAATCAGCGAACTCATTGCACAACGGCTGCCCGAACTTCAGGCTCGAGCACGGGAAACAAACCGCCTGCTCATAGAGTTGCTTCGCAAACAAGAATCTGGCCGGTTGCTTCGGACGGCGTAGCCGAGATTCCGAAGTCCCCCGGGTTACTTGGATACTTGGCGTGGGATTGCTGATAATCCGTTTCTGATCGATTCCCAGCCTAAGAATCGAGACACAAGAGATGACAAATTCATGAACAGCATATCCGACCCAGTCTCCTCGAAAGTCGCCTACTTCTCGATGGAAATCGCCCTCGACCCGGCGATGAACACCTACGCCGGTGGACTTGGCATGCTGGCTGGAGACACTCTCCGAGCGGCCGCGGACCTCGGTGTGCCAATGGTCGGTATCACCTTGTTGCACCGAAAGGGATATTTCCGGCAGCGCTTGGATCCATCGGGCAACCAGACTGAGGAGCCGGCGCCCTGGGACATCGAGAAGTTCCTGGAGCCGGTAAAACCGGTGGGCTCGATGACCATAGAGGGCCGTCCGGTTCAGATCCGTGCCTGGCGCTTTCTGATACACGGTGTCTCAGGGCATATCGTACCGGTCTACTTACTAGATACCCAGGTCGCGCAAAACAGCATGTGGGATCAGGGATTGACCGATTTTCTGTACGGGGGCGATGATCGCTACCGCCTCAGCCAGGAAGCAGTCTTAGGATTGGGAGCGGTGGACCTCCTGCACGCTCTGGGGCTCGAGGAGATTGAAACTTACCACCTGAATGAAGGGCACGCCGCTCTTCTAGCGCTGGCGCTGATGGAACACCAGCTCACACTGCACGACTCGCTGAGTACCACAGATGACGACGTTGAGGCTGTCCGCCGCAAGTGCGTTTTTACTACGCACACGCCGGTTCCCGCGGGGCACGATCAATTTTCGCGCGAACTGATTTATCAGGTGCTGGGCGCTCGACGAGCCGGAATTCTTGAGCACACCGGATGCTTGCCCGACGGTGCCCTCAACATGACGTATTTAGCCCTGCGCTTCTCGCGTTACATCAACGGGGTCGCCATGCGGCACGGTGAGATCTCGAGGGGGATGTTTCCACAATACCCTGTGCGCGCCATCACCAATGGGGTGCACGCAGTCACTTGGACCACGAGGCCTTTCCGCGCGCTCTACGACCGCCATATTCCGGAATGGCGGCACGATAACTTGTTCCTGCGCTACGCTGTGGGCATCCCGCTGGATGAAATCCGCATGGCACACGCAGAGGCCAAGCGGGCCCTGCTGGACGCGGTGAAGCAGCAGACCGGCATACAACTTGACGAGGCGGTGGTGACGCTCGGCTTTGCCCGCCGCGCCTCAACCTACAAGAGAGCCGACCTGTTGTTCCAAAACGCCGAGCACCTCCGGTCGATTTCGCGGCAAGTGGGTCCGCTCCAGGTGATCTATGGCGGGAAGGCTCACCCGCGGGATGACGGTGGCAAGGCGTTGATCCGGCGCGTGCTGGAGTCTGCGGCCTCAATCAGGGATGCCGTGCGTGTCGTCTACGTCGAGGATTACGGTTGGCATTGGGCCGAGTTGCTGACGGGTGGTGTTGATCTCTGGCTTAACACCCCTCAGAGGCCGCAAGAGGCGTCAGGCACCAGCGGCATGAAAGCTGCTCTGAATGGGGTTCCGAGCCTGAGCGTGCTAGACGGTTGGTGGATCGAGGGACACGTGGAAGGTGTGACCGGCTGGGCCGTCGGACACGACTGGAAGGTGGCGGAGGATGCTCAAGCTGAAGCCGCCTCGCTATATGACAAGCTGGAGCTTCTGATTTTGCCCATGTTCTACGGCAGTCCTAACGCATACACGGAGATCATGCGTTCGACAATCGCGCTCAACGGATCTTTCTTCAACGCCCAGCGTATGCTTTCGCAGTATTTCGGGAATGCGTATTTCCCGAAGCGGCTCGCTCAGTTCCACTGAAAGTTACCACTCAGCCCCGGCTCGCCAAGCAGGCGAGAGCAGGGAGACGCCCGGGTGCCCTCCCGAATGAACTTCTTTGATTTGCCTTCTGCTTTCCTGCAGTTGGAGCTTTTTTCAACTACTGCTGCTGATGCACGGTGCTTTCCGTTAGTTCTGCCGCGTGCTCTGCGTGGGAACCCGGTCCCCCCAGCGCCTGATACATGCTCTCCACGTAGTGGATGAATTCCACGTAGGCGGCGACGAATCTACGTCCTGCCGCCACACTCTCCTCCCCGTGTTTGCTCGTGTCTTCTACGCGGGCAAACCGCTGCCGGATACCACTGGCTATCTCAGCTGTGACCTGCTTCACCAGTTTATCGGCTGAGCCGCTCTGCAGAGCCTTATCAGCAAGCGCAATTCCGGGCTCAACCTCAGTTCCGGCAGGCTTGAGGCCCGTAAAGGGTTCGCCCTCGCCAGCACGGTGAACCCGCACGAGCATCTCGAAAAAGTACGTATCGGCCATTTCGCGCGCTTCCGGACCGAGCGCACGGACCTTTAGCGTGCGCTCAAACGCGACACGAATTCGTTGCTCATCAGCCTCACGGACCCATTTCAGCACCGGGGTGACATCGTCCGCCTCGAGGGCGAGCTTGGCCGCCCTTACGACCGGCCCATCCATGCTGTCACAGTGAGCGACTGCCTGGCGCGGCAGCGCTACCGCAGCGAAAACAATAAGAGTAGTAAGGATCAATCTGTGAAACGTTGCGCTCATATCGAAACTCCTCAATTGCGGGATGAAGGTGTTCGCAGGGTAGACACCAGGTGGCGAACTGTCAGGAGATTAGTCCGACACAGCATAAAATGCTGTGACCCTAATCACGGACCGCCCGTAGCCAACAGACCGGGCAGCATCTTCCAACATTTGCGGTCAAGATCAGCGGGCCGGCGGGCACCGACCCGGCAGAAAGGCAGAATCGCGACCGGAACTGTGACTGAAGCTCAGGAATAATGTCCCGGATCGGTGCTCGGGCTCACAAGGCTCCTGTCAGGCCGCTTTTCGCCTCGGCGGAATCAGATAATCGCACCTCTCGCAAGTGACCACATCACGGATTCTGCTGGGCGCGACCATCTGCACGTGACCGCAGATAGGACATTCCCTCTGCAGTAACCGACGTGTCGTAAAAGCAGTTGTTGCGAACGGAATTATCATGATGTACTCCCCTTTCTTTCAACAGGCAATGGGCCAAAACACTTGTCCGCAGCCACCGTAGTCGTAGCGTCGCGAAATCTGCACGTTGCGGGCTTGAGCGACGAGTGAGGCCCAATAGCAGCCGAGCAGTTTACGCACCTTGACATCAACTATCTGCAACGCATTCAGATTTTCGTTCCGCACCTTGTAGAGAACCTTGCGCAACGCCCGGCACAATGCCTTCTCAGCTCGCCAGGAAATGGCCCGTTCATGCACGAGAGGTCTCATGCGGAGGAACTGCCATCCGTCACTGGTCAGGCTGCGATGCACCTGCCGGCTCAGCGATGCCGGGTAAATACGGGAGTGGTGATCATATTGGAAGCCACCAATCCTTAGGTCCAGTGGCAGGTCAAGTAGCCAGTGATTCACCACGAGCGTGCCCGGAGTGATCAGTGGCGCAACCTCGGAGCAGGTGAGCGTGGCCGGCACTCCTGTGCCGGCCTTCCTGTCGTCGGTTGGCAGTCCAATCATGAGATGAGTGTTCACCATAAAGCCCTCCAGATATGAGCTGATGATTCGTTGCTCTCGCACAGGAGCACGGTCCAGCCGTGCCTCTAATTAGTGGGCGGATCCGGGTTGGGGATTGAGGACAGCGGATCACTACACGGAAATGTTTCCGCTAAAGTGCTATCCAGACCGTACTCCCTTCGCTCTAGCTCTGCCACATCCGATATCGCGCACGGACAACAAGTCGCGCTACTGTGTTCCCGAGGCCTAGATTGTTTTTCGTTCCTAACGCCCAAGGCGAGAGATACTGGCGTGAAAGCCGTCATCCGTTCACCCCCGTCTGGACGTGTGCGTCAAGGAACCAGAGATCTTTGTCGGCTTGGCGCACGATCTCGGTCAGCAGATCTCCGGTAGCATCATCCCCGAGCTGGTGGGCAACAGCGACACTGGTCCTAATTCTTCCTCCCACTAACGCCAGCCGCTTGGCTAAAGCTCGAAGGTGTTCCTCACCGGTAACGGCATCCAAGTCGTACTGCGGGAGGTTTGACGCCGCCGCCACCTGGCGCGCTGTGCCCCGGGCTACCCCGCCTAGAGCAGTGACTCGTTCTGCGACCTCGTCGGCCTGCTGCTCGAGATGGCACGCGATCTCTCCAAACAATTCGTGTAACGGCTGGAATTGAGCTCCCTTTACATTCCAGTGTGCATGCTTCGCGTGTGTCTGCAGGTCCGCCATGTCCGCCAGACAAGAATTCAATAACTCGATCATCTGCACTCGTATCGGCTCGGACACCTCGATATTGGTCTTGAACAATCGTAATTGCGTTAACGTTGCCATCTTCCATTCCCCTCATTTTCTCTTTCGTTATTTCGGGGTGCTATATTGCTTTTAGCTGCCCCGCCTGCCGGCTGCGAACGTGCGGTATCCGCTTGAAATCCAACAATCCCTTCGGATAGTAGTGAACGTCGGGGTCGTGGAGAAACGGGCTGTGACGCACGTGCCGCGGATGAGCCGTAACCTTGACGTAGTACATTCCGAGCCACTGTCTCCTCTGCGTTGCCACAATTTCGACCGCGTTGAATCCTGTTACTTCTACGGCCCGAACGGTTCGTGCAAGTGCCTTCGCGAACGTCCTTTGCGGATCAAGACCGACGGCAAAGCCTTCGATTTCCGGCACCATGAAGAAAAAGTGCCATCCTGCTGTGTGCAGCTTGCGCTCGACCGCATTGCCACCCAGCCCACGAACAAGGTCCCAGTCGCCCATGCGTCCGAAATCCATCGGCAGCACGATCGGAAGGGTGGTGCCCCTCCTGAGCAGCACACTCCCTACCGTGATCTTCTCACTGGGGAGCACCATCTTAGGCTTTCGATGAGGTGGCGGTTTGCCCGCCACCTCAATCGATTGCAGGGCTGGAACAGACTCAATCTGACCTGTTACTGCTGGAGTCACTGTCCTGGTCTCCTTTCTGTTAGGCGGCGATTCCAACCGCACCGCGCTGACGATCATCGGCAACGGGCTTAGTCGCCGTTGTTTTCATGTAGTCGCGCACCACAAGAACTGGGCAAGGAGCATTAGAGATTACCTGCAACGCCGTTGCGCCAGGCCTGTTTTGCGCGACCGCATCCATTCCGGTGAGGCCGATGACGAGAAGGTCTGCATGTAGTCGTTCGGCCGTAGCCACAATCGTGTCTGCCGGGCGGCCAAATTCGACTCGATACTCGACCTCGCTCCAGATTGGCAGTTCCGCCGGAACGAGTTCCCGTAGCCATTGGCGGAAAGGTCCCTCCAGCCGCTCACGTTCGTGTTCGGTCCAGGCACCAACCCCTTCGATAACGTGCAATAGCGTGATCCAGGATTGATACTCCTGCGACCAGGAGAAAGCATGCTGTGCCGCTGCCAAAGCCTGGGGAGAAAAATCAGTCGCATGCACGATCGTGGCCGGCTCCGGTCGTGGAACCCGTTCGGTATCCACCGCGGGACCGATCACCATGAGTGGACAATCGGTCGCATCTAATACGTGCTCTAAAGCTTTTCCGACCACCCCCTCGCTCCCTCTGGATGTCCCGCCATAGCTGACGATGGCCAGGTCAAAGTCATGCTGGCCTGTCATATCGTCTAGCCGCACTGCCATACGGCCGTCATCGAGGACAGCGGGGCGGGCAGCCGCGTCGAATACAACCTCACGCCACGACCGGCGGAAGGCCCCGCCTTGGGGAACGTGTGTCACCTTCTGGGACCCGTGTGTCGGCATCGCATGCACTACCTGCATACGCGCCCGATGTTCACGCGCGAGTTCCAGGGCATAAGGCACCGCCACATCCGCCCAAGGCGGAAACTGCGCAATCAGTAGAACGTCGTTTAGCTGGAC
>DATEJK010000164.1:0-30225 GCA_035278025.1 Terriglobales bacterium | reverse complement strand
GGGGTGCCGGTGCGGAAGATGCGGCCTTCGTTGATGATGTAAGCGCGGTCGGTGACGGAGAGGGTTTCGCGTACGTTGTGGTCGGTTACCAGGATGCCGATGCCGCTGGATTTGAGGTCGAAGATGATTTTCTGAAGGTCGAGCACGGCGATGGGGTCAATGCCGGAAAAAGGCTCGTCCAGCAGGATAAAGCTGGGGGAGATGCACAGGCTGCGGGCGATTTCCACGCGCCGGCGCTCGCCGCCGGAGAGGGCGTAACCTTTGTTCTTGCGGATAACACCCAGGCCCAGCTGCTCAATGAGGCGCTCGGTCTTTTCCCGGCGTTCGTGCCAGGACATGGGCTGGGCCTCCAGGACGGCCAGAATGTTCTCCTCCACCGTTAGCTTGCGGAATACCGATGCTTCCTGAGGCAGATAGCTGATGCCGTAATGGCGCGCCCGCAGGTACATGGGTACGCGCGTGATCTCTTCCCCATCCATGAGGACGCGGCCCTCGTCAGGAGGAGTAAGGCCGACGACCATGTAGAAGGTCGTGGTCTTGCCGGCGCCGTTAGGGCCCAGCAGTCCAACCACTTCGCCTTGCTCGATGTTGAGGCTGACGCCGTTTACGACTCGCCGGCCGCGATAAGATTTACAGACTTCCTGGGTGAAGAGCGTGTGCATTTACTTCGCAACTCTTGACTGAGCGATGGGAGGAAAAGGCGCGCTTTCGACCAGCACCCTATCATCGCGATTATAGAAAGTCAACGAATCGCCCTGCACGGTGCCGCGTTCGGCATCAAAAATGCTTGGCGAGCCGCCGCTCAAAACATACTTTCCGTCCGCAGCCGTGTACACCAGGTGATCTCCCTGGCCGTGGCGCGCAGGTTGAATCAAAACTACATGGCCATCCGCCACCACATGATCCAGGTGGCTGGCGCTCGGTTCATTGGCAGGCGCCTTGGAGCCCGGTTTCTGGTCTCGGGGCAGGAGGTAAACCGTGGCCCGGTCGGCGGTCAAAGTGCCGTCCGTCATCCGGGCCACCACGCTTCCCACAAAGCGCGCCTGGCGTATTTGATCAAGATAAGTGAGCTGGTCGGAAGCCACATTGACAGGGGTGACCTTGCCATTGGCATCGGTCTGCACAAACAGTGTGGCTACGCGGTGTTGGGCGTCAGCCTGAGCCTGCACCGTGCGTTCGGTGCGGTTAAAAATGATGGTCGGGGCCTGCACAATGTTGCCGTCCTGCCACAGGCGGGCTGCGCCCACATAGACCGCCATCCCGGTATTGCGGTTGGCGGTCATGGTGAGCGAGGTCACGTGAATGGGATCGGAACCCGCCAGCATGGCCCCGGAAGGATCGGGCTTCAGGTCGCTATAGGTAGACTTGACATTACCCTGGGCGAAGGCCAGCCCGGTGGGGCGCACCATGCGAATGGTATCGGCACTGGTGGTGGTGCCGCCATCCACCACCCGCGGGGAACCGGTGAGCAGAAGATTGCCATTCGACGGGTCATAGGCGGCGTTTTGCGCCCAGCCTTCGCGCTGGTCTTCCGTGTAGTGTACATTCCCGTTCTGCACCAGGTTGCTGACCTGTCCATCGGGGGCGAAGGCCACATCCAGAACTTCGCTGGTGCTGACCCGCTGGGGCTGGCCGGGGGTACGGGACACAATCTTCGCATTGGGAGCGCCGTGCAGCGTTTTCATGCGGTTCTGCTCGGTGAAGGTCGCGTGAAAGGTGCGCGCGGTTACCACAGTGCGAACTGGGCCGGCAGGCCTGGGGCGAGCCGGGCGCGCTCCGGGCTGGCTCTGCTGATTGTTGGCGGAGAGAATCACGATCTGGGCTTTGCCGGAAGTATCGGCGTGGTCCAGGATGCTGCCCGGCTTGAGGGTGAAATCCACGGCATCGGCGTCCACTTCGGTTTGCTGGGGCTGACCATCGGGGGAGGGAGCGCGATGCTGGACCATCTTCACCGCTCCCACGGCATGAACGAAATTCAGAACGTTGTGCGCGCTGAACCGCAAATAAGCGCGGCGGGATTGCCCTTCGGCGGCCTGCTTGCCGGTGGCCTGCACGTGGACCTGGCCGGAAAGCACGCCCGATTCCACCTGATTGTGGGGAGCGATCTGGAAATCGCCCCGCGTCGCCTGCAGGTGGGTAGGAGCATCGCTAATGGTATCGGCATGCACGTTGCCCACGGCCAGCAAGCGGTAGGCAGTGTTGTCGGGGCGCAGGAAAATGGTGCCCTGGTCAGAGGAGAAGTGTTCGTCGCTGCGCGTGACTTGGGGCTGGGCCATCACAATCTGGCGGGGAACCTTGGTCATCACGGCGTGGTTGGCCACGATGTGCATGGGATCCTCGCCGGTGGTGGTCAGCTCCACCTGGGAATTCATGGTCAGGGAATTGTCTTTGGCGTTGTAGCTGGCGCCCACGGCGGAACCGCTGGCCTGTGGCATGCTGAAGCGCACCAGCGCCGGCGTGGCCGCGTTCCCCGTCTTCTGGTTGAAGGTCAGATTGCTGGTATCAATATGGACGGGGTTTTTCATCACTTCGGGAGGCGTCTGGTCGGGCCGTATCGGACCCTGGGCATTGCTTTGCAGGTCCATGTGAACGGCGCCGATGCCGATCACATCACCGGACCTGGGATTGTATTCAAACTGCTTACCGTAGATCTGATCGAAGCGGTTGGACTGTTTGCCGTAAACCACAATGGTCACGTCGTGCAGCATGGCCCGCTTGCCGGCTTTGAACTGCACCGCGCGGGAAGCTCGCACCGTAAACAAGGTGCGCCCGCCCTCCGATTTGGAGAGGGCAAATCCCTGGGTGGTCTGCTGGATGGTGACCCCCAGGGGGTTAGGCAAAACATGCACGATCTGGCCCGACTGCCAGCGCGCGTACAGGTAAAAGCCCGCCACAACAGCCACCAGGAAGATGGCAGCAGCGGCGAACCAGTAGCGCAAGCGGGCAATAGAAACTGGCATATCAGCTGGGCTTTTGACCGGTTAGATGCCAGTGTAGCAGGGCCAGAAGCCAGCATTCAGCAATCAGCAGTCAGCATTCAGCCCGTCAACGTTGGAGTTACGATTAGTGGGGCGCCGCCCTTTTCGTTTCGAGGACCGCTGTCGCACAGGAGTCAGACGACGTGCGCCGTGGCTTAAGCCACGCCCTTACGAACAACTCAGCGCGGCTGACTGCTAACGCCCACCACCGTTGGCGGCCGCGCTCCCCACGCTCACCGCCGCGCTCCCCACGCGCGCCACATCACAGAGGCGCAACTCCAGGCCGCCGAATTCGGGGTGGTCGTTGTGCTCCAGAGTGTAGGCCACATCTATAAGGTCGCCGGCCAGCACCTGTTCCTGGCGGAAACGTTCGGCCATGCCCCAGCCGACGGCGGGGATACCGGTGGCGAACTTGCGGCCCTCCTGCTCCACCGCCAGCTTCATTTTGATGTGCTTGTCCTTGAGCACGCGGGGAGGTAGCAGCACGCGGACATTGTGGGCAACGAACTTGGGTTCGGGGTTCCCTAATCCGAATGGTTCCATCCGGCACAGCGCATCAAAGAAATCCGGCGTGGCCTGGGAGAGCGCCAGTTCAGCATCCAAATCCAGAACAGGCTCGAAATCAGCGGGCGTAAGCTGGGTGCGGGCGTAAGCATCCATGGCCGAGCGCAACTGGGGCACGCGTTCCGCCGGCAATGCGAAGCCGACTGCATGGGCGTGGCCCCCATAGCGGCTAAACAGCTCCTGGCAGGACTCGAGCGCGTTGAGCAGGTGGAACGCAGGAATGGAACGGCCGGAGCCGTGCGCCTCCCCGGCCACACAGGAGATGACCAGGGCGGGCCGGCAGTAGCGCTCGACCACGCGGGTGGCGGCGATACCGATCACGCCGCGATGCCAGCCTTCGCCATCCACCACAATGCAATAAGCCTCGCGCCGCGCCGGCGAATCGTCCAGGGTGCGGCAGATTTCCTCCACGATGCGCGCCTCTTCCGCCTGGCGCTCGGCATTCAACTGATTCAGGCGCTCGGCGATTTCGCGCGCCCGGGCCACGTCTTTGACGGTGAATAGCTCAATGACGTCACGAGCCACGTCCATGCGGCCGGCGGCGTTGAGGCGCGGGGCCAGGCGAAAAGCCACGTCGCTACCGCTGAGCGGGCGCGAGCCATCCAGTTGCGAAACTTCCAGCAGCGCCTTAAGCCCTACGTTGACCGGAGAGCGCAATCCGGCCAGGCCCAGGCTGGCGAAGACGCGGTTTTCATCCACCAGAGGCACAGCATCCGCGATAGTGGCGATGGCCAGCGGCTTAAGAAACGACTCCAGCAGGGGGCGCAGCTTGCGGCCATCGGGCAGCGCCTTTTCCATGAGTGCGTGCGCCAGCTTGAAGGCCACACCGGCGCCGCACAGCGCTTTGCAGGGATACTCGCACCCGAACTGGTTGGGATTGAGCACCACCAGGGCCTCTGGCACACCGCCTTCGTGAGGCAGGTGGTGGTCGGTAACAATCAGGTCCACGCCCACCCGGCGGGCGGTCTGGGCGGCATCGAAGGCGCGAATGCCGGTATCCACACTGACGATGAGGCGCACGCCTTCGGCGGCCGCGCGCTCAATCACGTCATCCTTCATGCCATAGCCTTCGCGGATACGGTGAGGCACGTGGAAGTCGGCTTCCCCGCCGCACAGGCGAATGGCGGTGACCAGGATGACGATGGCGGTGGTGCCATCCACGTCGTAGTCGCCGTAGATGAGGATTTTTTCCCTGCGCTCCAGGGCGGCGCGCAGGCGCTCCACCGCCGCCACCATGCCGCTCATGGCATAAGGCGAGTGCAGGTGGTCTAGGGAAGGAGAGAGAAATCGCCCGGCCGCTTCGGCCGTGGCCACTCCGCGCATCAGCAGCAGGCGGGCCAGGGTGGAGGAAATGGAGGCTTCGGCCGCCAGCCGCTGCGCGTCCCTTCCATTCAGGGAACGGAGGTTCCAGCGCACGGCTTAGTGCTCGTCTTCCTGGTCGGATTCGTCAATGGTAATGCCGCCAAAATCGTCCAGCAGTTCGACGATGCGCTGGTAGCGCTCGTACCACTGGGTGGAAGCCTCATAAAGAAACAGCGTGCCCTGGTAGGCCCAGCCCAGCTGGATGAAGCCGGTTTTGGAAAGATAGGCGCGCAGCCAGCGCACCTCTTCTATATCTTCCTCGTTGGTGTAGTGGGCGTTGCGCACCCGTTCGGTCAGATCGTCGAGTTCTTCCCGCTCCAGCACCCAGTCGTCCATGGTAAGGAAGGTCGCGCCCGCGGCTTTGGCCAGCTCGACAAAATCCTTCCAGCCGTCGGGATTGCCGGAATCCTTCCACATCACCGCCTGCACCTGGTCGTAATCCACATAGGCGGGAAGACGGCGCATGCCATGGCCCTCGATAAAGGCGGTCATGTCATCTTTCAGGCTGCTCAAGTCGTCGGCCATGGCGTAACTCTTGCGTGGATTCGGCAAGCTAACATTCTAGACCCGGATGGCCGCTAGCTACTAGCTGCCAGCTTCTAGCCGCTAGCTTCCAGCCAGGAGCCAGAGGCTCGTAGCTGCCCTTATGTTAAACTCGAAACTTGCGCTAAAGCGCCTCTTCCAGACATGGTCCTGTCGAAAGAATATGTGAGCTATCTGGCTCGCGAACTCACCAAGAAACTGATATCCGGGCAGTTTATCGAGACCAGCAAAGTTCCCGCCGTCACCGAAAAGGTGCACGCCGCCATCCTGGAGGAACTCGCCCTGGAAGACCGCATTAATGACGAAGTGCGCATCATTCTCGATACCTACGCCGATGAGATGCGCAAGACCGGAGCCAACTACCAGGAAATGTTTAAGAAGGTAAAAGGGGAACTGGTGCGCAAATACAAGGCGGTGCTGTGAGACTGAGCCGCGACAAGGTCAACAAGCTGGCCCATACGGTTACCGACTCGCTGGCCGGTATGGACGAAGTGGAGTTCGTGGAGGACCGCAACAGCATCCGCCTGGAAGCCCGCCGCCTCCTGGAAGAATTGCTGGGGCAGGAAGCCAAGATTGACGCGGCCGCCCGCCAGAAGATCGAAAGCCAGAAGCGCACCATCCTGGAAGGCTCGCAGGAGTGGGATATCCTCTACCGCAAGTACTACAACGAGGAAGTGAAGAAACTGGGAGTGTAGTGCCGTCGTCCCTTGTCGGCGGTTATAGCCTCTGGATCGGACGGCTGCGGCCGTCTTCCCCTCAAGGTAGAAATTCGACTTCTTTTCGAGCGCAAGCACGCAGGCAAACTGCGGCGCGACGAGTTCTAGTTCACGCTCGCCAGCGGGATGCGCAGCACCTCGTTCTCACCCACGCCCAAGGACTGCAGTTGCTTAAGAAATGGCTGCACCGTATCCAGAATTCCCACCCGGGTTTGAGTAGCAGCACCTTCCTGTTCGCTGTTGTTGGGGCTTCCAGCCAGCAGCGATTGCAGCAGGTTCTTACCGCGCGGAAAGACAACGATCTTTACATCCTGGCTGGGAGCGACTCCGATGGATTTCTTCACCAGGCTGATGGCTTCGCCGAAACCGCCCAACTCGTCCACTAAACCAAGGTTCTTGGCGTCAGCGCCGGACCAGATGCGCCCTTTGGCGATCTGCATCACTTTGTCTTTGGGGAGATGGCGCCCGTCGGCAACCTTGGTGGTGAAATCGGCGTAAACCCGGTCCAGCCAGGCTTCAAAGCGCGCCCACTCCTGGGGACTGTAGTCCATGGTGCTGGTCCAGATGGTGGCGTTGGCGCCGGCGTGCACCTGGTCCCAGCTCAGGCCTACTTTTTTCCAGAATCCGGAGCTGAGGAACTTGCCGCCCAGGACCCCAATGGAGGCAGTGATGGTGCCCGGCTGGGCCACGATTTTGTCGGCGTCCATGGCCACAAAGTAGCCGCCAGACCCGGCCAGGTCGCCCATGCTCACAATCACCGGCTTGCCCGCCTTGCGCGCGCGGGCCACCTCTCGCCAAATGGCGTCAGAAGCCACATAGGAACCGCCGGGGCTGTCCACGCGGAACAGAATTGCTTTTACGTCTTTATCGTCAATAGCGGCGCGGAAGGCGGCGGTCACCGTGTCGGAGCCCATGCTGCCGCCTCCGGTCAGCGCGTCAAAGTTGCTCTTGCCGCGCAGCACGGAGCCCACCCCATAAATAAGCGCTACAGTCTTGCCGCTCTGGTGCGGCCGCCCGGCTCCTTCCAGGTACCTGGTTAAATAAAGGAACTGCGCGCTCTCGCCGGCTCTCTTCTTCGCCTGGTCATAGACTTCGTCGCGGTAGGCAAGACCGTCCACCAGCTTGGCATCCAGGCCTTCCTTGCCTAGATAAGGTCCGTGGTCAACCAGTGACTGCCACTGGTCCTTGGGAATGCCGCGCGCGTCGCAGATGCCATCCCGCATCTCCGTAAACCAGGAGTTGAGAATTGCGCTGTTCTCCTCACGCTCGGCCGGCGTGTATTTCTTCTCGGTAAAGGTGTTGAGCGCGCTCTTGTACTCGTAGCGGTGGTCGCCGTGAAACGGCAAGCCCAGCTTCTGCAGGGTGCCGCTGAGGAAGGGGGATTGCAGCATCAGCCCGGTCAGGCCGATATCGCCGGAGGGTTGCAGATAGATGCGGTCGAAGGCGGTTGCCAGATAGTAAGACTTGTTGCCCGGCCCCACCTCGCCAAAGGTCTCGGCAAAAGCCACCGCGAATTTCTTTTTGGCGCGAAAACGCAGCACGGCCTCGCGGATCTCCTGCACTTCGGCCATACCCATCTGCTCGGAGCCGACACGCGCCACCAGGCCGGCCACCCGCTTGTCATCACCGGCGCGGTCGAGTGCGTCCACCGCGTCGCGCAACACCAGGCGATCCTTCATCATGACCTGCACAAAGGGCTGGTTGGGCACATATTCCACCATCGGCTGTTCCAGGTTCACTTCCAGGATGGCTTTGCTCGGCACGTGCGGCTTGCGTCCGGCTAGTAGAACCGCAATGACGATGACATAGACGATGGCCAGCGCGCCGATCGCGGCCAGAAATCGGACCAGAAACCTTCTCATGGCGTTTCTCCTGAATTCAGCTGGGAACGGACGAGTGTACCGCAGAAGAAAGGTGACACCCAGTATCTGTTTTCGGCCCCTGAGTCTCAGACAGGCGCTCAGCCAGGCGGCTAGCCAGCCAATCAGCTCTAAAAACTGCGAAAATGAGAGCATGCCCGTGCCCGCTCACGAAATCAGTCACCAGGTGAAAGCCGCCGCCGCTGAAGCCGGCTTTGACTCAGCCGGTATCGCCGGCGTGGGCGAATTCCCAGAGCTGGAGTACTTCCCTGCCTGGATTGCCCAGGGCCGTGGCGGAGAAATGGCCTACCTCCAGGCGCGGGACGAGCAGGGTTCCCTGAGGCGCGCTTCCCTGCGCTCGGTGGCCCCATGGGCGCGCAGCGTGATGGTGTGCGCGCTCAACTACAACACCGCCCAGCCCTACTCCACACAGGTGAACGATCCGAACCGTGGATGGATTTCCCGCTATGCCTGGAGCCGGCGCGACTACCACAACGTGGTGCTGCAAAAATTGAAGCAGGTGGAAGGCAAAATTCGTGGGTGGTCGGCGGCCGGTGGTGAGAACGACGGCGAAAAGCAAATGCGGACGCGGGCTTATGTGGATACAGGGCCCTTGGTGGAGCGAGTTTACGCCAAGTATGCCGGCGTTGGCTGGATTGGCAAAAATACATGCATCATCAACCAGCGGCTGGGCTCCTGGCTCTTCCTTGGCGTAATTCTGAGCTCGCTGGAACTGGCGCCCGATTTGCCCGCACCCGACCGCTGCGGCACCTGTACGCGCTGTCTTGAGGCTTGTCCCACGCGGGCGCTCACCGCTCCCTATCAGCTGGATTCCAATCTTTGCATTGCTTATCTCACCATTGAAAAGCGTGGCGCCATTCCTGCGGACATGCGAGCCGGCATGGGCCGTCAGGTATTCGGCTGCGATATTTGCCAGGACGTCTGTCCCTGGAACCGCAAAGCTCCGGCCAGCTCCGACCCTGACTTCCAGCCGCGCTCGGAACTGGTGAACCCGGCGCTGGAATGGCTGGCGGAAATGAAAGCCGAGGAGTTTGCGGAGACCTTCCGCGGTTCGCCAGTCCGGCGCGCCAAACTCTCAGGCCTGCGGCGGAACGCGGTAATAGCCATGGGCAACAGCGGTGATGCCAAATTTATTTCAAGCCTGGAAAGGCTTAGTTCAGATCCGGATGCGGTAGTGGCGGAGCACGCGGGCTGGGCACTGGCAAAGGTGAGGACTGCGCAGCCTGAGTCCCGCAAGGACGGCTGAACCTTGCAACGCGTAGCCATCCCGCGACAGCCCGCCACAAGTGCTAGCATCTTAAGGTAGCGAGTTCCGCTTCCGGGGTTCCACAATGCATCGCCCGTGGCTTTATTGCCTGGTCTTCAGCTTCAGTGTCCTGTTGTGTGCGGGCGCGCGCGCCGATACTTGGACCCAGGTCCGTTCCACGCATTTCGTGGTGAATACCGATGCCGGCGCGGATCGTGGGCGCCAGCTCACTTTGCGTTTCGAACAGATGCGCGCCATTTTCGGGCAGATCATCCTGCGCAGCGAAGTGAATGTTCCCATCCCGCTTGCCATTACTGCCTTCCGCACCAGTGATGAAATGCAGGCCCACGTTCCAATTTTCCAGGGCAAAGCGGTTGATCTAAGCGGCTTCTTCGTGGGCCGGCCGGACCGTGACTATATCGTTCTGGACCTTTCCGCGGCCAACGACAGCACAACCGTCGTCCACGAATATGCCCACAAGCTGCTCGACAGCAACTATCCGCCCACCCCGCTGTGGTTTGACGAAGGTTTTGCCGACTACTTCTCTACCATTGACGTTCAGCGCAACGGGGTGGAGCTCGGCAAGGCGCCGCAAGGATACAGGGAATTGTTGCGCAGTTCCCAATGGATACCGCTGGGAGAACTGCTGCAGGTGCGGCCCGATTCCAGGACCTACAACCTGAACGACCGGCGTGGGCTGTTCTACGCCGAATCCTGGGTGCTGGTGCATTACCTGTTCGACATGCAGCAACTGCCCGCCGCCGGCCAGTATTTCAGCCTGGTGGAGAGCCAGCACACGCCGGTGGAGCAGGCCGTACAACAGGCATTCGGGGTGAGTTCCCAGCAGCTCGAGCAGCGAGTGAAGAAGTACTACCTGTCGCCGCAAGCAGTCTCCCGCATGCTGAAGCTGCCGCTGGACGTGACCAAGGCCAACACCTACACGGCGGAGAAGATTTCTCCGGTGGATGCCCAGGCCATGCTCGCCGGCCTGGATGTTCACATGGAGGCCCACCAGCAGCGCGGCATCAAGGTCCTGCAGGACCTGCTGCAGCAGCACCCGGACAATGAACTGGCGCTATGCAATCTGGGCTACGCTTACCTGCAGAGAGACGACTCCGACCAGGCGGCCGAGTACTTCGAGCGCGCCGCCAAGCTCAATTCCGCCGATGCCTGGGTGCACTATTACTCGGCGGTGCTGCGCCACCGCAGCGGCGAGAGGCTTTCGCCGCAAGAACTGGAAGTCACCAAGGGCGACCTGAAAGAGGCCATCCGCCTGAAACCGCAGTTTGCCGACGCCTATAACCTGCTCGGGCTGGCGGAAATGGAAAGCGGCGACCTGCAGCTTTCGGTCCGCGACTTGACCGCAGCGGTGCAACTCAGTCCGCGCAACGAGAGTTACCGGGCCAACCTGGCGCAGGCCTATGTCTTCGCGCGCAAGTGGGAAGACGCCACCGCGCTGCTGCAGACCCTGGCCAACAGCAAGGATCCGAAAATCGCGGCCCAGGCCAACCAGCAATTGGCGCAAATGGAGCAGGCGCGCACCCGCGAGCGGGTCGAGATACTAGGCCGTCCCGCCGATGACTACACCGCTCCCCAGTGGCGGCCCAAGAAATCCGCAGCCCAGCCCGCGGCTGAAACCAAAGCTGCCGAGCAGCCGCAATTGCCGCAGCACGGGCCGGTGCGTTATCTGAAGGGAACCCTGCTTTCTGTAGATTGTGCTGCTTCTCCTGCCGCTACCCTGACCGTGCACGCCGCGGGCAGGGACTGGAAGATGCTGACCGCCGATTACCAGAAAATGACTCTGATCGGTGCTGACCAGTTCTCCTGCCAGTGGCACGACCGCAAAGTTGCTGTTAACTACCGCTCCATGGGACCCGCGCAAGGAGCTCTGGTATCTCTGGAATTGCAGTAAACTTTGGCGAGGGCGTTGCCGCAACCCATGGGAACTTCCACCGGATGGACAGAAATTACGGACTATGGGCCGCAGGGCTGGTCCCCTCAGGCAGATGCAGCCCTCCGCTCCCGCCAGTGCTGCGAACAACTGGAAAAGGGCGAGATCCTCTTCTTCTCGCGCCCGCCCTTTCCACTGGAAGAGGAGGGCCGCAATTTCCTCATCAGCCAGCGCCACATGGATTCGCGGTTGCACAAGAACATCTCTTACCGTCCGGGAGAGGACGTGCTGCGCGGCTTCTCCGACAGTCAGGAAAGCGAAGACCGTATTCATCGGATCATGCGCCAGTATTCCGGCGACGTTACCGGTTTCGTCAGCCGTTTTCTCAGCCCTTATGCGGGGAAGCTACAGTTGGACTATGCCAGCTTTCGCCCGCTGGAGGAACAAGGCCGCGACTTGCCGTTACACAAACGCAACGACCTGCTGCACGTGGACGCCTTTCCCAGCCGTCCCACGCGCGGCGGGCGCATTCTGCGCGTGTTTACCAACATCAACCCCCGCCAGGAGCGCATCTGGCTGGTGGGCGAGCGCTTCCCGGCCCTGGCCCAGCATTACGCCCTGCCAGCCGGGCTGAGGGACATTTGCGGCGCCTACTCCGGCGCGCGCGGGCGCCTGCTTCACCTGCTGCATGCCGCCGGACTGCCGCTAACCGAACGCTCGCATTACGACGAGTTCATGCTGCATTTCCACGATTGGCTGAAAGAGAACTCCCAGTTTCAGAGTGACGCGAGTAAGTCCCGGCTGGCGTTTCCTCCCCTGGCGACCTGGCTGGTGTTCACCGATGGCGTGCCCCACGCCGCCCTCTCCGGCCAGTTCGCACTGGAGCAGACGTTCATTATCCCGCCAGGGGCACTGGCGGCGCCGGATGTTGCTCCCATTCGCATTCTGGAACAGCTCTGCGGCCGGCCGCTGGCCTGAGGAGATGTTTTGCCGGTCTCTCCATCCCGGGAGCGGAGAACAGCAGCGCAGGCAATCGCGTTCCGGGCGAAGGGAGGAGATGGATGAGGCGCCGGGGGCGAGCTGCGCTCCACGCTTGCAGACGATAACTCTTATTAAACTGATGATATCAACGCGAGCCGCAAAAAAACCCTCTCAGGCAGAAGCGCCGAGAGGGTGCAACCGCTAGCCGCGCGTCAGACGCGTACTACGTTGGCGGCCTGGTATCCTTTGGGGCCTTTCAGCAGATCAAACTCGACTGTCTCGCCTTCGTTCAAAGTACGATAGCCGTTCTCCTGGATGGCGGAGAAATGCACGAAGACATCTTCCCCGGTTGACCGCTGAATAAAGCCGTAACCTTTCGCCCCATTAAACCACTTTACTGTACCCTTCTCTCTCACTTAAGAAACTCCTTTCGACATTCGTCAAGTATGCTCTCCGGGTCGTCGCCTTGGGCTCCAGGTTTGGAAGCGGGGGCAAAACCTAAGGAGAAAAGTGATGCGCGGCTTCCGCCACCGAGTGCAACACAAAGGGCCCCCGAGTCACCTGCCGCAGCCCACACAGCCAGCGACTCCGGAGCCCAAACATGTTACGCGTAATAACTCTGCTGCGGAATTGAACATCAACTTAAATCTCCTGGCCTCACGGCCAGATTCGTTGCCATAAATTTACGCAACGAGCAGGAGATGATATTCAGGAAGTCACACTTTTGTAAAGCAAATTCCTCGCGAAATGACGATTTAAAACGTTTTTTTCAGGTTATTTTAAGGTTGGCGCTTCCTGTCGTCTTTTGGCCTGTACTGCCGTAACTTATCGCGCCCCGACCCATTTTGATACGATTTGCTAATGGCTGAAGTTGGCAAGCCGCCGCCTGCTCCATCACTAGCGGCGGATCTCGAAGCTAGCGCCCATTCTTCCCCGCAGTTGCAGACGCGGCCCTCCTGGAGCCGCCAATTGTTGCCCACTCTGCGCTATCTAATGCGCACCGACGTACACACTTTTGCCTTTTCCGTCGCCGCCAACGCCATTCTTTCCTTCTTTCCCTTCGTCGTCCTGCTCATGACGCTGACCCGGCGGGTTTTCCACTCCCAACTTATGTACAACGTGGTGTTGCAGTTGCTGCGCGACTATCTGCCCGCGGGGCAGGATTTCGTAATCCGCAATCTCAATGCGCTGGTCAGCGCCCGCCATCGTGTGCAGCTTTTTTCTCTGGTTATCCTGCTGATTACCTCCACCGGCGTTTTCGTGCCCCTGGAGGTCGCGCTCAATCGGGTTTGGGGGTTTCCCAAAAACCGCTCCTACCTCGGCAACCAACTGATTTCGCTGGCACTTGCGTTTGCTTGCGGTTGCTTGGCCTTGCTTTCCGTGTTTCTGACCGCGGGCAACCAGCAATTGCTGCAATTCATGTTCCTGGGGCACAGCGGAAATTTCATTTTCCGGGCAGCCGCCTTCCTGATTATGAAGACCTTTGCCATCGCCGCCAGCATCGCCATTTTCTTCCTCATCTACTGGCTGCTGCCCAATGGCCGCGTGCCCGTGCAGGCGGTGCTGCCGGCGGCGGTCATGATCGGCCTGGCCTCTGAAGTCCTGAAATACGCCTACATCGTGGCCCTTCCGCGGCTGAACTTCCAGGAGGCTTATGGACCGTTCTCCATCTCCGTCACCCTGATGATCTGGGCCTTCCTGGTGGGGTTGCTGTTGCTGGCGGGGGCCTACCTTTCCGCTTTCGGTCACGACTCCCACACCTGGTAGCCGCAACTGGACCAGCCCTTCCCGGTTTGGGAGTACGAGTTCACATATTTTCCCCACACCAGGAGTTCGGCACGGGTGAGGACGACTAAACTACGCTTAAGAAGGCGAGAAGCCCTCTCAGGTCTTTGTTGTGAGCCCCAAGTCGCACCCCCGCGCACTTTGGGTAGCTCTGCTGGCGGCGGGACTGGGATTTTGCCCTGTAGCCCGGGCAACTGGCCCCGCTCCCCTCAGCCTCACCCAACTCACCCGTAAGGCGGGTTTCATCTTTGCCGGCCGGGTACTGCGTGTGCAGCGTCCGCAGCCGCTGCCGGGCAGGGTTCCGGTGGTGCAGGTCACGTTGCGGGTGGAGCGCGCCTTGCGCGGCACCCGTGCTGGCCAAACCTTCACCCTGACGCAATGGACGGGCGCTTGGGACAGCGGGCCGCAGTATCGCCCCGGGCAACGCCTGCTGCTGTTTCTTTATCCCCGCAGCCGAACCGGGCTGACCAGTGTGGTCGGCGGCCGCCTGGGCCAATTTGATCTCGACGCCAAGGGAAACGTCGTCTTACGAGGCGATCAGGAAACGCTGCTGATCTCTCCTCGCGCTCCCACCGCCCGGTCCGGCCCTCGTTCGCCTGTAAAGTACCGCTACCAGGACTTCGCCGGCCGGCTACGGAGGGCAACCGAGCCATGAAGCCGGCGGCCCAAACCCGAGTCAGCAGGGAGCACAAAGTTGGCGCGCTTGCCGCTCTCTGCTTGCTCTTGGCTGCAGGATTCAGCCTGTTCGCTACCCGGCTGTACGCCGGCGGACCTTTGAAGGTGGCGGGAATAAGCGGGTTCAACGCCGGAACGGCGGGCACGCCTTTGAGCTGGGCGGCAGGCGCGGTGCGGTATTACACCGACCAGGGCGACCTCAGCCCCCTGCTGCCGCAAGCTGAGGCCAATGCTTTCGTGGCGGATGCGTTTGCGCGTTGGACTTCGGTGACAACCGCCGCTTTGAGCGCTACCCGCGGCGGCCAACTCGACGAGGACGTGAACGGCGGCAACGTGGTCTTCATTGACTACGGCCAGGTCAATATCCCAGCGGATATCGAGCCGGCAGCATTGGCCAAGCCGGTGGCCATTGTGTATGACTTGGACGGCAAGGTCACCGATGCTCTGCTGGGCCAGGGTGCGGGCGCCGCCGACATGTGCGGCAGCAACGCTGCTTACGGCGGCCCTGACAATTACAGCTCCGATGCCCACCTGGCGCACGCCCTGATAGTGCTGAATGGAAATTGCGCGCAAACCAACGCCGCGCTGACCGACCTCAAATACCACCTGATCCGCGTGCTGGGCCGCGTCCTGGGGCTGGATTGGGTGGACCTGAACAGCAACGTTTTTACCCGCAAGCCCTATCCCGCCCCGGATGATTATCTTGGCTTCCCCGTGATGCATGCGCTCGACCCGCCCTGCCCCAACTCCACCCAGTGCGTAGCCGCCGGGGAGCAGTTGAAGATGGATGACCGGGCCGCCATCTCCCGGCTGTACCCGGTGACCAGCGCGAACATCGGCAACTTCTCCGGCAAGCAGATCTTCAGTGACAACAGCGCGCGAGTTCAGGGGAAGGTATTTTTCCGCGGGCGGAATGG
This sequence comes from Terriglobales bacterium, assembly GCA_035278025.1. Classification (GTDB taxonomy): domain Bacteria; phylum Acidobacteriota; class Terriglobia; order Terriglobales; family Acidobacteriaceae; genus JAICWP01. Next base: position 14,687 of record DATEJK010000164.1, on the reverse strand, counting down.
GCTGGGCGCGCAGCCCATGCAGGGGGTGAAGCTGGTGGCGCGCTGGATTGATCCTGAGACCGGCTTGCCATCGCACCGCTATGCGGCAGTTTCTGTTTCCGGTTTTCTTTTTCGCGGCAATGCCGGAAATCCCGCCACGGGCTTCAGCAACATCAGCGGCGAGCGTTATGACCGGTTCGGTTCAGATGATCCCGCCTGGGAAGGCTACTTCGATTTGGCCGGGCTGGAATTCCCCGACGGCGGACGAAGTGCGCAATACCAGATCTCCGCGGAAGCGCTGGAACCGCTGTGCGCCGAACCCACTTCGGTGGGGCCCTATCGCGACGGCCAGGTCACGCCATCCGGAACCGCGGCGGCATTCACCGTCACGCTGAGCCAGGGCGACGACATTACCCATGACTTCATCATGTCCGGCAGTTCTTTTCCCGCCGGCGAAAGCGCGGGCACATTTTCCGCACCCGCCCGACTGCCCGCCGGGGGGAACTGGACGGGGTGGCTTTCTCCTTACGGCAATGTTGATTATTACTCGTTGGCGGCGCGTGCCGACCGCACCCTCACGGTGAAGATCACCGCCCTCAACGAAACCGGTAAAGGCACCCAGAGCAAAGCGCAGCCGGTGATTGGCATCTGGCAGAGCAATGCGGCAGCGGGGTCGCCGCCTGATGTGTCGGTCACTTATTTCAACAGCGCCGAAACCGGAGCCACGGCGCTGAGCGCGCAGTTTCTGACCGGCGGCAATTTCAAGCTCGGAATCGCCGATTTTCGCGGCGACGGCCGGCCGGATTTCCGCTATCGCGCGCGAGTCTATTATGGCGACTCGGTGGCGCCCGCGCGGGTGGCGGCGCAATCGGGCGCGGCTCTGACGGTTCGCGGCATCGGCCTGGATGCCGCCACCACCGCGAAAATCAAGGGTAACGATACGGCGGTGGTGGCCGCCTATTCCGACCGCATTGTGCTCAGCGCACCCAACCTGGCCGACGGCGTTTACAACATTGACCTGCAGGCGCCCGACGGCGCCAGCAGCAGTCTGATCAATGCCCTTACCTACGGCGCGGCTTCCACCGACCAAATCGTGCTTTTGGAAGGCGCCGGCAATCCCGCTACTCCGGTGGGAGGCGAAGCCGCCAAACCTATTCGCGTTCGCGTGCTCCAGGGCGATGGCATTACCCCTGTGGCGGGCGCGACCGTCACTTTCAGCGCCAACCCGGCCCAGGTCCTTTTTTCCAGTTGCGGCGCCAAAACTTGCGCTCTCCTGACCGACGAACAGGGCGAAGCCGCCTCCCGCATGGTTCCGGCCGTTTCGGGGACATTTACGGTGGCGGCCGCGATTTCTCCCTCCGCGTATGTTCGCGCCACCCTGACGGGAACCTCATCAGCCCTCGACGTTTCGGCGATGTCTCCCTCCGCCTGGGTAGCGGAAGGCGGCAGCGCCAGCCTGCCGCTCACCGTGCGCGTTCTGTCCAACGGCCAGCCCGTCGCCGGCCGCACCGTGCAATACCAGATCACCCAGGGCGGCGGGAACCTGGGTTCGACCACCGCTGCGAGCGACGCCGCAGGATACGCCACCACTAACCTGATTTTGACTTCCCTGGCGGCCGAAGTTCACGCCAGCGCCTGCGTCATGCCGGGCGCGAATCCGTGCAGCAATTTTTACATTTATAAAGTACCGGCAAGTCAGCTCAACGTGCGGGCGGTCTCCGGCGAACAGCAGATCATCAATACCGACCAGGCCTTCGAAGCGGTGCGCCTGCAAGTTACCGACTCCGCTTCGCCGCCCAACCCGGTGCAGGCGGCTCCGGTCACGGTGCTCTCAGCCGTGCTGCGCTGGCAAGCGCCTCCGGTTTCAACCGGAGGGGGCGTGCCTCCGCCGACCGCACCGGTGGTGCTCGGTTCAGCGCAGGGTGTGCTCTATTCCGGTTCCAGCGGGCTGGTTTCCATTCTGCCGTCGGCGCCGGCAAGCTTTGGCGCGGTTATAGTGAGAATGATCGCCAGGGCGGGCAATGGACTCCCGCTGCAATTCGAAGCGCAACGATTGTGGGCGCCGCCGGGGTGGGTAGGGTCCAGCCAGGCGGAGAAAGCAGCCACGCTGTATCAACGGCGCCAGCGCCGGCCTACCGCTTCACCCAGCTATCTACCCACTGATTGACGGTTTTGTACCAGAGTTGACTATTCTGCGGCTTCAGCACCCAGTGGCCTTCGTCAGGAAAATAGAGCATTTTAGAAGGCACGCCCAGCCGCTGCAGCGTGGTAAAGAGCTGGAAACCTTCCGATACGTCGAGCCGGTAATCGAGCTGCCCGTGCACCACCAGCGTGGGAGTTTTGAAATTCGCCGCGAACAGGTGCGGCGACCAACGGCGGTACATCAGGCGGTTGGTCCAGGGAGTGCCTTTGAACTCCCATTCCGGAAACCAAAGCTCCTCGGTGGTGCCATAGGCGGATTCGGTGTTGAACGTACCGTCGTGCGACACCAGGCACTTGAAGCGCGTAGTGTGGCCCAGAATCCAATTGACCATGTAGCCGCCATAGCTGGCGCCCAGCGCGCACTCCAGGTTCTTGTCCACGAAGGGATAGCGGCGTTCCACATAATCGAGGCCGCGCATCAGGTCCACGTAGGGACGCCCACCCCAATCGCCGTTAATCTGGTCAATGAATCTCTGCCCGTAGCCGGTGGAACCGCGCGGATTGATCATTACCACCACGTAGCCGTCGGCGGCGAACAGCTCCGGATTCCAGCGGTAACTCCAGGCATCGCCCCAGGCGCCCTGCGGCCCGCCGTGAATCAGGAACTTCACTGGGTATTTTTTGTGGGGATCAAAGCCGGGTGGTTTGAGCAGGAAGCCCTCCACTCGCCTCTTCTCCGCGCCGGTGAACCAGAAATGCTGCAGCGGCGGCATTTCGAGCTGGGAGAGGACGGCATCGTTCAGATGCGTGAGTGAATTAGCTGCGCAGGTTGAGACTACTTTACATGTGCCACACCCGGCTGAAGTTCCGATTCCGCCACATTGAAGTACACCATCTTTCACTAATTCGAGCTTGTAGATTTCATTGGGAAAGCGCACCGACATGCGGGTGAAAACCAGCGTATTGCCGTTCGGAGTGACGTTCAGGTCGTCGTTGGTGTGCCGTTCCAGCTGCCGCACATCGCCACCATTGACCGAGACAACGTAGATGGGCTGCTCGCCCTTGTCTTCGGCAACGAAGTAGATATCGGAAGAATCGGGCGCCCACACAAACCCGCCCACCCAGCGGTCAAAGCTTTCGGTCAGGCTCTTGCGCTGGCCAGTAGCACGGTCATAGAGCATCAGGCGGAAGCGGTCGCTCTCGTAACCTGGCCGCGCCTGCGCCAAGTACGCAATGTACTTGCCATCCGGCGAGTAGCGCGGGGTCGAATCGCTGGCCGGGTTATCAGTAATTTTCTTGGGCGTGCCGCCGGTCACCGGCACCAGAAACAGATCGTTGTTGGTGCTGGTAGCCTCGACTTCGCTGATGTTGCTGGTGAACGCCACCTCTTTGCCATCCGGAGAGAAGGTGTACAGGTCGCCGCCGCCCAGCTGAAATGGGGGCACATCGTGGTCGCCGGGCGTGAGATCCCGGGCCACGCCGCCGCTGGCCGGCACCACGAACAGGTGGCTGCGCTTGCCTCCGGTGTAGCCCGACCAATGGCGGTAGAAGAGGCCGGTGAAGACGCTGGCCTTCACCTTCGACATGGCTTTTTCTTCCGCGCGCGTCTTGTTGCAGGCGTCGTCTTTGCAGTCGGGATAGACGGAGGAAACAAAGAGAATGTTCTGACCGTCGGGCGACCAGAGTTCGCCCCCAGCCTCTGTGGATATGGAGGTGACGCGGCGGGGCTCGCCGGTGAGCGCGCCGGTATTGCCGTCGAAATCCACCGCCCAGACTTGGGAGCTGCCGTCTTGGGCAGAAATGTAGGCCAGCTGCTTGCCATCCGGCGACCAGCGCGGCCGGTCCTCGCCGGCCACTCCCGTGGTGACCTGCCTGCTCGCGCCGCCGGCCAGCGGCACCACCCACAGGTGCGGTGTGCGCGTGTTCGCCTTCAGGTCCACCTTGACGGCGCTAAATGCCACCCAGCGCCCGTCGGGCGAAACCTGCGGCTCGCCCACGCGCTGCAAGGCCATCATGTCCTCAAAGGTGAACGGGCGCTTGGCCTGCGCCAGGCAAAAAGAGCTAAGAAGAGAGACAACGATCAGAATGCGACGCCCCATGGCGCCTCCTCAGAAAAGCACATAAGTGTAGCGAATTCGACCGGCGGCGTGTCTGTGAGGAACATCACCGGAGCACTTAGCACTTAGCATTTGCCCAGCAATGGATGGTGGGCGGGCGACGGTCGGAAACACGGACCATCAGCAGTACTCAGGCATCAGCACTCCGCGTTGCACTGGCGGCACACTCAGGGCTAGCCGTCGAAAAACTCATTGTCATCCTGCACTGCACGACCGACCGCAGCGAAAGACCTCCATTTCGACATACGGAACGGCTCCAATTCTGTTGTTTCGCGATAGCTGGCCTGAGGTACTATTCCAGCCCGCATGGATATCCCGGCTGCGGAACGCGAACGCCAACGCCTGCAGGCTCTCTACGCCGGCATGAGCGACTCCGAACTGCAGCAGCTTGCTGAATCTCCCGGTTCCCTCACCGAGCTTGCACTGCAGGCGCTGGCACAAGAAGCTCAACACAGAGGCCTTAACCTCCCGCTATCGAACTCGGCCATGCCGCAGGATGTATTGGAGCAACGGCAGTTGACAGTGGTTCGACAATTGGAAGATATGCCCGAGGCGCTGCTGGCAAAAGGACTGCTGGAATCCGCGGGAATTGAATGCTTTCTTGTGGATGATAATCTGGTGCGCCTCAATTGGTTTATCTCCAACGGCATTGGCGGCATCAAACTTGCAGTCAATGCGGAAGACGCTCAGCTCGCCGCCGAAATTCTGACGCAACCCATTCCAGAGGCTTTCGATGTCGGAGGATCGGAGACTTACGAGCAACCTCGCTGTCCACGCTGTGGCTCAATTGATATCAGCCATGAAGCAGGAACGGACAAGCGATTTGCGCTTCCTGCCCTTTTTGTAGGCGGTCTCCCGCTTCCTGTGCCGCGAGATATATGGAAGTGCGCCTCCTGCGGCGCGCAATGGCGCGAGGTGCCGGATGAGCACGGGCCCGATGTTGGAGCCGAATGACGTCGCCCTAGAACTGCCTGCATATTCACAGGATTTGACGAGCAGAAAGCAGGTCTTTCGCTGCGCTCAGGATGACAATACGAGGTGGGGTAGCCGACTGCTGAATGCTGAGTGCTGAACGCTGACTGCCGAGTGCCGACTCCCCCAGCTTGCTAACTGCCGCCCTTCAGCTCCCACCTTTCCGCCAGCAGCCGCAGCACTTCCTGGATCTGGTGGTCCCATTCCGGCCACTCGTGAATCCCCGGACGCTCGCGGTACTCGTGCGGAATCTTTTTCTCCTGCAGCAGCCGGGAGAAATTGCGGCTCTGCACCAGCAGGTGGTCCTCGGTGCCGCAGTCGAGATAAATGAAGGGCAACTCCGCCATGGGCGCATTGATGAGCTGCTTAAGGTCGTACTCCTTGCGCTGTGGCGAGCCGGCCGGCCCAAACGCCGCCACGATGGACTGGCGAATCCAGTCAGGCATGTCGGGGCCCATATTTTCCGGCGTCCAATCGGTGACCGCCAGCGCTCCGCTCATGGAGGCGGCAAAGGAAAACAGGTCGCGGTGCTTCAGGCCCAGCATGAGCGCCCCATAGCCGCCCATGGAGAGCCCGGCCGTGGCCCGCATGCCCAGCTGCTGCAGGGTGCGGTAGTGGCTGTCCACATAGGGCATCACTTCCTTCATGATGTAGTCTTCCCAGCGGCTGTTGGGCCCGGTGCCGTTCACGTACCAGGCTTTGTCGCCCTCGGGCATGACGATGATCAGCGGGTACGGCCGGGCATACTCCACCAGATTAGTGTTCTTTACCCAGGTATCGTAGTGGTCGCCAATGCCGTGCAGCAGGTAGAGCACGGGATAACGGCGCACGCTGCTGTCGTAACCCGCCGGCAATAGGACGTTGAAGGGCGCGCGCTGATGCAAAGCCTGGCTTTCGAAGGGAACCGTGGTAACCGTCGGGTTGGCCTGCGCCCAGGCGAGGGCGGCGAATAGAAGAGAGGTTGCAATCAGGATGGCTCGTCGCATGGCGGGACATTATAGCCAGCAGTAGCAATTAGCACTTAGCGTTTGGCCGACACTGGTCCTTGCTACCCCGAAGCACTGCGAGAAGTCTAGGGGCTAGCTAACGCCTGATTGCTAAGTGCTTCCTCTCTACGGCTTCATTAACTCCAGCGCCTATCGCTCCTGCAATTCCCCTTTACAAAGCGACAAAATCCCGCACTCCTGGTCCAAACTGCTGCATCTAAGTAAACAAATTCCCGTAGAATTGAATGTTATGAACCCTCGTTCTGTGCTTTCCCTGGCCTTTGCCGGCTTAGCCCTGCTTACTTTTACTGCCCTGCCTGCCTTGGCGCAGCGTGGCGAAGGGCCGCTCAACCCCGGCCAGCCCCAGGGCGTTACCGTGGACCAGATCATCCAGCGTTTTGCCGCCAAGGAGAAGATGTTTCAGGAGGCGCGCGACAGCTACACCTACCGCCAGTCGGTCAGGGTAATGACAGTGGATGGCGACACGGTCACCGGCGAATACCAGGAAGTCTTCGACGTCCTGTTCGATACCAATGGCAACCGCATCGAGCAGGTGAAGTTCGCCCCCCAGTCCACCTTGGAGAATGGCGGCATTTCCATGACCGAGCAGGACTTGAATGACGTCCGCCACCTTATGCCTTTCGTGCTGACCACAGAGGAGATCCCGGAATACGACATTCTTTACAAAGGCACACAGCAGGAAGACGAACTGCACTGCTATGTCTTCGACATCGCGCCTAAGAAGATTGAAAAAAACAAACGTTACTTCCAGGGACGCATCTGGGTTGACGACCACGACCTCCAGATCGTGAAAACCTACGGTAAGAGCGTTCCCGATATCCGCAAGAAAAACCAGGAAAACCTGTTTCCCAAGTTCACCACCTGGCGGCAACAGATTGACAATGTGTACTGGTTCCCGGTGTACACCCGGGCTGATGACGTGCTGCATTTCAGCATCGGCGACGTGCACATCCGCGAGATCGTAAAATACGAAGATTACAAGCGCTTTGGCTCGAAGGTGAAGATCACTTATCAGGGCCAGGAACTGCCCGGGCAGGGCAAACCGGGAGCGCAAGCCGGACAGCAGGGCCAACCGCAGCCGAATCCGCCGCAAACGCAGCCCCCGCAGAAGCCGCAGTAGTGGTCAATTGTGAGGTAGGCCGCCGCAACGTGGGAGCTGACATCCACGTGTCTGGCGTGTCCTGGTTGCTGCAGGGAGTTGGCCAATGGACGGCTGCTGTTACGCTGCCGGCGCCAGCGAGCGCTCCGCCGCCTGCTGGATGAAGCGCTTCATCACCGTGGCCCACATGACCTTCTTGCGCAGGGCGCTTTCCTTGCCCCGCCGTCCTTGGGCAAACATGCTGAGCAGCGCCCGTATTTTCATCACCCGCAGCACCCCCATCTCGCCGGGACCGATGCCGTAGGCATCCACAAATTCCTCCTGCACCAGGCTGGTGATGGCGCGGTTGCAGAAGGGATACTTCTCCAGGGCCTCTACCGACGCCAGGAAATTGGCTACGTCGTTGAATGACATGCCGTGGGGAGCCATCTTGGCGAAATCGGCGATCCCCACTCCCTGTTCGCCCACAATCACATTCAGCGGAGTGAATTCATTGAGCACGGCGGAGCATGGTAGAGATTTGCGGGCGCGGGCCAAGGCGCTTCTGGATCCAGCCATTATGCTGCGAATGGAGTTGTCGTCCAGACCCTCGCCGCGGCACTTTTCGCAGAGCTTTTCCAAGTCCTTGAGCAAGCAGGAAGAATCCAGGGCGGAGGCGCCATCGGCCACTGCGCGATGGTAACCGCGCAGCCACTCGCCCGTTTTGCGCGCCGCCGCTTTCAGCAGGGTGCCGTCGGCGTAGCCGGGCAGCAAGGCCGCTTTCATAATCAGCGACTGCAGAGGAAATCCGCTGAATTTTTCCGACACCACCGCTCCCAGTTCTGTGAAGTTCCCCACAGGCCGTGGCACTCCTGTGAGTTTCCTTTTTTGAAAAGCCTGGTAGACCCGGTCCAGGTTGCCGTACTCCTGCCTTGCCATCGCGTGCGCGCTTTTGGAGCCGCAGCGATTGGGACGGTACACCTTGGCGGCCACCCTTTCGCTGCCCTCGGCAAAATCAATCACCATGTCGTAGATGTAATGGTCGGTTTTGGGTGTGTGTCCGACCACTCGAACATTGCGTGGCGCCTCCCGGCCGGGATAGTACTGGCGCGCATTGGCACGCAATTCTGAAACTATCTGATCCATTACGCTCTCGGGCATCATCTCTCCGGCTTGATTCCTGGGTTCTTAGGAAACTGCTTGCACGTACCGGCCGAAAGGCCGCTTGCTGGATGTGCCTGCCGCACACCGGGAATCACTCGCCTGCGTCGCGGCAGTATTGACTACTACTATCGTGGTGCAGTTTCGGTTCCAGGCAGGACGCGGAAATAGCAATTTATCTCTTTGAAACTGCAGGAGATTGCGACTTGGCGCCCGAACCTGAACCGCTCGCCTTCCGGTATGTGGTATGGAAATGGACACCTTGGGCAAGCGGAGGGATAGGGCTTACAGTGGATTTGAGGATTGAAAGACTGAGGGATTGACGATTTGAAGCCCCAGGGTACAACAAGTTCACCGCGGGGAGAGGGATTCAATCCGAAAATCATCAATGCTCAATTCAGTAGAACAGGTATTTCCGCCACTTGGCATCGGAGTGGCCCATCAGGCGCATGATGTGGCGGCTGGTATGCAGGTTAAAAGCCCGCGGCTCCCGCAACAGCTTCATGTGGGCTTCCGAGGGCAGCTGGTTGCCCTTGCGGCGATTACAGGTGTGGCAGCAGGTCACCAGGTTTTCCCAGGTGGAAGCCCCCCCGCGGGAACGAGGCACTACGTGGTCCAGGGTCAACTCGCCGGCGGGCAAAATAGTGCCGCAGTACTGGCAACTGTTGCGATCACGCAACAAAATGTTCTTGCGGGAAAGGGCCCGGCTCTGGTGGGGAATGCGGCGGTATTCAAGCAGGCGGATAACCGAGGGCACGCGGATGGCAAAACGCGCGGCGTGCAGGTAATGGCCGTTTTCCTCTTCCGCCATGGCCACTCCCTTCAGCACCAGCACGATAGCGCGGCGGGCGGCGCAGACATTGATGGGTTCATAGGAGGCATTCAATACCAGCACCGGAGCGTGCATGGAATGGCCGTCGCCCTGGCTGTGCGCGGCCTGCACAGCGGGCATGACCTCCCGGCCCGGCATTCCCATCGAAGTGTTCAGCTCCAAGGACATATTCGGATTCAAACCTTGGCCGCCATGGCTCGCGGCCGGGGTACGCGCTCTTGCTCCTGGGATGCGTTTTCCACGATGGCAAATGTAATTTCAGGCCGCAAAACCCGCGCCACAGTAGCCACCCACACCCGGTCTGCTCCCGCATTGCGCAGCACCCGGGCACATTCGGATACTGTCGTCCCGGTGGTGAAAACATCATCCACCAGCAACACGCTGCGGCCGGCGACAATCTCGGCATTCAGGACGCGAAAGGCGCCGTGGACGTTTTCCCGACGCTGATGCCGGGTGAGTCCGGTCTGCGATTCGGTAGGCCGGGTCCGCTCCAGCAGCAAGGCAGGCGGCTGCCCACACACCGAAGTCAAAGCCGGAGATTTCAAAGCCGCACGGGCAATCAGCTCCGACTGGTTGAAGCCGCGCTGCCGCATCTTGGCGGCGTGCAGGGGCACAGGAACCACCAGCGGCGCAGCTTCACCCAGCAGGGGAAGCAGCGCGGCTATGGCCTCGCCCAGCATGCGGCCCAGCACCCCGGCCGCGGGCCGGACCTGCTCGTATTTCAGCAGATGAATCAGTTCGCGCAGGCCGCCTTCGTAACTTCCGTACGCCACTGCCCTGGCAAACAGCGGCTGCAATCGCTGGCAGGCGCCGCAGCGCGCCTCGCCCTCGCAAACCGCGAAGGGGCTGGCCAGCCGCTCCCCGCAAACCGCGCACACTAGCCCGGCAATAGGGTGAATGGCGGTCACACAGGAATCACATACCGGCAGGCGCGAAATCCGGGTTAATGGGGCGCTGCAGAGACGGCAATTGCTTGGCAAGAGGGTGGCGAACAGGCTTTCGGCAGCCGCACCCAATAGGGAAAGGAGCGAGGACTGACTTCCTGAGGACTCAGCCCTGTTAGCCCGAGTTAGGTCTCCGCTACTGCTGAAGACGAACCTCCCCGTCCGGAATGGCCCAAGGTGCCATTCTGAGCAGTGTAGGCTCAGTATAACGGCGTTCCCCAGTGGTCCGCAACGGCGGCGCCGTTACCAAGGTGGAAGCCCAAACGTTAGCAGTCGGGAGGTGTAAACCAGGGGTGCGAGCGCTGCAGCCTGCAATCAGTGGCGAATCAGCCACATCACCCAGCCGGCGGCGATAATGCCCCCGACAAACATGGCGAAACAGTAAGCCCCGTAGCGCATCTGGTCGCGGGCGCCTTCCCGCTGGGTGATCCCGAAAACCACCGCGGCAAACACCGCAAACAGCAGCGCGGCGCTGAAGTGAGAGAGAGCCAGGCCGGTCATTTCTTTTTCCCTATGGCAATGTGATAAGCGTCCACCGCGGCGATGAAGTTGAGCAGGCCAGCCACAATGATAAATTTTGTGCCGTAATCGGCCGTGGCGTGCTGGATCATGCCCTGGCCGTAATCCAGGGCGCGGCTCACGATGTAGAGTCCGCCGGCGCCTACATCGCCAACAAACCCCAGGATGTCCAGCACCTCGCCGCTATTGGGCTGGTAAACGTGACCGTCCATCTTCAGCCCCAGCACATACATGGCAACGACGCAGACCAGGAGCAGCAGGCCCCGAATCCAGCGTTTCTGCGCCAGGTGTCCGGCGCCGGGAATCAGCCAGCCGACGGCCGGCGCTATTACCGCCATGGCGGTTAAGGGCTGGGTACTCTGCCCGGACCGCTCCAGTTCCGCGGTCACCGATTTCGATCTGGAATTCGCCATCAGATAATCACAATCTCGCTTTGAATTTTACCCGTGACTTCGGCCGAGCCTTCGCGCACCAGCATATTGATTTCGCTGCGTACCCCCCACTCGGGGAAGTAAATACCGGGTTCGATGGAAAAACAGCTGTTGGGCAGGACCAGGCGTTCATCGTGTACTTCCAGATTGTCCATGTTGGCGCCGTTGGCATGCACCTCAGTGCCAATGGAGTGCCCGGTACGATGGATGAAGTACTGCCCATACCCTCGGGAAGCGATGTAGTCGCGGGCAGCTTTGTCCACTTCCCAGCCTTGCAACTTGCGGCCTGGTGAAACCCCCGCCTTCACCGCGTTGATGCCGGCATCGCGCGCCCCGCGCACGATCTCGAAAATCTCGCCCTGGCGCTCGGAAGCCGCCGCCCCGATCACCCCCGTCCACGTGATGTCGTAATAGACTGCCTGCGGGCGGTTCTTCTTGCCCCAGATGTCGAGCAGCACGAAATCACCCGCCTTGATCTCGGAGGAGCGTTCTGCCGTGGGCTCGTAATGCGGGTCGCCGCTGTTGGCGCCCACGGAGACATTGGGCGGGTCGTCGGTGATGAGGTTTTCGCGCCGGAAAGCTTCCATCAGCCACTGCTGCATCTCGTACTCGCTGGTGCCGCTCTGGCGCGCCCGCCTTCCCAGTTCGGGCCAGAAGGCCGCCACAATGGAATCAATGGCATCGCGGGCCTCGAAGTGGCTGCGAATCTGGTCCTCGGTCCAGGTCGCCTCGAAACGCGCCACCAGGTCGCCGGAGCTGACCACATTCTTGCCAAAGCTGCGCACCAGGTCCACTGTTCCCGCGTCCACCATCGAGACCAGAAACACCAGGTTGTCCGGCGAGTACTGCATGGCGACGTTTTTGTAGGGCGCCAGCATGGCCTTGAGCTTCTCGAACAACTCCTGCCAGGCGGAGTATTTTTCTTCCTTGCCGGGCAGACTGGTCAGGTGGTGCGGCTCAATGCGGTGGGTGAGCTTGGCGGGCTCGCCCTGCGCCGGAATGACGTAGTACCAGCGCCGCGTCACCATGGTGCCGTCCGGCAGGCCCAGCACCCGGTAGGCAATGGGATCGCGGTGGTGATGGTCGTAGAAGAGCCACGCGTCAATACTTTGCTGGCGCAGCGCCTCCTGGATAGCAGGCAGGTTCATCGGGCGAATCTCTATTCTAAACAACCACGGCGGGTTTGGGCCAATCCAGCTGATAGGGTGGTCCATCCTCCTCCCACCCCTCCCGTCCTGGGGCCGGCACGGCCTTCATCGCCGCCCATCGCACTCCTGGTGGCGTACTGCAAGCGTCATTGAACGGCTAGCTGGTAATTGGTAGCTTGGTAGTTCGTACTTGGGCAGCGCTTTAGGCCAGACGCGGTGGAGATCCTCGACCTTAGACACTTTTCTTCCGCTGACCTGCGGCCCCTGCTGGATGGGGAGGCGCAGGTGTGGTCGCGCCTGCTTTCCTGGGACTACCGCGGCTCGGCCGACATGATCCTGCGCTACGTGGATGCCAAGATTTTGCCCGGATACGCCGCCATAGAGCGCGGGCGCATCTACGGCTATTCCTTCTTCGTTTACGAGGGCAGCAAGGGCGTGATCGGCGACCTGTTTGTGGGCAGCAACGGGACCCGCGCGGACGGGGAGCATGCCATCGAGATTCGCCTGCTCACCCATGTGATTGAAACCCTGCAGCGTTCCCCCGGCATTCACCGGGTGGAGGCGCAGCTGTTGGTGCATGAGAGCGGCGCGGTGGCGCGGCCGTTCCTTGACCAGGGCTTCCGTCGCCATCCCCGGCTTTTCATGGTGTTGCCGCTGGGCTCGGCCGCGGCCACGGCCTCTAAACTGCCGCCCGACATCGAGATTCGTCCCTGGACGGAGCATGATTACCAGGCCGCCGCCGCGGTCATCACCGCCGCTTACCGCGGGCACATTGACTCCGAAATTAACGACCAGTACCGCAGCCTGAGCGGCTCCGTGCGCTTCCTCAACAATATTGTGCGCTTTCCCGGGTGTGGGATCTTTGACGCGGAAGCCTCCTTCGTGGCCTTGCACCGGCCGACCCGTTCGCTTGTGGGAGTCATTCTGTGTTCCCGCGTGAAGAACGACGTCGGCCACGTGACCCAGGTGTGCATTGTTCCCGAACTGCGTGGGCACGGCATTGGCGAGAAACTGCTTGCGGCCAGCACCTTGGCGCTGCGTCAGCGCGGTTTTGAGCTCCTGTCTCTGACTGTCACTCAGGCCAATGAGCGCGCGGTGTTGCTTTATGAACGGCTGGGCTTCTCCACTACCCGGGTGTTCGATGCTTTCGTTTGGGAAGGCTAAGAAGCAGCGGAGTTTAGACCCTTCTTGCCCAGCCGCTGCCAGGGCTTTTTTCCTCGCCCAGGGCGCTCCACAAAGCACCCGTCGCGGTTCTGGCGCCTTCAAAGCTGGTACCCTAGGCGTGATGCCCGCCCTTGTGTAAGCGACGCCGGCCATGCTACTGTGCGCGGTTTTGCCGGGCTTGCATCGCAGGTAGCCGCGAGGAGTTCTTATGAGCGCCGAAACCACCACCCTCTCCCCATCCCTCGGTGGCAAGAAAAAGCACCAGCCATTCGTTCCGCCCAGCATGCAGATGCGCGAGTTTTCGCTGCGCGCTCTGATTCTGGGCATGATCATGACCGCCATTCTGGGCTCGGCCAACGCCTACCTGGGCCTGCGCGCGGGCATGACCATTGCCGCCACCTACCCTGCCGCCGTCATCGGCATGGCGGTGCTGCGACTGCTGAAGGGGTCGGTGCTGGAAGAGAATATTGCCCGAACCATCGGCTCCATTGGGGAATCGGTGGCGGCCGGCGCGGTGTTCACCATCCCCGCTTTCGTGCTCGCCGGCCTGTGGCCCGGCTTGGCCGGGAAGTACTGGCAGTCGGTCGCGTTAATGATTATCGGTGGAACCCTGGGCATTCTATTCGTCACCCTGCTGCGCCGGGTGATGGTGGAAGACCCCGAACTTCCTTTCCCTGAGTCCGTTGCCGCTTCCGAGATTCACAAGGCCGGTCAGCAGGGCGCCAAGGCTGCCAAGATTCTGTTTGCCAACATGGGCTTCGGCGCGCTCATGTACTTCCTCTCCCAGATCAACGTGTTCTGGTACACGCGGCAGCTGCTGGTGAAGATTCCCTCCATGGCCAAAGGTCTGAAGATCGGAGGCGGCTCGACCGCGCCTACCGTGGCCACTGGCGGCATGACCACGTTCACTTCTCCGGCCATCAGCCCTGCTTATCTGGGGGTGGGCTACATTATCGGCCCGCGCCTGGCGGCCTTGAATTTTGCCGGCGGGGTGGTGGCTTGGGGGCTGCTGGTGCCGCTCCTAATTTATTTCCTCGGGCCCAACCTGCCCATGCCCGCGGGCAGCAATGCCATGGGCTACTGGGGCGGAATTGCCGGCGCGGTGTGGTACTCCATTGTCCGCCCCATAGCCGTAGGCGGCATGCTGGTGGGCGCCGGTTTTACCCTGTTCCGAATGCGCAAACAACTGGGCG
>DATEJK010000163.1:0-2319 GCA_035278025.1 Terriglobales bacterium | reverse complement strand
ATATCCGGGTGCTCCGCGACTTTTACCGCCTGGGCGCGCGCTATATGACCCTGACGTGGTCGAACACCAATGAATTGGGCGACTCTTCCGGCGACATTGACGATCCCAAGCTGCAGCACCACGACGGTCTCACACCTTTCGGCAAAGAAGTGGTGCTGGAGATGAACCGCCTGGGCATGATGGTGGACATCTCGCACGTGGCGGATAAAACCTTCTGGGACGCCATGGCGGTGACCAAGGCGCCGGTGATTGCCTCGCATTCATCGGCCCGGGCCCTGGTCAACGCACCCCGCGACATGACCGATGACATGCTGCGGGCGGTGGCCAAGAACGGTGGCGTGGTGGACGTGAACTTCTACTCCGCCTTCGACGATGAGACTTTTCGCAAGGCAGCCGACGCACAGCGGAAGGAGGTGGACGCAGCTACCCAGCAGTACATCGCCAAGCAAAAAGCCGCGGGCAAGCCGGTGAGCTACATGGAAGTGGACCACATCCAGCGCGAGTTCTCAGCGAAAATTCCGCGGCCGCCGCTCAAGTCCCTGATTGACCAGATTGACCACATCGCCAAGGTGGCGGGCATTGACCACGTCGGCCTGGGCTCCGACTTCGATGGCGTGTCCGGCGCGCTGCCGCAGGGCATGGATTCGGTCGCCGACCTGCCCAAGATCACGCAGGCGCTGCTTGACCGCGGGTATAAGCCTGAGGACATCAAGAAGATTCTGGGCGGAAACCTGCTGCGTGTTTTCCGGCAGGTGGAGCAGGTGAGCACCAATATGGGTAGGGCTCATTGAATGCCGAGTACATACCGAGTACCGGGTACCGAGAAGAAGCTGAATACAATGTCATCCTGTCTCTAACAACGTTGGCGCTGTCAAGACTTTTTGGGCAACACCTCTCCGCCGGCGCCATGGGGGTTGCTTTTGCGCCCACTTTGTCTCCGGGAAAGGTTTTGACTTTGCCGACCAAGGCTCGTCTGTTGGAATCGGGCGAGAGACGCAAGGTCTTCTCACCCATCTCTTCGGGTTCGACGTGCTCCCATGATTCGCTTCGAACTCCCCGCTTTTCGGGGAGGCAGGCTGCCCACTCAAGCGGTCGGTACTAGCCTTCGACCACAGAATGACTCGGGCTCGCCTGCGTTACGGCCTTACACAGTTGCGCGTACGTCCAGTCCTCTCGCAACATCAGGTACAACCTCACGGCCAGCTTGCGCGCCACCGCTACCTTGGCCAGAGCGCGATGCTTGCGCGCGGCCAGGCGACGGTAGAAGCGTCCCAGTTCGGCATCCTGGCGCGCCGCCGACTGCCCCGCCTCCACCAGCAGGAAGCGGAGAAACGAGCTGCCCTGCTTGCTGATGCGGCCCAGCTGCTGCCGTCCCCCGCTGGAGTGCTCGCTGGGGATCAGCCCGAAGTAGCTGGCCACCTGGCGGCCGCCAGCAAAGCGTTCTGCCGGTCCCACCGTCAGCACCAGGGCCAGGGCCGTCACCGGCCCCACCCCGGGATGGGTCATGAGCCGCAGCGCCGCCGGCCGCCGCCCTACTTCTTCCTCCACCCGCCGGTTCAGCTCCCCGATCTCCCTCTGCAGCTGATCCAGCGAGCGCAGCAGATGCTCGCGCCGCTGGGCGGCATAGGGCAACAACTCGAGCTTTTGCAGTTCCGCCCGTCCCGCCGCGGTCCACAGCTTCCGTCTCCGCTGCAATCCCTGGCTCAGGGCCAAGCTCTGCAGTTGATTCTTCACCTGCGTCCGCGCCTGCACCTGCTTGTGCCGATGCAGCAGCAGTTGCCGCACATCCCGCTCCTCCAGGCTGGGCACCCAGATCTGGGGAAACCGCTCCTCCCGCAACAGCTGCAGCAACTGCCCGGCATCGCGCCGGTCGGTCTTCTGCTTGCGTACTACGCTGGCCCGGATCTGGCCGGCATCCCCCAGCCACAGCTCGAAGCCCAGCTCCGCCAGCAGGCGCTCGAACCAAGGATAGTGCCCGCAGGCCTCCATCCCCACTCGCACCTGCTGCCCGGCCAGCGAGCGGTAGTACTGCTCAGCTTCTTCCCGGTGGCCTAACCGTTTCTCCTGAATCTCTCCCGTTTGGTTGTCAAAGATCGCGACCTGCTGAAAGCTCGGATGAAAATCACAGCCTATAATCACCATGACGTTGGCTCCTTCTCCGAGCCTTGGTCTTGTTTCTCGCAAACCAATTTACCCGGTCCAGTGAGCCAACGTCGTTATCCAATCAAGCCGAGCGCGACTGAGCTTGCGTAAGGAGCGCGAGGCGAAGGACCTATGCATTTGCTACCGATGCAGCGGCGGAAGCTGCTTGTCAATTCT
>DATEJK010000162.1:0-2030 GCA_035278025.1 Terriglobales bacterium | reverse complement strand
TGGCTGAAACCCTCGCTGGTATCCTGCATTCTCGGCGTCAACGGAAACCCGCCGCATACCCAGGGAGCCGCACGGCGGACGCGGCCGTGATAAGCGACGCGCACGATCAACATGGTCAGGCCCACAAGGACCGCGATGCCGAGCAAGAACAGAGCCGGGCTATAAGCGGCCCGTTCCGGACTGACGGGAGCAAACAGCAGCCCGTGCCAGAGCGGCGGCGCCGTGGTAGCGCCCAGCAGTTCCTCGCTCACCTGACCGATCAGGACTAATGTCTGGGCGGGAAAAATACCGAGTAGAACGCATCCCGCGGCGAGCCACAGCAGACCCAAGCGTTCCAGCCGGCCGCAGTCGTGCGACTGCGCAAGCTTGGCCTCGCGCTGCTGGCCCAGGAATACAATTCCATAGAACTTCACCATTAAATAGGCGGCCAAGGCAGCCGCGAGTGTCAACCCCGCAGCACCGAGCGGCAGGAGCATATTGATGAACTCACGCGGTATGAAGGGCGTGAACAGGAAAGACTGCAACAGCAACCATTCCGATACGAAACCATTGAAGGGCGGTATCCCGGCGATGGCCAGAGTGCCTACCAACGCAAGCCATGCGACCCAGGGCATGCGGTGAATCAAGCCGCCGAGACGCCCCAAGTTGCGCTCACCGGTGGCATGCAACACGGATCCGGTAACCAGGAACAGGAGACTTTTGGCGAAAGCGTGATTGAGACAGTGGTACAGGGTTGCCGCGAGCGCTAGCGCGGCAAACGCCGGCATGTGGAATGCCCGGAATATGAGCGTGAGCCCCAGGCCGATGAAGATGATGCCGATGTTCTCAATGGAGGAATACGCGAGCAGTCGCTTCATGTCGGTCTGAACCGCGGCTAACAGCACCCCGTAAAGCGCCGTGAGGAGCCCCAATCCCAGCGTGACCATGCCCCACCACCAGACCTGCATGTGCAACAGATCCAGATTCATGCGCAACAAGCCGTAGACCGCAATCTCCAACATCACCCCGCTCATGAGCGCCGACACCGGAGAGGGCGCAGCCGGATGCGCCTCCGGCAACCATACGTGCAGCGGCACGATGCCCGCTTTGGCGCCAAATCCGAACAGCGACAGGAAAAAAACGATACTGGCCCAGACGGGTGTCAGTTGTGCAGCACGCAGGGCGTCAAATGTGAACTGCCAGCTGCCGCCTTGTAGTACGCCGAAATTGAGCACAATCGCGGCGGCACCCAGATGGGCAATCAACAGATATAGATAACCGGCTTTGCGGATTTCCGGCAGGCGATGCTGGGAGGTCACCAGAAAATACGACGACAGCGCCATGCTCTCCCATGCCATCATGAAGGAAAGCGCATCGTCGGCGAGCACCACGAACAGCATGCTTGCCAGAAACACGTGATATTGCAGGCCGAGCAACCCGGGGGCAGTGCCTTCTCCCGGGCGGAAATAGCCCGCGGCGAAAATCGAGATGCCCGCCGCAGTCGCCCCAAGGAGTACCAGAAATACCGCAGAGAGTGCATCCAGCCGCAAGTGAAAGGGCAACTCCGGCAGACCGATGGGCAGAATCAGCGTTTCAACGCCATGCGCAAGAGCGATGATTCCGACTGCGGCCAAGGTGATGCCGAGCAGCGAGCCGAAAGGGAAAAGAGCACGGCCGACCCAGCCGGTGCTGTGGGAGCGCAGCAGTCCCAACAAGCCAATAGCGAGCCAGCCACCGCCGATGGCGACTGTGCCCAGAAGTTCCGTGTGCGTGCCGGTCATGTAAACCGGGTACCCCAACCCGGGAGTCATGAACCGGGTTCAACCGGCGCAAATATTAAGTTATCATCATAAGTGCTGTAAATGTTAATAGGACGCACATACTTATGGCCCTCGAAAACCGCACTGCACGCCTGACCCTGTTGATTGATCCTCGCAAGAAAGCAGTATTTGAGCGTTTGTGCGCCGAGGCGGATATGACTCCCTCACAGGTCGTGCGCAAGCTCATTCGGGATTACATCGAGCAGCGTACCGGCCAGCCGTGGCGCTCAA
>DATEJK010000161.1:0-9826 GCA_035278025.1 Terriglobales bacterium | reverse complement strand
CCGGTATTGGAACCTGATGAATGCCTCGCTCCACCAGCATGTCTATTCCGCTTACTGCTTTGAGGGCGACATGTGGTGGCATCTGGCGGTGGGCAAATGGATCCTGAAGAACCACGCCTGGCCGACGCACGATTTCTATTCATTTACGGCGTACGGCAACCCATGGATTGCCGACCAGTGGCTGGGGGAAGTCCTGATCGCGGCTGTGTGGGGCCTGGGAAGAATGCACGCGCTGATGATTCTGTTGGCCGTGCTGTCGGGTGGCATTCTGCTGCTGCTTTATTACTATGCCTGGGTGAGAAGCGGAAGCGCGAAGGCTGCGTTTCTGGCCTGCGCGTTGCTGCTGCCCCTGGCTTCATTGCCCATGAGCATGCGCCCGCAGATTGTGGGCATGGCATTTCTTTTGGTGACGCTGATCAGCCTGGAGAGGTTTCGGCAGGGGCATCGCAGGGCCCTGTGGATTCTTCCGCCGCTCTTTCTGCTGTGGGTGAACACGCACGGGACCTTTGTGCTGGGCTTTGTGGCGCTGGGCGTGTATTGGGTGGCGGGCTTGCGCGAAATACGGCTTGAGTATCTTGAGGCGGTTCCCTGGAAGGCGGACGAGCGCCGGCACATGGCGATGATCTTTCTGCTTTGCCTGCTGGCGTGCATGATCACTCCCTACGGCACGCGACTGGCAGCGTATCCCCTGCAGATGACAATCTTTCTGCCGATGATCCCCCAGGTGGTGCCGGAATGGCACACGCTGGATTTCAGCCGCTTCTACGGGCAATGGTTTCTGGTCCTCATGTTGGCTTTTGTGACGGGGCAATTGGTCACCCGCAAGAAGCTCCACATTGCGGAATTGGCGCTGCTGATTTTGGCCGCCGTTGAAACCATTCTTCACGCCCGGTTCATGCTCCTGTTCGTCCCGGTGTTTGCGCCGCTGCTGGCGTTGGTGCTGGCCGAGTGGGTGGAAAAGAAGTGGACGGGAAGGGAACGCCACGCCCTGAACGCCGCCCTGATGGCCGCGGCTTGCGGAGCGATCATATTCCTGTTTCCCTCACGGGCCAGGCTGCAGCGGGCAGTGGAGTTGTGGAATCCCACGGGAGCGGTACATTACCTGAACGAGCACCCGGTGGACGGGCACATGCTCAACTTTGACGATTGGGGCGGCTACCTGATTGAAACGCTTGGGCAGAAGGTTTTCATTGATGGCAGGGCGGATGTTTACGAGCCGGGCGGCGTTCTGCTCGATTATCTTCACATGTATTACCCGCAAAGCGAGACGGAGTTTCTACTGCGGAAATATCATATCGACTCATGCCTCATGCCATCGGACGCTCCGCTGGCTACCATGTTTGCAGTCGTGCGGGACTGGAAAGTCGCATACCGTGACCAGGTGAGCGTCCTTTTTGTTCATGCAACGAATCCGAATGCGGGAATCCCAACCGAAGATATCCGCAAACCCGTTCCGAAGAGTGACAGCGCACCCTAGCGGCGCGCGAGGGTCTGAGTGAGCGGAAGAAATTGACATGGAATCGGGGGTATGGGCATTGGCCCTCGCTAAGTTTTGGGCACATAGAGTAGAGTAGAACGGGATTCGTACGATGAAAAGCTCCTTGACGGCAGCAGAATACGAGCTGGAAGACACGTATTGGTGGTTTGTGGGCCGCCGCGCGATTATCGACGGCATTCTGCGCCGGTTTGCGTCCGGATGCAGGGTCGGGGTCGATGTTGGCTGTGGAACGGGCCGTAACCTGGAGATACTGGCCCAATACGCGGACACGGTCGCCGGTCTTGACCGTTCGATGGCCGCGCTCTCGATCGCTGTCTCGCAGGGCCTCGCTGCAGGCTGCGTTGATGGCCATTCATTGCCGCTGGCAGATGAATCGGTGGACTTGCTGACGGCATTTGACGTCTTGGAGCACATGGATGACGATGTGCGCGCGCTCGAAGAATTCAACCGCGTTCTTCGGCCCGGAGGACTGCTCCTGGTTACGGTTCCGGCGTACCGGTTTCTCTGGAGCGAGCACGACGAGGCACTGATGCATCGCAGGCGGTACGTGGCCTCCGAGTTGCACATGAAGCTCAACCGGACGGGATATGAGGTTATTTTCAGAAGCTATGCTGTATTCTTTTGTTTTTTCCCCATCCTGTTCTATCGAATGTTTCGTGGTTTGTTCCCCAAGGATGCAATGTCACCCAAGGCCTCGCACGTTGTCCTGCCACCTTTACTGAACAGGCTTTTCGCGTGGATCCTGCGGACCGAAGGGTTTTTGATGCGGTTCGTCCGTTTGCCCTGGGGAACGTCCATCGTCACGTTATCCCGAAAGCAACCTGTTGCCCGCCCGATGCCCTCAGTCTGCAGAGACTCGATGGTAACACTCGAGAATCGACCCGCCGAGCTGGTCTGAGCAGGCGACCGGCCGCACATCAGTCGGGGCTCGACGCGAATGTCATCGAAGAATCCAAGTGACAGCTCAAAGCCCGCAATCAGCGTCTGGGTTTATGGCAAACCAACAGGTTGTTCAGGCCGAATTCAAATTTTCGATGCAGCGGATTGGTGAACCCGATTCCGGCCAGGATTGAGAGCAGCTTGGGCAGTGGTATTCGTGATTGATGCTCGTCGCTTTCCATTTCTTTGCTGATCAGGCCGACCACGTGCAGAAGATGCAGAGCAGGATCGATCAGGGCCTCAGGCCACGTCATGATCAGCGACCCGCCAGGCGCCAGGATGCGATAGGCATCAGCCAGGAGTGGTTCGGGGTGGGTTAAGTGTTCGAGCACGGCGAGCATGACAGCGTGGTCGAACTGCTCGCCCTTAAAGGGAAGCCCACCGGTGATGTCTCCTCGTACGGCGAATGTTCCTGTTGGGACGCTGTCAATCTGATCATCGATGCCAACCCCAAGGCCGATCCTTGCGCCAGCGGTTTGCAGGAAGCGCGCGTCAAGACCGCAGCCGATATCGCAAACGCGCGCCCGGGGCCGGACGTGAGGGAGGGCGGCGCGGTAACGAAACCAGGCTACGGCACGATCGAAGGCGGTGTAGGACACTTTATTGCCGCCTCAATCCCAGGATACTGAGGAAGAAGCTGCTACAGACGATCTGGACGCCAAGGGCGACGGCGAAAACGGCAGGCATCACGATGCGCAGCATGCGGTCGGGATCGAGGGCTCCGAAGCTTTCGCTGGCCCAGTGCGACACGGCAAAAATGGAGCCGCCGATACCAAAGGCGACGAGCAGGCCGCCCACCACCAGTCCCGTTTCCAGCTTGACCCAGCGAAAGAAGCGGGTGAGGCGCGGGTCCGGGGGCAGCAGGCCCTCAGTGATGGCAAAAACTTTGGTGAAGACGGCGAAGGCGACGAACTGAAAGCCGAGCAGGGTGGCGATGAAGGCATAGAGAAGCGTGTGAACGTCAAAGCCGATGCCGTTGACGACCACGGGTCCCGGGAGCAGGATGACGGCCACGATCAACCCCGCCAGGAACATCAGCATTCCGGGGTAGAGAAAGAGCCAGCGCGGGCTGTACATGAGCAGAAACCGCAGATGCCGCCAGCCGTCGCGCCAGGAGCGCAGGTGCGGAGGCCGGTCGCGGCCGTCAGGCGAGAGAGTGGTGGGCACCTCGCTGACCTTCATGCGCAGCAGGCTGGCCTTCACCACCATCTCGCTGGCGAATTCCATCCCGGTGGTTCTCAGGTCCATGCGCTCGAATGCCGCCTTGGAGAATCCGCGCAGGCCGCAATTGAAGTCTCCCACGCTGGCGTGGAAAAAGTTTCTGCCGATGGCGGAAAGGACGGGCGTGCCGATGTAGCGGTGCTTCCATGGCATGGCGCCCTTGCTGATGCCCCCTTTGAAGCGGTTGCCCATGACCAGGTCGCTGCCCTCGCGGAGCTTCTGGACAAAACCGCCGAGGCTTGCGAAATCGTAGCTGTCATCGGAATCGCCCATGATGCAGTAGCGGCCGCGCGCGGCGGTGGCGGCTCCGCAGAGGGCGGCGCCGTAGCCGCGGATGGGGACGTCAACTACTCGCGCCCCCAGGCCTCTGGCGATTTCCTGGGAGCCGTCGGTTGAACCGTTGTCACCGACCACAATCTCACCGCTTACTCCTGAGCATTGGAGGTAGCGCTGGGCTTTGCGGATGCAACTCGCGAGGGTCTGCGCCTCGTTCAGGCAGGGCATGATGATGCTGAGTTCTACATCCATCCTGTTTATCGGGCCTGCCCGGCGCAGGCGGCTCTGTGAAAAAGCGGTGTGCTGAAACTTCATCCCCTGCACGCCGGCAGGCCTGAGAAGCCTCACGGCGGAGTAGTATAGCACGCGATGCGCAGGGCAGGAACGGCGCGCTCTTCAACATGCTGAAATTGCAAGAAGTTGTGTCCGATCGTACAAACAGCACTTAGGAACGGACGGGCGGACACCCGCAAGCCAGGCGGCTTCCGGCCTGGTTATCTCCACATTTATTACGCCAAAAGTGAGATGTTATCTCTACGGCGGAAAAACATCATATCGAATCAGCCTCTTGCCATCTGACGCTCCACTGGCTACCATGCTAGCGGCCCCACGAGGTTGGTTTTGCTGCTGCCTTCCTCTCCCGCGCGGCATGAGGTGTATCACGACCGGATGAGCGTCCTTCTTATTCATGCGACGAATCCGAATACAGGAATCTCCATCGGAGACATCCGCAAAGTGGTTCCAGAGAATGACGGCGCACGCGAGCGGCACGGGTGGGGCGGCTGAATACGCGAGACGATGGGAGATGTGAATGGTTCTTGCAATAGAAGCCGGGCTGGTTGTACTCGCGCTTGTCCTGGCGGTTACAGTACCGAACCTCGGCTCGCGCTGGTTTGAAGCTCTGGAGCGGACCTTCGGCAACCTGGCGCGGCAGCGCAGGCTTTCAGTGCTCACCGTTGGGCTCTCGGCGTTGTCATTAAGGGCGGCATTGCTTCCCATCCTGCCGGTGCCCGTGCCGGGCGTTCCCGATGAATTCTCGTATCTCCTGCTTTCCGACACTTTTGCGCACGGCCGGTTGACTAATCCTTCTAATCCCATGTGGGTGCATTTTGAGGCCCTCAACGTGCTGTGGCAGCCCACCTATACGTCCAAGTATTGGCCTGGCCAGGGGCTGTTCATGGCCGTGGGGCAAGTGCTGATGGGGCATCCCTTCTGGGGGGTCTGGCTGAGCGTCGGCATCATGTGCGCCGTCATCACCTGGATGCTGCAAGCCTGGGTGGGAGAAGGCTGGGCGTTGCTGGGTGGATTACTGGCGGTGGTGCGCTTTGCGAGCTTCAACTACTGGGACAACAGCTATTGGGGCGGAGCAGTGGCGGCGATCGGCGGGGCGCTGGTGCTCGGAGCGCTGCCGAGAATGAAGCAGCAGCATCGAGTCTGGAACGCGCTGCTGATGGGCTTAGGATTCGCCATCCTGGCCAACAGCCGACC
This sequence comes from Terriglobales bacterium, assembly GCA_035278025.1. Lineage (GTDB taxonomy): Bacteria > Acidobacteriota > Terriglobia > Terriglobales > Acidobacteriaceae > JAICWP01. The sequence goes on along the minus strand of DATEJK010000161.1, from coordinate 4,404 downwards.
GTATGAAGGACTTTTCTTCGGCATCCCGATCGCTGTGGCGCTGCTGGTCTGGCTGTGGAAACTGAAGCGGCCCGAACTAGGCCGCGCATTGAAACGTGCCATGGTTCCGCTGCTGGCCGTGCTGGCAGTGACTCTGGTTGCCATGGGTTACTATTTCTGGCGGACGACGGGCAATCCTTTTACTTCTCCATACGTTGCATACCAACAGGAATACGATCCTGTTCCGGTTTTCACCTGGCAGCGTTTGAAACCTGTGCCGGCGTATCGACATCGCTTCTTGCGCGAAAATTATCTGGCGGCCTGGGATCTGCCTCAGTACCGGCAGACGCATTCCGTGGAGGGGCATCTGGCCCTGGAAGTGGTGAACATCTTCTTCTTCTGGGCTTTCTTCCTCGGACCCTTACTCACGCTTCCCCTGGCACTGGCGGTGGTGTTGCTCCCCCGCGGCTTTTCCTGGACAAGCATCAGTCAGGGAACGCGGTTTCTGCTGCTCGTGCTCGGTGCGACACTCCTCGGGGAAGCATTGCCCATGTGGTATTGCCCGCACTACTCAGCGCCCATTACCTGTGTGATGTTGGCGCTTGTCATGGTGGCCTTGCGCCGTGTTCGGCAGTGGCAATGGGGCAGCAAGCAGGCAGGGGTGTTTGTATCGCGGGCGGTCCCGTCCATTGGCGTGCTTCTCCTGATCCTATTGGTGGGAGCGGGCATGGCCCGCTGGCCGCCAGCGCTGGCGAATCCCGACACAGGGCTCCTGACCTGGTGCGCTCGGACACCGATAAGCACAGAACGCCCGGCCATTCGTGCCAAACTCGACCGGCAGCCCGGTTATCAGCTTGCGATCGTCAGACGAAGCAGTTCGGGCAAGAACCCTCTTTTCGATTGGGTCTATAACCGGGCCGACCTGGAATCGGCGAAGATCATCTGGGCCGACGACATGGGCCGGGCGAAGAACCAGGAGCTCATAGACTATTTCAAGGATCGCAAGGTATGGCTGGTGGACGCCGACAGCACTCCGCCAAAATTGCTGCCGTATTCAGAGGCCACGAAGAGCGAGTCTTCTGCAGAACGGCAGGCCGGCCCGTAGAGAGCGCATAGAGCCCTCCGGTTCAGACGGCCCGCAGGTGCTGAGGCCAGCCTGATGTCACAGATAAGTCCGGCGGCCGGGCCACAACCGCCGGAAGTAAATTCCATCCTGACGCGAGAGCCGGGACAGCGCAAATCAGCGCTGCGCCTGCCGTTGCTGGTCGGTATTGTCGTTATAGCGGACGAGGTACGGGATGAGGGGCGTCACCTCGAAAGGCATTTTATCTTTGGCCGAAATCAGGTTGACCGGTTTCGACTTCATCAGACTGATGCTGTCATCCCAGGAGTCCACCTTGACGCGGGCGCCCAGTGGCAAGGCGGCGATCTGGTCAACAGAATTGGGCTCAAGTTTGGGTGCGCCCTGCAGCAACTGAGCCATCCTGAGCTGCTGGTGTTTGTCGATCAGACGGGTGCCCAGGTGCGCGCCGAACAGGCTGGGCGTGTCCGGGGCGATATCCGACAGGGCTTTCAGGAACAATCCTGCTTTGCCCAGCTTGTCCTTGTAGGGAGAGTTTTGAAGCAGCTTCACAGCTTCCTGGTCAGCAGCATCCTCGGACTTGGTGGAGTGGGCAAAGTCGAAGGTTTTCAGGAGCTGTTCGTCGGAAATCATCATACGATCGTAAAACGCATACTTGGTGTCAACCGTATCGCCCAGCACGATGTGGGCCAGTTCGTGGCCCAGGACCATGGCCAGGCTGGCTTCATCGGGCAGCACGTCGACCAGACCGCGGCTCAAAACGATGGTGTCGCCGATGGTAAAGGACTCGAGCGGATAGGTCATCATCACGCGGCAATGGACCGCAGGCAGATTGTCCAGGTGGTTCGTCACAATCAGATTGTTCACCACCGTTTCCAGCACCTTATCCACGGGTCCCACTGGAGCCATCAGACCGCCCTTCTGCAGACGGCTCAGCGCGTTGGTTTCCGCCTCGCGACGCCAATCGCGCGAGCTCTCGAGCGGGGAATTGTCATGCGACGCTGTGCTGGCATCCTCGATGGGCGTCTTGGAATCCACCAGGATTTGGGTCAATTCCTGGTCCGGGGTGGTGGCCTTCAGGATGTAACCCCACAGGCGCGTCTGTGCCCGGAAGCCCAGGTGAGGAACGCCGTATCTGGCCAGGTCGGTCTCCTCGCTGTACACATAGACCGGCAGCCAGAGCCCCGGCTGGATGTTCTCTCGCCAACTGTCAAAGTGGAATGGGAAATCCTTGCTCTTCTCGTAGTCTCCGTTGAAGCGGACGATATGGTAGCCCTGGTCTTCCACCCACATGCGGCCCTCGAACAGGCCGGCCCCGGCCTTCGCGCGCGGCCTGACGTTGAACACAAGGCAACGAACCTGGCCAAGGAATTCACGTCCCGCAAACTCAAAATCGTAGTGCGCCAGGTCGAAATTCTGCGGATCGATGAAAATGGGATCGGCAAAGGAGCCTGGCTGAATCTGGAAAGAAAAGATATTGGCGATGGGTCTGTAAAGCAGCGCCTTTTCGGCGACGCCCTTCAGCGTAAGGCCCCTGGAGGGCAGAAAGGTGCGCTCGGTCACATTATTCTTTGCATCCAGCCGGCCCAGAAAATAGTCGTCGCTGACAATCTGCTTGGTGAGGTCTTTGTTGGTGTGGATCTCCTGGACGTAGGTTTCGACGCGCGGGCTGTAGCCGGCGTATGACTTCACCAGATCATGTTCCTGCTGCACGATTTTTTCGAGCGTCTGCCGGACAAGGCTGGACTGCGCCGCCGGCTCCTGCGCGGAGAGCGGTACAAATCCGGCCACGGCCGCCGCGAGCACGGCCAATGAGAAACGCCTGAATAGCTTCATGATTTTTCCTCTTTTTTAATAAGCGAGCTGGAAGATGATGTGGACCATGGCTGTGGAATCGACTGGACGGCCGTCGCGCTCAGCGGGCTTGAACCTGATGCGCTCCGCCGCCTCGGTCGCAGCCTGATCCATGCCGTGGCCGAGCCCCTGCTCAACTTTCAGCACGCGCAGATTCCCGGAGGACCCGAAAAGAACGCTCAAGACCACCTCACCCTCGATGTGCAAACGCCGCGCCTCCGGCGGATAGACCGGGTCAGGTTTTGAAAGGATAACCACTGGTTTGAAGGCGGCCGCTGCCTGATCGGTGGTTTGAGGCTTGGCTGCCTTGCCAGCGACGACGCTGCCAAAGCCGCCTTGCTGCACGGTTCCGGAACCGCCACCCGGCCTCGGGCCCGTACCGGAACCAATGCCATTGCCGAATCCCGCGCTGCCCACCGTGCCCCGAACGCCGTGCGCCCCGCCTGTGCCATTTCCCTGGCCAGGGCCGGAGGGCAGGTCAAACGATCCAAGCTGTGCAATGTGGTTGTGGCTGTCAGCCGAGGGATCGTTGGGAATGCCGTTTTCGGCTCCAAAACCTCCTGTCTGGACCTCGTTCAACGGCCGCTTGACGGTCGCCTTGGCCATACTGCCCGGATTGAAGGTCCCCACGCGGGGCATTGCGGGCTGCCGGGTAACCGGGCGTGGAACTTCCGGAGAACTGAAATTGTTGAGTTTTGGCGCAGGACGCGGCGCAGGGGGCGTCTGTGGCAACTCGATTTTCGGCTGAGAGATCTCAGGCATTTTGAGGCGCGCGGTCTCAGGGGGCTTCGGGGCTTCTCGCTGTTGCAGTTTCGGCAAAACCGCCTGCTTTGGCAATACCGGCTGCTTCAGTAGTTGGGGAGGATGTCTGACAATTTCCGGCGAAACCGGGTGGAAATACACGACGTCATGCTTCGCGACGTTTACCACGGGCGTGGGGGGCAGGCTCATGAGCGCCCAAAGCATTACAGCGATGGCTCCGGCCTCCGCGAACGGGGTGACGCCCATCACCAGCCGCCGGCGCTTGCGCTCTTCCTCTGACAGGCCCAGCATGCCGAAGCGCGGCACCGAAGATGCGCTCACGCCGTGCGGGCCGCGATCACCACCAGGGCCCGGACCATCAGTGTGGGCGGAATAATCTCCCTGGCCTAAGGATCGTCTCTTAAGCGCTAATTTTGCTTCCAAAACCTCTGACCTCGTCGACCCGAACCTTCCCCAGCGAGGTCTCGCCCCTTCTCCCCACAACAATTAAACTTTTATCATAATCGAGACCTGGTCGCAAGCTTTACTCGGTTGAAGGTGACGTCAAGCTGCTTGTGTAAAAAGCTGGAGGGTGCGGTTTTTCCATAGATGCTTCTCATTTATTCCATTGAAGATGGCATAGATGATGCGATCGACGCTGCTGACGTTGACGAAGCAGACCATGGGCCGGGTGCGGCGCCGCACTTCGACGAAGCAGCGCTCGATGGCGTTGGTCGTTCGCAGCTTTT
>DATEJK010000160.1:0-2254 GCA_035278025.1 Terriglobales bacterium | reverse complement strand
GGGGAAAAATACTACGAGCCGGTTTATTACGAAAAAGCGTTATCCATGCTTAAGGAAGGCGGGTAGCACATCGCCGAGCCTGCTATTCCGTTTAGTCTCAGTCGGCACTTATCCTAGGAGGCGGTCAATGGCGCGTGGGGTGAAATTTGCAGCACTGGTGGTTTTGATGTGGGCAGTCGGGGTACTCAGTCCCGGACGGGCGTTGGCCGCGGAAACCACTCACGCGGCGGTGGACGCGGACCACGCATTCGTGCAGGCGCTGGCTAAAGACGATAAGGCGGCGGTCGGCAAGCTGCTCGATCCTAACTTCACCTGGACCGACACACAGGGGCAGACGGTGAGCAAGGCCCAAGCCCTGCGCGACCTGTCCTCTCTGGCCAGCGGCAATCCCGCCGATGCCGAAGTCAAGGAAGTGAGCTTCGGCCAGGTTGGCGAAATTACTGCCGCGAGCGGGAAAACTCACGTTCTGCGCGTCTGGGTGAAGCGTGCCGCCGGATGGCGCCTGCTGGTTGCACATGCCGCTACCCTGGCCGAAAAAGGCCACACCGGCACGGCGGCAGAGCGCGGCAAGGAATGCGTCAATCCCTGCAAGACTATCCCCTACAAACCCAAGAACGCGGCGGAACAGGGCGTGATTTCCTCCTGGCAGGCGCTGGAGACAGCCGTAACCCACCACGAATCGCAGAATTGGGCGCCGCATGTGGCGGATGAGTTTCAGCTGGTCAGTTCCGGAAACGACCACCCGCTCGACAAAAAAGACCGCATGGATATTCTCGACCGGCAGAAGAAGGCGGGAACCGGTTCCGCGCCAGCGCCGCTCGTGTCCGCTCGCATGTTCGACTTCCCGGATACAGTGGTGATGACCTCGCTGCACCAATCGCCGGGAGGCAAGCCGACCCACGTGACCCGCATCTGGATCAAGCGCGAAGGACGCTGGCAACTGGCCTATAGCCAGCAAACCGGCGTGCACGCACCGGCAGCGGGGCGCAAGAAACCACGCACTTAATAGGCGGATTACAGCAACCGGCTCCGCAGTGTTCAGCTGCCCGCGGCTCGAACCTGCTCCGGCTCAGCTCTTGGCGCCACCGTGGCGATGGCCAGACTGTCACGCAGGTCTGCCCCGGTCAGCTCTCCTTCCCAGCGGCTCACGACCAGCGTGGCCACGCCGTTTCCTACCACGTTGGTCAGCGCACGGCATTCACTCATGAATTTGTCCACCCCCAGCAAAAGAGCGAGGGCCTGAATGGGAATGGAGGGCACCGCGGCCAGGGTGGCGGCCAGGGTAACAAACCCGTTTCCAGTCACCCCCGACCCGCCTTTGGAGGCGATCATGGCGAAGAGCAGGATGCCTAGCTCCTGCACCAGGGTGAGGTGGGTATTGGTCGCTTGCGCCAGAAACAGCACTGAGAGCGTCATGTAGATGTTCGTCCCGTCCGTGTTGAAGCTGTACCCCGTGGGAAACACCAGACCCACGACCGAACTCGAAGCTCCCAGACGCTCCAGTTTCTGCATCATGTCGGGCAGCACGGTCTCCGATGAACTGGTGCCCAGCACGATGAGCAATTCGTCTTTTATGTATGCCAGGAAACGCAGGATGGAAAAGCCGGTCAGGCGGCTGATGATACCCAGCACCAGCAGCACGAAGATAACGCTGGTCAGATAAAAAGTGCCGATCAGTTCCGCCAGGTTGGACAACGAGGTGATGCGATAGCGGCCCACCGTGAACGCCATCGCCCCAAACGCTCCGATGGGCGCGGCTTTCACAATTATGCGAACGATTCCGAAGAATACCTTGCCGGCAGCTTCCACGGCCCGGGTCACTTTCCCCCCTGTGGCGCCCATGCGCGCCAGGGCGAAGCCGGTAAGAATCGAGACCAGCAGCACCTGCAGCACGTCGCCGTGGACGAAGGCGTCCACGAAGGTCTTAGGAATGGCTGCCATCAACCGGCCGACGATCCCGACCTCTTTGGCATGGCCGGCGTAGGCCGCCACCGCTTTGGGATCGAGCGTGGCCACGTCAACGTTGAAACCCACTCCAGGATGCAGCACGTGCCCGATGACCAGGCCGATGGCCAGCGCAAAAGTGGAAACCACCTCGAAGTAAACCAGCGCCTTCACCCCGATGCGGCCCACTTTTTTGAGGTCGCTCATAGAGGCGATGCCCTGCACCACGGTGCAGAACACCACCGGGGCGATCATCATGCGGATAAGCGCCACGAACGCGTCTCCCAGAGGCTTACAGGCAATGCCGGCC
>DATEJK010000159.1:0-5804 GCA_035278025.1 Terriglobales bacterium | reverse complement strand
CAAATAGACCGGGTGGTGAGCAGCAGCAGTCCCATGGGCTGGCCCGACTGGGGAAAGCTTCCCCCAGGCTCCTGGACGCTGAAGAAGATCAACGACCAAGTGACCTCGCAGGTGCAGGTATGGCGGCTCTCCGACCTGCATCTGCTGACCACGGTGACGCTGCCGTCGGACAGCGGCAAGCACAACCAGTGGCCGGCGGAGCCGCGGCTGTTGCCGGATGGTTCCATTTACGTGAACACTTTCTCCTGCGGCCTTTATCGCATGAAGGACATGAACGGGGCGCATCCCTCGGCCGAGCGGGTGTACACCTTTCCGGGCGGCGACAGCGCGCACACCATCTGCTCGGTCCCGGTAGTCGTCGGACACTACTGGATTCAGACCGTGGCCGCCCTGCCGGGCTTAATCGCGCTCGACATCAGCCATCCCGAGAAGCCGGTGGAAGTGTCGCGGCTGGTTTTTGATTCCCATTTCCCCATGCCGCACTGGCTGGCCGCCGATCGCAAGAGCGACCGCCTGGTGGTCACCGGAGACATGGAAAGCTGGGTGCTGGTGGCGCGCTTCGATGCCGAGAAAGGCACCCTGAGCCTGGACCAGAGCTTCCGCCAACCCGGCGCAACCATGCCCGGCATCAGCTTCGACCGCCAGCAGTGGCCGCAGGGCAAGGCCGGCAGGGCGCTGGTGCATGGGGCGTTGTTCGGGCCGGAGTAGACGCAACTGAGTAACTGTTACGTTCTCCTGCTCAGGTGTGATGCGGGCGCGGCCGGCGAGACGTTGCAAGCAACGTCTCTACCGGTGCGCATCTGCCGGAAATAGAAGTGGGGTGTCCTTCCCTTTTTCTGCCTCGAACAGGAGTCTACCGCGAAGCGGCCTTGGGCAGGTCGGCTTCGACGGGCATGGCCGCGGCCGGCGTGCCCGCTTCCGCCACCTTGATGCGCATTCCGTAAAACGAACGGTAGACGAAGATCAGTGAAATCAGGAAGAAGACGGCGGCCAGTATGCGGCTCAGCCCGGCTCCCATTTCGTAGGTCAGGCGCACCGCCAGTTCCACCGCCAGCAGCCCGAACAGGGTGGTGAACTTGATTACCGGGTTGAGGGCGACGGAGGAAGTATCCTTAAAGGGATCGCCCACGGTATCGCCCACCACCGTGGCGGCGTGAAGTTCGGTTCCCTTCTGCTTCAGTTCCACTTCTACGATCTTCTTGGCATTGTCCCAGGCGCCCCCGGCGTTAGCCATAAAGATGGCCTGGTAGAGGCCGAAGGTGGCGATGGAGATCAGGTAACCCACGAAAAAGAACGGCTCCACGAAGGCGAAGGCCAAAGCGGCGAAGAACACGCCGAGGAAGATGATGAACATACCCTTCTGCGCGTACTGGGTGCAGATGGCCACCACCCGCTTGCTGTCGGCGACGGAGGCTTTCTCCACACCTTCCAGCTTGATGTTCGCTTTTATGAACTCCACCGCCCGGTAAGCGCCGGTGGTTACCGCTTGCGTGGAGGCGCCGGTAAACCAGTAAATGATAGCCCCGCCGGTGATGAGGCCGAGCACAAAAGGCGCATGCAGGAGCGAGAGCATGCCCACATTGGCGGTGAGGCCGTTGGTCAACGCCATGATGATGGAAAAGATCATGGTGGTAGCGCCGACCACGGCGGTGCCGATGAGCACCGGCTTGGCGGTGGCTTTGAAAGTATTGCCGGCGCCGTCATTAGCTTCCAGCAGGTGCTTGGCGCGCTCGAAGTTCACCGGCATCTTGTAGTCGCGCTCGATTTCGCGCTCCACACCGGGAATCTGTTCGATCAGTGACAACTCGTAGACCGATTGCGCGTTGTCCGTTACCGGACCGTAGGAATCCACCGCGATGGTCACCGGGCCCATGCCCAGGAAGCCGAAAGCCACCAGGCCGAAGGCGAACACCGGGGCGGCCAGCATAATGGCGCCCAGGCCCTGGGTGCTGACCATGTAGGCAATTCCCATCAACGCCACCATCACGATGCCCAGATAGTAGGCGGAAAAGTTGCCGGCCACGAAGCCGGACAGAATGCCGAGGGAAGCGCCGCCTTCATTGGCCGAGGTCACAACTTCCTTAACATGACGCGATTCGGTGGAGGTGAACACCTTCACCAGTTCGGGAATGATGGCGCCGGCCAGCGTGCCGCAGGAAATAATGGACGACAGCTTCCACCACAAGCTGGCATCGCCGCCCAGGCTGGGAATGGTGTAATAGGAGACCAGGTAGGTGAGCCCGATGGAAATCAGCGAAGTCAGCCACACCAGCGAGGTCAGCGGCGTCTCGAAATTCATGTCATCGGAATTGGCGTAGCGCGCCTTGGCGACGGCGCCGTTGATGAAGTAGGCGCCGGCGCTGGAGATAAGCATCATGATGCGCATCACGAAGATCCACACCAGCAACTGCACCTGCACGGTTGGGTCCTTCACCCCCAGCAGAATGAAAGTAATGAGAGCTACGCCGGTCACGCCATAGGTTTCAAAACCGTCGGCGCTGGGACCCACTGAATCGCCGGCGTTATCGCCGGTGCAGTCGGCAATCACGCCCGGGTTGCGAGCATCATCTTCCTTGATGCCGAACACAATCTTCATCAGGTCAGAGCCGATATCGGCAATCTTGGTGAAGATGCCGCCGGCAATGCGTAACGCGGCCGCGCCCAGCGATTCGCCGATGGCGAAGCCGATGAAGCAGGGGCCGGCGTAATCGGGCGGCACAAAGAGCAGGATGATGAGCATCATCAGCAGTTCCACGCTTACCAGCATCATGCCGATGCTCATGCCCGCGCGCAGCGGAATCTGCGAAATGGGGAAGGGCTTGCCCCGCAGCCCGGCGAACGCGGTACGCGAGTTGGCGAAGGTGTTAACCCGGATGCCGTACCAGGCCACGCCGTAACTGCCCAGAATACCCACCACGCTGAAGGCAAGGATGACGGCCACCCGGACCGCCTCGTAATGCAGCAACACGCCGAAATAGAGCAGGATGATAGCGCCAATGAGGACTTCCAGGATGAGCAGGAACTTGCCTTGCGTAATCAGGTAAGTCTTGCAGGTTTCGTAAATGAGCTCGGAGATCTCCAGCATGGAGCGATGGACCGGCAGTTTCTTCAAGTTCAGGTACATAACCAACCCGAAGAGCAGGCCGAGCACGCAGAAGCCAATGCCATATACCAGAAGCCGGTGGCCATCCACGCCCATAAAATTTACGGTCGAAAGATCGGGAAGCTTGAGGTTGGCTTCGCCGGTGGCCTCGGGGCCGGGTTGGGCGAAGGCGGCGGCAGCGCTGAAAAATGCAACACCAGAAATGGCGACCAGGTTTAGCGCCAAACGGCGCACCGGGGTCGCCAGGGAAAGAAACCAGGCGGGCATACAAATCCTCCACTCACGAACGCTCGGGATCGACCACGTGTCTAGGCACGTCTTTCCAGCTCCGAATCCCCGCAACGCTCACCTTTTTGTGCGGGGCGTACGCCGGAATTCCGAACACGCTTCCACTTCCAGACTGGATTGAGTTTGGCCGCGTCGGAGTAGCCGTTTCGGGTCGCCTGACAGCAGGGGAAGACTACCTGTCCGCGGCGCCCGCAAACGTAAAGCAACTCTTTATAACATGCCGTGAAAAGCGGGGTCAAACCGGCTAACAGGCCACGAAAAAGGGTCGAACCGGGTGGAATGAAGATTTAAGATCTACGCAGGAAAGCCTTGAAAACCAGGCACTGAGCAATCAGCATTCAGCCTGCTACCCTCCGTATAACGGCCGAATGCCGAGCAATGAGCTTTAGGCGGCTGCCGACCGATGAGTGATGAGCCCTGCCTTGTCGTTCGACAATCGTCAATGGCCAAATGACCGTGTTATGATGGCCGTGTAAGTTGCGTCGCGTCCCGCTCCCGCGCGGACGTGTAGATGCCACACTCCTCAGTAGCTCAATGGCAGAGCATCCGGCTGTTAACCGGAGGGTTGTAGGTTCGAGTCCTACCTGAGGAGCCATTCTTTTGCCCGCATAGAGATCACCATCTATCGTCGGCACAGCGCCGACTGCCCACACAGGGACGAGCGCTACCATCCCCGGTGCGGCTGTCCCTTGTGGGGGCAGTACCAGTACCAAGGGGGACAGCGCAAGAAGAGCCTGAACACCCGCTCGTGGTCGAAGGCACAGACCAACGCCAAGGAGCTTGGGAAGAAGCTGCAGGCGCTGCTGGAGGGCAAGCCAGTACACACGGGTGTGACGGTCGAGGCTGCGGTGAAAGAATGGCTGGAATTCCGCGGCAAGAACCAGTTGGGAAACACCAAAGCGAAGCTGTTAGGCGACAAGCTCGTTGAGTGGTGCAAGGAGCACGAGGTCCTGATGCTCAGCGCGGTCACCACCGACCGGCCAATGAAGTTCCGCATGTCGCTCCCGTTCCGCACCGGCGACTCCACCAGCCTGAGAGTTCACTGGTCGGTCATCGGCGGCTTCTTCAACTGGGCTGTCGGCATGGGCTACATCGAAAGGTCGCCCATCCCTTCGGCGCGGCAGAACCCGCAGTTCGGCATCAAGGTCGAGAAGAAGGAAGTCGTGCCCCCAACCAAGGACGAAGTCGGGAAAGTACTGGGCGCAGCGACTGGTCGCACCAAGCTGCTCTGCCAGTTGATGCGCGAGTCCGCCATGGCGCTGGTGGACGCGCAGAAGTTCGGGATGCCGCTGGACGACGCAAGGAGCTATGACCTGTCCAAGCCGGAGCGCCGCCCGATTCTGGAAGACGGAACGCTGATACGAGGCAATCGCACAAAGACTAACGAGCGCTACCGCGTGCGTATCAGTCAGTCGCTAGCCAAGCAGCTTGAGGCGCTTGGCTCCCCCGCGTTCCCCGGCACGTACCCGAAGTGGCGTGAAGAGTGCTACAAGGCTTTCCGCGCCGCTGGCGTGGACATGACGCCGCACGGATTCCGGCACTTCCGCATCAGCGAATGGCTGGCACACGGGGTGTCGCCTTCGGACGTGAGCAAGATGGTGGGCACGTCCGAGAAGGAAATCCGCAAGACCTACGAGCACTGGATCAAGGAAGCCGAGGATCGCCTGGATGAAGTACAGAAGAAGGCATGGCTTGCTCAAGGTCTGGACGAAAACGGGAATCCGAAGAAAGAACCAGAGCAGTGAGCTAAACCCGCCGCGCGATGGAACCGTGCTCCAGGCTTCTCGCCCGCCAGGGCGAGCACCTTCTTACACGAAGCACGGGCTTCCGCAATCCCGCCGCCCTAATCTGTATGACGCGCCGTTGGCACAGCTCGGCTTAAAAATCCCCCGTGCCGTCTGACCCGTTGCACGGGAACCGCGTTCCGCTGGAGGCATCGGGGTCCTCCGTGGGCTAAACGGGCGTACAGGGCCGAATCCGACCGATCGGGCTAAGCGCGGCAGCAAGCGCCATTTGATTTGCGACGGTCGTGGTATTCCGTTGGCGATCGTGACGACGGGAGCCACCTGTCACGATTCAACACAGGTTTTGGCACTGCTCGACCGGATCCCACCGCTCCAAGGGCTACGTGGAAGGCCGCTGCTGCCGCCCTGACGCCGTGCTGGGGGACCGGGCCTACGACGCGCAAAAGATCCGTCGCAGTATGCGTGCTCACCGCATTTTACCCCTGCTTGCGATGCGTAACACAGGACATGGTAGCGGGTTGGGACGCTGGCGCTGGGTTGTGGAACGCACGTTTGCCTGGTTGAATCAGTTTCGCCGTCTTCGCGTGCGGTATGAAAAGCGAGCGGATATACATACCGCATTTCTGTCGCTCGCGTGCATACTGATCTGCTGGAGGAGACTGCGGCAT
>DATEJK010000158.1:0-34427 GCA_035278025.1 Terriglobales bacterium | reverse complement strand
CTGGCCGCGGCTTCGCCGCGGGTTCGCGTCTTCACCCTGGGACACAGCGAAGAGGGCAGGGAAATCCTGATGCTGGCCATTGCCGACGAAGCCGGCATTCGCGAACTCGATCAGCTCAAAGCCGCTACCGCAGCCCTCGCTGACCCGCGGCGCACCGATCCGGCCGCGGCCGAAAGGCTGATCAAGACGGCGCGGCCTATCTATTACTTCAACGCCGCTCTGCATTCCGACGAAAGCGGTTCCACCGAAGCCATGCTGGAAATGGCGTATCGCTTGGCCGTCTCCGAACAGCCCATGATTCGCCGCATCCGCGAGCGCCTGGTGGTGCTCATCAATCCCGTCTCCAATCCCGATGGCCGCGACAAAGTGGTGGACTGGTTCTACGAGTACCTGAAGGGCAAAACCGACTACGACACCCTGCCGCGCCAGTCGCCGCCCTACTGGTCGAAGTACACCTTCGTGGACATCAACCGCGATACCCACCAGCAGACGCACGAAACCACGAGGGCCGTGCACCGCATGTTTATCGAGTGGCACCCCACCGTGGTCCACGACCTGCACGAAGGCGAGCCCATGCTGATGACGTGGAACGGCACCGGGCCCTACAACCCGCACGTTGATCCCATCACCTATGCCGAGTTTCTAGAGCTCAGCTTCCATGAGGTGCAAACCATGACGGCAATGGGCATGCCGGGCGTCTCGACGTGGAATTTTGGCGAGGCTTTTTCGCATCTTTACCTTGATTCCGTCGCCATGAACCACAACAGCATCGGACGCGGGTATGAAACCTGGGGCAACGGCTCGGCGGAGACGATGCGGCGCACCGTTGACTCCTCCGACATGGAGATGAAGTGGTACCGGCCGCTGCCGCCAAAATCGCAGGAGGTAACCTGGTCGGCGCGCGACAACCTGAACTATCAGGAGACCGCGGCCCTGGCCGCGCTGGACTACAGCGCCGACCACGCCCCGCACATGCTGCACAATTTTTACAAAAAGGGCTGGGATTCCTGGCAGAAAGGCTTGCACCAGCCGCCTTATGCCATTTTTATTCCCGCCGACCAGGGCGACCCCATGCGCGTGGCTCAGATGGTGGGCTTGCTGATGAAACAGAATATTGAGGTGGGGCGCGCGCAGGCGCCAGTTCAGCTCAAGGATGGCAGCTTTCCCGCCGGGACGTATGTGGTGCGCATGGATCAGCCCTACCGCAACTATGCCGTGGACCTGCTCACGCCCCAGCATTACCCCATGGATGGCGGCGAGCCCTACGACGACGTTTCCTGGGAACTGCCCGCCAACTATCACCTGCAGGCGGTTGCAACCGCCGACCCCGCCGCACGCTCGCTTCGGCTGATTCCGGTTTCGCAACTTCCGCATCCGGACGGCGAAGTGGCCGGAAAGGGACCCGCGTTTATCCTGAAGGATACCGGGCAGGAGAGCTTCCTGGCGGCACGCTACCGCCTGAGCCGCTTCCGGGTGGAAATCGCCGAGCGCGCCTTTGCGCTCAACGGAACGGAATTTCCCGTCGGCTCCTGGATATTTCCCGCGCAGGATGGGTTAGAGCAAGCGTTGCGCGGGGTGGCGAGCGAACTGGGGCTGGACTTCACCAGCATTTCCGCCCTTCCGGATGTAGCCCATCATGCCGCTCCCGCGCCCCGCATCGGGCTATGGGTGCCCTGGGCCGATACCGACACCATCGGCTGGATCCGCTACTCGCTCGACCAGCGCAAGGTGCCCTATACCTATCTTCGCGATGAAGATATCCGAGCCGGCAATCTGCGCGATCAGGTGGATGTTCTGCTCTACGGCAACGTGGACCTGGAAGTGGCACAGCAGATCCAGGGCTTGCCCAAGGCCTGGGGACCGATGCCCTATAAGAAGACGCCGCGGACGCCGAGCCTGGGCACGCCGGCCGAGTCCGACGACATCACCGGCGGCATCGGCTGGACGGGCATGGCGGAGTTGCAGAAGTTTGTGGACGGCGGCGGGCTGATGGTCACGCTGGGCAGCGGTTCCATGCTTCCACTGGAGGCTGGAATCGTGCGTGGCGTGCGCCGCGCGGCCGGCGGAGTTCCCCGCAGCACCCAGGGCGGTGGGGCCGCGGCCGCCGCCGCATCGCAAAATGCCGTCACCCGTACTCCTGGGGCGCATGTGCGGGTCACCTTTGTCCGGCCCAATGATCCCCTGGCCTACGGCTACCCCGCGCGGACCTGGGTCTTCCGGCAGAATTATCCGCTTTATGACGTTCCCCTGCGCTGGCTGCGCATGGCCTACTGCACTACCTGCCTGGACGGGCCGGAAGACCGCAGCGGAATCGTCATGCAATGGGGAGACGATGAAGGCGCTCCCCTGGTAGTGAGCGGCCAGGCGTGGGGCCAGGCCGGACTCATCGGGCGGCCGGCCATTCTGGACATGCCCGTGGGCCGCGGACACGTGGTGGCTTTCAATTTCAACCCCATGCACCGCGACATGAACCGCGGCGACCAGCGGATGCTGTGGAACGCCATTTTGAATTGGCAGGCAATCTTGCATGGCTCGAACGCGGGGCGCTAGCAGCACGAGAAGCGTAGTCTTGCCAGGCGCCGACCCGGCCTCCCCTCAATTGCTTCTTTTTGCAAAACATTTCAGGCACCATAAGGGCCGATGACCGCTTTCGAGCCTCCGGGCGAAACTCCTATGGCCGCGGAAAATCAGCAGGCTGCCGTGCCGGTCACCACCCCGGAATTGCTCCGGCCGAAGCGCGCCATGGGTACCCTGGACCTGGTTCTTTTTTATGTAGTCACCGGGGTAAGCTTGCGCTGGATTGCGACCGCGGCCAGCGCGGGGCCCGGCGCGGTGGTCATCTGGTTCGGCGCCTGGCTCACCTTCTACACGCCGCTGGCGCTCTCCGTGATCGAACTCTCTTCGCGTTATCCGCAGGAAGGCGGGCTCTACGTCTGGAGCAAGCGCGCTTTCGGCGATTTCGGCGGCTTCATGTGCGCCTGGATCTACTGGACCAGCAACCTCCCTTATTTTCCCGCGGTGCTTTATTTTGCGGCCGGCAATGTCTTGTACATGCAGGGCAGCCGGTGGAACTATCTCTCGAACGACGCTGGCTTCTACATCGTATTTTCGATTGTAGCCCTGGCGGCCGTCACGATTGTGAACGTTGTGGGGCTGGACGTCGGCAAGTGGCTGCACAATGTGGGCGCGATTGCGATGTGGCTGCCGGTGGTGATCATCGTTGTCATGGGCGCGGTCGCCTGGCACCGATTCGGGTCAACGACCTCGTTCCATGGTCGTGCCCTGATCCCCAGCACGCACCTCAAAGACATGATCTTCTGGTCAACTCTCACCTTTGCCTTCGGCGGCTGTGAGACCGCGTCTTTCATGGGCGAGGAAATCAAGAATACACGGCGCACCGTTCCCTGGGCGCTCTTCACCGGCGGCCTGGTGGTGACCTTCTGCTACGTGATGGGCACGGTGGGCGTGCTGCTGGCGCTACCGCACGGGCAGGTGAGCGATCTGCAGGGGCTGATGCAAGCCATTACCCGGACAGCCGAACGCGTGGGAGTGTTCTGGATTATTCCGGTCGCGGCCGCCTTCATCGCCCTCAGCAATCTGGGCGCCGCGGGAGCGTATCTGGCGGCCGTGGCGCGGCTGCCTTTTGTGGCCGGCATTGATCACTTTCTCCCGCCGCTTTTCGGCAGACTGCACTCACGCTGGAAAACCCCTTACGTCGCTTTGCTTTTGCAGGCTGCCTTTGGCGTGGTTTTTGTATTTCTGGGGCAGGCAGGCACCAGCGTGAAAGGCGCATACGACGTGCTGGTCAGCATGGGCATCATCACTTATTTCATCCCCTATCTGTTTTTGTTTGGGGCGATGTTCCGGCTGCAGCGCGACCCCGCCGGCGCGGAGGTGATTCGTGTTCCCGGCGGCAAGCCCGTGGCCTGGTTGCTTTCATGTGTCGGCTTCACCACCGCGCTGCTTACCATTGTGCTTTCGTTTGTCCCCAGCCCGGGCGAGGCTAACCCGGCGCTGGCCATCATCAAGGTAACCGGGGGGACCGCCATCTTGGTGGCGGTGGGAGCGCTCCTGTACTGGCTGGGCAGAAGAAGGGCCCGGCCGGCCTCGGCTTAAGGTTCGGCGCCGCCGGCCTCAATATGAACCGGGGTCAATCGAAAATCGCAGTTTTGTTTCCGTAAAGGAGAATGCGGCTTTCAATGTGCCAGCGCACCGCCCGCGAAAGCACTACCTTCTCCAGGTCGCGGCCTTTCTGAATGAGATCGTCGAGCGTGTCGCGATGCGAGACGCGAATGGTGTCCTGTTCGATGATGGGCCCTTCGTCGAGCATCTCGGTCACATAATGGCTGGTCGCACCCACCAGCTTGACTCCCCGCTCGTAGGAACGGTGGTAAGGCTTGGCCCCTATGAACGCAGGCAGGAAGGAATGGTGAATATTGATGATCCGGTTCGGGTAGGCGCCGATAAACTCGCTGGAGAGGATTTGCATATAACGCGCCAGCACCACGACATCAACCTGATGATCACGCAGCACCTGAAGCTGGGTTTGTTCCGCGATGCGTTTGTCCCCGCCGGCTACAGGAACGTAGTGAAACGGGACTTCATAAAATGCCGCGAGTGCCTGTGCATCGGGATGATTGCTGATGATGAGAGGGATTTCGCAGGCCAGTTCGCCAATTTTGTGGCGGTACAGAAGGTCGGCCAGACAATGGTCCAGCCGCGACACCATGATGGCGACCCGCGAGCGAAGCAGGGAAGTCGCCAGCCGCCATGTCATCTCGAATTTTTCCGCCAGAGGCGCGAAGCTCCTGGCGAACTCGCTGATCCCAATGTCGAAGCCCGCCAGATCCCATTCCAATCGCATCAGGAATAGATTGGTCTCGCCATCGCCGTGCTCGTCGGCATGAAGAATGTTCCCATTGTGGCGGTAGATGAACTCGGAAAGGCCGGCAACGACACCTTTCCGGTCGGGACAGGTGACCAGCAAAACCGCCGTCTCTCTGTTGGGCGCCGCCTCAGTCATGCTTTTGTCCAGAATCCCGCCGGCTGGCGGTGGGCCGGCCGATGGCTCCCCGCAGCACTTCCAGAAATTGCCGGATGCGGCCCTCCTTGTGCCCGGCGAGCTGCCCGTTGTGGCGGAACAGGCCGGGATCAAGTTCTTCCGTCAGGAGTGCGTCCTGGAAGCGCTCCATGGTCCAGTCCAGAATGGAGACGATCATCTCCAGGTCAATATCGGAGCGTACTTCTCCTCGTTTGATTCCAGCCTTGACGAAGTCCACGGTTCCATAGGGATCCTCGTTGGCCAGAAAGCGATTGATCTGGCGCTTCAGGCTGAGATCGGTGCCATGATTGCCCAGCAGGGAAACCCGGTAGGGAATCCAATCCTCCCGCACCAGGTGCTCAGTCCGCACCAGCCAGTAACGCAGGGTCTCAAAGAAACCCTTGCGCAGCACTTCCGGGGGCGCGTGCAGATAGGCGGGAAGTGAGCGCACCGCCTTCTTGTAAGCCTCGAAGAAGAGTCCGTTCTTGCTGCCGAAATGCTGAAAGATGGATCCCTTGGCGATTCCCAGTTCATCGGCAATGTCGCCTACGCGGGCGTCCTGAAACCCGCGCTCGGCGAAGTGCCGCATGGCCGCATGGATTATCTGCGTGCGCTTCACCGTGGAGCGCACGGAGCGTGATGCCGGATTCGGCAAGTGATTCGGGGATGTGCCAGTGGCAGCCGTATTCATGACCAGAGGTCAATTTTCTGCGGCCCGACTCGGGCTGTGAGCGAGAAAATACTATATATCGCCCGCCGCTTGCCAGTAGTATGTGCTCCGATCGCTGGCCGGTCAATTATGACCGCTGGTCACTTCTGATCATGCCGCCATCTCCCTACGACGTCATTGTCATTGGAGCCGGGCACAACGGCCTTACTGCGGCCGCCTACCTGGGCGGGGCGGGCCTGTCCACCCTCGTGCTGGAGCGACGGGAAATCGTGGGCGGCTGTTGCGTGACCGAGGAGATAGCGCCCGGATGCCGCGCCTCAACCACTTCTTACATTGCCAGCATGCTGCGGCCGGAGGTGATCCGCGACCTGGACCTGGCGGCGCATGGATTGCGCATGGTTCCTTGCGATCCGGCGCTGCAGGTGCCGTTTCCCGATGGCCAGGTCGTGCCGTGGTGGGCCGACCGGGACCGCACCGTGGAGGAACTGCGGAAGATTTCTCCCCGCGATGCGCTGACCTTTACCCGAGTTGATGATGAACTGAAGAAGCTGGCCCGCTACCTGCAACCCTTTTTCCTGGAGCCGCCGCCGGAAGTGGAATTGGACGGACTACAAAGCTGGTGGAATCTGCTGCGCCTAGGCCGGCGCTTTCGGGGTATCACCAACCAGGAACTCGCCCGGCTCGTCTCTTTTCTGACCGGCAGCCTGGGCGATTTTCTCGATCGCAATTACGAATCGGAAAAAGTGAAGGCTTTGTTCCTCGCCAACAATGTTTACGGCAAGCATGGGGGTCCGTACGATGCCGGAACCGCCCTCGGCTTGCTATTTCACCTGCTCAGTGGCGGCGAGCACGAGCTGCAGGGGTTTTACGGACATGTCATCGGCGGCATGGGCGCCATCACCCAGGCGCTGGCGGCCGCCGCCCGCAAACGCGGGGTGGAGATCCGCACTTCCGCTCCGGCCTCCCGCGTTGATGTGCGCGACGGCCGAGTGAAGGCTGTGGTGCTGGAAGACGGGACGGAGATTGCCGCCCGCGCCGTGCTTTCCAGCGCCGACCCCAAGCGCACATTTCTTGGTCTGGTGGACAGCAAGGAGCTGCCCTCTGATTTCCGGCAGGCGGTGCAGGGGATCAAGATGAACGGCCCCTGCGCCAAGGTGAACCTGGTGCTGGCGGAGGAGCCGCGCGTGAACGGCATGCCCGCAGGCGCCACCCCGGCGCAGCGCGCCCTGTTTACGCTGGTGCCGTCGCTGGAGTTCGCCGAGCGCTGCTATGACATTGCCAAATTTGGCGCAATCCCCAAAGAGCTGTGGGTGGACTGCGTGGTCGCGTCCCATGTTGACAAGACGCTCGCTCCCGAGGGCCGTCACATCATGACCTGTTTTGTGCAGTACGTGCCATATTTCCTGCGGCAGGGCACATGGGACGAGAGCCGCGAACTGCTGGGTGACCGGGTGATAAAGAAAATCGGAGAATACGCCCCCAACGTGCCCGGCGCCATCGTGGCGCGGCAAGTCTTGACCCCGCTTGATCTGGAACGCACTTATGGCCTGACCGAAGGAAATATCTTTCATGGCGACCTGAGCCTGGAGCAGTTGTTCTTCATGCGTCCAGTGCCGGGCTGGTCGCAGTACCGCACCCCGATCGCCGGCTTGTACCTTTGCGGGGCAGGCGCGCATCCTGGGGGCGGGGTTACGGGCGCGCCCGGTCACAACGCGGCTTTTCAGTTTCTGCGCGACCTTCGTCGCGGCTCTCGGGCGGCTAACGCATGAGGGCCGGCCGCATGGCGCGCAAATTGGATGCACCAAAATCCATCACAAGGAGACCACATGAAGAAAGGCATCCTGGAGAGATTGAAAGAGGGACCGGTCCTGGGCGACGGCGGCTATCTGCTGGAACTGGAGAAACGCGGCTGGGTTCGCGCGGGACCGTTCACTCCCGAAGTAGCCCTGACCAATCCCGAGGCGCTGCGTCAACTGCACGTTGAGTTTCGCGAAGCCGGGGCCGAGGTTTTGCAGGCGCTCACCTTCTATGCCAGCCGCGACAAACTCGCCACTGTCGGGCTGCAGGACCGCCTGGAAGAGTTGAACCGGGCGGCGGTAAGAATTGCCCGCGAGGTAGCGGGTGACCGCTGCCTGGTGGCCGGCAATCTGAGCCTTACGTGGATGTATGAACCGGAGAGCAGCGCCGCCAAGGACAGGGTGCGCGCCACCTTCGACGAGCAATTGGCTGTGCAGGTCGCCGCAGGCGTGGATTTCATTGTCGGAGAAACTTTCTCCTGGTTGGGCGAGGCGCTGATTGCGGTGGAGCGAGCGAAGAAGACAGGCTTGCCGGTAATGGTTACCATCTGCTTCGAAAAGCAGAACGCCACCGCGGAAGGGAAGAGCGCGGGTGAAGCGGCCAAGGCCCTGGCGGACGCGGGCGCCGATATCGTCGGCATGAACTGCCTGCGCCCCCCGGAGCACATGCTGCCCTCCCTGGAGGAGATGCGTAAGGCAGTGCCCAATGTGTTTCTTGCATCCCAGCCGGTTGCTTATCGCACTCCCGCCGACAAACCGGATTTCACCAGCCTGCCCCAGTTTCCTTTTGAGTTGGACCCGCTTCAGCTTACCCGCAAGGAAATGGCCGCCTACGCTCAGCGCGCCAGGGATATCGGCGTGAACTACATCGGAGCCTGCTGCGGTTCGGTAGCTATTCATATCCGGGAGATGGCGCGCGCGCTGGGCAAGCGTACGGCGGACCAGCGTCCCTGGGCCCTGAACTATGAAAAACCAATGTCGGCCTATGAGTATTACTCTCACGACCCCGCTGCCGTAGGCGCCGGCGATCTTAAGGGCAAATCGGTAAGCAAAAGGGGGCAAAGCTGACCATCTAAAGACATCACGCAAGCCGCCGCAAGCGAGGAAAACGGGAGGGAACCGCCAGGCCATCGCTCTGAGGGGGTATCGTCGAGGTTACCCAGCGCAGAGAATTGGCTGTAAGGGTTTTTACTTACAGTACTACACTCCGGGTAAGTACAAAGGATTACTCCCGTTTTGCTGTGGAGGTTTTCAGTGCGATTTCTGCTTATTGTGACGGTGCTTGCGGGTGAGGCCTGGCCCGCCCTCGCCCAAGCTTGCAACAAGCCCCATCCTTCGCCGGAGAATCCTACGATCATTCTGGGTATAGCGGGTGGTTCGATTTTCATGTGGCGCTACGTCCGCGCCCGTACGGCGAAGAGACCGTGAAAGGTGTTCGCCCCAGCTTTCGCGATGCTGCTCTTTGCGCTTTCATGACTCTCCTGGTGGCGGCGTTCTTCTGGCGCAGGCTGCTCTGGATGGGCCAGCTCTGGTGGTCGGACGGACTCTATTCCCTCTCCGCCCTGGTCCCAGTTGTCAGCGTGGCAATCGCGTACGCCAAACGGGAAAGACTCAGAACCCTGCCCGGTAACCCATCACCCGCCGGTGTTGTCGTCGTGCTCGCCGTCACCGCGGTTACGGTGGCGGCGGATCGCCTGGAGATATTGAGGTCCTTAACGCCCCTGCTGCTGGCCGGAATGCTGGGCGGAATTGTTCTGGCACTCTGGGGATATGCCGCCCTGAAAAATCTGGTTTTTCCCATCGCCTTTCTTTTAATGCTGGTGCCCATCCCGCCAATCCTGCTGGAAAGGATTGACCTGCCTTTGCAGGTGCTGTGCGCCAAAGCGGTCGAGGCGGGATCTCGGCTGACCGGCTGGCATGCCCAACGTTTCGGTTCCATTCTTGTGTTTCCTGGCTCTGGAACCATTGAGGTCGCGCCCGCGTGCAACGGCGTCCGCTCGGCGATCACCATGTTGATGCTGTCCGTGCTCTGCGCATATCTCAGCCGCGCCCGCTGGTACTCCAAACTCGCGGTGGTCATGGCCGCCGTTCCCATGGCTTATTTCGCCAACCTGGTCCGGCTTTTCGGGATTGCGTCGGGCGCGCATTTCCTGGGTGGATGGTTCCTGAACCACGAGCAAGCTTTCGATCGCGTCTTCGGATTACTTGTGTTCTGCGGATGTGTGGCCATGCTCCTGCTTTGGGCGCGGACGGTGAAATGCGCAACTTTCGTGGAAACATGCTGATGCTTGTGGGCTGCCTGCTGGCAGGCATCGTAGTACAGGCAATACTGCCGGCCAGGGTCGGTCAGTTCCGCGCGCCTGCCGATGAGAGGCTGGCATCTCTGCCTTACCACTTTGGACGGTTCGCGGGCAGGGAAGCGCACGGGGCCGGGATCAAAGGCTATCCCGGCGAACTTCACCGCATTTACCACCAGGCTGACGGGAGTTCTATCGAACTGCTGGCCTACCCTGCGCCCCTCAGCGAGCACGGGCCGCAGAACTGTTTGCCGTATCTGGGCTGGTCCATCATTGAGCGCAAGCGGCAAGTGCTCCAGGCCAATCCGCGAATCGAACTCCAAACCGTTGTCGCCGTTTCCGACAATCCCGCTCGACACCCGCTGGTCTGCGGCTTCTACTGGCGCAAAAGAAACCGGGCTACCGCCAATTTGCTCACCATCTGGCTGCAGCAGCGCTGGGCCACCATCACCCAGTCGCTGCAAGACGCCGAGCTCGTGAACGTATGCGCCAGTATCAGCGGCCTGCAGAAGGCCGGGGCGGCTGCGCAACAGGTTTACGAATTCGCCAATGACCTGGAGCCTTTTTTTCAGCCCAGCCCGCCCCGCCCGCCTGAGCCCCTGTCGCGAGTCGCGAAATTGCGCGCTCCATCGCCTGAGTACCTGGGCAAGAGGAACTAACTGGGTAGTCCTCCTGCAGGCGTGCAGCGGAGAAATGCAGGCTTGAGGGCCGCCAAATACCGTCTAGAATGGTCGGCCAGGCCTTGACCACGGCGCGTGCGTTTCGGCTCTCTGCCTACGACGGTGAAACATCCATGCCTTGCGTGTAAGCGCACGTGCAATGGGGGCCCGGCTCCCGATGCTCTCGGACAAGACGCGCTTAGAGTCGCTTCGCCTTATCGCCGCGCCGGATGGGTTCCCTCCGTTCCGTTCCCCACGTTCAGCTTGTCCGCTTCAGCCACGGCGGTTTGCAGTTTTTGCTCGGCAGCCTTGGCCCGCTGATCCAGAACCTGAAATACGGCGTATTGCGCGGGGGTTGGCCGGGTGTAGGCGAGGTCAATATCCGCGGCCAGATATGCCAGATGGTCGCGGAGTTTGGTTTCGTAAAGCAGGCTGCCTTCCGATGACTTCATCTCCATCTGCGCGACACTGTCAATCTCGCGGTTGAGAGCGGCAAGCATGGCAGTTTGGGCGCCGGTCAAGGCGTGTCCGGCGCCGGTTTTTTGCAGCCGGTTGCGCGCTGCCAGCGCCTGGTCAATATCCTTATCCAGCGTGTCCAGGTCGGCGTGAATCCGCTGGTCCAACGCCAGGCGCGCCGCCAATTCCTGCGATGTGGCGTGGAGCCTGGGATCGAGCCCAACCACGAGTTCCGCCTGTGTCTTGCGCCCGCCATAGTTGAGCGCGATGGTGTACCTGCCCGGCAGGACTTCCGGACCTTCCACCGAATCCTTCAAGCCGCCCGCCGGGATGGGCGCGTGATAACCGGCCACCTCCGCGGCGTAGGGATAGCGCAGGTCCCATTGAAAGCGATTCATTCCGGGCTCAACGGCCGTGAGTCTCTCTTCTTTTTCCCGGATCTGCTGGTCCGTAGGCTCTCCGCTATGATCCACGGCGGCAGCGTTCTCCTGACCCTTGGCCGTTTCCGTTTCGCCCGACTGGGCCTCCTTTTCTTTCTCCTTCTGCTCTTTTTCCTGGGCGGTTTCCAGGTGCAGCGCGAAGCTCTGAATTACCTTTCCCTGCGGGTCTGTAATTTCGAGCGTTGCCGGGGTTTTGCCGTCATAGTTCTGTGGCAAGTGAAAGAAGATGGTGGCGCCGAAGGGCGGGTTATCGCCGGCATCGGGAGGCCGCCGGGCTTCCGGACTGGGAACACCGTAAGCGTGCGTAAGCCAAGCCTCCTGTGGAGCAAACAGGAAAGCGGCGCCGGGAGAAACATTCGGGTCTTTGGTCAACTGTTCCAGAATCGTGAGATTGTCCAGCACCCAGAACGCGCGCCCGTGGGTCGCCGCCACCACCTCGCCCTGGCGCGGATTGATGGCCAAGTCGCGCACCTCTGTAACCGGCAGATTCAGCGTAAGCGGCTGCCAGTGCCCGCCTCCATCCAGGCTCATATAGACGGTGCTGCGGGTGCCCAGGAACAACAGCGCGGCATCGTTCGGATCCTGGCGGATATCGAAAACAAATTCGTCGCCGGGCAAGCCAGCCGTGATCGCCTTCCAATGCCGGCCCAAATCCGCGGTTTCGTACACGTAGGGGCGGAAATCGTCCTGCATGTAGCGACGGGCTGTGAGATAGGCGGTGTTCCTGTCGGCGTGCGATGGCTCGATGCAGCTGATCCAGGAAGGGGGCAGGCCGGGCGGAGTCACCGTCTGCCAGTTCTTTCCTCCGTCGGCGGTCACATGGGCCAGGCCGTCATCCGAACCAGCCCAGATGATGTTGTCGTCGAGCGGCGACACCGCCAGCGCCGAGATGCCGGGATAGATTTCCGCCCCTGACTGGTCGAGGTTGATGGGTCCGCCGCTGGGCACCTCCGTGCTCGCCTGGTTGCGTGTCAAATCGGGCGAAATTTGCTTCCAGGTCTGGCCATAGTCGCCGCTCTTGAAAACGTATTGCGCCGCGGTGAGCAGTTCCTTGGGATTAGCCGCCGAAAACAGAATGGGATGGGTCCAGCCAAAGCGGTATTTGAGTTCGCCAGACGAGGCTCCCTCCTGATAATTCGGCCACGGGCTCACGCTCTCGTATTGGTCGGTGTTGCGGTCATATTTCACGAAAATGCTGTAATACCCGCTGCCGTAGGTTATTTTTGGATTGTCAGGCTGGGGTACGGAGTAGGTGCTCTCGCCGTAGGCTACCCGGTGCCACGCCGCCAGGGGAATGGTGCCTTCGCTGTGCGCGCTCGGTCCCTCAAACGAGCCCTCGTCCTGTTGCGCACCGTAGATGTGGAAAGGGAACTGGTTATCGAGATTGACGTGGTAGAACTGCCCGGTAGGCTGGTTGTGCACCGTGCTCCAGGTGTTGCCGCCATCGGTGGAAACAGTAGCCCCGCCATCATTGCCTTCCAGCAGAATCCGCGTGTCGTTGGGGTTGATCCATACCACGTGATTATCGCCGTGCGGAGGCCGCAGTTTCTTGAACGTCTTTCCGCCATCATGGGAAGCCCAGAGCGCGTCAACCTCGGGCGCGTAAACCGTGTTGGGGTCCTTGGGATCTGCATAAATTGTCATGTAGTAGAAGGCGCGCTGCCGCAGCTTCCATTCGCTGTTGACTCGCTTCCAGGTTGCGCCCGCGTCGTCGGAGCGGAATACACCGCCTTCCTTTGACTGGATGATGGCGTACAGAATATTGGAGTTGCTGGCGGAAACGGTAAGCCCGACGCGGCCCAGAACCGTCTGCGGTAATCCCTGATTGTGCGAGAGATTCGTCCAGTGCTCGCCGGCGTCGGTGGTCTTGTAGATTCCGCTGCCCGGACCGCCGCTCACGAGGCCCCAGGGCATGCGCTGCCCCTGCCACATCGCCGCATAGAGGATGCTTGCGTTGTTCGGGTCCATCACCAGGCAAATAGCTCCGGTTGCGTCATCCACAAAAAGGATCTTCTTCCAGGTCGTGCCGCCGTCGGTGGATTTGAAGACCCCGCGCTCGGGGTTGGGTGCGAACACATGTCCCATGGAAGCGGCATAGAGAATGTCGGGATTGTTGCGGTCCACCACGATGGCGCTGGTGGAGTGCGTCTGGCGCAGGCCGGCGTATTTCCAGCTTTTGCCGGCGTCCGTGGATTTGTAAATGCCATCGCCGGGAATCACGTCGCTGCGGATGTCAGTCTCACCCGTGCCGGCATAAAGAATGTTGGCGTCAGAAGGTGCCGCCGCAATGGCGCCGATGCTGG
This sequence comes from Terriglobales bacterium, assembly GCA_035278025.1. Lineage (GTDB taxonomy): Bacteria > Acidobacteriota > Terriglobia > Terriglobales > Acidobacteriaceae > JAICWP01. The sequence continues at coordinate 20,765 of DATEJK010000158.1, read as the reverse complement.
AGCTTGGCCCCGGTATCTTCCCGTCGGAAATGTTTCGCCAGGTAACGCCCTCATCCGTGCTCTTCCAAACCCCGCCGCCCACCGCTCCGGCGTAGAACAAATTGGGGTTGGACGCAACCCCGGTTACGGTGACCACGCGTCCGCCAATGTACGGGCCAATGGAGCGCCATTTGAGCTTGCTCATCAGCGCTTGCGGGCTGACTGCGCTTGTATTTTGCGGACCCGCGAGCGCGGCAAATGGCGCGGCAACGGCGAGGGCTAGCAGGACAGAAAACTTCCCCACTCGGATCAATGGATTCATATGGGCTTCCCCGGCTGTTTTTTTTCCCACATCTTTAGCGATTGCGAATATACACCCATTGGATTCCTCTGTGCCTCAGCCGCTGCCAGGCAGCTGCGGTCCACGCTCGCGCGTAAGAGCTATTTGTTCCAAATTGTGAGTCTGAGTTTAAGGATTAATTCTTGCCGCTCGGCGGATCGAGTGAGACACTTACTGGGTCATGAAAACCCGACAGCTCGCACTCTGGTTGGTCACGCTGATAGCTTCTGTCTGCCTGGCGCCGGCACAGCAACCGCCGGCAAAGGGGATTCTCACGCAAGCTCAGCTCAAGAAACTGATGCCGCAGGATTATTTCTTCGCCGGAATCACGGCCTCAGTCCAGCCGGGGATGAACGCGGGCGTTCGCTTCGCCAGCGGTAAGGTGTTGCTCGCCGGCCTGGTGAACATCTCAGGGTACAGCACCGCCATTCAGCAGAAGTATCAGGCGCTTTTTCTGACCGACTCGCGGCTCAAAGTAGAGGGTTCGGAGCTGCCTCCGGGGGCCTATGGCTGCGGTTTTGTAGCGGGGCAGTTCCACGTCATGAATCTGGCCGCTGATGATGTGTTGTCCGTCCCCGCCCAGCGCGACAACAAACTCGAGCGCGCCGTTCCCCTCAAATTCGTGGAGCAGGATGGCGGCTATCGCTTTTACGCCGGCAAGAATTTTGTCACGCTGCACCCGGAATAGGGCCGCGCCCACGAGGCGGACACAATAATGGCCGCCGCAAGATACCCGTTTCCTTCGGCGGCCGGGCGCTTCAAGATTTACTTCACCTTCATCAGTTCGACCACGTCCTGCCCGTGCACTACGTCATAGCCGCAGACCTCGTTGCCTCCCCAGATATGGAAGTTGTATCGGGAAAACAGCGGGCTGGGCGCACCTTCACCCTCCGTCGTGCTTGCCGTGTCTGAGTTCCCGGCCGAGACGCGCGAAGAAGTCGCGGGGACTCCCGCCCCGCCAAGCGAGTTTTCTTTTAACCGTATCTCTGAGCTGATTGTACGTCGGTGACCCGGCGCGTGCGGACAAGGAGAGGCAATAACCAGCTACTATTCAGCCGCTTAGTTCCCAAAATGGGACAAAAACTCTACCTCACACTACCACCTTCAACCCACCTTCGACACCCTGGCTCGCCCTAGCTATTGCACCATGGTGAGCCCCCGGTAGATCCAGAGGCCGGCAATCACCAGGATAAGTACGATCGAACTCGCTCCGAAACCGCGTACCAGCGGATTGATTCGATTCACTTTCTTCATGACTTCCATTTGTTCCAGCTGCATGTGTGATTCGGAATCATCCAGGAACAATTGGTCGTCTTCGCGCATGGTCAGGGTACTGCGGTAGATGAGCAGCACGATCAGGATAGTGGTCAGGACGCCCCAGACGATCAGCAGCCATCCCAGAGAGGACATAGCCGCACCTCGCTTCTGATTGAAGCTTGCTCGCCCAGCCTCGGACCCGGCCATAAACGGGACGGGCAGCCGGAACCGCAGTAGGGGGCCGGCTTCATTATAGCTCCGCCTGGCAAGAGGGGATAGCGGTGCAAAAAGAAAAGCCCCGCCTTGATAGCGGGGCCCTAAACCATTGTTCAGCAGTCCTTATACCTGGAAGGACGAGCCGCAGCCGCAGGTGCTCTTCACATTAGGATTTTCGAACTTGAAGCCGGCACCCTCCAGGCTCTCGATATAGTCAATCGAGCAGCCGTTCAGGTACATCAGCGAGGTGGCGTCCACGAACACCTTCAGCCCATTGAAATCGTAGGTTTTGTCCATCATGCCGGCCGCATTCTCGAACGACATGGAATAGGAAAACCCGGAGCAGCCCCCACCCACCACTCCCACCCGCAAGCCTGCGGGAACAGGGTTCTGCTGGCCCATGATTTCCTTTACTTTGCTGATGGCCCGCTCGGTCAGGTTGACCGGCGCCGTCTTGGTGACATTCGGTGTGGTTGTGGTTGCCATTCCTCTCTCCTTAAAACGCCATACGATTATAGCAAAACCTGGCTTCCGCCTCACCCCGGAATACCAGCGGTAAATGCCTTGTTTACTAACTATTTGGATGAGCGCAAGCGCTTCCGGGTGGCAAGAAATGTAGCGGACTGGCTGGCGGGCTATATCTGGGCGAAACCAGGCGGCCAGTTAGCTAGTGAGATGTTCTATTGCTGCTGGGGCTGGCCTTGGGGCTGCGCCGGAACCATTGCTCCCGGCCCTTGCAACGATGGGTTCGCGAAGCCGGGCATATTGGAGTTGCCGAAGCCGGAGTTTGGAGTAATTGCTCCGGGACCGGTGCCCGTGGCCCCTGGCTGCCCAACTACTGAACCGCCTGCGCCCGCCAAAGGCGGTTGCGCGGGGCCGCGGATCAACCCGCCGCGGTCCAGGCTGGGATCGTAAATGAAATACCAGTCGTTGTAGTGATTCTTCTTGTTGAACTCGCGGATAGAGGCCGCATGGCTGGTGCTGGCCACTCCAATAATGGGTCCGCCGCCAAATACCTTGCCGGCCAGAGTATCCGACCCCTGGCCTTGGGGGTTGGCAATGCCGGTAGGGCCGGTGGTCATACCCGGGGCTGCGCCAGGAGATGAAAGCATGCCCCCAGTTGCAGCTGGGCTTCCAGGTGTTTGCCCAAACATACTGGGAGCCGCCGACTGACCCTGGCCAAAAGCGCCGCTCATGGCAGCAGCGGCGGCCCCGCCCATAATGCCCGCGCCCGCCCCGCTTGTTCCCGCTATGGCGCCCATATTTACCTCGCCGAAGTGCAGCAGGCGGAAGTCCTTGCCGGTGATGGGGTCCTTGTAGCGGCGGCGCAAATACCGCATGTTGTTGGTGTTCTCCAAGTCGTCAATGCGCATCGGATAGCGGCCGAATTTCTTGTAATAGTGCTGGATGGCGCGCATGTATTGCGTGCCGCGGTTGATCAGTTCGCCTTCCCGCTCGCGGCGAATGGACATGGCTATATCGGGCGCGGCTGCCGCGGCCGCGATCACAATCAGGGCCAGCATGAGGATGACGGCCAGCAATACGTAACCCTGCCGGCGGTTTCTGCCCGCTTGTGCCCGCCCGACCCGTATCCGTCCGTTCACTTGCATACCCTTATCCCTGGGTGATGGGAATGCTCTGCCGGTTGTTGTTCAGCACATCCTGCAATTCGATGGAAGTGGGGCCGATACGCAAAACCTTGTAGCGCCGGTCCACAATATCGCCTTCGCCGGCAATGAACACATCCTGCCCCTTGGCCAAAAAAACCTTCCTGGGCTGGCCGGGCTTGTTGGCGAAACCGAAGAACCGCAAGCTGATAGGGGGCGGCGGCGGCGGACCCGGCGGTGGCTGGTTCTGGCTCGCGCTTTGGCCCTTGTCCAGGCGGGGATCGGCCACCGGCTTGGGAATCGGCGCGTCCTCGTAGCTCAGAAAGATGTTGCGCCCGGTGCCCGCATAGCTGATGTCCTCACTACTCTTGAGCAGGTCAAGGCGCAGCCGGGGATCGAGATTCAGAGTAGGAGCTTGCGTTTTTTTGCCCTTCGCCAGCCGGCGCGGGTTGATGCGTGAGGGCTGCGCGATGGGGCTGCTCTGGCTAAAGCTGGGCGGAGCCGAGGCGCTGGGGCCGGAATCCACCAGCAGCATGCGCCCTAGCAGCAGCAGCGCCGCCACCATGAGCACGCCCGCAACCGCCGCCTTTTTCCGATCCTCGGCTCCGACCTTCACTTACGCTCCGCTCTTCATGTAGGTTTGCATTCTCAACTGCAGCTTGACCACCCCGCCTTTGGCGTCGCCCAGGGCAATGCTGTTCACAATGAACAGCATCTTGTCGCGCTCGAGCGCGTTAATGAACTTTACGATGTGCAGGTAGTCGCCGGAAAGCAGGGAATCAATGGTAATGGGGCGCAGCCCCCCGCCTTCTTCGTCGTCCAGGTGAAATTTCACCTGCGCCATATTTGTGCCGGTCTGGTCGGCCAGCTTTCCCATTTCCGCATCAATCGAGGAATAGGTAGAGGGCAAGCGGTCGCGGTAGAAATCCGCAATCTGCTCCTTGGCCACCACCACTTTCTTATCCAGCCCGCGCAGGGGCTGCACCTGCAAGGTCTTGAGCCGGAGCTGACCCTGGAGGGAGGCGATGTCAGCCTGGCGGGAGTGGCCTAAAGGGGAGATAAGGATACCGGCGCAGAGCAGATCAATCCCCAGCATCACACCCAGCGCGGTGGTCAGCCGCTTACGCAATTGTTGTACATCGGCCATCAGAAGCCTCCTGGTGACGCCGAGGAAGTCGAGCCTGAGGCCGGCGTGGCAGAAGCTGGCGCCAGCTGTTCCGCTGCCGTGTACAGAGTGCTGATGTCGAACTGCACTCGGTCGTTGGGATTCTGCGATTCCTGCTCCCTGGCTTCAGCCACAATTTGCGGCTGCCGGAAGCGCGTTGACTGCTCCATGCGGCGCACCAGGTCCAGCGCGCGCTCCCGCGACTCTCCCGCCACCACCATGCGCAGCGCCAGCTGGTTGTCGGGCGTAAGTTCGGGACGAATGGAAACCACGTGCAGGCGCGGCGGCATGATGCGCTCCAGGTCGGAGAACACTTCCGTCCAGGAGAAAGCTTTGCGCGCGATAAGTTCATTGAGGATGAGCGACTTGTCACGGGTGTCGCGGTTCTCCGGCCGGTTGAGGAAGGCTTCGGCTTGGCCGATTTCCCGGTTGCCCTGCGCAATCTGAGCCTGCAGGTCGTCAATACGCCGCTCTTCCACGCTCCACGACCGCAGTCTCAATACCGCGCCGGCCGCCAGCACCAGGGTCAGCAGCCCCACAAGCCCCAGGGTCAGGGTCCATTGGCGCATGAAGCGCTGGGCGTCTTCAAAGGGCTGGCTGGCGAGATTAATAGTGACGCGCATGCTCTAAGACAACAACGCTCCTGTGACTCCGGCCAGTTGCGACCGCGAACCCGAGAATCCACTCGCCTGTTCCGTCCCCACCAGTTCCTGCACTTCCACGCCGGTTTGAGCGTGCAGACTTTGCAGGGCCATTTCGGAATCGGACAAGCCGGCCACGAATACCCGCTCCACGTCCAATTTATACGTGTCCTGAAAGAAGACCACCGACGGATAAACATCCTCCGCCAGTTGCTCGCCGGTTATGTTGCGCCCGCGCGCATTCTCCAGAGTGCGAAACAGGAGCAGTTGCTGCCTCTCCAGGATAGCGATGCTGGTGGTAAACGGGTCCACCTTCACCACCAGGGTCGGACGGGCGGCGTCCACCGCGCCTAAAGCCGCCAGCATTGAAGGCAGAACAACTCCGGGAGCATAACCGACGTCGCGAAAGGCGGCTTCGTACTCGTCCAGAATGCTGGCCAGGCCGACCGCCGCGATCACTTTCAGTTCCTTGCTGTAACTGCCGGTTTGTACCTGATACGAAACGCGGGCTTTTTCCACGTCGAAAGGCAACGATTTCTTCAGCCGGAAGCGGACCACCGCCTCGGCTTCCTCGCGCTTTTCCGGCAAAGTCTCAAAATCGAGCAGCACCACCCGTACAGCCGCATCCGGAAGAATGGCGACCACATCGCGGCTCCGGCCGGCAACCTCGTCCAGGGCGGCCTTGATAACGTCGCGCAGCCAATCGCCACGCAGCACATTGGCCTCGGTCAAGTCAGGCGTGACCGCCCCTTCCGGCAATTCCTTGGCGGTGTACACCTCCAGCCTGTCGCCCTGCTGGCGGGCGCGGCCCGCCACGATCGCCTCAGCGGAGATTTCGCAGGCGACCTGGAGGTGGTTCTTGTTTGAACTTCCGCTCATATCCTTGGCTCTTTATTGTGGCCCTGTAACTCCATACTACCCGTATTGCGCATGGTTCCAGCGGGAGAAATCCGCGGCGCTCTACCACGGTTGGAAGGAAGGTTAACGGGTGGTTTCGATGAACGTAACCTTGTTGATCTCCTTCAGGGTTGTGGTTCCGCCGCGCACCTTATCCAGCGCCGACTCGCGCAGAAAGCGCATGCCCTCTTCGCGGGCGGCGCGGCGAATCTCCGAACTCGGCCGCTTGTCCAGGATCATCTCCCGAATGCGGTCGGTCAGGTCCAGCAGTTCGTGAATGGCGGTCCGGCCGCGGAATCCCGTGCCCGCGCACTCGATACACCCCTCCCCTTCATAGAACGGCACGCTGCCCCATTGTTGCGGGTCTAAGCCACTGGATTCCAGCACGTCGGGAGGATAGAGAACCTGCTTGCGGCAGTTGGGGCAGATGATGCGCACCAGGCGCTGGGCCAGGATGCAATTCAAAGCGGACACAAAGTTGTAGGGCTCCACCCCCATGTTCAGAAAACGGCCGATCACATCCACCACGTTGTTGGCGTGCACGGTGGTGAACACCAGGTGGCCGGTCAGGGCGGACTGGATGGCAATTTGCGCCGTTTCCGTGTCGCGGATCTCGCCCACCATGATCTTGTCCGGATCGTGACGCAGGATGGAGCGCAGCCCGCGGGCAAAGGTCAGTCCCTTTTTCTCGTTCACCGGAATTTGGGTGATGCCGCGAATCTGGTATTCCACCGGATCTTCAATGGTGATGATTTTGTCTTCGTCCGTCTTGATCTCGTTTACCGCCGCATACAGCGTTGTGGTCTTGCCGCTGCCCGTGGGGCCGGTTACCAGCACCATGCCGTAGGGTTCCTTGATGTAGCGGCGGAACTTGCGCAGGTCCTCTTCACTGAAGCCGACGACGTCCAGCACCAGGGTGTGGAACTTCTCACTCATTGACTCCTTGTCCAGCACGCGCAGCACGGCATCTTCGCCGTTGATGGAAGGCATGATGGAAACACGGAAATCAATGGGGCGTCCCTTGTACTTGACGCGGAAGCGGCCGTCCTGCGGCACTCGGCGCTCGGCGATGTCCAGCTCGCTCATCACCTTGATGCGGGAGATGATGGTGGAATGGTGCTCCTTGGCAATGGGGTTCATGGCCTGCTGCAGCACGCCATCAATGCGGTACTTGATGTACACCGAGTCATCGCGGGTCTCGATGTGAATATCGCTGGCCCGCCGCTCCAAAGCGGTGAAGATGGTGGTATCTACCAGGCGGATGATGGGGCTGATGTCGCCTTCGGCGGTCAGCCGCTCGATGGAGATGGTCTCCTCGCCGCTCTCGTCCTCGCGGATTACGTCCAGGGTGAAGCCCTCGCTGGCTTCATCCAGCACCCGCTGCGACTGCTCGGTTTTCTTGAGAATGTCGGCGATCTGGGAAAGGGTTGCGACTTTGGTGACGATGCGCTTGCCCAACAGCAGACTGATCTCATCAATCATCATCAGCTGGCTGGGATCGGCGATGGCGATGGCCAGGCGCCCATCCTCCGTTTCCTGCAGGGGGACGAAGTTATAGCGGAACATCAGGTCTACCGGGATCTTCTTGAACAGGTCGTGATGGAGTTGGAAGTCGCGCAAGTCAACGTATTCGCAGCGATAGCGCCGCGCCACGTCGCGTGCCCGCGAAAGCTCGTCGGCGGGAGTTTCCGTGGCGACGCGCCCTCCGTTCCCGCCATTCGCGAAGAGTGACTTCTTGTCCATAGTGACCCGGTAATTGGTAGCTGGTGATTAGTAGTTGGTTCCCGCTGCCAATCACCACCTACTAACTATCGCTACCCGACTCCCGCTGCCGCCTTAATGTATTCCCCCCGCTCCCAGAGTAAACAAGGGGAGATAAAGCGAGAGCAGCACAAAAAAGACCACGGATCCCATAAAAATCAAAATGACCGGCTCAATCAAGGCCATGGCCGCAGTAAGCGCGGCCTCCACGTCTTCCTCGTAGAATTCTGCCACCGAGGTCAGCATGGCGGGCAGGGCGCCGGTGGATTCCCCCACCTCGATCATTTCGACCGACAAGTCGGGCATGATGCCCTGTTCTTCCAGGCTGCGGGCCAGCGGCCGTCCTTCGCGAACTTTGCGCACCGCACTCCTCACGCCATTGGCCATGTGCCGGCTGCCCAGCGAATCGCCGGCGGTTTCCAGAGCCGGCACGAGGGGCAAGCCGCCGGTGAGCAGCGTGGCCATAACGCGTGAGAAGTTGGCCGCCTGATACTTGATCAAGATGGGCCCAATCACGGGCAGTCCCTGCAGAAAGCGGTCAATACGGTCAGCGCCCCGCTCGGTGTTTTTCCAGCGCCAGAACAGAAAGATGAATGCTGCAATAGCCCCTAGAAATACAAATACGTACTTGCGGGCTCCGGTGCCCAGCTCCAGCATGAAGACGGTCAGAGCGGGAAGCTGCGCGTTCAGAGATTGGTACAGTTCGGCGAAACGGGGCACCACATACGTCACCAGGAAACTGAGCATTGCCACTACCAGAGTGATCAGAAGGGCGGGATAAACCAGGGATGCCTTCAGCTTCTTCTTGAAGGAGATGGTCAGCCGCTGAAAGGCGATGAAGCGGTTCAGCACCTCCTCCAGATTGCCGCTCTTCTCTCCCGCCAGCAGGGTGGTGGTGTACATCTTGGGGAAGATCCCCTGGGCCGCAAAGGCGTCGGAGAGCAGTTCGCCGCTCTTTACCCGGTCGCGCACATTCTCCAGCAGGGAACGGAAGAACTCATCGCTTTGCCGGCGGATCAGCAGATCCAAGGCGTTCAAAATGGGTAAGCCGGCCCGGACCAGGGTTACGAACTGCTGGTTGAACACGACAAACCGCTCCAGTTTGACCTTGCGGCGGCGGAACAGCGGTATTCCGGCCCCAGCCAACAAGCCCCGCGGCTTCACCCAGTAGACCAGGTAGCCCTGCTGGGCGTAACGCTCCTTTACCTCGGCTACGGAGAAGCCGTTTTCCACTTGCTGCAGGAGGCGGCCGTGTTCGTCGGCTACCTTGATGAGAAATTCGGCCATCCAGCTATCTTTTTTCGGGAAGTCTGCCGCTAGTCTAACATTGCAACTTAGCTGCCCAACTGCTTCCAGGGCTTACAAAAGTACTGTTTTTACCTCTACTGACCAGTTGCCTCTTCAATCACTTGCACGCCGGGCGGGGGAGTGAAGTGGAACTGCTGGTCGGCGATTTCCACGTTCTCCCTCTGATCCTCAAAACGGTATTCCGTCGTCGAGCCATCCGCCCCGTCCACCACCAGGCGAACAATCCGACCTTCCGGCCCGATTTCCATGATCACCTGATTCACCATCTGCATGAACTTAGGAACACCCCGCAAGACGGTATCGCCCGCATTTACCGGAGGCACATCGGGGGCCAGCGAAAGCGCTTCGAACTCCTTCTGCAGCTTGGTTTTACCCAGAAGATAGCCGAGCGGGGAACGCAAATCCTCCAGCTTTTTCATAGGCGTTTTGCGGGCCTGCTGCTCGCCCGGCACATAAAACCAGGCCTCTTTGCCGTTGCTGATAAACAACTTCTGCCGCGGCTGCTGATAATTCCAGCGCATTTTGCCAGGACGTTTCAGCCACAGCGTGCCCGATTCCTCCCGGGAAATGCCGCTGCCGCGATAGATTTCGGTGAAATTGGCCTGCAATGTGCGCAGGTGGTTGTAATGCCGGTCCACCTCCTCCGCAATTTTAGGAACGCTGGTTTGGGCGAAAATTGCGCTGCTGAGGCACAATAAAGTGCCCAGCGCCAGCAAGGCACGCCAAGGACGTAGGTACATCACTCTCCTGCTTCTAGTTAAGGGACTGGAAACCCGGCTGCCTGATTAGATTACAGTTTTGGCTTCTCTGATGCTTGAATACCGGGCGGTAAGCCCTGGGTGATAAACGGCAGGTCGTTCGGCACTGCCACCTCCACCCGGCCCCGGGCAGCAAGTTTATAGGGGTGCCCGACGGGGTCCAGAGGGACGCCTGGCAGGTAGCCGGCGCGGATCAGTGCCGCCCAACTTTGCGGAACCTCGCCGCTCCGCTTGGTGTACTGCCGAACCACCTCCTCCAACCGGGGCACGATTTCGTCCACCTGCAGGGCCCGGAGGTGGGAGGTGGCATTAGCCTTAATGCTCTTGTCTTGAGTGGTTTCGTAAACGGTGGTCCATAGCAGCCGGGCGGTTTGTATTTCGCCCCCCCGTTCGGCCATGCGGGCCGCCAGCAACTTCAGGAAGGGATGGGCGTTGGGAATTTTTGATCCCTGCGCAAAAGCTTGTGATGCAGACAGATAGTCCTTCTTGTCGAGGTAATAGATGAAGCCCAGATCGTAGTAGAGGTGCCAGTCGTTGGGGTTTTGCTGGATGCCGTATTGCACCAGGCGGACAGCAGCATCGGGGTCGCCGGCACCGTTGGGGGGAGCCTGGGTCAGAAAAACTGAGCCAAACTCATAGGCCGGAACGAGCCGGGGATCGAGCTGGGTGGTGATTTCGAGCAGGGGAGCCAGGAGCTTGTATTGTTGTGAGCCCAGCACATGCTTGCGGCCGAAATACTGCACGGCGCGGGTCCAGTAGATATCGGCCATCAGACCGGTGTAACCCAGGCTCATGCGCTTGAGGACGGCGGGCGAGGGAATATAGAGCACCTCTTCCAGGGTGGCGGCGGGCCGGGCGCGGTCGGCGCGGAGGATGGTGAACACCGCTGCCGCCAGGGAGAGCACGAGCACGACGGCAAGCACGGCGGAGGCGCGGCGACTGGGTCTCATTTCAGGTTGCGGTGCTCAAAAATCAGCATGGCGCCGGCTACGACGGCGGCGGAATAGAGCAGGGCGTAAAGGCTGTTGTAGAGGACGAGGGAACCGGCCACCCCCTGGTCGTGGGCCACCGAAGAAATCACGTTCAGGGCGGCGAAATTGGGCACCACATACGCGGCGGCCACTGCGAGCCAGCCGAGGGCTCCATGGGTCATGGCGGCAAAGCCGCGCAGGTCCTGGGCAAAGGTGCCGATGATAAATAGAGCGAAGGCGAACACCGCCGAGAGCAAGGGGGAGGAGAACGATGAAAAGAGCAGGGCCAGGGCGGTAATCATCACAAACTGGAGGATGATGAAATAGAGCGCAACCAGCAGATAGGCATCGGCTTTTTGGAAATGATGGGCGAGGTAAAACAGGGCGGCAAAAATGCCAACCGCCATGAAGAACGTGTTGACCACCAGGGTGGCGACTAGGCCGCCGAATTTGCCCAGAATAAATTCCCAGCGTCGCACCGGGCGGGAGAGGATGGTGTACAGAGTCTTCTTCTCGATTTCTTTGGAAACCAGACCGATGCCGATGAAGATGGCAATTACCAGGCCAAAAAGGGAAACCGCGGTCAGGCCCAGGTTGATGACCACATTGCGCTCGACTCCCAAGGAAATCTGGCCCACCAGCAGGGAAGCCGCCATCATGAGCAGAGCAAAGCCGATCAGGTTATAGAGAACGCGGTCGCGCACAGCCTCTCTGAAAGTATTGGACGCGATGGAAGTGACGCGGTTCATCTGGCCGCCACCTCCGCCGGGGAAAGTTTTTCGACGAAGTAGTCTTCGAGGGTGGCGCGCACGGGGGTGACGGAAACCAGCCTGAGACTGTCGCGCCGCAACGCATCAATGGCGGAATCGAGTTGTTCTTCGGCAATGATGCAGCGGGCCATCTCGCCGGTAAGGTGGCACTCACCGCTCAGGGAGCGAATGCCCGGGGGGATGTTGCCGCCGTGCCACACCACTTCCACCTTTCCACGCACCGAGGAGGTGAGGTCGGCAATTACCCCGATGCCGCGCAATTCTCCCTTGTGCAGGATGGCGACGCGGTCGCAGAGCGCCTCCGCGTCAGAAAGAATATGGGTGGAAAAGAAAACCGTTTTGCCTTCCTGTTTCAAGCTTTCGATGAGGTCGCGCACTTCCCGCCGCCCGACGGGATCCAATCCCGACATGGGTTCGTCCAGGAAGACCACCTTGGGGTCGTGCAGGATGGCTTGGGCGATGCCCACCCGCTGCAACATGCCCTTGGAGAACTTGCGCAATTGCACGCCGCTGACGTCAAGCAATCCCACACGCTCGAGCACCGCCTCTACCCGGCGGCTGCGCGCGCGCGCTTCCACCTGAGAAAGTTGGGCATAGTACTGCAGCAGTTCGCGGGCGGTGAGATAGTCATAAAAATAGGGCTGCTCGGGAAGAAAACCGATCTGCGCCTTGACCCGGGGGTGGTTAACTTCGAGCCCCAGGATTTTTGCCGATCCGGCGGTGGGGAACATCAACCCCATCAATAGCTTGAGCGTGGTGGTTTTGCCTGCCCCGTTAGGACCGAGATAACCGAACACCTCGCCCTCCTCCACCGCAAGGTTGAGGGGACGAAGGGCGCAGCGCGGACGCTTGCGCCAGAAGCCGACGGTGTACGTCTTCTCCAGTCCAAAGGTTTCAATCGCGGGCATGGCTACTAAGGTTGGCAGAAAACCTAAGGAAATTATATGCAAAAGCCGAAGGGGAAGCAGGTTACCAAGGGCATCGAATACCAGAAGTAAACGCCCCGGCGGCGGCGGACGGCGACGCGTGTTGCCACAAAGAAGAAAAGGGGAGCGGCGGATTGCTCCACCGCTCCCCTCGGCTTGTACCCTCCCCCAGGTACTTCGCCGAACTTACCCTGACCGCCTCCCTGTGGGCGGCAGGAGATTACCGCGAGGCGCCAGCCATCCTTGGCCCGGCAACGCCGCAGTTGCACTCATACTCGCAGGTCTGTTGCCATTTTGAAATTAACCAGCCGGGTTCCGGAAGTGCCGTGATTTCAAGCAGGAGCACATCGTGGAGAAAGTGGCACTTAGGCCTCGATTGCCAGATTGCGTCGCAACAGACGACAAAAACTGTCAGAGTTCCCCCTACACTTGATAAGCAATTAAATCTGAGCTGGGTTGTGGGGCAGGAGCACAGCACCCCGGTTTGGAGCATCTGAATAGGAAAATGGCGAAGAGCGGCAAAGACGGCAGGGCAGGAGCGGAGCCTGCGGCATCATTAATTCCGGAGAATGCCACGCTGGAACAGTTGCGCGAAAAAGCGCGGAGCTGCCGCGCGTGTGATCTGTGGAAGCGCGCCACGCAGACAGTGTTCGGCGAAGGGTCCAGGGAGGCGCGGGTGATGTTCGTGGGCGAGCAGCCGGGAGATCGCGAAGACCTGGCGGGCAGGCCATTTGTGGGTCCGGCGGGATTGCTGCTGGATAAGGCGCTGGGGCAGGCGGGAATCGCGCGCGAGGAAGTCTATGTCAGCAACGTGGTGAAGCACTTCAACTGGGAGCCGCGAGGCAAGCGGCGCATCCATAAAAAGCCCAATCAACTGCAGATTGCGGCTTGCCGTCCGTGGCTGGAAGCGGAACTGGCGGTGGTGCGGCCGGAGGTGATGGTGTGCCTGGGAGCGACCGCGGCGCAGGCGCTGCTGGGGAAGAAGTTTCGCGTCACCCAGCAACGCGGGCAGATGATCCCTTCCACGCTGGCGCCATTTGTGACGGCAACCGTTCATCCGTCGTCTATCCTGCGGGCGCCCGACGATGAGAGCCGCCACCGCGAAATGGACTTGTTTGTGGCCGATCTGAAACGGGTGGCGGAGGTGCTGAGAAGGAAGAAAGCGGCGTGAGAGGAGCAGCAGATGAGCCATTAGCGCTTGGCATTTAGCATTTAGCCAACCCACCTTTACTGTGGTTCGTGCCAGAAACACCTGTTCAGGGGCTAAGTGCTAATTGCTGAATGCTGCCAGGCTGAAGCCGAATGCTGTTTACACTGCCCGCAGCGTAAAAAGGGTTATTTCGGGCGGGCAGTTGAAGCGCACCGGCAGAGTGATGGTGCCGACTCCGCGGTTGGTGTAAAGGGTAAGGGGGCCGAGGCGGCGGAGTCCCCAAGGATATTTGCGGGCCAGCGGGGGCAGATAGGGCGGCCCGATGACGGGAAGAACGATCTGCCCGCCGTGAGAGTGGCCGGAGAGCTGCAGGTCCACACGGTGAGGGGGGACCCAGTCAGCGAAGTCGGGCTCGTGGGCGAGCAGCACCACAGGTTCTGACGGTGGAACCTGCTGCAGGGCAGCCTCAAGATCGTCCGCGCCGGCGACCACATCATTCACGCCCGCAATCCACAGGCGGGCGCCATTTTCTTCGACAGCAAAAGACTGGTTGCGCAGCACGCGGAAGCCGCGGCTGCGCAGGATTTCGGCGACGACATTGGGGTCAGTGTAATAGTCGTGGTTGCCGAGCACGGCGAAAATGCCCAGCCGCGAGCGCAGGCGGGAAAGGATTTGCGAACAGGGTTCGGCATCGCGAGCGGAGGGAGGGTCATACTGGCCAGTGAAAGGACCCTGGGTGACAAAGTCGCCGGTCAAGACCACCAGGTCGGGCTGCAGCTGATTGGCGGCCTGGACGGCCGAGGTGATGACGCGCACGTCCACGTACCGGTCGTAATGAAAATCGCTGAGCTGGACGATGCGCAGGCCATCAAAACGAGGAGGCAGACGCCGCAAGGGGAGTTGGAGGCGCGTTATTTTCAAGGCGGTAGTGTCGTGATAGAGAGCGCCGGCGCCGATGGCTGCCAGGCCGGCAGCGCCAAGCGCGGAAGATGCCAGGAATTGCCGGCGAGTCAGGGGCAAATAAAGAGTTTAGCAAACCAGTACCAGTACCTAGGACCCAGTGAGCTTGCGGCGGCGGATAAATAAGTAAACTAGAGGGCTGAGGGCGAGACAAAGCAACCCGATGACGCCAGCTTGCCGGTCGCTGTTGATGAGGGCCCAGGCAAAAAACAGGATAGGAAGGACCACGACTGTTGCCAATCCGAAACGGCCGCCGGGAACGGAGAAGCGGCGGGGGAGGTCAGGAGCGGTGCGGCGAAGGCGCCACAGAGAGAGAAGAGTCATGACGGAAGTGGCCACGCGCAGCCAGGCATAGATAGCAATGAGTTGAGTGACACTGAAGACCGCGAGCGCGGCGCAGATGACCACGGAAACAATGATGGCGCGGGCAGGGGTACCGAGGCGGGGATGAAGGCGGGCGAGGGCGGGGTGGAAGTAGCCGTCCTCGGCCATGGCGAAAGGCAGGCGGGTGGCGGCGAGGACGGTGCTTTCCAGGAGCACAAAGGTGCAAACGGCGGCGGCGGCAAACATGGCCATTTCCAGGCCCGGCCCGCTGAGTTGGCGCGCCGCCTGCACAATGTAGCCAGTGTCCCAGGCCTGCCAGTTGCCCAGCGCAGCCAGGCCGGCGGCGAGAGGCAAGAAGAATGTAATTACGGCGAGCGGCACCACGATCGCCAGTCCGCGAGGGAAATTGCGCTCCGGTTGCTCGATTTCCTCGCTGACCGTGGAGAGCTGCTCGTATCCGGAATAGATCCACAACGCCAGCGCCAGACCGACACCGAAGGTTTCACGCCAAGGTTTGTGAGTAGCAAGCAACGGATAAAAGGGATTGAAGCGAGCATGGGCAAAACCCTGGGCGGTAAAAATGGCGACGGGCACCAGAGCGAGCAGCAGCAGGGCCAGCGTGAGATTGCCCACCAGGCGGATACCGCGGATGTTCAGGTATCCGACCAGCGCCAGGAAGGCGAATGCGATCAACCAGTGCTCGCCACGGTTGAGGGGGCGCAGTTCTCCGATGTAATCGGCCATGAGCACGCCGTAGGCGGCGCTCATAAAGAAAGTGCCGGTCCAGTTCCACCAGCCGCAATGGAATCCCCAGAAATCGCCGAAAGCGGCGCGGGTCCAGCGATAGAAACCACCCTCCACGGGCATGGCGGTTGCCATCTCGGCGGTGGCCAGCGCGATAGGCACGCTGAATAGCAATGGGACAACCAGGATGAAGATGAGGGAGAGGCCGGGGCCAGAGGTGGAGACCATGGCTTCAAACCCGAAGGGTCCGCCCGCGCAGTAGGCATAAAGCACCGCTACAAAGGGCGCCAGGGAAATGTGCTGCAGTTGGCGATGGCTGGGGGCCGTGGCCGGCTGCGATGACATGGTCAGGGCAAGGTAGAGGAAGGGATGAGGCGCGTCAACAGCGAAATACTCGTTTAACCCCCGAGACGCCGAGAGCGCAGAGAAATGAAAACCACAAAGGGACGTTTTTCAAAGAATTCCTCTGCGTCCTCTGCGGTAGTGGTTCGTTCTAAAAAAGGGAGAGCTGCTCGTCGGGTTTGGGCACCGGGTGAGAGCGGCGGCTGTCGCGGCCGTAATCTCCCCGGATGCCGTACTGGGCGCGGAGTTTGGCAAAAAGCTGCGAAATTCGCTTGCGGTAGGAGGGGGAGACAAACGCGCGTTCGCCGTAACGCTGGCGATAGCTTGCCACCAGGGCAGGGAATTCCTTCTCCAGAAAGGGAAGGAAGATGGCGGCGGAACAGGGTTTCAGAAAAAGCGGATTGGCAAAAATGTATTTGCCACCGGTCTGGGCTACCGCGCGCACCAGATTGTCCAGGTCGCGGGGGGAGTCGGTAATGCCGGGCAGAACGGGAGCGCAGATGACGCCGGCGGCAACCCCGCCTTCGTTGAGCTTGCGCATAGCTTCCAGGCGCAGGTCAGGACGGGGCGCGCGCGGCTCCAGGATGCGGGCGAGATCGGTGTTCAAGGTGGTGATGGTCAGGTTGACGAAGAGCTGGTTATGGCGGGAAATTTCACGCAGCACATCCAGGTCACGCAGCACCAGGTTGGATTTGGTCACGATGCCGAGGTCAAGCCCGTGATGCAGGGCGAGTTCTTCCAGGATGGCGCGGGTGACGCCATAGCGGCGTTCAGCGGGCTGGTAGGGGTCGGTGGCAGTGCCCAGCGCGATCTGCTCGCCAGGCTTCACCTGCGTGAGATCGCGGCGCAGCATCCAGGCGGCATGCTGCTTGACGTAGATTTTCCGCTCGAAGTCCACCCCGTCGCGCAGTTCCATAAACTCGTGGGTGTAACGGGCGTAGCAGTATTTGCAGGCGAACTCGCAACCGCGGTAGGGATTGATGGTCCACGCGAAGGGCATGCGCGGCACATTGCAGCGGTTCAGCAAAGAACGCACGGTCAGAGTGAAGAATTCGACGTCATGGCCAGGCTGGAGGAACTCCCCCTGTGCGGCCAGGCGGGCGATGCCGACCAGGGGCTTGGACGCGTTCTCGGCAGGCAGTGGAAGGGAAGCCATAGGCGTCTATTTCGCTTTTTGTTCGCTTAGAAGATAACGCCGGGAGCGGAGGTTGTCAACTCACGGGCAGGCGGCACCCCTCTGAATTCAGGGCCAGAACAGTTGAAATCATTTCTTCCATCCCTAAGGACGGCAGGGCTGAATTCTGTCTCTGTAAGCGGACACCGCCAACTGAGCTGGTGAGGCGAGACGCGGCAGAATCCGGCAAGGGGCAAGTCAGCCTGCACTCTTTCAGGTTTGGGAACAACTGCCAGCCAAGATTTCAACAGCTCGCCAGCCGGCAGCTGCAAGGCAGCCCGGACCATTCTTTCAATGCCGGCACAAAGTTTAGCCCGGCGCAAGATTGAGTCTTGTGCGGCGGCAAGGTACGGCTTAGAATTCGCCACAAAGCCATGAAAAAATATTGTGCCCAGAAGTTGCTCCGCAGTGCCGCATTCCTGTGCCTGGCGGGTGTGATTGGATCCGGACAAGCGGCTTGGACCCAAACCGCTCCCGGTGAAGCGCAGGCCGGCGGCAGAACTGGGGAAGCGCAGAAATCGGCGGAAAGCGCCACCGTAGCTTTGGCGGCCGCGCGGCTGGAAACATCCTCATTAGTGATTGGCCCGGGAGATGAGGTGGACGTAAACATCTACGGAGCGCCTGATCTTTCGGGACATACCCGGGTAGGCAGCGACGGAAATATTTCACTGCCGCTGGTGGGCTATGTTCGGGTTGCCGGCCTGACCAGCGATCAGGCGCAACAGGCTATCAGCCAGCAGCTGCAGGAAAAAAACGTTGTCAAAACTCCGCAGGTTTCGCTGTTTGTGAAGGAGTACACGAACAGCGAGATTTCTGTAGCCGGGGAAGTGGCCAAACCGGGGGTCTTCTCGGTGCTTGGTCCTCACCGCCTGCTGGACGTGCTGGAAGCGGCGGGAGGGCTGACAGAAAAGGCATCAGACACCATTACGATTTCGCATCGCGGAAACGAGCAGTTGACCACGGTGCACTTGTCCAACGATCCCGTGGTGACAGCCCGCGCCAATATCGAGTTGCAGCCGGGTGACACGGTGGTGGTGCCCAAGGCGGGCATCGTGTACGTGCTGGGAGAGGTCAGCCGGCCCGGCGGGTATGCCCTGAACTCCAGCGGGGGAGTGACCCTGCTACAGGTTTTGGCGGCGGCCGGGGGGACAACCAACCTGGCATCCTTATCGGGCACGAAGATGGTGCGCCGCACCGCCTCCGGGTTGAAGGAAATCCCGGTGCCCATGAAGAGCCTGCTGCATGCCAAGGTGGCTGATTTCCCCATGAATCCCGGCGACATCATCTACGTTCCCAGCAGCCGGGTGAAGTCGGCGCTGAACGCGGGAGCGCTGGTAAGCTCCGCGGGAGCGGCGGCGGTTTACCGCATTCCCTGACCACCGGGTGAAGCTTCACTCACCCAGTCGCGAGTCTCGTAGACCCACATTTCCGCGCCCTGGTTGGCGCGCGCCGGAACCGCCACATAGAGACTGTTGTGCTTTCCCACCTGCCCGAAATAGGCGCTGGTGCGGGCGCCGATGGCGCTAGGAATCTTGGCGATGCGGGCATAGTGGTCGGCGTCAATCTGCTGGAAAACGAAAATAAAGCCTTCTCCGCTGGGGACATAAATTCGTCTGCGAGTGGGGTCGTACCAGATGTCGTCAGTATCGGCGGCGCCGGGCAGGCTGGCGATCTGCTTCCCGGAATCCATATCCAGCACCAGCAGCCGCGCCGGCCTGCGGGCGGCGACAAAAACCCGATGATGCGCCTCATCCAGAGCCATGGGGAAATTGGTCCCGGCGCCGGCGAGCTGCCACCTTGAGATTTTGCCGGTAGCCCGATGAATGACCGCGACCTGGCTGATGGAGGCGAGGTTCACAAAAATCCGCGAGCCCGCCTGCTCCAGCTGAAAAGATTCAGGATGGGCGCCGAGCTGGAAGTCCTGGCCGATACGCTGATTGGTGGTAGCGTCGAAGGCGCCGATAGCTCCGTCGCCGTAGCCGACGTAAACGCGCTTGCTGGCGGGATCGTAGCGCACTTGGTCGGCGTCATCGGGGAACTTGACGGCGGCGATCGGTTTGTAAGTATTGCCATCAAAAATCTGGCAGACGCCGGTGCCGCTGTTGGACACTACGATCCGGTTGCTCTCGGGAATGTAGACCACGCCCTGGGGTTCGTTGAGCCCGCCGCGGATGGTGTGGATGCGGGTGGCCCGGCGAACATCCATGACTTCAACCGTGTCGTTGCCGAAAACCGCGGCAAAGATACGGTCTCCCCTGACATCCACGGTCATGTGGTCGAAGCGGCCCTCAGCTCCGGGCAGGGGAATAATGCGCACCAGGACCAGGGGCTGTGATTCTTCGTTCGCCGGTATCTGCTGGGCGGCAGCCCCCAGGCACAGCGCCAGGCAGATGGAAAAGGAGAGCACGCGGGGGTACGCGGGAAGCAGTAGCCGGAAGGCGGCGCTGAGTGTGCGGCGCGAATTGTTCTTACTAACTCTCATGGTGTTCTCTTAGTTTGCTGCCGACAACATACAAGGAAATACGGCGAATGCTATGGTGAGACATGTTAACGGGAGCTTAATGTGGCATAAAAAGCGCCCTGGCATCAGGCGAATCTGGCTCATGCGGTTGCGTTAAGCTCGGGTTAAGCTACCGGAGAATAGCGTGGTCGCCGGCTGGAGCGCGGGAGAGAAACCATGGCGGATGCAGCAGTCTTGATGGAGGAAAGGGCCAACCGCCGCAATGCGGTTCTGGCAGCCTTTCTAGGCTGGACCCTGGACGCCTTCGATTTCTTCATCCTGGTGATGGTGCTGCCCGCCGTGGCCGCCGAGTTTCACCGTTCCATTCCCGCAATTGCACTTACCCTGACCGCCACCCTGGCCACGCGCCCGCTGGGAGCTCTCATCTTCGGCCTGCTGGCCGACCGCTACGGCCGTCGTATTCCCCTGATGATTGATTTGATCTTCTATTCCGTGGTGGAAGTGCTTTCCGGCCTGGCGCCGACCTATGCCAGCTTTCTGGTCCTGCGGCTCATCTATGGGGTCGGCATGGGTGGAGAGTGGGGGGTGGGCGCCTCGCTGGCCATGGAGTCCATACCGGCCAAGTCGCGGGGCTGGATCTCCGGCCTGCTGCAGGAAGGGTACGCCGCCGGCTATCTGCTGGCGGCGGTGGTTTACTATGTGGTGTTTCCGCATTGGGGCTGGCGCCCCATGTTTTTTATCGGCGGCTTGCCGGCGCTGCTGGCCCTGTTCATTCGCTCCAAAGTCAAGGAGAGCAAGGTTTGGCACGAATCACGCACCGACTGGGGCACCTACCGCCGCGCTATCGTGAAGAACTGGCGGCTGTTTGCCTATCTGGTGGTGCTGATGGCGGGCATGAACGCCATTTCCCATGGGACGCAGGATTTGTATCCCACTTTCTTGCGACGCCATTATGGGCTCGGGGTACACGCGATTGCGACCATCACCATTATCTCGATGGTGGGAGCAATCTGC
>DATEJK010000157.1:0-3480 GCA_035278025.1 Terriglobales bacterium | reverse complement strand
CGCCAGTCGCCGAGTTTCATGACTATTTCGTCGATTCTTGCAGAGGCAGATTCCACCTGGTGCGGTCTCTTCATGTCCAGCTCCAACTCTTGCATCTAATTTAGCCACGCTCTACACAACCCGCAACCTGCGCACGCGGACGGCGAAGGTCGCCCACTCAAGCCCGCTTTGGCTTGAGTGGGAATGTTCAGGTCGCAAGGGCATAGTTGCGGCCCCTCGATTCACGACTTTTGAGTTTTAGGCGGCCAGTTGGGTGCCTCCACACCGAACTGCCTGGCGTACTCGGCGGTCAGCCGCTGCCAGCCCCCCAGCTTCATAGCCTCCGGACCCACGATACGTTCCATGGGCTGACCGGCGAGAAGCCGATCCAGCATATCGAAGCAGATGTGCCAGCCCGCTGCGCCCCAGGAGACGAACCGGCGATCAATGCTGTGCCACAGGGTAAGGCGCGTGCCGCTGCCAGAGGCCTCGAGCTCCCACCGGATATCGCCGTACTCCAGCACCTCGGGTTCGTCGGCCCGCCTCACGGTTGTTGGCTGCGACGCGCCCGTTCCCACCCAGGTGAGATTCACCTTGGCTCCCACCGTACCCAGGCTCCCATCGGCGTCGAAGGGCGCCCATTCGCGCAACTGCGCCGGATCTGTCAGCGCCTGCCAGACTTTTGCCGGTTTGTGGCGCAGTTCTCTTACCAGAATGAGCGTCCACTTCTCTCCGTCCTTTCGTACCTGTGCCCCGAGGGCCGGACCTGGTGTGTACTGCTCGCGATCGGTCACCTTCTTCTCCTGTTCTCCCTCGGCGGCCGCCCTGTTGCCACCTGCTGAAGTCGCCCTACCAGCGCATCAACTGCGTGACCTGAATGAGATTGCCGCAAGTGTCCTTCAGCATAGCGATCTTGGAGGCGGTCACGTCTTTTGGGGGCATGGTGAACTCGGCGCCCCGCCCTTTCATGCGCTCGTAGTCGCCCTGCACATCGTCGGTGAAGAACATGGCTGCGGGCTGGCCCTGTTGAAACATCGCCTGCTGATACGCTTTGGCCGCGGGGTTGCTGTTGAGCGCCAGCTGCAGCTCTGTGCCGTCCGGTTCCGCGGGCGAGGCCACGGTCAGCCAGCGAAATGGGCCCTGGCTGAAATCGGCCTTCTTCACGAAACCCAGCACGTCGGTATAGAAGCGCAGGGCCTTATCCTGGTCGTCCACGTATACGCTGGTCACTTTGATCTTCATTGCGTTTCTCCTTGGTCAGGTTCGCGGTCTGGGCCGCGTCATCTTCTTCCGGGTCTTTCTCTTTCTCGGGGTTGACTGCTCCATGCGGTCGAGGTGGCGTTCGAGAGCGTCCAGGTGAGCGGACCAGAACCGGCGGAACTGAGCCAGCCAGGTATCCACCTCCTGCAGCGGTTCAGGTTTCAGCCGGTAGAGACGGCGCTGCGCGTCCACCGTGGCTTCCACGAAACCGGCCTCGCGCAGCACGCGCAGGTGCTTGGAGACGGCCGGCTGCGACATGCGAAGCCGGCGCTCGATCTCTCCCACGGACTGCTGTGACGAGACCAGCAGGCCCAATATCGCGCGGCGGTTCGGCTCCGCAATGATTTCGAATACGGATTCCACTGCCCTTGTATATACTCTGATGGGCATATGCTTGTCAAGGCATATGCAACAGATTTGGCAGCGCTGGCGTTACTTTCTGAGCTGGCCAGCAGTGCGTCGAGTTGCGCAGTACGCGTGCAGGTCTCGCGAGCAAGGAGTAGCATTTCTGCCATGAGAAGCGTCGAGCGCCGTAATTTTCTAAAGGTAGCGGTGGCGCTGCCTTTTGCCCCGCCGTTGAGATCGTTCGCTGAAGTTGCAAGCCCATTGGAAAAGCCAGTGTTTGTCGCCGCAGGCGCGGACGCCGCTGGGGCAGGGCATCAAGGGCCGCGCGCAGGCACGCACCTGGATTTCAAGGTCCTTACTAAAGACACCGAAGCCCGTTTCTTTCTGATAGAGCATCGCAATGTTCCGCAAGGCGGGCCTGTGCGCCATCTGCACTATGCACAAGAAGAATGGTTCTACCTCATTGAGGGCAACAAGGTGGTGATCGAGGTAGGCGACGAGCGCTTCACGCTTCGGCCCGGCGATTCCATACTCGCGCCACGAAATGTGCCCCATGTATGGGCCTACGTCGGTGAGAAGCCGGGACGGATGCTGATGGGGTTCACGCCTGCTGGCCAGATGGAAGATTTCTTTACCCTTTCCAGCAAACAGCCGGTGGACGCGAAAATTGCAGAGGCACACGGCATGAAGTGGCTGGGGCCACCTCTCGACGTATCGAAGCTGTGAGCGAACGGAGAACTACTCCTGCGGCGGAACGGCGGGTGGGCCATCCCTTCGCGCTTTTTGCGAAAGGGTGGGGCTGGTCTTTGCTGGCGAGGAGCGCGAGCCCGCCAGCCGAAATCCTGAGCCCCAGCGAAGGATCTCATTGAGCAGTTAGGCAGGGGGAAAAGGAATGGCGGGGACGACGAGACTCGAACTTGAGGCGCTTTGGCGGCGTGAGCGAGTCGCCGCCGGCGACGAGCGCGAGCCCGCCAGCCGAAATCCTGAGCCCCAGCGAAGGATCTCATTGAGCAGTTAGGCAGGGGGAAAAGAATGGCGGGGACGACGAGACTCGAACTCGCGACCTCTGCCGTGACAGGGCAGCGTTCTAACCAACTGAACTACGTCCCCGCACTTGGGACCAACTCAGCCCAGACCTGCCATCCGGTTCAGCCGCGGAGCAGATGATTCCCGGTCCAGGGGTGAACCGGGTGGGCAATTTGGATGTTAAATGGTGGCCAGATTGGCGTCAAATCATCGGCCGGAGACTCCCAGGGGGTTCGTTTCAGCGGGTTCACCAGGACTGAAACACGCCAGTGTAAGTCTTCTATACCGGCCAGTGGCTCAGATACCACTTATTCGTTCCCGGCCGGACCGTGAGCACAAACTGCTTCATGATGTCTTGCAGCCACAGTTTGTAAGCCAAATTATCAAAGTAGAATTTCATGGGCCCACCACCTTAACGCCATCCAATTCATCCTTCGCTTCTTACGTAGCAACTAGCATGCCATTTCATAACCCACTGACTGCCCATGCTTTGCTAGGGGAAAAATGCCATTCCGGGATAAGAATTACACACAGGTTCGGCACCAAAATGGCGTGCCGGCCCCTTTTTGGGCAGGGCTGGATCTGCCGGCCGGGGCCCACAGGGTCAAGCGGGTGGGAGAGAGCTTAGCGGAGAAGCTTGAGGTATTTGGCGGCGTGAGAGCAGCGGGTGCCGCCAGCCGAAATCCTGGGCGCAGCGAAGAACCTCGGAGTTCCCTGTTTCAAGGTACATGGTGGGCAGTGCAGGGCTCGAACCTGCGACCTCGTGCTTGTAAGGCACGCGCTCTAACCAGCTGAGCTAACCGCCCGCCCGACTTCTTTACTCTACCACTTTCGACGAAAGCTTCAGGGCGGCTTCGTGCAGTGTCATCG
>DATEJK010000156.1:0-15527 GCA_035278025.1 Terriglobales bacterium | reverse complement strand
TCGTGACTCCCGGCTACTGACTCCCACCTCCCGCTTCTTCCCACCACTCCAGAAATTTGCGAAACGCCTGGCCGCGATGGCTCACCCGCGCCTTCTCCGCCGCCGACAGTTCGGCAAACGTCTTGCCCAGCGCGGGAAAATAAAACAAAGGATCGTAGCCAAAGCCGCCCGCGCCGCGCGGCGCGCGCAGAATCGTTCCCCGTGCCTCACCGCGAAAGCTGGCCAGCGCTTTGCCGTCCCGCGCGACGACAATCACGCATACGAACTGCGCCTGGCGTTGGTCGTCCGGTATCTCCCGCATTTCATGCAGCAGCCGCGCGTTGTTGGCCGCATCGCTGGCATTTTCGTGCAAAGAAGGGGCGGCGTATCGCGCCGAGTGCACTCCCGGCGCGTCCCCTAGCGCGCGCACTTCCAGCCCGGAATCGTCGGCCAGCACCATGGCGCCGGGAGCGAAGCGGCTGTAAGCTTCCGCCTTCTTGCGGGCATTGGCCTCAAAAGTCGGCTCATCTTCCGGAACCGCCGGCAGGGAAGAGAAACCGGGCAGCGCGCAAACCGTGATTCCGTGCTCCGCCGCCGCCGCCGCAAAATCACGCAGCTTGCCCTGATTGGAAGTGGCGATTAGAACTTGAGACATGTCCAGGCATGATACTCGACGGGGGCCAGCGGCCAGCGCTGGATCAGCTCATTCCACGGTCTTTACAAAACGTCTCATTTCCGCGCTCAGCCCGCGAAAAATCTCTTCGCCCACAACAACTCTGGGCGGAGCATACGGGTTACACACAGCAGGAGGCAGAAGCATGCGCCAATGTAAAGCAAGTGTGTTTGCGGCCCTGATTGCGATCGTCCTCTCTCCCGCCCTGCTGCCGGCGCAGGACCAGCAGAGCCCGCCGCCCCCGGAAGCAGGAACACCCCAGGCGCGGCAACGCGGAGCAGAACCACCCTGTTTCAAGCAGGCCGGCGTTTCCGATGAGACCTGGCAGAAGATCAGGGACATCCACAAAAGCGCTCACCAGCAAATGGTTGGTATATGTGAAAACACGTCCTTGAGTGCGCAGCAGAAGCGCGAGCAAATTCGGGACGGCTTCCAGCAGACGGAGCAACAGGTTCACGGTCTGCTTACACCACAACAACAGGACGCGATTAAACAATGCCGGCAGGAACGGCGAGGTAATCGTAAAGGCATGCGTGGCGGCATGCGTGGGATGCGGCGGGGCGGTGGCGACCCCTGCGCCCGCATTCTGCGGCAGCAGAACAGGGGCCAGGGGGCTCCGCCTGAAGGTTCAGAACCGCAGCAGTAAATTTGCGCCTCTCACCCTGAGCGACGCCGAAGACCGGGCGTTCCTGTGTGGGGACGGGTGCCCATTCCCCGGACCGGGTTTTTGCCCTGCTGGAGCGTGAGGGCGGCTGCCTGGCCCACGAATTCCGTTGCCCCAACGACCAGGATGGCCATCGGTGGACCTCCTTCAAACTGGCCGACTCTAGGCCCACCCGGTACCCGTGTCAAGCGACCCAGGCGGTGAACCAGCCAAGTACCAAGGTCATCTGGTTTGCCTCCGGAGCGGCACCAGGTTCGCTTACAATGAGGGAAGAATCCGGTCACTGCAGCCGGCTACTCTGCATCTAAACCGGTTACGAGTGCAGGCGAGGGATGTGATGAAGAAGTGCTTAGCTTTGTTTTGCTTACTGGTATTAACCACGGGCTTGTCGTTTGCTGCCGCCCTGGGTACGGCCACGCAATCGGTTATTCCGGCCGACGTACAGCAGATTATTTCGGTGGACTACCGCTCCCTGGAAAATTCGCCCACCGCCCAGGCGCTCAAGGCGCAGGTGCTGCCGGAGAACTTGAAGGAATTCGAGTCCTCGTTGCGGGGCATCGGTCTGAACCCGGAAAAAGAGGTGGAGCAGCTGATTTTTGTCTCCTACCGCGCTTCCAAGCAATTGAAGACGGTGGGCATCGCCCAGGGCCAGTTCTCGCCGCGCCTGGTACTGAAGAACCTTCGCCTGCGCAAGATCAAGCCCGTCAGTTATCAGGATCTTCACCTCTATCCCATGGGCAACGGCATGGAAATGACGTTCCTGGACAACTCCACCCTGCTGTTCGGCGACATGAGCGCGGTAAAGGGCGCCCTGGACGCGCGCAACGGGGCCGCTCCCGCCCTGGACAGCAATTCGCAGGTAACAGACATGCTGGGCGGGGTTGAGTCGGGCCCGGTGTGGAGTGTGCTGGACTCCTCAGGCACGCAGAACATGATGCGCTCCGCCCTGGGCCAGGCCTCGCAGCTGGCGGACTACGGCGCGATCAAGCAGCGGCTGCTGGGTTCGCGCTACATGATGGATTTTTCCCAGGGCGTCAGCTTTGACCTGGACGTGCTCACTTCCGATTCCATGATGGCGGCCACCATGGCCAACCTGGTCAAGGCGGGCATGATGTACCGGAAAATGAGCGCCACGCCTACGGAGAAGCTGGCCATTGACAGCACTTCCGTGGATAACGACGGCTCAACCATGAAGGTCCACTTCCGCACCGACGACAGCCGGTTTCAGTCCTTGCTGCATTCCGAGCTGTTCGCGGCGGTTTCCCGCTAGCGCAGCTATTCTGAGGCTGCCGGGCGGCTCACCGAGCCGCTCGGCGCTCCCAACAAGCGGCGGCTTTTAGCTCGAACACTTGCATTCGCAGCACGAAAATTTAACTGCACCACGAGGGCAGCATCCCTCTGTAACCTATTGGCTTCCTAACCAATAGGTGTAGAATCCTACATAGCTGGTGGGATATGAGAGAGACGGTGAAGCTGTCGCATACCTCTGCCCTGATTCTTCAGAGCATAGGTGCGGCGCATCCTTACGGCTTTGACGTAATGGAGGTAACAGGTTGCCTAGCGGCACCGTGTACCCCGCCCTGCGGCGGCTGGAACGCGACCAGTTGATTGCTTCCCGGTGGGAAGAGCTGCCCGCCAGCCGCCAGCGTCCTGCCCGCAGGTACTACAAGCTCACTTCCGCGGGAGCGGCCGCCCTGCGCCAGGTTCAACAACGCTATCCCTTGCTGCGTCACATTGCCGTACCCCCCAGGCCGCCTCGCCGGAAAGGAGTTCCGGCATGAAGCGCGCGCCCCTCACCCTGCTGTATGCCTGCCGTGGGCTGTTGTGGCTGGCAAGCTGGCTGGTGCCGGGAGAAAAGCGGCAGGACTGGCACAAAAAACGGGATAAAGAGGTCTGGCACTGGATTCATTTCCTGGTGGAATCAAACCGGCTTACTCCCGGAACGCAACTGGAGGTGCTGCGCTATTGCTGGGGGGCGTTTCCGGAGGCGCTGTGGCTGAGGTTTAACCGTGAGCGCACAATGCGCGGGCTGGATTCCGTGCTGCGCTCCCCCCGCCTGTGCCTGGGTGTGATTGCCGGAACCCTGCTGGGGGTGGTTCTGCTCACCGGTTTTGCGCCCACTGTCCGTTCCATGGTGCGCCTGCCTTACGCAGATCCGGGCACCCTGTTCGCGGTGCGGCCCGCGGGGCGCTTCATGTGGTTCCGCTCTGACCAGCTGCTGCGCGTGACCCAGGCATGGAGCAGGAGCCCGGTGGTAAAAGATATCGCCGCCTACTCTTTCCAGCGTGGGACGCTCGACGGCGCTAACGGGCAGACTCGGGTTTTTTCCGCGCAGGTGGCGCCCACTTTTTTTCAGGTGCTGGGGGTGCAAACCGCCCTGGGCCGCACCTTCCGCCCAGCCGACGTGCGGGAGTGCAAGCAGTGTGTGCTGCTCAGCCAGGCGGCATGGAAAGCGAATTTCGCCGGCGACCCTCACCTTGTTGGCAAAATGGTGAAGGTGGACGGGCGCGAAATGAAGGTGCTGGGAATCCTGCCTCGACAGTTTTCTTTCGCCTCGCCAGGCATTGCCGCCTGGTCGTTGCTGCAAGCTTCGGACCCGGCCGCAGCCAATCTGGTGGACCGCATGGGCGCGGTGGCCCGCTTTGCTTCGCCGGTCAGCGAAGAGCAAGCTACGCGGGAATTGCAGCGAGTGACTGATGATGCCGGGTACCATTTCATGAACACCAACCTGCAGGTGGTTTCGCTGGAAGAGCAGCAGCGGCAGGATTTGAATTCCTACCTCTTCTTCCTCCTGCTGGCGGTGCTGGGCTCGGTGCTGGTGGCATGGCTGGCCGGGGCCCGCGGAAATCTGGGCGCGTCCGGCAGCGGAAGCAAATGGCGCTGGTGGGGATTTTTCGGCGCCAAAACCGTCATGCTCCTCCTGCTCTGCTTTGTGATTGCGCTGGAACTGACCCATTACGGCTCCGTGCTGCTCACCGGCACAGTAGAGCCCATGTCCAATGTAGTTTCCATGTGGGTATTCCTGGTGCTGGCCATTGGTGTGCTCTCGTGGACGGTTTACGACCAGCGCCGCCGCTGCCGTGTATGCCTGCAACGTTTGGGCCTCTCCGTCCATGTGGGCTGCCCCGGCTACACCCTGCTGGACTGCTGGGCGGCCACCGAACTGGTGTGCGCCCAGGGGCACGGCACGCTCTACATACCAGACACCGGCGCCAGCTGGCTGGAAGGCGACCAGTGGAGCAACATGGACAGCTCGCTGGCCCGTGCGCCTGAACCGCGCATTGGGGCAAACTAGCTGGCCAACTCTCCGGCTGACTAATCCGGTACGCCAAGCTTCGCAACCCTTCTCAAACGCTATACTCTCCAGCAATGTCTTCCATGCTGCGATTCATCTGGCGGGCCAGCCGCGGCCATCGCCTGGCACCCTGGCGCAGTCCCTACCTGCGCTGGCGCATGGAAACCTACAGCGGCGTCAAAATGCAGCAAATCGGGTTCCTGGAGTTTTGGGGATTCATGTGGCGGGAACGGCACAACCTTAAGCGCTTCCTGGAATGGACGAGAGAGATGGAACGCTACGCTCGGCCCGGGGAAAAGCAGGGCGGCTAAATTTGTAATTGATTATTTTGTAGTGATGCAGGTAACCGCGCCCAAAATTACAAATCACAAATGGCAAATCACCAATTTCAGGATGCCGGTTGTGCGACGACCCCTGCGCCCTCGAACAGCAAGCCCACTTCCAGGCCTTTCTTTGCTCCCAAAATGTCGGCGGCGGAGGCGCGATTGGCTGCCACTTCCAGATATCCCATGCTCCCCAGGATGACGAACACCTGCCCGGGAGCCCCCTGGGCGTACGCGGCTTTGAAGTCACTCACTTCGTGCGTGCCCAACATGATCTTGAAGCGCGGAGGCGTGGCCTGGAACAGGGCGGGCGCGTCCTGGGGAGTGATGTTGGTCACGATGTTGCCGAATTTATCTACCTTCAGCACCACGCCCCGCAACGTGCGCTCATTGATGGCTTTGGGCTTGGGCGCGGCGAAGCGCACGAAATCGGTAATCTCTTCCCCGAATTTAGCCGCTTCCACGCCTTTGCTGAGGTAACCCGCCACCCGGGCGAAGATATCGCGCCCGTGAAAGGTGGGGCTTATGGGCTGCAAAAAATAGTGTTCGGCGGTAATGTGGCGCACCGACAGGCGGCTCTCGCGCTCATAGACCAGCGAAAGTACGCCGTTATCGGGGGCGATGAACATGTGTTTCTCGCTGGTGACCAGGATGGGACGGCGCGCGGTGCCCACTCCTGGATCCACCACCACCAGGTGAATGGTTTCGGAAGGGAAGTAGCGGTAGGACTGGGTAATCATGAGGGCGCCATCGAGCACGTCAAAAGCCTGCACCGAGTGCGAGATGTCCACCAGCTGCGCGTCAGGATTGATGTTGAGCACCACGCCCTTCATGGTGCCCACGTAGTGGTCCTGCAACCCGAAATCGGTGGTGAAGGTAATAATGCGCGACACGCGTGCCTCTCCCCAGCCTGATTTTAGTGTAGAAACGGAAGTTAACCCGCCCGCGCAGGGGAGTCAAGTTACGTAGGGTTAGCTGAATTTGGGCAGCAAAACCAAATCGTCGTCAGGCACGTGTTCGAGGGGATAGCCGGCCTTGCTCCAGGCACGCAGGCCGCCGATGATCACATAGGCACGGAACCCGTGCTCGATCAGCCAGTGCGCCACCCGGGCGCTGGTCCCCTCCCGTGTTCAAGTGCAGTAGAGATAGATGTCCTTTTCGGTCGGCAGCTCGTGAAACGCTTCCCTGAGCTTATTGGGTTCCAGGCGAACCGAACCCTGAATGCGCACCGTGCCGGAATCGTAATAGCCGTGGCTGCGAACGTCCACCAACAGGACGCGATCGGGATTGATGGCCAACTGGCGGGCCACTTCTTCCACCGGCACCCGCGGCACTATTGAGTAAGTCCGCTGCTTCCAATAGAGCCAGGCATAGTAGCCGATGTAGCCAATGACGGCGGCCAGCAGGGCATATTCGGCGCCCAGGCCGACCAAGCGGAATTGGCGCGCAATAGCTTCGGCAAAGCCGCTGAAAATGAACCCTGCGGCCCCATAACCCACCACATACAGGCTCACACCCAGCAGATCGAAGCGCAGAAATTGGCCCGGCTTCATGTTCATGCTGCCGGCCAGAGGCGCGGCCATGGTGTTGATGCCGGGCACGAACTTGGCGAACACCAGGGTCAGGCGTCCGCGCTTGTAAAACGATTCGGCGGAGCGCAGGATGCAGCTCTCGGGGTTGGCGCTGATGCGGCACAAGTAGCCCAGCAATCTCCACCCCGTGCGCCGTCCAAGAAGAAAGAGCGGGATATCGCCCAGCATCATGGCGACAACAGCCACGGGCAAGGCTATGGAAAGGCTCAGCTTATGCGTGGCTCCTGCCACGCCGGCGGCGAACAGGGCCAGCGCGGCGGGCACAGGAATGCCCACGGCTTCCAGGAAGACAGCCAAGGCCACAACGGCGTAACCATGGCGCGTGATGAGAGCTAAGACCTCTTGCATGCGGTGCCGCCAACTAAGCAGATGATCTCACATGTGGCAGGGACGCATAGATAGGAAGCGGGAATATAAAAAAATGGAGAAGCTAACAATCCCCTTAGTCGTAGTGCAGGGCTTCAATGGGGCTGAGGCGCGCCGCCTTCCACGCCGGCCAGAAGCCGGAGACGACACCCACCAGCGAAAGGATGATGAAGGAAACGGTGACCACGCTGGTGGACATTTGCAGGAAGACATCGCCTTCGTGGTGAGCGGTTTTATAGAGCGCGCTGTAGAGGGGGAGGGGAGGAATGGCGTGGGTTAGAGCCAGGGAGAGCAGAATGCCGGCCAGGCCGCCCAGAAAAGTCAACACCAAGGCTTCCAGTAAAAATTGAGTAAGAATATGTAATTGCCTGGCTCCTAAGGCCTTACGCAATCCAATCTCCTTGGTGCGCTCGGTCACCGAAACCAGCATGATGTTCATCACGCCCACCCCGCCCACGCCCAGGGTGAGTGCCCCGATTATCCCCAATATCACCTGCAAACCCAGGCTGAAAGCGCGGATCATGCCCTTGGTCTCGATGGTGTTCCACTCCGGGGTGGCCTTGTCGTCCTTGGGATTGAAGTGATGGCGGCGGGCCAATACCGTGCGCACCGCAGCCAGAGTCTTGGTGTCCAGGGTCGGGTCCAGCGGCTGAAAGACGATCATGTCCGGATCGCGCTGACTCTTCAGATCCCGGTAGCAGTTGAAGGGAATGAAGCCATCCTGATTGTCTGGACCCTGATACATGGAATCCTGAATCTTTTGCTTCATCACCCCGATAATGTCGAACATCTGCCCGCCAATTTCGACCGATTGGCCCGCGGCGGGAGCGCCCTGGAAGACCTTCTTGGCGGCGTCGTAGCCGAGGATCACGACGCGGCGGTGCTCGGCGAAATCGGAGGCGTCGAAATAGCGGCCATCAGCGATCTCCAGCCGCCGCATCTGGCCGTAAGGCAGTTCCACGCCTCGGGTCTGAATGGAGACCACGCGCGTGCCAAGTTTGTAAGGCAGTTGATCGGTGGATTCGGCGCTCACCGCGCGTACCAGGGGCACCTCTGCACGAATGGCCTCGATATCGGCGTACTCGTATTTGATTTTCTTGCCCGCGCGCTGCCCGCCGGCCTGCATGCTGGTTTGTCCCGGCCACAACACGATGACGTCGTTGCCCAGGGAAGAAAATGCCGCCAGCACGCCGCCCCCCAGGCCTTGCCCGTAGGCCAGCAGGATGACCACTGAGACCAAGCCCCAGGTGATGCCCATCATAGTCAGGATGGAGCGCATGCGGTTGCGCATTAGCGCTTGCCAGCCTTGCAGGATGAGCTCTTTCAGCATCATGGGAGGCGTTTTCCCTACGTATAGGTACGAAAATGACCGGTTTCGAGTTTCAAGTTTCAAAAACGACCGCGGGGAAACCTGAAACTCGAAACTTGAAAATCAATCAATCTCAATATCCCCCGACCCGGTGCGAATCTCCACCAGCCTGCCGCCGTTGCCGGCCTTCCCGTGTATGGAGTGGCGGGAAATATTGCCGGAAACGGTGACCGCATGGTGCAGGGAAATGCTGCCCGAACTGGTGGAAGCATCGAGATCGAAGCCGGCCTGGCTGGGGAGTTGCAACTTGATGGTGCCGGAACCGGCGCTCAGTTTCCACTCCCCGCCGGGGGTGCCTTCGATGTTTACGTCGCCGCTGCCGGTATCGGCATTCACCATGCCGCGGACGCCGTGCAGGTCAACTCCGCCGGAGCCGGTGCGAACGCGAACTTCGCCGGGCGCGGTCTGCCGCAGGCCAATCTCGCCGCTGCCGGTTTCGGCGTCAAAAGCGCCGGCCACCGCATCGGCTTGAATATTGCCCGAGCCCGTGCGGGCGCGCACATCGCCGTTAAGGTTATTCATCTGCAGGTCGCCGGAACCGGTATGGGTTTCCACCCGGCTGCCGATATTGGAAATGTGCATGTCGCCAGAACCGGAACGAGCTTCCAGAGGACCTTTGATGCCGTCAATTTTCTCGTCGCCGGAGCCGGTGCGGGAGATCAGGCTCGTGGCTTGCGGCACCACGATCTGGTAGTCGATGGAAACGTTGTGCCGCAGTTCCGGATCGCTGATGTGGCCGATGCGAATGCTGTTGCCGTTCTGCTCGATGGGCGGATTCTGCTCCAGCTTGCGGACCTTTTCCTCGGCATTGTCGTTCCAGCCGCCGACCTTGATGCGGCCGGTGATCTGCACGGAACCAACCGGTCCGCTGCGCACATCAATGTTGCCGGAGCCGGTGCTGAGGTCCATGTCCACAGGGCCGGTCACCGTCAAGGTGCGTTGAAACGAGCCGCGGGCCGAGGCCTGCGCGGGCATGGCCGACATCCAGAACAGTCCGGCCAGGGCAAGGGTCAGAAGAATGGGCGTGTTCTTGCGGTTGAGCATCACGTTCCTCCGCTGAAAAGACGTACGAAGAGACCAGAGGCGAGCAGCTTTTTATTCATAACGCAGCGACTCAATGGGTTCCATGGCCGCGGCGCGTTGGGCGGGATAAACCCCGGCGGTTACCGTAATCAGGGCCAGGGTAAGCACTGAAGCAACCACCGAGAGCGAGGAGATGATGGGGTGAGGGACGATCTCGGGCAGAGGAACCTGGCCCATGGCTACGCACAGTCCGATGCCCACGCTAAGGCCAATAGCGCCGCTGAACACCGTCAGAATGGCGGATTCGACAAAAAACTGCCGCAAAATGTCTGCCTTGGTGGCGCCAATCGCCTTACGCATTCCGATTTCGCGGGTGCGTTCGCTCACCGAAACCAGCATGATGTTCATCACCCCGATGCCGCCCAGGCACAAGGTCATGATGGCGACACAGCCGAAGAAAATGGTGATGACGTCAAAAATGCGGCTGACCAGCTTGGCGCCTTCCATGGTGTCCCAGATGAAGAGCGCGTCCTTGTCGTCGGCTTCGAAGTGGTGAACGCGGCCGAGGGCGCGTCGCACCTGCAGGACGGCCTCCTCGTGCTCATCGGCGCTGGCAACCTCCAAGACAATATCATTCACCCAGCCACGCTGTATGGTGCGCTTCTGCCCCTGGTCGTTCTCCGGCGGGGGCATGTCGCGCGCCACCGCGGCAAAGGGGGCATAAAGGTTGTCGTTGTCCGGCCCGCTGTAGTTCGAGTTCTGGTTTTTCTTTTCCAGCACGCCCACCACGGTATAGGGCCACCCCAGGATGGAGATGCTGGCCCCGACGGCAGGCTGCCCGTTGAATAGCTGCTTGCGCGCGGCATCTCCCAGCACCACTACGCGCGCGCCCTGGTCCTCGTCTTCCTGGGTAATCAGCCGTCCCTCGGAAACCTTCAGGGAGCGGAAATCCTGATACTCAGGCCACATGCCAACTACCGAGCGGTTGGCCTGGTTGAAAGCGCTGACTTCCGGAACTTCGCGGCGCAGCTCGGGGCTGACCGCCTTCACCAGATAGCACTGTCTTTTGATTAGTTCGGCATCGCTAACGTTGAGCGGGATCTCGCGTCCCGCAGCCAGTCCGCCCGCTTGCGCGCTGGTGCGCCCGCCCCAAATGATCACCAGGTCTTTGCCCAGGCTTTCCATGCGCTTGTGCTGGTCCTTGCTGAAACCCTGGCCCAGGCCGACCAGAATGATGACCGAGGAGATGCCCCAGATGATCCCGAACATGGTGAGGAAGGTGCGCATTTTGTGAGCGCGAAAGGTGGAAAACGTCTGCCGCATTAGCTCGAGGAGGTTCATGGAAGCAGCTTCTAGCTACTAGCTCGTAGCTTGTTCCGTTCCGAAGCGAGCGGTGCTTGCCCCTGCTTCCTTCCCGGGATGACGTCGGGCCTCCTACAGTACGAGCTGAAGCTAGAAGCTAATCAGCTAGAAGCTGGTAGCTGCTCTCACTGCAGCACCACCTGCTCGCCTTCCTTCACACCCTGCAATACTTCGGTTTTGGCGCCGTTGGAGATGCCTACGTTCACCGCCACCTTGCGCATGCCATCCTTGGCGCCGGGGTCGGGCACCTGCACATAAGACTTCTTGTCCTTGTCGTAGATCAGGGCGCCTTCGGGGATTTGCAGCACGTTTTTGTGCTCTTCTAGGATGACTTCGGCGTTAGCCGTCATGTTGGCTTTAAGTTCTCCGCCGGGGTTGTTGATGGAAACCCGCACCTCGAAGGTGGTGACGTTGTCTTTTTCCACGCCCATGGGCGCGATTTTGGTGACCTGGCCGTGAAACGTTTTGTCTTTGAAGGATTCCACCTTGATGCGTGCGGGCTGTCCCAGGTAAACCTTGCCGATATCGCTCTCGTCCACCTTGCCCTTGACGTAAACCTGGCTGGTATCGCCCAGGGTCATGATGAGGGTGGCGGAGGAGCCCAGCACCAGGATGGAACTGACGGCGTCACCCATTTCCACATCGCGGGAAAGCACGACACCGTCAATCGGCGAAGTGATGGTGGTATAGCTGAGCTGCTCCTCCAACTGGGCCAGGTTCGCCTTGTCCTGCTCCACTTGCGCGCCGGCCTGTTTTTCCTTGGCGCTCAGCACTAGGACCTGGGCCTTAGCTACGTTCTGCTTGTTGAGAGACAGTTCGTAATTCTTCTGGGCATCATCCAGGGAGGACTGCGATACCACGCCATCTTTCGCCATCCTCAAAGCCCGCTCGTACGCCCGCTTCAGGAGAGGGACATCGGGAGCTTCGGCATCCACTTTGGCGCGGGCCAGGTCGGCTACGGCGCCACGCTCAGCGGCCTCCGAAGCCAGCAGTTGCGCCCGGGCGGAGCTTACCTGGGCCTGGATTTCCTCGCGGTCCAGTTCGCACAAAACCTGGCCTTTTTTGACCCGGTCACCGGCATCCACCAGTAACTTCTTGACGATACCGCTGGCCTTGGATTTGATTTCCACCTTGGTAATGGGCTCGACTTTGCCGGTGGCCACCACGCTCTTGGCCAGGTCTCCGCGTTCGACTTTGGCCAGCTTGGTGGGGTCAATCTTGGTGCCGCCATGGGTGGCGGCGGTGACCGCGAGCACGATCAGGACGAGGGCCACCAGTGATCCGCTGACGTAAAGCAGCCGTTTGCGCTTTTTCTTTTTGCCATTGCCATTACCGTTAGCCACGGTCGTCCTCCTGCTCCCAATTCACATCGGCTCTCATTCTCTATTACGCCACGAACCCGCCATTTGTTCCTGACGGGCGGGAAAAATGTGCAGCGCGCGAATCCAATCCATCGCTGGGTTAGACCGGAGAAAGCACAAAAGGGAAGCAATGAAGAATCTGCACTACCGTCCGGCCAGGAGTTGGTGGCGGGGGGCCGGTGGAACTCCCTGCCTGCTCTGACTACTTTCTCTGCAACAGCAGCATAACACAGCTATTTATGTTCCCTCAGTGACAATCAGTCGAGCTCCGGATGGGTGCTAAAATTTGAATTTACATGGTCAGTTTCCTGCTGCTGCGGGTTCTGCTGGTAGTGCTGCTCGTCGCGGCCAATGCATTCTTCGTCGCGGCCGAATTCGCTTTGGTCAGCGTGCGCGATACCCGCCTGCAACAGATGGTGGAAGCCCGCCGCATCGGCGCCCGCACAGTGCAGAAACTGCATCAGCGCCTTGCCGAGGTGCTGGCGGGA
This sequence comes from Terriglobales bacterium, assembly GCA_035278025.1. Lineage (GTDB taxonomy): Bacteria > Acidobacteriota > Terriglobia > Terriglobales > Acidobacteriaceae > JAICWP01. Next base: position 3,032 of record DATEJK010000156.1, on the reverse strand, counting down.
GTGCAGTTTGGCGTGACCCTGGCCAGCCTGTTGCTGGGCTGGATAGGAGAGCCGGTGGTGGCGCGCATGTTGCAACCCGCAATCAGCAACGTGCCCCACGCCAACCTTTACGCCCACAGCCTGGCGGTTGCCCTCTCCTTCTCCCTGATCACCTACCTGCTGCTCATTCTGGGTGAGATTGTTCCCAAGTCGGTGGCGTTGCAGCGCGCCGAACGGGTGGCGCTGGCCGTGGCCGGGCCCATGGATGTTTTCCTGGCTATCTCGCGTCCCTTCCTGTACGTGATGAACCGCTCGGCGGATGCCGTGCTGCGCGCCTTCGGCTCGCGGCAGATTCGCGGCGGTGCGGCACACTCGCCCGAGGAGCTGAAGCTGATAGTGGCAGCCAGCCGCCGCTTCGGGCTGATTCCCGCTTTCGAGGAAGAGATCGTTGCCCACGCTCTGGAGCTGGGTGAAGTGACGGTGCGCGAAGTGATGGTGCCCCGCCCCAATATTTTTTCTTTTCCCGCCGATCTGACCCTGGATGAAGCGCTGGCCGGGGTGGTGGAAGAGCAGCATTCGCGCATTCCGGTTTATGACCCGCAGCGCGGTCCGGAACATATTGTGGGCATTCTCTACGCCAAGGACCTGATGCGGTGGCTGCGCCTGCGGGTGTCGCTCTCTCCGGCCGAACCGGCGGCGGCGCGCGTGGCCAAGATGCCCATCAGCCAGATCATGCGCGATGTGCTGGTGGTCCCGGAGACCAAGCCCCTGGCTGACCTGCTCACCGAATTCAAGCTGCGCAAGCGCCATCTGGCGGTGGTAGTGGACGAGTTCGGCTCCACGGTCGGAGTGGTCACCGTGGAAGACGTGCTGGAGCAACTGGTGGGCGAGATCGAGGATGAATTCGATGTGGCCGGGCTGGCCCCACTGAAGGCGGGCGCCACCATGGTTCTGGAAGGGGCCGCCAACATTCTCGATTTGGACAGCCAGTACCGGCTCAGCCTGCCCCGCAACCAGGGATTTGAGACTCTGGCCGGGTTCGTGTTGTCGCGGCTGCAGAGGATCCCCATTACCGGAGAGTCATTTGACTATGATGGGCGTCGCTTCACCGTGGTAGAGATGGACGGTCACCGCATTGCCAAGGTGCGCATTGAAATGCTGCAGGAGCGGCCGCAGGCGGTGAGCCGCACCGGGGACTGAGAGGGCCCAGCCACTCCGCTCTTTACGGGCACATTTTGGGCTTATATTTGGACATTCCTATCTGAGGGGTACGCCATGCGCCTGCTCCTTGTCTTCGGTATTGCAGTTGCTCTTTCAGGGGCCTTTTCCCTGTTTGCTAAGGACAACTCGACGGAGCAATCAAAAACGGTGTGCGTGGCAGTAGTTGCCAACGCGAGCACAATTTCTGCGTTCGTAGAGCAGATGACCGAGCGCCTGGTCAAGAGTTTGAAGGAGGATAAAGTTGATGCGGTTGGGATGAATTCGCGGACAACAACCCACTACCCGCTGGAGTTCAGCAAGGCAAACGGCGAGGAGTCACGGCAGAAACAATGTGATTACATCCTGCTCAGCCAGATACGCGATCCGCGACAGCATCCGTTCGAGCCCCGGCTCCCGGAAATTTCCATTGGCGGGCCGGTCCCCAGCACCGATGCCAGCAATTCATCGCCAATCGCCAAACCGAATGTGCAAGTGGCATTTGCGCTCTTCCAAAGCGGCCGGTTTAAGCCGATCGTGGACACCTATGTTCTGGATAGACCCGGACCCAACGCGGCGAATACTCTCTGGCTGGCCATGGACACGGAGGCCAACCGTGTGCGCTCGGAATTGAAGAAGGTCCGCCTGCCCGAATAAGAAAGCTTCCGCCTATCATGGCTCTTGACGGATTGCAGGCGGAAATCTGGCAGAAAAGCCGCTTCCGCCGCAACTTCAAATCCCTATAATAGCGGCAGCCTCTTTCATGAGATCCACGCTGCGCTATCTGGGTGTCCGCGTGCTTTACACCCTGCCCGTCATCTGGCTGGTGGTCTCTATCGTTTTTCTGCTGATACACCTGGTGCCGGGGGATCCCATTCAGCAGATGCTGGGGGAGGGAGCCGCGGCCACAGACATGCAGGCCGCCCGGCACGCCTACGGCCTGGATGTGCCCCTGGGCCGGCAATACATCCACTATTGGAGCGGCGTGCTGCACGGCAACCTGGGGCCTTCGCTGCGCTTTAACCAGGGCGTGAGCAGCCTGATCGCGCAACGCTATCCCTACACGCTGGAACTGACGGTGGCCTCGCTGCTGGTGGCGCTGATCATTTCCATTCCGGCGGGCGTGCGCTCGGCGCAGCACCGCAATCGCTGGGACGACCGCCTGCTGAGCGTAATCAGCCTGTTCGGGCTGTCGTTTCCCAATTTCGCGCTGGGCCCGGTGCTCATCCTGTTCTTTGCCATTGAACTGGGCTGGCTGCCGGTTTCTGGTTCGGGCAGCCTGGCCCACCTGGTGCTGCCGGCCATCACCATGGGGAGCGCGCTGGCCGCCATTCTTACCCGCATGGTGCGCACCTCCATGCTGGAAGAATTAGGTCAGGACTACATACGTACTGCACGGGCCAAAGGCCTGCCGGAACGCACCGTGGTTTATCGCCACGCCCTGCGCAATGCCATGATTCCGGTGCTGACCGTGGTGGGATTGCAGTTCGGAGCGCTGCTGGCCGGCGCCATTGTGACCGAAACCATCTTTTCCTGGCCCGGCATCGGAAGGCTCACCATTCAGGCCATTTCGAATCGCGATTATTACCTGGTGGAGGGCTGCATTCTGGCCATCGGTTTGACTTATGTGGCGGTAAATCTTCTGACGGATTTGCTGTATTCGGTGGCGAATCCGCGGATAAGGCAGTGAGAACCCAGCCGTTAGCCGTTAGCAATTAGCATTTAGCCTTAAAGCGCAGTGCCGATGCTTTCCAGTGGCTAAATGCTGAGTGCTAATTGCTTAGGAGACGAATGGCATCTGTAGCCCAGGCCACGGTGAGGCAGGCACCAACACGAACCCGGGTCGCCCAGCGCAA
>DATEJK010000155.1:0-20849 GCA_035278025.1 Terriglobales bacterium | reverse complement strand
GCAGCAGCAGAGGCGCGGTGAGCAGAACTCCGTAAGAGTCGAACGACATATCTGTCCCTTCAAGTTGCAGGGGAGATGGTATTCCAATGGTTAATCATCAAATCGAAGTCGCCTCGCTGGCCCTTGCAGCTTGGCTATCACCATCATTACTACAAGCGTAAAAGGCACGAGAGCTATGCCCATCTCGATAAAGTAAAGTGCTTCCCGTTGGAGCCATACAGTTAACGCAGCGATGAACAGGCCAACTCCGCCGAGCATTTTCAGCTTCTCCTTCACAATCGAATAGACACTGCACGCCACGGCTGGAGTAAACGTAAATCCACAGATGACGAGTAATGCCGCCGCAACGTAACGCCCCCAGCCCGTGAGAAGCCGCGCCGCCGGGAAGCAGACTGCTGTAAGACAAATAGCGATGAGGCTGATTGCGCCGATTGGCGCGTCATGAAACCACATTTTCCATCCGCTCATAGGAGCCAGGCGTTCACGTACTTTACGAATCCTGCACTGATTTTGGGGCAGAATGCAAGCCTAATGTATGCGAAGGCGACTTCTCATCAATTACCGAAGAACTGGAAGGTCTGTATTCTTCACGTTGAACGCAACTGACGCGTCCGTCTTGTCCCACGTCATGTGCATCGTGCAGCCGGTGGGCGTATGGTCAAACGAGATTCGCCCGTTCTCTACCGGAGAGGATAGCCTTGTGGTGGACATCGGCACGCGAGCTATCTCTGTAGATTTCGTTGTTCTGTCGGATGTCTGTCCACGTATTACCAGCGTCCACTTCTCGGGCTTCGGACTGCTGAAAATTGTGTAGCTGCCTGCCGGAATATCCCTTCCTGCAACGGTGACAAGCGTCTCATCGGTCACGAAGGTCGTGGCCTGACCCGTCATGTGCGGACTGGAATATTTAACGACGATGGTCTTACCGCCAGGGAGTTCGCATTGAGCGCTCGACGGCGGAGTTGGCCGCTTGCTCGCCTCTTCGCCAGACAGAACCACAGTGGTCGCAAGCCCAATCAGAAGCGCGAAAAACGCCTTCTTCAGCATAAGCACCCTCCCGCCTGCACCATTATCCGCCAGCGTAATTGCTGTCCGTGATTTACGATATGGCGATTTCTCACCAATCATTTGTGTTTCCGCCACCTACGTGCCGATTTCTTTTCCGTCACTGAGGTGATTCTCCACGGGGTATCTCGTATTGGAGGTTTCGGCGGATATGGCTCGATTCGCAGTAGCCATGCTCGAAATCTCTCAACGTTTTCGAGAGTCAGCGGGTAATTCACGTCGGGGCATGACCAGTCTGAGATGACGTTAGCAAGTACTTCATCTTCGTCGCCGTCCCAACAAAACTTGTCCGAAGCCTGCAGTGCGAAACCGAGGGCTTTGAGAGCCTCGGGCGGGAGTTCTCCGTGTAGCACGACATCGCAAAGCCGAACAGCCATAGCAGCCGTGACAGTAAATTCCTCGTCCATATCCACGATTGAAACCTGCGAATATGCGCCATGGGTCTTGGTGGAGCCATCAATATCCCGTCTCAATTCGGTTGCGCTGGCTTTGTTTTCAAAAAAATCGCGCAGCACTTGCTCATGCATAGTTTTCGGCCTCAATGCAGCCTCAGTTTAGCGCCTCGGGTCAACGAGCGAGAACAGGCGTTCACGTACTTTACCAGATTTGCACAATTCCTGGGGCAAAGCCCAAAGGGTAATGAACGTGATGGCGATTTCACAACAATAATGCTCATTGCGACAACGCCAAGCCATTACGTTGCTCGATCACCTTGCGGAGAGTGTCATCGAGACTTCCCTGGAACAGGAGTACCTTCTCCTCAGCGACACCCTTGCTATGGCGTGAAAGCGGAAGTTCCGGATCGGCGTGTTGGCACGTCAGATCAGGGTTCGTCCACAGATTGCCGGGGTTTCGGGAAAAAGTTGCCATGATCCATTTGCCGTCCATAGAAACCGTAGCCAGGAACGGTTCATCAGCACGGTTGCGCGCGTTAAAAAATGTGATCCCGTCCGGTTGCTTCTGCCTTTGCTCTTCCTCCAGAGGCCAAGTGTATGAGATGCGATACCGGTTCGGCAGCCACTGACTGATCGGCATTGTGATCCGCTCTGGCATGTCAGAGGCCAGTAAGACGAAGCGACGGCTTTCGTGGACATAGGTTCGTTCCAGCCGCACGTCATGGAGCAGCGGCGAGATCATTCGTGGGTCTGTGATGGCCTGCACCGAATCGAAGTCGCTTTCAGAGTTGTTGACGAACTCGTAATGTAGCAATATGCCGTCCCGCTGAAGAGAAGCCCGCGCGAGAAACCGCATACCGGACGCAAGATCCGCCTCGTATTGCAAGCTATTCCCCGTGCGCACCCATTGTGGTCGGGTGTCGTGTTGGCCCGCTCTCCACATATACAGATGCTTTGCATTATTCGAACCGTGCTTGCGAACGGTAACGTGTTCGGGAAATAGAATTAGAACAGCGCTTTTACCGGAGGTCTCGCCTCGAACACTCAGCCACAGAGTCGGATCGGAATCCTCCTCGGCTACTCGCATCGTCAGCCCTGCAGAATTCGTAAGTGCCAAGTCGCCTCTCGATGATCGAGTGGTTGGTACTGAGGGAGTTGTGCAACTGCCCACCACTAATAATGCCATGCAGATAGAGAGTACGAGGAGCAGGATAGTTTTCATCCGTTCGGTCCCGGCCAACAGGGTACGCCAGGACAGCTGTTGTGAACAGGTGGCAGCACCGGCTGTAACGAGAACGCCCAACTTGCACCGAGCGAAGATCGCTCCTCAAGAGTGCGGATGGAAGGATGGCGACAATGGCGACCCGGATCGAAAGGAAGAAAACCTTGCCCATAAAACGAAAAACAAAAGAACCGACTTGACTCCGATCGGCCTTCTCATGGAAGGGTTTCACGTACTTTACCGCATTTGCACCACTTCTGGGGCAAACGCGAAGGTGCAATGAATGTTAAGGCGATTTATCGTCAATCATCGCGCTGATGTGGCGGTGTCTTCTTCGGCGCAGCAATTAAAGCAGTCACAGTCAAGGGACGGGAGTGCTAGAGGAACGATTCTAACGACCTTGATTGAGAGCCATCCGTGAGTGCGCTTCAACGAGCTTGCACGGAGCCAGTCGTTCAACTCAGGTTCGACCTGCCACCGAACAATGGCTTGCCATACGACGTTTTCTTGTTTGGGCGATGCGGCAGTGTTCGAGATAGCAAACTCTGTAATTCCCGTCGTTGCATCCCATACGTAATGGGCGGCATACGTGTGTGCTATTCCTAGCATGCCACACCACAAAACGATGGCCGCAACCACGCCTGTCCAGTACAGCCATTTTGCCGAAAACAGGCGCGATAGCAGGTAAAGTGCGCCGCCAAGCACGAAAATTAGCCCGATGGCGCTAATCACATGACCGATGCCATTCCACGCATAAACACGATGCCGAACAATGCTGCCCTTGCGTATAATTTGCCAGTAAGGATTACGGTGGAGAATCAACAGCCCCGCCTCAAATAGAAACAAACCCGCAAAGAACGTAATTGCACAGTCCTTCCAGCGGAGCCGATTCATATCAAGAGTTGACACCGGAGTAGTCGTTCCTGTTCCCGATTAACTGCGGTAACAGGGTTTCACGCTCGTTATCGACCAGCAGGGTTCAGTCAAATTCGTAAAACTCGCCATCCGGCATCGGTGCAACAGTCTCGTCTGGATATTTGTAAAAGCCATCGAGCGCGACGTGCTTTCCCAAAATCCTCGCCCTCATGAATCCCTGCACGACCACACGGATGCCGCCGCTTGGCAACGACTGCACGATAATGCCGATAGTTGCTGGACGCGAGTCCACATCCAAGTGCTCGATTGGCGAATCCCCCAACTGCTTCAATTCTTCAAATGACATTTTCCGCAGGCCCTCGCCACGCTTATTCACGATGTCTCTGAACTTTTCCAGCAGCTTTGGAAATGTACCCATTTGATTCTTAAAGTGTGGGGGAGGCGATTTCACAACAACTAAGGCCTGCTCACTTTTTTCACCCTAGGTTCGGCCCGAGGTAGGTGGCAAGTCCAGAAGGTGAGAGTATCCCGCTAGTTCGCGTGGGTCAACAACTCTCAGGGTTCTGCCGGTCCGTTCAAAGTCGATGATGTGAACGAACCCGCGCCATGAACTCCCTTCGAGCTTTGTTTTTGCAAGCCATTGACACAGGAGCGGCAGGCCATCACGAACCAGCAGGTCTTCTGTAGTTTTCCGCTCGTTCCTCGGCACTGCCCACACAGTCAGCATGATCTTCCCAGCGGCGTAGTCGCCGCCCTGCTCGGGATGAAAATGTGCTCGCAACACGGTGTTGCGATACTGGCGGCCTGAATAGTGCACATACCAAATCGTCTCGTACACGGATGAAGACTGCAGGGCGGCATCCAGCAGTGAGCGCTTCAACGGATAACTGAGTGATTTCGGTAGCTTGTCCTTAGAAAAGGAATATGACTCAACCTGCTGTTCTGAGCCGATTTCGGGCGACCGTGGCATCTAACTGATTTTACGCGGTTAGAGCCGATGCTTGTTGAGAACAGGCCTCATCATACTTTGACCTTTTGCCCCATTCCAGTGCAAATCGCTGCTGAGTAATGAATGCTGTGGCGATTTCTCGCCAATCATCCTGTCCACGAACCCATGTGGACGCTACAATCCGATGTGTGCTGCGAATCGCCTACAGAGCGACAGTCGTGCTCATTTGTATCTTTTTGGGCTGTCAATCTCGGACACGGAGCAACGGCAATTCGGGTACAAAATCTGGTTGTCCTCTGGTCATCGAAGGAGTCTCATTCCGACAATACACGGGTGGTCAGTACAACACCCTTACGAGCGCAATGTTGTTCTTCAAGGTCAGAAACATGACGGAGAAGACGGTACGCAGTGCGTTTTTTGTAGCTCGTGCAGGGGGAAGCCGCTCTGTGTCGGAATCGTTAGCGGTTCCCGACACTACCACCCTTATTGTGCCGCCACACTCGGCAGTCAGTTTTTCTCGACCTATGCCACTCGAACTGTCGAGCCAGCCAGTGCTGTCGGTTCTGCAGGTCAGTTTCAATGACGGGACAGGTTGGCACGACAATGGTTCGCTCTCGTGCTCATGTCTAGCAGACTGAGGTTGTGTCTGCCCCGAAGGTCAAACCGGAGTCGCCTCGCTGGCTCTTGCGCGACGCTTGACTATCACCGTCATTACTACAAGCGTAAAAGGGACGAGAGCTATGCCCATCTCGACAAAGGAAAGCGTTTCCCGTTGGAGCCATACGGTTAACGCAGCGATGAACAGGCCAACTCCGCCGAAGATTTTCAACTTCTCCTTCACAAGCGAATAGACACTGCACGTCACGGCTGGAGTAAACGTAAATCCACAGATGACGAGTAATGCCGCCGCAACGTAACGCCCCCAGCCCGTGAGAAGCCGTGCCGCTGGGAAGCAGACCGCTGTAAGACAAACAGCGACGAGGCTGGTTGCGCCGACCGGCGCGTCATAAAACCACATTTTCCATCCGCTCACAGGCGCTTCCTTCTACCCACCACCGCAGCAACTTACGCCGAATCACTTTCAAATAAGGGTTGAGGTATCTACTCGATCTCGTACTTTACGACAAACACCGCAAGAAAGATGCCTGTCGCCATCGCGAGCAGAAAGGCAATCAGCGTCACCATTTTAGCCGTGGGGCCGCCATTCCCCGCAGTGTACTTGGCCAGAAAATATAAAGTTGCGCTGGCGATGAATACGGCGAAGCAAGACGCCACAACCGGAACCGCTCGTGAACTGTGGTCACGAAACTGCTTTTCATAGGCCAGATAAAGCAGCAGCAGAAACAGCAGCGACAAGCCGGAGAAAACGAAAAAGACCAGTTCGACCAGAGGCAATGCGAAGCCCAGAACCGAGTGGGCAATCCATGCCCAAAAGGCGCTACCGAGCAAGGACACAAATGCAGCGGCAGCGTATTGCCAAAGAGGATACTGCTTAGCTCTTACCTTGACCGTGAGCGGCATTCGTGGGTTTCGTGCACACAGTAGCAGCTTTTAATTGTCGAAAACAGGAGTCCGCAGTCTATTCCTCATCCGTCACCCGGACCTCTTTCATTTCCTTAATTTCCGTAATCACGATTGCATGAGTTCCGGTTCGCTCAAACACAATCCCGCTCGCCCGCACGTACTTGCCGACAAACGGCATGAGTAGCTGCCGTTGGTCCGTATCCGGCATCCTGGCAGAGATGGGGAAATACAGCCGATCATCTTTAGTCAGAATAACGAGCGGCGAGCCACCCTTCACGCAATCCTGTACGCACTTGCGGCCCATACTCGTCGGATGGCTATCAAGATTCTGAATTGGGCAGGCAACATCCCGAACCAGCCCTTCTATGGTTTCGTTGGAAACGTTCGCCCGGGCACCGGCCATGTCTGTGGTCTGTGGAGACTGAGATGCCGCCAAGAGAATCCCGCAGCACGCAAGCAAGCCAATCTTCAATGGTCGGATCATCGGTCCCTCCTTTTCATTGCGCATTACTTTTTCTGCAGTCTCATGCGTTTGATGAAGGGTCTAATCATTGCACAATTCGGACGGGATACGGATTCAATCTCTGTGAACAGGCGTTAGCATACTTTACAAATCTCCGCCCGTGCCCAGGAGCGAGCTTTAGCCGTCTGCTCTTCCCGGAAACTCCCGCCGGACAAACTCCAGCGCCTGCTCCCGGCTCTCCAGCCGTCGTTCCAACTGCGCGTCTTCTACTGCGGCTAGAATTTCCTTGAACTCCGGGCCGGGCTTGTAGCCGGCTCGGATCAAATCGTGTCCGGTGAGCAGCGGGCGGGGACGCACCTGGTCGGCGGGCGTGGATTCGAAGCGCTGCCTCACGAAGTTGTAAAGCGTGAGGTCGCCGTGGCTGGAGAGGCAGTCAATGCGGTGCAGTTCCAGGTGCTCGGGAAAGTGCGGCAGGCGCATGAAGCGCTTGAGGGTGGACTCCTTCATCTTGAGCGCGTCGGCAAAGCGCATGTGGTTGGCCACCAGGGCGGCAATCTGCTCGGTGTCGTCGTTGGAGAAGCGCAGCCGCCGGCAAATCTCCTCCGCCATGCGCACGCCCACCGGGACGTGCTCGTCGAAGCGGATGCGATCCGGGGCCACGCGAAAGGTGGGCGGCTTGCCCACGTCGTGCAGCAACGCGCCCCAAGCCAGGGTCTTGGGACAGGGATGGGGCAACTGCTCCAGCAGCAGCAGGGTGTGAACCCATACATCGCCTTCGGGATGGAACTGCGGCGGCTGCTCCACGCCCTTCATGGCGGAAATTTCGGGCAGCACCTCTTTCAGCAGCCCGCTCGCGTCCAGCAGTTCGAAGGCGCGGCGGGCATGGCCCTCGGTGAGCATCTTGCTGAGCTCTTCGCGAATGCGCTCACAGCTTACCTGGTGGATAAGGGGCGCCAGGCGCTCGATGGCGGCGAAGGTTGGCGTCTCTATGGTGTAGCTGAAGCGCGCGGCAAAGCGCACCGCCCGCAGCATGCGCAGCTTGTCTTCGCGGAAGCGCTGCTCTGGCTCGCCGATGGTCTGGATGGCGCCGCGGCGGATATCGGCGAGCCCGCCCACATAGTCCAGGACCTTGTCCGCGATGGGATCGCAGAGCAGGCCGTTGATGGTGAAGTCGCGGCGCTGCACGTCTTCCTGCGGGCTGGAGGTGTAGCGCACCTCGTCGGGATGGCGGCCATCGCTATAGCCAATGTCGCTGCGGAAGGTGGCCACCTCGATAGTGGAGGCCTTGTCATCGGCCGGTACCAGTACCACGCCAAACTGGGCGCCCACGGCGTAGCTGCGGGGAAAAATGCGCATCACCTGCTCGGGAGTGGCGTCGGTGGCGACGTCGTAATCGGCAGGTTCGCGGCTCAGCACCAGGTCGCGCACGCATCCCCCGACCAGGTAAGCCTGATGGCCGGCCTGGCGCAAGGTGCGGACGATAGAGGTGGCAGACTCGCGGAGCATGGCTTGGTTGCTACCAGCAATTAGCACTTCATAGTTAGCACTTAGCCCCTGAACCGAGCTGTTGATCTCTGCAGTGGCCATCGCTGGCCAAATGCCAACTGCTAACTGCTTGCTTGTCTCAGCTGGCAGCTATTAGCTAATACTATAGACATATGCCTGACGCCTACATCCTCGGCATCGAGAGCTCCTGCGATGAAACCGCGGCGGCGGTGGTGCGCTCCGGGGAGCAGGTGATCTCTAACGTCGTCTTCTCCCAGATCGTCATCCATGCGCAGTACGGCGGCGTGGTGCCGGAGCTGGCTTCGCGCGAGCACTTGCGGGCCATCGTGCCGGTGGTGCGCAAGGCGCTGGCCGACGCCCAGCAGAGTTATCAATCCGTGGACGCGCTGGCGGTCACCCAGGGGCCGGGGCTGCCGGGCGCGCTGCTGGTGGGCATCAGCTATGCCAAGGCGCTGGCCTTCGCGCTCGACAAGCCGCTGATCGCCGTGAACCACCTGGAGGGCCACATCCACGCGGTGCTGCTGGAGGAGAGGCAGAAGGGCAACCGGGAATTGCGCTTTCCCGTGCTGGCGCTGGTGGTTTCCGGCGGGCACACTCACCTTTACCTGGCGGAAAAACGGGAACGCGGCTGGACCTACCAGAACATCGGCCATACCCGTGACGACGCCGCCGGCGAGGCCTTTGATAAGGTCGCCAAGCTGCTAGGGCTGGGCTATCCCGGAGGGCCAATCATTGACCGGCTCTCGAAATTCGGCGACTCGCAGGCGGTGAAGTTTCCCATGCCGCAAATCAAGCACCGCGACCGCCGCGACCAGGGCAAGCCGGAGGAGGAGCGCCCCCGCTTCGATTTTTCCTATAGCGGAATCAAGACCAGCGTGCTGCGTTATGTGGAGAAGAACCGGCTGCCGCCCGCGATCGAAGCCCGGCGGCGCAAGCTGGCCGGCACCGCCAAACCCAGCGTGGACGATTACCGCGCGGCGTGCGACCAGCACACGCTGGACCTGGTGGCCTCATTCCAGCGCACCATGGTTCGCGATTTAGTCGAGAAGACGCTCGCTGCCGCCCGCGAGTACGAGGTGGCCACGGTGTTCGTCACCGGCGGGGTGGCCGCCAACAACGAACTGCGGCAGACCTTTGAGCAGGAATCCGCCCATGCCGGCTTACCCGTCTATTTCCCCAGTCGTCCGCTTTCCACCGACAACGCGGCCATGATCGCGGCCGCCGCTTATCCCAAATTCCTGGCTCAGGACTTTGCCCCGCCCGACTTTTCGGCGGAGGCGGGAATGAGGCTGGAGTAAGGTGTCAAAGTTTTACAGGGTTCAAGGTTTCAGAAGCCCGTGGGGTGGCCGGGAAACCTTTGAAATTTGAAACTTTTCGGCTCGCCAGTCAGTTAGCCGGCCACGGGCGACCCTAGGGCCGCGCTGAGCGCGATCAGGAGCTGGGCTTCGATATCTATGTCCTTGAAAATGGCGTAGTTGGCGCGCTTCTCGCTTTCTTTGAAGCCGCTCTGGCGCCCGGCCAGAATTACGATAGGAATAGTGGCGGTACGGGGGTCGGCTTTGAGGGCGGTGATGAATTCGCTGCCCGACATGCGCGGCATCTGCATGTCGGTAATTATGACGTGGGGCTCGACCCGAGTGAGTATCTCCAGCGCTTCCACAGGGTTAGTAGCGGATTCGACGGCAAAGCCGCGCTCCTCCAGGAAGCGGCAGACGGTATGCCGGATCAGCATGGAATCGTCCACTACCAGGGCCACCCGGCCATTTGGCAGGTTCTCACCCATGGCAGAACCTTAGCAAAACCGTCCCAGGACAACAATTCAAAACGGGGATGAGTAGGTTACGTCGGTTACTTAGGTGGGGTACGCAGGATGGCCGAACGGACCTATCCCGCGTCGTGGCCACAGCAGGATCACCGCCAGTGGGGGCGCTCAGGCTTCGTTGGCAGGGGTACGCTCTTCGATGGCCATGTCCTTGAATTCACTGGCCTCAAAGATGTCGCCGCATTCGAGGCACTCGACAAATTCCGAGTCCTCTTCGCGGGCAACAATCTGCACCCGTGGATGCCGACACTGGTGACTCATGCTGATTCTCGGATCGGGGGCTGGTGGACGTCGTTGAACCGTGCTCATAACTTCCGGACATCCCTGCTTGGGAGCAGGGGACCTTCGCCGGAAATTGGCGGTATTTTAGCCCGACTATCGGGGAAGTCAATAGCCTAAAGTCGTGGCACGGGCTGTGCGGAAAGTGCGGGGTCCCGAACTGAACCTTTTCCCAGGCAATTTCAGTGGCGGGGAGAGAGGTCGGGTCGGGCATTGCCCTGCGCGGTCTGGATCACCAGCGGCATGGGGTAGATTCCGACTTCGCGGGCTTCATCAATGGGTATGCGCACCACCTGGGCCGCCGGATAGCGCTTCATGCCCACCTCCGCCGCGGCAACCGCACGCTCGAAACTGGCGCGGCCGGTAAGAGCGGTTTCGACGAACAGGTACTTTTCCGAGCCGGACGCCACCCGCACCCCGATATAAGCGTGGTGCGGAACCAGCACGATCTCCGGCTTCATGCCCAGGTTTTCGAAAAGCGAGGCATACATCACGGCGCCGTCAATGCAGTTAGCGGAAATCTGGCCCAGCGACTCGCGCGGCATGCGCACCCGCTCGCTGATATCGGTGTTGCGCCCGAAAGTCATGGAGCTCTTCACGTAGGAAACGCCCATCACCTGCAGGGCGCGGTAGATGGCGCGGGCCTGGACATAGGTGGAGAGTTCCTGCTGGGGCTGATTCTTACCCTCCTCGTACCCCGGCAAGCGGCGGCCGGGAGCGAACTCCTTGGCCTGGCTCAGCACCTTCTCCACCATGGCATCGTGGGGGGTGACCCAGGAGGCGATAAAGGGCGCATATTCGAACTTCTGCCCCCAGTAGATATCGTCGGCGGAACGCAGGCGGATAGGCACGGTGCGGGTGAATAGCAGCTTGCCGCTGGCGCCGCGTACCCGGATCAGGGCGGTGGCGGCGGTAATTTCGCGGTTGTCGTACAGGCGCGGGTAGAAGGTGGGGGCAAACAGAAAAGTACGCACCGCGCCCGCATCCAGGTCCACGGTCTGAATCTCCTCGTCGCTCCAGCCCATGATTTTCACCGCAATATGGTTCTCCAGGGGAGCGGAGGTGGAATTGGCAATGGTGATTTCCACCGTCCCCCAGCTGCGGTCGTCCGGCCTCTGCAGCGAGGCATAGTTGGCGAAAACCGGATAGACCTCGCCGTCCAGCCCGACTTTAATCTTGTAAGTTGGCTCTGGGGAGCGGGGCGCGAGGGCCGGCGCGATTGTGGTCTTGCCGGCGTCCACGGCGGGAGCGGCAGCGATCACGGTTGACACTGCCAGAAGAAGGACGAGGGCGGCTGTCCCCAGAAAAATGCGGCCAGAATTTTGGGTGAGCACACTCCAGATTAGCCCGCCCAATCTGTGATGCAATCGAGGATTACCCTTAGATAGTTGAAAGGATGGTTCACCCTTGAAGACTCTCGGTTAGGTCTGCCGGCCGGACCAACTGTCAGCCATCGGTCTTTCAGTTCTCAGCGCTTGACACTGGCACTAGGTGCTGGGTGCCGCAAACCATTACACTGTCACGCGCATGAAAATTCTGGTTACCGGAGGCGCGGGCTACATCGGCAGCGTGGTTTCCGCCGAACTGCTGCGCGCGGGCCACCAGGTTGCTATCTACGACAACCTCAGCCACGGCCATCGCCGGGCAGTACCGCGAGGGGCGGAAGTCATCACCGGCGATGTCGGCGACCGCGAAGCCCTCGACCGCGCTTTTCAGCAGCATCGCCCGGAAGCGGTGATGCACTGCGCCGCGCTCATCGAGGCGGGCGAATCCATGCAGGCGCCCGAGCGCTACTTTCGAACCAATACGGCAACCACTCTCACGCTGCTGGAATGCATGCTGCAGCACGGCACGGGCCGCCTGGTGTTTTCCTCGACTGCCGCCCTCTATGGAAATCCCGAGCGCACGCCCATCGAAGAAGACGCTCCCTTGCGCCCCACCAACGCTTATGGCGAATCGAAGCTGCTGGTGGAGCGCATGCTGGCCTGGTTCCACCAGATCCATGGTCTGCGCTATGCCAGCCTGCGCTACTTCAACGCCGCTGGAGCAGCTGGGGAATTGGGCGAGGACCATCGGCCTGAGTCGCACCTGATCCCGCTGGTTCTGCAGGTCGCCCAGGGCAAGCGCCCGGGCATTGCGATTTACGGCGCCGACTACGACACGCCCGATGGCACCTGCGTTCGCGATTACATTCATGTCGTTGACCTGGCGGCGGCGCACCTGCTGGCCCTGGACGCCTTGGCCGGCCGCGAGCAACTGATTTACAACCTGGGCAATGGCCGCGGCTTCAGCGTGCGCCAAGTGGTGGAGGTGGCGCGCCGAGTGACCGGACACGCGATTCCGGCGGGAAATGCGCCGCGCCGCCCCGGCGATCCCGCCGTGCTAGTGGCCAGTTCGGAGAAGATTCGCCGCGAACTGGGATGGCGGCCGCGCAATCTCGAACTGGAGCAGATTGTGGCCAGCGCCTGGGAATGGCGCCGGCGACATCCGAATGGATATGGCGAATAAGGCCGTAGCGCCGGCGGGAGAACAAACCGATGAAGAGGGAATCTAAGCGCAAGGTCCTTCGACTCGCGCTGATTTTGCCTCGCTCAATTCGCGCTCGCGATGACAGGAATTGCGATGGCACTTGACCTTAGTCGCGACCCGCATCGCCGCTTTAACCCGCTCACGGGCGAGTGGGTGCTGGTGTCGCCGCACCGCACGCAGCGTCCCTGGCAAGGCCAGGTGGAGGCGGCTGCGCCGGCGCAGGTGGTCGAGTACGACCCAAACTGTTACATGTGCCCCGGCAACACCCGGGCTAATGGCACTCGCAATCCCCGCTACGCTTCCACGCTGGTTTTTGATAATGACTTTCCGGCGCTGCTGTCGCAGACCTCGGACGCGGTGCTCGACCGCGGCCTGATGCTGGCCCGGGGCGAGCCCGGCGTCTGCCGCGTTATCTGCTATTCTCCGCGGCACGACCTCAGGCTGGCCACGCTCGACCCGGCGGCGGCGCGGCAGGTGGTGAAACTTTGGGCGGAGCAGTACGCGGAATTGGGCGCGCTGCCCGCCATCAACTACGTGCAGATTTTTGAAAACCGCGGCGCCATGATGGGGGCCAGTAATCCTCATCCCCATTGCCAGGTGTGGGCCAACGCCACCTTGCCCAATCTTCCGGAAAGGGAGCAACTTACCCAGCGGGCTTACCAGGGAACAAATGGTTCCTGTCTGCTCTGCGATTATCTGAGGTTGGAGAGTGGCGAGGCTGCCCGGATGGTGCTGCAGAATGAGAACGCGGTTGCGCTGGTGCCTTTCTGGGCAGTGTGGCCGTTCGAAACCATGGTGCTTACGCGGCGGCACCTGACCGGCATAGACCAGTTAACGCCGGCGGAATGCAATTCCGTGGCCGATATTCTGCAGCGCCTTACCCAGGCTTACGACCGGCTGTTCAGCACACCGTTTCCGTATTCGATGGGAGTGCACCAGCGGCCCACAGAGGGCGCGGCGCATGAGGAATGGCACCTGCATGCCCATTTCTATCCGCCCCTGTTGCGCTCCGCCACGGTGCGCAAATTCATGGTCGGATACGAACTGCTGGCCTCACCGCAGCGCGATATTACCGCCGAATCCGCGGCCTCGCGCCTGCGCGAAGTGGCAGGCGCGTGAAGCCCACTCTCAGGCGGCCCTGTTGCGCCTGCTCTTCGATTTGGACCGGGAGTTAGGCGGGCTCGCTTTGCGCCGCACCACCCGCGTCTCTACGGCAGCGCCGGGGTATTGACGCACAATCCGCTTGCGCGGGACCACGGCGACTTCCTCCACGATCTCAGCTTCGGCGGGTTCCTCGCCGAAAAGATTGGCCAGATAATTCTGCCGGCATTGCTCGCAGCAGAAGTGGACGGCCAGATAGTTCACGGACTGCACCTCATCCCATACCGGCAGGATGGTGACTTCGCGGCGCGCCGCGGTGACCCCGATGTTCTCGGCCGCGAATCCCAAAATCCAGGCTTCCTCTTTCCCTTTCAGCCGGTGGCAGTAGTCACATTCATAGCGCAGCATGGTGCCCTCCGCTAGGTTAGGTGCTAAATCTCCCGGCCATGATGTCTATTCGGCGCTGCCGGGCAGAGTTGCTGGCTCGACTCCACTTACGGCGACAAGGTAAGCTAGGTTTTTCGCCAGCCGGGAGAAAGAAGCATGCGGGAAGCGGTCCGGCGCTTGTGGCCGGAAATTGACTGGATTCAGGACGCCAAGCTGCGCGACCAGGTCACCCAGACCTGGGTGCGGGCGTTCGAACTGAGCCCGCTTACGCCCAACGATTTGGAACGCATTCCTTTCACCCTGCTCATACCGAATTGCCCGGTCAGCTTCATGGAACACAAGCGCTGCGTGGTGCACATTGCGCGGCGCGCCGCCGAGTCCATGAAAGATTTCATGGGGCGCGCCCTGCCCATAGATATGGACACGGTGGTTGCGGGCGCAATCCTGGCTGATGTGGGCAAGTTGCTGGAGTACGAAAATGTGGAGGGCGACTCGGGCAAGCCGGTGACCCGGCAGAGCGAGCGCGGTGAATTTCTGCGCCATCCTTTTACCGGTGTGGCGCTGGCCATGGAGTGCGGAGTGCCCGACCGCGTTTGCCACATCATCGCCGCTCATGCCGCCGAAGGCGATCTGGTCAAACGCAGCACCGAGGCTTACATTGTGCACCACGCCGACTTCATGGCCTATTTGCCCTTCAAGAATTTGAAGAAATAGCGCTTGGCAGAGGACAAACCGACCACGGGCCACTGACCACTGACTATGGCTACCGCTCAAACCACCGCTAAAACCACCGTCACCGCTGAAATGTCGCGCTGGGCAGCCAAATTGAAATTCGCCCAGCTGTCGAAAGATGCCGTCTACCACGCCAAACGCTTTCTGCTGGATTCGCTGGGCTGCGCCCTGGGCGGCTACCAGCAGCACGACGTCAAGCTCGCGCTGCAGGTTCTGGACGAGACCGCCGGCGCCGGCCCTGCCACCGTGATCGGCACGGGCAAGAGGGCGGATGTGGTCTCTGCTTCCCTGGCCAACGCGCTCATGATCCGCTGCATGGACTACAACGATATCTACTGGAAGCAGGACCCGTCGCATCCTTCGGATATTTTTCCCGCGGCGCTGGCCGGCTGCGAGCGCGCCAAGAGCGACGGCCGGGAATTGATTGTCGGACTGGTCCTGGGCCACGAATTTGAATGCCGCTTCTGCGAGGCGGCCATCCCCGGCATTCGCGAGCGCGGCTGGCACCACGCTACGCTGACGGCTTTTGTTTCGCCTGTTGTCGCCGGGCGCGCCCTGCATCTGGACTGGGAGCAGATCCAGCACGCCATCGGCATTTCCGCCAGCCGCCATGCCACCCTGGGCGCGGTCACCGCCGGCAAGCTCACTATGATGAAGAACACGGTTGACCCGCTGGCCACGCAGAGCGGCGTGCTGGCGGCGCTGCTGGCGGAGAAGGGCTACACCGGACCCGAGCACGTGGTGGACGGCAAGGAAGGCCTGGCGCATTGTTTTGGCCCGGAGTGGAAGCTGGGCGTGCTCACCGAGGGTCTGGGAGACTCTTGGCGCATTACCCAGTGCGGGATGAAGGCATTTCCCACCGAAGCGCTTACCCACACCCCGATTTCCGCGGTGCTCGACCTGGTGCGCGAGCACGACCTTAAGCCGGAGCAGGTGGAGAAGATCCGTATCCGCTCGCTGGCGCGCGCGGCAGACATTCTTTCCGATCCCAGCAAGTATGACCCGCGCAGCAAGGAAACTGCCGACCATTCGCTGCCCTACGTGATTGCCGCCGCGCTGGTGGACCGCCAGGTCACGCCGCTGCAGTTCACGCCGGAGAAGATCATGAACTCGGCTATCCGGGCGCAGTTGCGCAAAGTAGAGGTAGTGGGCGACCCGGAGATTGAGAAAGTTTTTCCGGCGCTGCAGCGCGTGATTGTGACCGTTCGCACCACCGAAGGCAAGGAATTCAGCAGGCAGCTGGATTATCCCAAGGGTGACCCGCGCAACCCGCTCTCCGATCGCGAAGTCGAAGAAAAGTTCGCGGCATTGGCGGAGGGCGTGTTGTCCAAGCCGGCGCAGCAGAAAGTCAAAGACGCGGTGTGGAAGCTGGAGAAACTGCGGTCGGTGAGCGAGCTGATGCGCCTGCTGAAGGCGGATGTACGGCCAAGAGGCGCGAAAGGGGGTAATCGGAAAGAGCGCCGCGCCTGATGTGTCGCTCATCACAGCAGAATTCTTCAACGCATGTCATCCTGAGCGAAGACGCGCTCTCCGGACGCGCGTCCGAGTCAAAAGACCTTGTGCTTCTAACTTGCCGGCAAACAGTCCAAGGAGATCGCGAGGTCCTTCGACTTCGCTCCGGATGACATTCGAGAAATTGGCTGTTAATGCGAGAGTGTAGTTATGGCACAAACCGTAGTTGAAAAAATCGCGCAAGCCCACCTGGCGGAAGGTCCCAAGCGCCCCCTGCGCGCGGGCGATTTCGTTTCCATCCGTCCGCACCACATCATGACCCACGACAACACGTCGGCGGTCATGAAGAAATTCCAGGGCATCGGAGCGAAGAAGATTCATGATTCGCGCCAGCCGGTTTTCGCGCTCGATCACGACATCCAGAACCAGAGCGAGGAGAACCAGAAGAAGTACCGCGCTATTGAGGCGTTTGCCAAGCAGCACGGAGTGGACTTCTATCCCGCCGGTTCCGGCATTGGCCACCAGATCATGGTGGAAAAGGGATATGTCGTGCCGGGCTCGTTCGTGGTGGCCTCCGATTCACACTCCAACATGTATGGCGCGCTTGCGGCCGTGGGCACGCCGGTGGTGCGCACCGACGCGGCCGCGGTATGGGCCACGGGCGAGTTCTGGTGGCAGATTCCGCGCAGCGTGCAGGTGGTGCTGGAAGGCCGCCTGCCCGCCGGAGCCACCGGCAAGGACGTGATCGTCGCTCTCTGCGGGCTCTACAACCATGACGAGGTGCTGAATGCGGCGGTAGAGTTCACCGGCCCGGGGGTGGCCAGCCTCTCCATAGACGCGCGCTTCACCATCTCCAACATGAGCACGGAGTGGGGGCCGCTGGTAGGCTGGTTTCCCTGCGACCAGGTGACGCTGTCCTATATGCAGCGAGTTCACGACGACCTGGCCCGGCAAGGCGTGGAGCGCTTCACAGCGGACGATCTGGAGGGCTGGCGGAGGAATCCGCCGCAGGCTGATGCCGGCGCCGCTTATGCCGCACGCATTACGCTGAACCTCAATGAGATAACGCCTCACGTTTCCGGGCCAGACTCGGTGCAGGTAATGGCTTCTCTGGCGGAAATGGAACAGAAAAAAGTTACCATCCAGAAGGCGTACCTGCTTTCCTGCGTAAACTCCCGTTTGGAAGATCTGGAAGCCGCGGCGCGCGTGGTCAAGGGCAGGAAGATTGCGCCCGGGGTGAAGTTCTATCTGGGTGCGGCCAGCCGCTGGGTGCAGGAGGAAGCGGAGCGGCGGGGAGCGTGGCAGGCGCTGCTGGAGGCGGGCGCTATTCCGCTGCCTGCGGGCTGTGGGCCGTGCATCGGACTTGGAGTGGGCCTGCTCGAACCAGGCGAAGTCGGCATTTCCGCCACCAACCGGAATTTCAAGGGCCGCATGGGTTCGCGTGATGCCCGCTGCTACCTGGCTAGCCCGGAAGTGGTGGCGGCCTCCGCACTGGTGGGCTACATCAGCAGTGCGGGCGCTGAAGGAGGCGATTTTTCGAGCCGTTCCCAGAGAATCAATCGTCGCTACGATGAGTTTGCGGCAGCCAGCAGTTCCGAAAAAGTCGAGATCCTTCCCGGTTTTCCCGAACGGGTACGCGGCCGGCTGATTTTTCTCGCTGCCGACAACATCAACACCGACGCCATCTATGGCAAGGATTACACCTATCGTGACGACATGACGCCGGAGATGATGGCCAAGGTCATCATGGAGAACTACGACCCGCAACTGGCGGCGAGCGCGCGCGCCGGCGATGTGTTTGTGGGCGGGTTCAACTTCGGCACCGGCTCCAGCCGCGAGCAGGCGGTTACCTCGCTGCAGGCCAGGGGCATTCCCCTGATTATCGCGGCCAGTTTTTCGCAAACCTACCTGCGCAACGCCTTCAACAACGGGTTTCTGTGCATCGAGGCGCCCAGATTCATCACGCGCCTGCGCGAGCAGTTTGCGGCTCAGCTCAAGGGCGGCGCCAAAACGGTGATGCCGGGCGACGGGGTGGAGGTGGACTTTACCTCCGGCCTTATCACATACCGCGGTGAGCAGTTCCATTTCCCGCCCCTGGGAAGCGTGCCACAATCCTTGGTGGTGGCAAAGGGAGTGGAGAACCTGGTGGCGAGGAAGCTGGGACTGAAGAATTAACGGTTAGCTCAACAATTGACCATTGAAACCGGGAAGAATTGACGATTTACGAATTTTCGAGCGAAGCGGATAGGTTTTCAATCGTCAATCGTAAATCTGCAATCGTCAATTTTCGGAGACTGTCGTCATGCCTAAACCAACCATCGTAACCATGCCCGGCGACGGAATCGGCAACCAGGTGCTGCCCGAGGCGATTCGTGTGCTCAACGCAGTTGGCTTCGAAGCGGAATACATTCACGCCGATATCGGCTGGGAGTGCTGGATTAACCAAGGCAACGCTCTGCCCGAGCGCACGGTGGAACTGCTGGCCAAACACAAGCTGGGTCTGTTTGGCGCCATCACCTCCAAGCCCAAGAAGGAAGCCGACGCCGAACTCAAGCCCGAGCTGCGCGGCAAGGGCTACACCTATTACAGCCCCATCGTGACCATGCGCCAGCGCTTTGGGCTGGACGTGTGCCTGCGCCCCTGCATCGGCTTTCCCGGCAATCCTCTTAACTTCATCCGCAAGAAGCCGAGCGGAGGCTACGAGGAGCCGCAAGTGAACGTGGTGGTGTTCCGGCAGAACACTGAGGGGCTGTACGCCGGAGTGGAGTGGACCAACCCGCCGGAGCAGGTGCGCGCCGCCTTTGCCACCCACCCCAAGTTCAAGCCGTTTCAGGATGTGAAGGGCGGGGACCTGGCGGTTTCGCTGCGCATCATCACCCGCCCCGCCGCCGAACGCATCTGCCGCGCGGCCTTCGAGTATGCAAAAAACTTCGGCTATAAGAACGTGACCATCTGCGAAAAGCCCAATGTGCTGCGCGAAACCAGCGGCCTGATGGAGGAAGTCGCCAGGCAGGTGGCGAAGGATTATCCCGGCATCCCCCTCTGGTCCACTAACATTGACGCGCAAACCATGTGGCTGACCAAGAATCCCGAGGACTACGGCTGCATCATCGCCAGCAATCTGTTTGGCGACGTCATCTCCGACGCGTTTGCCGGACTGATTGGCGGACTGGGTTTCGCCGCCTCCGGCAATATCGGCAAAGACGTGGCTGTGTTCGAGCCCACGCACGGCTCGGCGCCGAAATACGCAGAGTTGAACCCGCCCATCGTTAATCCGGTTGCAATGATTCTGTCCGCCGCCATGATGCTCGACCACATCGGCGAGCGTGATAAGGCTTCGCGGGTGCGTGCGGCTATCGCGGAGGTGGTGCGCGAGGGCAAGGTGCGCACTTACGATATGATGCGCATTTCGGGCGGCCCCAAGGCGATTTCGCAGGGCGCGGCTTCGACCACCAGGATGACGGACGCGATTCTGGCCAGGTTGGAGGGCGCCGCCGAAACCGCCGGCGCAGCGGATTAGGAAACACAAGGTCCCTCGACTCGCGCTTTCTCTCCCGCAAAGCGGGATCGGTCGGGCTCGCTCGGGATGACAGACAACTGTGGGTTTTTAAACTTGAAACTTTGAAACCTTGAAACTGGGTTCAAATGAAAACCAACCAGCGCATGGAGGCTCTGTACCAGCAGGTTCGCCAGGACAACCTTGACGATCCCAAGGCGCTCAGCCAGAAACTGCAAGCCCTGCTGGCCTCTGCTTTGGTTGAGGAAGACGGCTGCCTTTTCCTGGAACAACTGAAGGCGCGCGTCCCCACTGTGAAACTGGCTGACTTTAAAAACCGCACTGCGTTTGAGTGCTACGTCAACCACATTCACGTGGAGGATTACTCGGAGAACGGCGGCTTTCTGCCGCTTCCCATGCTGGGCTATGGGATGGCGGTGGCCGAGGCGCTGCGCGCCCGCCTGGCCAAGGAGAAGCCGGAAAAGCATTTCCACGTCATCGTCAATTTCGACGGCGACCACTGTGATGTGCGCTTCCACACTGTGCGGGTGGATGAGGAGTGGCTCGGCCCCGATCTGGAGGAATACCCGCAGGAAGCGCTGGCTGTTCTGGACACTACGCCCATGCGGGAGCAGATATGAGCGGCCTGGCCAAAGCCGAAATCGCGCATCGCGGAGAAGCCGGGCACTGGGGCAAGGAAGTGCGTTCTGACGCCCATGTCGAATTCGAAGTGCGCGCCGAAGGGGGGCTGGAGATCGCACTCGAGTCGCGGGTAGCCGCCTATTACGCCGAAAACATCCTCGCCCAGGCGCGGCAGGTACTCGCCGGCCTGGGAGTAGGCGACGCCCACATGGCTATTAACGATGAAGGCGCGCTGCCTTTCGTGATTGCCGCCCGCATCGAGGCGGCGGTGCGCCGCGCCGGGCTGGCTCAGGGCCGGCGCTCGCTTCCCGAGCAGGTTCCGTTGCCCCCGATGGTGGCCCGCGACCGTCTGCGTCGCTCGCGTCTTTACCTGCCGGGCAGCGAGCCCAAATATTTCATCAACGCCGGC
>DATEJK010000154.1:0-96537 GCA_035278025.1 Terriglobales bacterium | reverse complement strand
GACGCCGTGTCCGCCCGGGAGAGAAGTAATGTGCAGGAGGATGCCGCTACAGCGAGGAAGCTTCACCGCTCCACACTAAGCCGACAAACGGAGGTGGAGCAAGGGGATTGCTGCCCAGCGGGCACAGGGGCCACCGGTGACTTGGCCGGGCCAAGCAGACTCGCTCGCCGGATTATTGCCGTCTCGTCGTGATGGCGATTTGGCCTCTGTGCCTAAGGGTTATTTTGCCCGAGATGTGAACTGGCGGCGGTGATTCGGGGCACTCAGGACCGTGATAGGCGGCGGGGAAGATGCGAGTTAGTACCCGTGCAAACACCGGCTGACAAAGGCCTGTCCAGCACTGAAATAGTCCCTTCCGGGCCTTATGGAAACTTATGCCTACGGCCAGCATCCAACTGGGCATGGGCATCACCATAGCTTGTGACGCGTGCGGAAAGCCCCTGTCGCCAGGCATGCTGCACGACCGCGAGACCCTGCTGGCGGCCATAGCGGTCCGTGGGCTGGCAGGAGGCGGAGCCGTGGCCGAAGCTCCGGATGGGGGAATCCTGGTGGCCTGTTGCGAGGCTTGCCGGCATATCCTCACCGCCCAGTACGCGGGCGGGCGACCGGCGCTGTACGTCAGCGCATCTGGGGCCACTCCTGACGAGCCCAGCAAACCAATTTAAGGTATTTTCCTGAAATGAGCTGCCCCAATCTTTACGCTGTGCGTCTGAGTATGCTTTTAACGGGCGCAGCTCACCAGGAAGACTACAATGAGTTCGGTGAATTGTCCCATCTAACGGCTCACTGAATAAGAGTTGACAAGTCTGGCGCGGCTGAGCCTTACTAAGCAGCTAAGAACGAGTAAATAATCCGTCGTCGGGTGAGGGACGGACATCGAATTGGCATTAGCGGCCCTCTCACTGGTAGTAAGTACTGAGTTTTCTAGTCAGAGTACTGAGATTTCCGATTTTTTGTTCCCGCAGTCTTGAATCCCCATGAATGCTCTTTTGCTCTACCCGGAATGGCCGGACACATACTGGAGTTTCAAACACGCGCTGCCCTTTGAAGGCAAGCGCTCGGCATATCCGCCACTGGGGCTGCTGACGGTGGCGTCCCTGTTGCCGTCGCACTGGAAGAAGAGGCTGGTAGATACCAACATTCGGCGGCTGACCGAGGCTGACCTGCGCTGGGCGGACGTGGCCCTGCTCAGCGGGATGCTGGTCCACAAGCAGGAACTGCAGAAACTCATGGAGCGTTGCCGTGCGCGGGGCTTGCGCACCGTGCTCGGCGGCCCAATCACCAGCGGCGTGGCCGATATCCGGGAGTACGCCGATCATGTGGTGGTCGGGGAGGCGGAGGACCTGGTGTCAGAACTGGTGCGCGACCTGGAGAGCGGCACCGCGAAACCGCTCTACACCGCAGCCAACTTACCCGACCTGGCGCGCACGCCGCTGCCGGACCTGGACCTGGTAGATCTGAAGAAGTACAGTTCTACCGCCATCCAGTTTTCCCGCGGCTGCCCCTTCAACTGCGAATTCTGCGACATCATCGAAATTTACGGGCGCCGCCCGCGCACCAAGGCCCCGGAGCAGGTGGTAGCCGAACTGGAACAGCTCTATGCGCGCAAGTGGCGCGGTTCGGTCTTCCTGGTGGACGACAACTTCATCGGCAACAAGAAGAAAGTGAAAGAACTGCTGCCCGTGCTGGCGGAGTGGAATACCCGCCACGGGCGCCCCTTCACGTTCTTTACCGAGGCCTCGCTCAACCTGGCCGACGATGAAGACCTGCTGCGCATGATGAAAGAGGCGTGCTTTATTCGCGTGTTCCTGGGCATTGAAACGCCGGTGGAGGCCAGCCTGAAGGAAGCGCAAAAGATGCAGAACACGCGCCGCAGCCTGTTGGAGAGCGTGCGCCGCATCCAGAGCTACGGCATGGAAGTGATGGCGGGGTTCATCGTGGGCTTCGACAACGATCCGGAGGACATTTTCGAGCGCCAGGTGGAATTTATCCAGGAGAGCGCCATTCCACTGGCCATGGTAGGCCTTCTGCAGGCTCTCCCGGGAACGCAGCTCTACCGCCGGTTAAGCAAGGAAGGCCGGCTGCTGCAGGAC
Organism: Terriglobales bacterium; assembly: GCA_035278025.1. Taxonomy (GTDB): domain Bacteria; phylum Acidobacteriota; class Terriglobia; order Terriglobales; family Acidobacteriaceae; genus JAICWP01. The sequence continues at coordinate 94,444 of DATEJK010000154.1, read as the reverse complement.
GGCGACGGCGACAACTTCGATTGCAACCTGAATTTCATCCCCAAGATGGACCCGCGCCGGCTGGTGGAGGGTTACCGCTCCATTCTGAAGCGCATTTACGATCAGGACAATTACTACGAGCGGGCGAGGAAGTTTTTGGCGCGCTACCGGCCGGAGTATCAGCCGCGGCGGGTGTTTTCCGATTACCGGGCCTTAGCGCGCTCCTTTATCAAGCAGGGCGTTTTCAGCGAAGGCCGCTCCAGCTACTGGAAATTCATTTTCGATGCCGCCACCCGCTACCGCCATGCCTTCGGAACGGCCATTACCCTGGCGGTGATGGGCTATCACTTCCAGAAAATTACGGAGCGGGTGTGCCAGCCGGACTATATTCCACAGCTGCCTGGCGGCGAACTGGAGCCGCTGACGGATTCCTGATTGGGCTCAGCGCACCGCGGTAATTGCCTGATAGAACCATACCCCAGCGATCACGATGATCAGCGCGCCGGAGGTCGCACCGAAGACGCGAATGAACGGGCCCAGACGGTCCGCTCTTTGCATGATCTCCATCTGCTCCTTTTCCATGTGCGATTCAGCCTGATCAAGAAACAACTGATCGTCCTCCCGCATGGTCAAGGTGCCGCGGTAGATGAGCAGGACCACCAGAACTGCGGTCGAAATTCCCCACACCATCACCAGCCCGAAGAGAGCGGTCATGACGCCACCTCGTTTCGTCTGCCCCTATTGTCAGCTGCCGGACGGGCCAGTGCCGATGACCGTAATCACACCGCGGTGTGATATGGGCAGAAGAATGGCTGGCACAAGGCAGGGGCAGGGAGCCTCATGGCCGGCTGGCAGCTACGGGGCACTAAGCGGATGTCGGTCGGGCGCATCTTGCGGCGAGACGAGGTGCACCTGCCGCCATTGCGCAACCCGGTCATCGGCCGCCGCTAACTGCTTCGCGGTCATGATGGGTCTGAGGAACTGCTTGGCTTGGGCTGCGCTTGTGGAGCCCTGGGTGGCCGCCAGGCTGAGCCATTTGTAGCCTTCCACATAATCCAGAGGGACACCATGGCCGGTGATGTACAAAGCTCCCAGATTCACCTCGGCTGCCGTCAATCCCTGTTCCGCTGCGCGGCTGAACCAGCGCCAGGCTTGGTGGTAGTCGCGGCTGGCACCCTGCCCCGTGCTGTAGAGGTAACCGAGATTGTTCTCCGCCTCGGGCAAGGATTGCTCCGCCGCGAGCTGAAACCAGTGAAAAGCTTCCGCCGGGTCGCGGCTGACGCCTTCTCCCCGCAGGTACATGGAGCCCAGTTCGTTTTGTGCCAGCGGCAAGCCCTGCGACGCGGCTTGGCGGTAAAGACCCAGCGCTTCCGCCAGGTTCCGGCTGGTACCTTTGCCGTACTGGTACATGATGGCCAAGCCGTGCTGGGCCGTGGCCAATCCCTGCCCGGCAGCCATGCGGAGCCAGTTAAACGCGCGGATGTAGCTGCGGTGAACTCCCTGTCCCGAGAAGTAAAGAGCGCCCAAGTTATTCTGGGCGGCGGCATCGCCCTGTTCGGCAGCCATGCGATACCACCTGGCGGCCTGGGAGAAGTCCTGCGCCACCCCCTCGCCATTCTGGTACATGTAGCCCAAACCGTTTTGCGCACTTGGATGGCCCTGCGAAGCCGCCTTTTGCCACCACTGCAGGGCGGCGGCTAAATCTTTGGGAAGGATGGGACCGCCACCGCGGTAGGCAGAACCCAAAATGTATTGGGCTTCGGGTTCCCCCGCCTGGGCGCGCTTTTTGAGATCCTGGATTTGCGAGGCGTTCATGACCAGGACTTTGGGCTGGCTTGGATTACGGGGATTGGGATCATCGGCCGCGGCCACCGGCGCAGGCACGCACAACCCAACTGCCAAACCCAGGAAGACAGCAATACGAACTCCAAGTTTCACGACATCACCACCAAAGTTGAGCCGAGCAATGTCTCATTCTTGCGTGGCCCGCCGCCCGCCTCGGTGACGGCGGCCACAGGTGACTGTGACTGCCGAGGCCTGCTGATATCAATTGCAATCTGGTCGTTGCGACTTGCTCGCACAAACCAGAACGCGCGCGGAACGGGGCGCAGGTCCGGCGGGTACCAAGGTCATCGCCGGGTCCGGCACCCGGGCTTGACCGGATCGGCCATTGTTGGTTATAGTGGCGTACGCTTTTATGAGCTCCCTTATCCAGAACACGGTTCGCACAATGGCTATGACAACCATGGCCATGCGAATTACTGTGCTTCTGGAGGAGGGCGCCGGGTAAGCTAAAAAGCACTTATAGATACCCAAACCCACCGCCAGAGGCAGAACCTGGCGGTGGGTTTTTTATTGGCGTCGAAATTCGGGGCAGCCGGAAGGATGGCAGAGATGTCAAAGGCAGCAAAAAGGCGAGCGCAAGGCGGGCCAGGGCGCCTGTCACGGACCGTGGTGCTGAAGTTTGGCGGTACCTCTGTGGAGGATAGCGACGCGCTGCGCCGGGTGGTCGGGATTGTGGCACAGCGAAACCAACCGGTAGTGGTGGTTGTGAGTGCTCTGGCCGGGGTAACCGATCAATTGCTGAGCGCCGGGGAGCAGGCGGCAAGCGGAAGGCTGTCCGCAGCCAAGGCAAGCCTGCATGCCATCCAGGAACGGCATAGCCGCTTGGCGGGAGAGCTATTGCCGAAGACTGCGGGGGAAGCGTTTCAGAGTTACCTGCGGAGCGAGTGCGAGGAAGCGGAGAAGGTGCTGCAGGGGGTAGCCGCATTGGGGGAGTTCAGCCCGCGCACCTCCGACCGCCTGGTGGGAAAGGGAGAACTCCTCTCCAGCCGCCTGCTGGCTGAGGCTTTGCGCGCACAGGGCAGCGATGCCGCCTGGGTGGACGCGCGCGAATGTATGGTTACGGATGAGGCCCATGGTTGCGGGGCGCCGCTGCGCGAGGAAACGGACCTCCGCTTGTGCCAGCAGGTTTCACCGCTGTTGGCGAGCCGGCAAGTGCCGGTGCTGGGCGGCTTTATCGGCGCCACGGTGGAGGGCACGCCCACCACTTTGGGCCGGGGAGGTTCGGATTTATCCGCCGCCCTGGTGGCCGCCGGGCTGGACGCCGGCGCGCTGGAGATTTGGACCGATGTGGACGGCATTATGACCGCCGACCCGCGGCTGTGCCCTGACGCCCGCCTTATTCCCAGCATCAGCTTCGCGGAAGCAGCGGAGCTGGCGCAAGCTGGGGCCAAGGTGCTGCATCCGGCGACGCTGCTGCCGGCCACGGAAAAGAACATTCCCGTGTACGTGCGCAACTCACGCCGGCCGCAGAGCCGGGGGACGCGCATTGTGCCTGACGGCGCGCAGCCGGCGGTACGAGCCATCACCGCCAAGCGCGGCGTGGTGATTGTGGAGGCCCGTTTGCGGCGCCAGGCTGACGCCCAAACCCTGAGCCAGGTGCTGCAGGCCTGCGAAGGCCACAGCCTCCACTTGTGCTCGCTCTCGCGGCACAGCGTGGTTCTGCTGACGGACTCCAAGCAGGCAGTGCGCCAGATGCAGCGCACCCTGCAAGACGTGGCGGAAGTCCAAGGCGAAAATCACAAGGCAATTGTGCGCATATTCGGCGACCGCATTGGCCGCCGCACCCAGCTGGTGGGGCAAATTTTCGGGGCTTTAAACGGGATTGAAGTCCGCCTCGCCTGCCCCGGGGAAGGCGAGCGCAACCTTACTCTGGTGGTGGACGAAGGCCAGGCCGCGGAATCGGTGCGGCGCTTGCACAGCCTGTTTTTTCCGGCGGCCCCAGCCGGACAGCCGGAACAGGAACTCTCGCAGGCAGGTGTGCAATGAACGCCAGCCCAGCTTTTGAAATTTCAAAACAGCCGGCGCACCCCCTGGCCGCCCAGCATCCGTGCCGGGTTGCGCTTTTGGGTTTCGGCACGGTGGGACGCGCGGTGGCCACCATTCTTCAGGGCAGCTCATTTCCACAACTGCGCCTGGAGTTCATTTATAACCGCCGGGTTGACCGCAAGCGTGTGCCCTGGGTTTCGCCCCAGGTACACTGGACCGACGACATCGAACAGGTGCTGGCCTCCGATGCCGACGTGGTGCTGGAGCTGGCGGGCGGAATCGAGCCGGCTTATACGTGGGCGAAGCGGGCGCTGTCGCTGGGAAAGTCAGTGGTAACCGCCAACAAGAAGCTGATTGCGGCGCACGGCCCGGAACTGCTGGAGCTGGCGCGGCGGCAGGGTTGCCGGCTGGAATTCGGCGCCGCCGTCGCCGGAGGCGTGCCCGTGCTGTGCGGGGTAAGTCCCGGGCTGAGCGGCGATAGGCTGCTGCAGTTGTGCGGCATTCTTAACGGCACCTGCAACTATATTCTGCACGCCATGGAGAGCCGCGGGGTGACGCTGCAGGTAGCGCTAAAGGAAGCGCAGCAGCGGGGCTACGCCGAGGCCGACCCCAGCGATGATGTGGACGGCCTGGACGCGCGCGCCAAGCTGGCCATCCTGGTGCGTACCGGATTTCACCTGCAGGTTGATCCGGAACAGATTGCGGCTCAATCGGTGCTGGATGTGCGCCCGGCGGACTTCCGCTATGCGCGCGAACTGGGCTGCACCATCCGCCAGGTTGCACGCGCTGAATTAAAATCAGGCACGCTGCTGGCGGAGGTCGGGCCGGCGCTGGTGAGCGTTAACTCGCCGCTGGGGGCCGCACGCAACAACCAGAATGTGCTGGTGACCACGGGAAAATACGGAGGCGAGACGGTGTTTGCCGGCGCGGGCGCCGGTGGCGCGCCCACGGCGGTAGCGGTGGTTTCCGACCTGCTTGCGGTGGCGGAATCGCGCCCCGTAGCCAGGCGCGGACCAGCCCTGGTGGCGGTGCCGGTAAGCAATGATTTCCTCTGCCGGCACTATGTGCGGGTGGTGCCGGCGGAGAAGACGGACGCGGTCGCTTCGCTGCGCCGCGCTCTGACCGCCAGCGGTGTCGGCCTGCGCGGATTGCTGCACCATCCTGACCCGCATGACCGCCGGCCCAGCCTGGCTTTGGCGGTAGAGGAGTGTTCCACCCAAGTGGTGGAAAACGCGTTGCGCCAGGCGCACGAAGCCGGCCTGCTCGCCGAGACGCCTTTGCGCATGGCCATAGTGACCAGTTCCTGAAGGGGCACGGTCCGCGCGTCCGAGCCATTTGCCGGTTTACCGGCTTTACGAAAAACCCGAGTTGCCGTGATGAGGAAGAAATGACAGAGAGATACGAATTGCAATGCCGGGAATGCCGAACAAGCGTCGGCAACCGGGCCTCGGCGGTGTGCGAGGAATGCTTTTCTCCCCTGGAAGTAATCTACGATTATGATGACGTCCGAACATGCCTGACCCGGCAAGCGATCGCGCAGCGAGCTCCGGGCATATGGCGATACCGAGAGCTGCTGCCGATCCCGGATGGGTACGAAGCCACATTACCCATTGGCTTCACTCCGCTGGTTCCCGCCCCGCATCTGGCCCACGAATTCCGTACCCGCCGCCTGTTCCTCAAGAATGACTGCTTCTGCTTCCCTACTCTGAGTTTTAAAGACCGCGTTGTGGCCATGGCGCTGGCCCAGGCGCGGCGCTTCGGTTTCGAGGTGGTGGGCTGCGCCTCCACCGGGAACCTGGCGAACGCGGTGGCTGCTCAGGCGGCGCGAGCTGGGCTGCGCGCGTGCGTACTGATTCCCGCCGACCTGGAAACGGCCAAAGTGATCAACACCCAGGTTTATGGCGCCCGCCTGGTGCGGGTGGCTGGCAACTACGATCAGGTAAACCGGCTGTGCTCGCAGATTGCCGATTCCTATCATTGGGGTTTTGTGAACGTGAACTTGCGCGCCTATTATGCGGAAGGTTCAAAAACCGTGGGTTATGAGATTGCCGAACAACTGGGCTGGCATCTGCCTGACAATGTGGTGGTGCCCATGGCCGGCGGTTCGCTGATCACGAAAATCAAAAAGGCATTTGACGAACTCGTGACGCTTGGCCTTGTGGAACCCAAGACAGTGAAGTTTTTTGGGGCGCAGGCGAGCGGATGTTCTCCCATCAGCACCGCGGTGAAGGGCGGCCAAAGCGATATTGAGCCGCAGAAACCGAATACGCTGGCGCGCTCGCTGGCCATTGGCAATCCCGCTGACGGGCACTATGCCATCAAGACCATCACCGGCAACGGCGGTTGGGCGGAGGACGTTTCCGACAAGGAAGTGGTTGACGCCATGAAGCTGCTGGCCGCCACCGAAGGCGTGTTCACCGAAACCGCGGGCGGCGTGACCGTGGGCTCGGCAAAGAAGCTTTTCGCCCAGGGACGCATTTCGCCCGATGAAACCACCGTGCTCTGCATTACCGGTAATGGATTAAAGACGGTGGAAGCGCTGCAGGGACGGCTCGAATTGCCCGAGCCCATTCCGGCGAAGCTTTCGGCCTTCCAGGACCATATCGCGGATGAAGCGGAGGCGGTGGCAGTGTGAAAAGCCAGTTTCGAGTTTCAAGTTTCAGGTTTCGAAGAACCAAGGCGGAAGGTTTGAGAGTTTCGAATTCTGGCAGAGGCCAGTAAAACATTGAAACCTGCGAAACTTTGAAACCTTCATCTCGAAACGAAGGGCGAAACTTTAATCGAGGAGCGCATTTATGAGCATCCAGGTTCTGATTCCCACCCCGCTGCGCAAGCACACCAGCGGAGCGGGGCAAATTTCCTGCAGCGCGGGCAGCCTTCCCGAGTTGCTCGGCTTCTTAGGCCAGAGCTATCCCGAGCTGCGGCGGCACATCTGTGACGAGCAGGGACAGTTGCGGCGTTTTCTTAACGTTTATGTGAATGAGGAAGACATTCGTTTCCTGGGGGGAAGCGAATACCGCTTTCACGACGGCGACGAAGTGCTGCTCATTCCCTCCATCGCCGGGGGCGCCGCCAGCTAGCAAATAAGGTGCGGCCGGCCACCTCTTGCCTGGTGCTGTTAGAAAGCGAAGCGGCGCCTGGTAAGGGCGCCGCCTGTCGCAGTTGCCCTGGTGAGCTACTTCTGGCTGATCATCGGCCCCGCCTGCGTGATGCTGCCTTTTACCAACTCGGTCTCGATCTTCAGCTTCTGGTGAGCACGAACCGTGACTTCGGTCTCGAAGGTCTGGTACCCCGGTAAAGCGATGCGCACCTTGTGCTTGTCGGGAGTTACGAGGAGCCCGCGCCCCATCCCGTCAAATTCGTCGGCGTGGCCGAGGAAGCGGCCATCAATGAAGACGGCAGCCCGGCCCGGCTTGACGGAAATCTTCAGCTCGGCGGTTTCGGTGGGCATGGGCAGAGTGGCGTCCTTTACCAGCCTGATCTTCATCATGATCACCTGGCCAGGTTCCAGCACCGATTCGTCGGCGAAATCCTTGTAGCCGGCCTGGCGGACGGCAAATTCGTGTTTGCCGGGAAGCAGAAGAATCTGCTTGTCTCCCTTGAGTTCGTCCAGGTAACCCACGTACTGCCCGTCCACCCAGACGCCGGCATTCCTCTCCACGCTGGTGGCTCCAGAGAAGCGAACTTCGGCGAGAATCTGATTGTCGGCTGCCAGCGCGCTGCCCAGGCCCACGAAACACCAGATAAGCGCAGTTGCAAGAAGAGATTTCAACACACTGCTACCTCCGATCAAAATTTATTCCCTGGGGTATTCAGTTGAGTGGCGTTAGCGACAGCATGATACCAGCGGCAATCGCGGCCTAGTAGCAATTCAGGTTCTTTTTGTAGCCGGCCCGGTAGCGAATTTTTCTCATCTAAGTAAGCGCAACGGAGGCAAGCCATGGCAGACCAATTATGGTGGACGGATGAAGATGAGATCGCGCAGGCGCTGGCAGATAAATATCCGAAAATCAACCCGCGCGAGGTGCGCTTGCGCGACCTGTGCTCGTTTGTGGCCGGACTGCCGACCTTTGCCGACGATCCCAACGCCACCAATGAGCAGCAACTGCAGGGCATTCAGGACGCGTGGTACGCCGAATATGAGGACCGGCGACGGCTGGCGTAGCAGCACGGAGTGCGACGGTTTGCAGGTTGTGGCAGTTCGCCGAACCAATGTAAGTGTCTGACAATATACACGTTGCAGGTTTGAAGCGGGCGGGAAGCGGGTTCGCAGCTGTACTACTTCGCTGCAGAAAATGGGCCTTTCGTACGTGTCGGAGAGGCCGTAGGCGCGCGATAATAGACTCCAGCGTATGCGTTTTCGGAACATCGCACAATGAAAAGGCACTTCCCACGATTTGCGGCAGATATGCCCATGGTGGCGACGGTGGTCGGAGACCGCGAAGTCTGCGCCCTGCAGGGCCGCTGTACCGTAGTCTCCGAAGGCGGCTTGGGGGGCGTGTTGCCCGGTCGCATTCCTCTGGGCGATGTTGTGGCGCTGGAACTCCACTTCCCTAATTCAGAGCGGATGATTCGAGTTCGCGCCGCGGTAAGGCACAGCCAGTACCCTAATTATGGATTGGAATTTCTGACTTTGGACGCCCAGCAGCGCAAGGTGATCGCCCGTTATTGCGAAATGCACAGCCGCCCGGCACGGGCCCTGTTCATTGACATGCTGCGCAAATACTTTCTCGCCCAAGAAGACTGAGCCCGCTCAGGAAATGCGCTGAGCAGATTTGTGCTTGCCTGAAAGGCTCTCCAGCAACGATGTGGCCGTGGTTTGGGCCAGACGCCTCCCCAGCGGTTCCCACTCGTACTCGCGTTGTTCAGCAGGCAGCCCCAAATGGGCGTCAACCTCCCGCACCACCTGACTCAGGGCCGGACGGGCACCACCCTTCTCCACAAAGGCCAGCAGGGCGCGATGGGACTGTTTGAGCTCGATCACCTCGAGCGCGTCCAGCAGTTGGCGATGCGCCGTGCCCTCCCAGATGGCCAGAATCATGGCTTCGCGCAGCCAGCGTTCCACCCGGAATTCCTCCAGCACACCCAGGCCGCCATGCACCTCCATTCCCCACTTGGCGGTCTGCACCGCAAACTCCGCTGTCCAATATTTGGCTAAGTGAGCCAGCAGGCGGAAAAGGTGATAGCGCTCAGAGTACGGCCGGCGCTCCCTCCATACTTCGTTCAAGAGTTGCGCAGTCTGCCAGGCAAGGGCAAAACACTGGCGCAAGCCCTGGAAGCGTTCTTCGAACTGGCAGCGCAAGAGAGGATGGTCGAGGATGGGCTTGCCAAAGGCGATGCGCGTTTGAGCAAAAGCGAGCGCATCGGCCAGCGCGCGCTGCGACAGGGCCGCGCTGCCCAGGCTGTTCGCCACACGGGAGAGATTCAACACCTCCAGGATCAGGTAAATTCCCTGATCGGCGCTGCCCAACAGATAAGCCTCACTCTGGCGCAGCTCAACTTCGCCGGTCGGAACCGAGCGGGTGGCAACTTTGTCCTTGAGGCGACGAATGGTGTAGTTCAGCTCTCCATTTTCCCGGAACCGAGGGAGCAGGAAAAGCGCCAGACCGCGCACTCCACTGGGCGCACTTTCCGGACGAGCTGCCGCCACAGCCAACTCAGCGCCCGCATTGCTGGCAAAGTATTTATCCCCGGTCAGGCGCCACAGGTCTCCATGGGGCACGGCTACGGTCTCGACGTTCGCGCCCAAGTCGGAGCCGCCCTTGATTTCCGTCATCCAGGTTGCGCCCTGCCAGACCTGGTCATCCTTGCGCATAAGCTTGGGTAGGAAGCGCTCCTTCAAGCGACCGTCCCCGTATTTGACGAGAGGCAGGGCGGTGGAAAGAGACACGGTGTAGGGGCACGAGAGGCCACTGTCGTAGAAAGCGGTCAAGTAGATGAGCAGAAAGGCGGGCAGGAGCGACTCCTGCTCAAAAGCGCGCCACAGCACGCCCGCTTTGTAGCCCTGCTTCAACATGCGCCAGTAATCCGGCGGATACAGGACTTCATCCACGCGCTTGCCGGCGGCGTCAAACATGCGCAGCCAAGGCGTGCCGCCGCGGTCAACGCTGTCGGAGATGGCACGCCCTTCCTGCTCCCACCATTGCTCGTAATCCTTGAGCACTATATCGCCGGCAAGGGGACCGACCATTTCTCGCAAGAAGTGATGGGGAGAAGCCAGAGCATCGAACATCGCGCACCCCGCCTTCAGTTTATTTAAAAATGGATTTTGGCAGCAGGACGTGAACACCCAGGCTGCCGTCCACGAGTTCGGTGATGTCCACGTCACCGGCAACGCTGGTGAGCATGTAGGCATCATCGCGGGTCATATGTTTTTCGCTGACCAGGAAATCAATCATCTGGCGAACCGCGATCCGGGTGGCCTGATCCAGGCCATGGTCAAAACCCATGCTGATGTAGTGGGTGGGAGTTTCGGCACGGGGATACTTCTGGTTTGTGCCTTTGTGAAGTATGAACTGGAGGGTGCCGGCGAGAGAAGTTTCCATGGCGGTGATGTCCACCTCGCCGTTGCCCTGACCGGCGTGCCCGTCGCCGATTTCAAAGAGCGCGCCCGGCGCCCACACCGGCAGGTACAAGGTGCTGCCCGCCACCAATTCCTTGTTGTCCATGTTGCCGGCATGAATGCCAGGCGGAGCGCTATCAACCCGCCCGTAGTCTGGCGGAGGGGCCACTCCCATGCTGCCAAAAAAAGGATGCAGGGGAATCTCAATGCCGGGCGCGAACCTGGCTACCATGCGCTCACGATCAAGCGGGATGATTTTTATTCGCCGGTAAGGGAAATCTTCCGGCAAAAAGCCGCGCACAGGGGCGAAGGCGTTGTAGGCGTAGGGAATAGCCAACTCAATTTTCTGGATGCGCACTTCCAGGGTGTCGCCGGGTTCGGCGTCTTCCACATACACCGGACCATCAAGAATGTGACCGCCCGGACCCTTGTTCGTGACCTCCTTGTATATTTCACGCAGACTTTGCTGCACCTGTCCGGGCGGAAGACCGGCCTTTTCCAGACCAGTGGGGCTGTTGGTGATCAGAGTCTCAAACTTCACCGTGTCGCCGGAATGAATGCGCAGCACAGGAGGAGCGGCGGCATCGTAATAACCCCAGGCTACCGTCTGGGGGGTGGCCTTCAAGACGTACTGCCGCGGTCCGGGAGCAACCTGGCCCGCCGCGCCTGTCGCAAGCGCGTGGCAAGATAGCAGGAAAACCCAAAAAACTGTGCGCACCTTTTCTCCTTGAGGCCGGCGCGAAACCGGCCGGCGCGCCAGTATATACCTCGACCCGTACGACACTGGTAAAGGGGAGCAAAAGGTCAACCCGCGGTGAGTCGGCCCTGATGGCGTTGGTTGTTGTTCGCTCGGTGGAACGGCGCGCACAGAATCCCGTAGGCCGCGCGCACTTACCTTGGGAAGCGCCCGGCAGGCCTGATCACTGGCCTGGCATTGCGCTTAAGCCGCAGCGGTCTTGGACTTGCCGCTCATTTCCGCTTCGGCTTGCAGCCAGTCATCCATATCATGTCCGTCGAGCCGGCCGCGTTGTTCATACAAATCGTAGGCGCGGCGGCGGATTCGCTCATCGATTTCCGTAGTTCGCACTTCGCTTTTAATGGGAGTTGGGTCGGAGGTTGAACGGCGACTCATGGGTACCTCCTTGCGAGCCGTAATGGCCCTTGTTTACGGGAATAAACCACGTTAGACCGCCTAAGGCGAGCGGTCAATGCCTCAACGCGGTGCAGTTGCGAGCGCTTCAGGCAGCGCTCTTTTTCGAAGTAATGGCGTAGAAGTCAGCCCAGCGTTGCTCCACACGGTTGCTGCCACAATGAGGACACGCAATCTTCTCGGTCTTTTCGTGGTCGGCGATGGTCAATATTTTGGAAAACGTCTTTTGGCAAGCCTGACATTGGAATTCATAAACGGGCATGACGTCCTCCTGGATGTCTTATCTTGAATTGTAGGCGCGCGCGGCAGGCAACTTCAACCCGTCTACCACCACCACAGGCCACCATTTACGGTTTCTTTGCGGATGTTCTGTCGGAGGCGTTCTTGGCTTTGTTCCTGGCCGGCGGCTTCAGCAGCGCCTGCATATCTGTAACGATATATTCAGCCAGAGTGAAGATAGCGGGGCCATCGGAAGAGCGCGCGTAGTAATCAGTTCCCTTCTTTGCGCCGATTTCCAGGCGGCCCTGGCCGCCCTTCCAGTTCAGAGTGAGCAACGTGGCCGGTCGCGCCAGGCCGTACTTGGCTGCGTCTTTGCCCTGGACATCGGTGATCGCATCCATGCGCGCGCCTTGCAAGGTGTCAACCAGATTCTGAATGTCGGTCTGCTTCGCCTCCGGCCACTTGCCATCTTTTCGCTCGAAGCTGGCCTTCTTGCCTTTGTCCTGGAAGGTGAGGCCGGTCAAATTGTCAGAGGAAAAGCGCAAAACGGTGCGGTCCTGCAGGTCGAAGGCGGACTTGATCGCATCCGTTTTAATGTAGGCAGGGACGGTCACCACTCCCGGGGAATCGCCGGTGCGCAGGTAAACACCGCCGCCCGCGGGCACATCGGAGCCGAACTCAAATTGCAGTTTTTTGCCTTGGGCAAGCTGCAACTGCACGGTGCTGGGCTTGTCCAAGCCAAAAATACCCAGGTCCTTCTGCGGGCCGAGCTGTTCCGAAGGATGAATACCGGAAAGAGTGCTCAAGAGCGTGCCGACCTCGCTATTATCAGCAGCGTAGGAATAGGGCTGAAGCAGTCGCCAGTTGCCGGCTTGTTTAGAGAGCGTGACCGGCGGGTTGGAGCCATCCTGGATGGAAATCTGCTGTACCGAAGCGGAATCGAAAGTTGCGAGCGCCGGCGTGGCCGCTTCGGCCGGTTTGTTTTGCTTCCCCAACCAAAGATAGAGCCCGCCCAAGCCTGCCAGCACCACCACCGCTATCGCCAGACGAATCAAGCCCTTCATGCTTCCGCCCCTACGCCCGCCGGCGCTTCCACCACACGCCCATTCCGCTCAGCACGATGAGCAACGGCAGACCCACCAGAGCCGACCAGAAGACGGCACGCATCTGCGTCTCCGAGAGATTTATTGGCATGTTGTTGGGCGGCTTCGGCCGGATGCTGATGAAAGCTTCCTGCGAGGCCAGCCAGTTGATGGAATTCAGAAACAGATCCTGGTTGCCGTTGAAGCCGACAATGGGATTAATGATGAAGTCGGCGCTGCCAAACACGGCAAAGCGCCCTTCATCACCGGCTTTTGTTCCCGGCAGCGTCCCGGCCACCCCTAGGGTCAGCGGTCCGTGCCGCGCCGTCTTCGGGTCCAGGCTCACCTGCTGCAGGCTGAAATTGGTGGCGGCAAAGCTGGCGGGCGAAGTCTCCAGCAGCGGGCTCACGCTGGCCTTGGAATCTTTTTCATCGCCCGGCTCCACCGTGCGCGCGTAGGGAAACAGCGTGGCGACGCGGTTCATCTCCTTGGTGATGGGGTGCTCGTCGTAGCTGGCAACGATGGGCATCAGTTGGCTGGCTCCGAAGAGGCGGCCGACGCCGCTGGTGTCCACCACGATATCGGACGTGAGCTTTACGTTTAGCTTGGTCTGGATGTAGTCCACCAGCGGGCCCTTGGCTTCCGGCCCCAGCAGAAAGAGCACTCTCCCGCCTTGGGATAAGTAGCTGGAGATGGCGTCCACTTCCGGGTCCACCAGTTCGTGGGTAGGACCAGCGATCACCAGCGCGGCGGCGTCCGCAGGCACTTTGGGCGACTGCGCCAGGACCAGCGTTTTTACAGTGAAGTTGTCGTCTTCCAGCGCCTTTTTCGCCTGGCTGCAGCCGTGGCGGCCCGGATCGTCGGGATCGTGTTCGCCTTCGCCCTGGGCGAAGTACACCACCTTGCGCCCGCCCTTCAGCACCCGCACCAGGGCGTTGGTGACGTCTTCCTCGTTCAGGCTGTTGACCAGTTGTTTGCGGCCCTGGGCTTGCACTACCAGCGTGGCGTAACTCTGAATGCCGTATTGCCGCGCTTTATCGGGATGGCGGTCGGGCTCTATGTACTGCACGTCCACTTCATTCGACTGCCGCTGATATTTACTCAGGAATTCGCGGGCGTGCCCGAAACCCTCGGCATGATCGAAATAAATCAGGTGCAGAGGCGTCTTGAGTTCCCGTACCACCTTCACTGATTCTGGGCTGAGGCTGTGGATCCGGTTCAGAGTCAGATCCCAGCTGCGGCTGTGGTCGCGGGCGATGTAGTTCGCCGCCACCAGGATGGCAATGACCACCAGGGAATAGAGCAGCAGGGGGCCGCGGTCCGCCCAGCGCCGAAAGCCGGAGCGAACGGCGGGCTTGGTTTCCGCCGCGGAATTGTTTTTTTCTTCAGCCATGAACTTCTCCCTCGCAGCCTCTACTCCGCCAGTTCCATGCGGCGCGCCGTCAAGAACAGGCCGCCGACGATCAGGCTCAGGTAATAAACAATGTCCTTGGTATCCAGCACTCCCTGGGCGAAGTTGCGGAAATGCGAGGTGATGGATAGATATGAGAACAGCGCGGCAACATGGCCGCTGCCATAGGAGGTGACCCAGTCCGCCACCCACAGCAGCAGAAAGAGGCTGAAGGTGCCGACTGCGGCGACAATCTGGTTGCGCGTCAGGCTGGAGATGAACAGGCCCAAGGCCAGAAATGCCCCTCCCAGCATGGCCAGGCCCAGGAAGCCGGCGCTCACCGGCTGGAAGCCCAGCTTGGAGTAGTGCGCCACCAGGCCTACGTACAGGCCGGTGATAACCAGCAGCAACAACAGGAGGCCGAAAGCGGCCAGGAATTTTCCCAGCACCACTTCCAGGCGACGCACCGGCGCCGTCTTCAGCAGCTCCAGGGTTCCGTTGCGCGCTTCCTCGGCGTAAGAACGCATGGTCACCATGGGAAGCAGGAACAGGAGCAGGATGGCGACGTCAAAGAAGAAGGGCTGCAGGAGCATGGTTTGCGCGTCCAAGCCGCCGCGTCCGAACATTCCGCCGCCGCCCAGGCTCTGCATCACGAACATGGCCAGCATGCTGTAGAAGAAAAACCCGGCGATCACAGCAAAAAGCGCCAGCACCACGTAAGCGGCCGGGGTCACGAAGTACGACTTCCATTCCTTGCGGATAATGGCCCACATTGCAGACATAAAGCCTCACACACTGGCGGCAGCGGGCAGAGCGTTGCCGGTCAGCGACAGGAAAATCTCTTCCAGGGTCAATTCAACTTGCCTGAGTTCGAGCAAGCCGTAACCGCCCTCCACCAGGGTGCGGGCAATGGCTTCGCGGGTGGCGAGGTCGTTGCTCTCCACGCGCAGCCTGGCGATGCCGTCCTGCTCGCCGATTACTTCGGCCTTGCCCACACCGGGAACTTGCGCGATGGCCGCCTGGGCGGCAGCGCCCGCGCCGCGGAGTTCAATCAGCAGCGTATCGGTCTGCTTAACTCGGCGGTTCAGGTTCTCCGGCGAATCCACCGCCACCAGCTTGCCGCGATTGATGATGATGACGCGCTGGCAGGTATTGGCCGCTTCGGAAAGAATGTGCGTGCTCAGAATTACGGTATGGTCGCCGGCCAGGCCGCGGATGAGTTGCCGAGTTTCCAGAATCTGGCGCGGGTCCAGCCCGGCGGTAGGTTCGTCAAAAATGAGCAGGCGCGGATTGTGCAGAATGGCTTGTGCGATTCCCACCCGCTGCCGGTAGCCCTTGGAGAGCCGCCCAATCACCCGGCCCCCGACGTCGCTCAGAGCGCAGCGATCAAGAGCCCGTTCTACCGCCGGCTTACGTTCCCGGGCCGGAACTTGCCGCAGCCGGGCCACAAATCCAAGATAGTCGCGCACCGTCAACTCGGGATAGAGCGGGGGCAATTCCGGCAAATAGCCGATCTTGCGCTTGGCGGCCAGGGGATCACGGCGCAGCCCGACGCCCTCGATGCGCACCTCTCCCCCAGTGGGCGGCAGATATCCGGTGATCATGCGCATGGTGGTGGTTTTGCCGGCGCCGTTAGGGCCGAGAAATCCCAGGATCTCCCCGGAGCGGGTTTGAAAGCTGATGTCGTCCACGGCCGTAAGCGGTCCGTAGCGGCGGGTCAAGTGTTCCACTTCCAGCATGGCACCCACAATGGCTGAGGACAGCCTCTCATACAGGCCAATGCGGCCCTGGGCCCGCTGCCTCAGCAGGAGAAGTAGTATTTATATCTATACCACATCCAGACCGGCTGCTTGCAAGTCCTCGGCGTGTGCTTTTCTATCGTTCCACGATGTGTTCCCGTTTGACGACCTGGACCGTAAAGTCCCCCGCCAGGCGCCGGTTACCGGGCAGGTTGGCAGGCCTGGCGGAATGCGGCAAGGGAGATAATGCTGTCGTTTGAGGAAAATACTTTCTTCTGACTGCCCGCTGATCGGTGAGGTTTGTGGTTGAACGCTACGCTGCCCGCGTGCGCTTGTCCGCCGCCAACCGGGAAGGCACGCAGATGCTCTTCAGGGTGTGCGCCAGCAACTCCATGCCGACCGCATCCTGCTCGACCATATCCGCCAGGGACAGCATGCCCACGAGGTGGCCGTGTTCATCCAGCACGGGGAGGCGGCGGAGTTGATGCTCGGCCATGAGTTCAGCGGCCTGTTTAACCTCGTCTTCCGGGCTGGCGCTGATGGGATTGCGGCTCATGCACTCGTTGACGGCGGTGTGCGCCGGGTCGCGGCGCGCGGCAATCACGCTCCGGCAGAGGTCGCGGTCGGTGACTACTCCCACCAGCCTTAGATCCAGCGAGTCCTGCACTACCGGCAGAATGCCGGTGTCGTATTGATACATCAGATTGGCCGCCATTTCCGCGGTGCACAAGGGGGTGCAGTATGCGGGAGCCCTGGTCATGATTTTGCGGATTTTCATAACTGCCTCCGATAGAACTGCCCGACTGTAGGTTATCGGGGCAAAGATGCTCTTGTCCGGCGATGATTATCGTTCATTTTGCCTCCGGCTGCTGTTTGCCGCAGTGATTGCAGTCACTTGGAGGTGTGAGCCCCTTCGTGTCACAGGCCATGAATCCAGGACGGGAATAAGGAATGAATACGGCTATCACTCGCGGAGCCTAAGGAGACCTTGGGCACACCCCGCCGTGACCCGAGTCACTGCAGGAATGGTCAAACCAATCCATGTTGTAAGAGGATGAAAAAGCTACGCCGCAAGGCGGAAAGGCGGGTGTCCGCCCCGGCGGCAGGAACGGTCCTGGCTGGGGTTCTGCTGCTGCTGCCTGGGGGGGGCGTGGATTACGCACAGGTTTGGATGCAGGCGATACTCGCTGTCGTGCTTGTTGCGGCGGTTGTTTTTGCTGCCGCCTGGCGCGCGTACGGGAAGAACACCCAGAAACTGCAAGGCGAACTCCAGCTTGCCCGGGAGCAGGCGGGAGAAAGAGAGCGGGAACGGGACCTGGCGCAGGGAGACCTGCTGCTGCGCCTGGACCAGGAGCGGGAGCTCAATAAGCAGAAAATGCAGTTGCAGGCACAATTGGCCGACTACGAAAAAAATGCCGCTCTGGCACAAATGGCGCTGGGCGCGGCCCACGAGATCAACAACCCTTTGCTGGGCATTCTTTCCCATCTGGAACTCGAGCTGAAAGTTGCCGTCCCGGAGGCGCGGGCCGAGATCGAGCAATGTATTGAAAGCGTGAAGCGGATCTCGACGACCACCCGAGGTTTGCTGAACTATGCCCGCCCCGATCCCCTGCGGGTAAGCCGCATCCAGTTGTCGAGCCTGGTGGCCGAGTTACTGGCTTTTCTGGAGCATCAGCCGCTGCTGCGGCCGCTGCGAGTGGAAAACCACGTGATAACGGATCTACCCGCTATTTACGCCGATTCGCAACAGCTGTCGCAGGTTCTAATGAACCTCCTGTTAAACGCCGCGCAAGCCACGCCGCCGGGCGGAACCATCATCATCGAAGCGGAGTTTATGCCCGCCGCTGCGACCGTAGAAATCCGGGTTTGCGATACCGGCAGCGGCATTCCAGCGGACATCCTGCCACACGTCTTTGAACCTTTCTTCACCACCAAGCACGGCAAGGGAACCGGCCTGGGCTTGAGCATCAGCCAGACCTACGTGCGCGGCCATGGAGGCGAAATCCGGGTGGAGAGCAAGGAAGGCGTGGGGACGACGGTGCGCATCACTCTACCGGTCCGCGGCGAGAAAATGCATCTTGAGGCAGAAGAGAACAGCGAGGTCGTAGTCTGATATGCCGTATTCAATCCTCGTCGTGGACGATGAAGAACTGACGCAGAGAACCATAAGCCGCGGCCTGCGCGAGGAGGGCTGGGAAGTGCTGGTGGCCAGTAGCGGGGAAGAAGGCCTCAAAATATTCGCGGCAGAGAAGCCGGAGATCGCCCTGCTGGATTTGGTGCTGCCCGGCCTTGATGGCGTGGGCGTGCTCAAAGAAATCAAGCGGCAGGCGCCGGCTACAGTCGTAGTCATGATGAGCGCATACCACATGGTGGACCGGGCAGTGGAGGCGATGAAGCTGGGCGCTTTCGACTATTTGGTGAAGCCGTTCCACTTGCGCGACATGGTTGCGACCATGCATCGCGCGACGGAGATGCTGCGGTTGCGGGTGCGGGTGCGGGAGGCGGTGGAGACCGCGAAAGGGCGCTACGATTTCGGCCGGGTGGTAACCAAAAACGAAGCTACCCAGAAAATGCTGGCGGTGGCCGAGAAAGCGGCGGAGGCAGAGCGCACCACTATCCTCATCGAGGGCGAAAGCGGCACCGGCAAAGGAGTGCTGGCCCGAGCCATCCACTACGCCAGCCCCCGCGCCTCCATGCCGCTGCTGGAGATCAACTGCGCCACCCTTCCGGATACGCTGCTGGAAAGCGAACTGTTCGGTTACGAGCAGGGGGCATTCACCGACGCCCGGCGGCGCAAAGAAGGATTGCTGGAGCGGGCGCACGGCGGCACCGTGTTTCTGGACGAAGTCGGGAACATGTCGGCCAGCGTGCAGGCCAAGCTGCTGCGAGTGCTGGAGGAAGGCACGTTTCTGCGGCTGGGTGGCACGCGGGTCATTCGCGTTGATGTCCGCATCATCGCCGCAACCAACACCAACCTGAAGGAATGCGTGGCGCAGGGGCGTTTCCGTGAAGATCTTTACTTCCGGCTGAACGTGGTGCCGCTGTCTATTCCGCCGCTGCGCGAGCGGCGCGAAGACATCGTGTCTCTTGCCTTGGAGATGATGGGGCATTTCAATCGCGAACTCAAGAAATCGTTCACCGGCCTGACGGCCGCGGCGGCAGACTTGTTGGGCCGCTATAACTGGCCGGGCAATATCCGCGAACTGAAAAACGTAGTTGAGCGCGCCATGATTCTTTCCCCAGAAGGAGAGATTGACGCGGAGTATCTGCCCGAGGAGGTAAGAGATTACAGAGAGAGAGCGATCCCAGAACCGCTATGCGCGTTCGATGTCTCGCCTACCGGGCATCAGTTCGTCACCCTGGAAGAACTGGAAGAGGACTACATCGAACAGGTGCTGACGGCTACCGGAAATAATAAGACGCAGACGGCACGGCTGCTCGGCATCCATCCCACGTCGTTGCAGCGGCGATTGAAGAGGAGCGCGCAGGGGAATGGAAGCGATCCTCACCGCCCATAGGGCCGGTCTGCGAACTCTCGCAGCCCGATGACCGTTCGAAAGACCACCCCAAAACAACATTTTCCTCCTTATTACCGCTGCAAGACGCAGTATTACCCTGCAAAACGCAGCGGCGATCTTTGCCCGGCTGCTGCCCACTGAGTTCTAAACCTTTTGCCATCAACATGTGGCTGCAGCCTTCATTTGTCCTTCACGTGCACACACCGTGATGTTAACGAACCGACGCCGGAGATGCCGGAGGCCGGTTGCCGGCGGAGGCGAAGGAGGCGGGCATGTCGATTCTCTTTGTACTCCTGATGTTTCTTGTGGTGCTGATCATCACCTACTTTCGCAGACGCGAAGAGCCTCTGCCGGCCAGAGTGGCTTTGCCTTCTCCTCCTCTCCTGCAAAACAGGGGCGAACTGGGATTGCAGATACCGGTGAATTACTGCTTCCATCCGGCGCACACCTGGGCGGTGCGGGAAGGCCGGGAGTCGGCACGCATAGGGGTTGACGCCTTTACCGTGAACCTGCTGAACAGAGTAGAGGCGGTTGTGGTGACTGCTGAGCAGCGCTGGGTGAGGCAAGGGCAAAAATTGCTGACGCTGACCAGCGACGGGCAAACGCTGGAGATGTTGTCGCCCCTGGAAGGCGTGGTCACCGCGGTGAATTCCGAGGTGATCAAGAATCCGGGGCTGTTGCAACGCGATCCCTACAACTCCGGCTGGGTGTGCACGATCAAGTCTCCCGACCTGGACACCAACCTGCGCAATTTGGTGCAAGGCCCCATGGTGGCCCCCTGGATGCAAAACAACATCAGCCGCTTGAGCCATATGGTGGGGCCGCTAAACCCGGTCTTGGCGCAGGACGGCGGCTTACCGCTCAAAGGAGTGCTGGCTGCGCTTGCCCCTGAGATGCGGCGCAAGATAGTGGCCGAGTTCTTCTTAACCTAGCGCGCTGGAGGCTGGACGTGAACGAAAGCTGACCGCAGAAGGAAACGGGAGGCAGCGAAAATGAAAACCAAAGCCATCCTGGTGGACATCACCAAATGCATCGGATGCCGTAGTTGCGAGCAGGCCTGCAAGGAAGCGCACGGGTTGCCCCTGAAGAGCGAACCGGTACTCTCCGCCACCGCACTGACGGTGGTGGAACCACGAGGAGAGAAATTCGTGCGGCGCATGTGCATGCACTGCCAGGAGCCGGCGTGCGCTTCCGCCTGCCCCGTGGGCGCGCTAAAAAAGACTGCCGCCGGGCCGGTGGTATACGACGCAGGAAAATGTATCGGCTGCCGTTATTGCATGCTGGCCTGCCCGTTCCAGGTGCCGCGCTACGAGTGGACCAAGCTGGCGCCCTATGTAAAGAAATGTGACATGTGTGCCGGGCGCCTGACGAAAGGCGGCGGGCCCGCCTGCGTGCAGGCGTGTCCCACGGGAGCCTCGCTGTTTGGCGATCGCGATGATCTGCTGGCCGAAGCGCAAAAGCGCATTCTGGAGAATCCCGCCTATGTGCGTCATATTTACGGAAGCGAAGAAGTGGGCGGCACTTCCGTGTTCTTTCTCTCCGATGTCCCCTTTGAAAAGCTCGGGTTCGGGGCGCTGCCTACGAAACACCCAATGCCCACTCTGACGGCCGATGCCTTGGGCGACGTGCCCACGGTTGTGCTGGTGGGCAGTTCTCTTCTTGCCGGCTTGTATTGGATAACGGAACGGCGCAAGCAGGTCGCCTTGGCCGAAGCCAAAGAAAAGTCTCCCACGTCCTGCCCGGACGAGGAAAGGAGTTGAACCATGAAGCACTTTCGCTTTCCAAAAATCACTTTGTGGCGAGTGCTGGTGGCCCTCATCTTCGCCGCCGGCCTGTACGCAACCTACGCCCGCTTCCTTCAGGGCTTTGCCGCCAGCACCAACCTGTCGGACTCGGTGCCCTGGGGACTCTGGGTAGGATTGGGAACGCTTTGCGGCGTGGGGCTTTCGGCCGGCGGATTTGCGGTTGCGGCAGCGGCTTACATACTGGGGTTCGACCGCTACCGGCCGGTGGTCCGGGCCGCGGTGCTGATCTCATTCCTGGGATATCTCACGGTCGTAGTCGGCATGCTCTATGAGCTGGGGTTGCCCTGGCGCATCTGGCACCCCATCTTTATGTGGAACCGGAGTTCGCTGCTGTTCGAAGTGTCCTGGTGCGTCATGCTCTACACCACGGTTCTAACCCTGGAGTTTTCGCCGGCGCTGTTCGAAAAAATTCCCTGGAAGCGAGTGCGCGAGTGGTATCTGCGATGGCACCATGCCATTCTGATCGAATTGGTGTTGATCGGGGTTGTGTTGTCATCGCTGCACCAATCCTTCCTCGGAGGGCTATACCTGATAACCCAGGGCAAGCTTGATCCGCTGTGGTACAGCCCCTACATCCCCAGCCTGTTCTATCTTTCCGCGATTCCCGCCGGGCTGGCGGTGACCATCATGGCTCTGTACCTCAGCGCCCGCTCACTGAATGCGCGCTTTGACCTGTCTATCCTGGGCGAAATCAGCCGTCTCATGGCGCCCCTATTGGGTGTTTACGCCCTGTTCCGCGGCGTTGACCTGGTGACCCACGGCGCCCTGCCCTACATGTTCCGCTGGCGCTCCGAGACCGGACTGTTCTGGCTGGAGATTGTGCTCTTCGTGATCGTCCCACTGGCTTTGCTGAGCTCGGAGCAGGTGCGCAATGACCCACAGTGGTTGTACTGGACGTGCGCCCTGGTGGTGATGGGCTTCGTGGCGAACCGGTTGAACGTGTCTGTTACCGGATTACAGGCGAGCGCCGGCGTGCACTACGTGCCCAAGTGGACGGAGATGGCTTCCACGATCGCGATTATTGCCGCGGCCGTGCTGGCCTTCCGCTATGCCGTGCTTTACCTCAACATTTTTCCGCAGCCAAAGCAGAGCTGGATGATGAAAGCAGCGTCCGATTGAAAAGCGGCGAGAAGTACGGAAGCGGCCCTCGACTTCTGAGGGGACCAGACGGTGATCCGAACTGATCCCCAAGCCGCCCTGGAAATTAAGTTTTCCGACTGCCCACCGAAGCAAGCAGCAGGCCACGCGCTCAGAATGCGAAGCGCAAGGCAAACTGCATGAACCGAGGCGTGGTCAGGGTCGAAAGATATTTGCCGAACTGCGTCGGGTCGTAGGAAAGCGAAGGTTGAGCGCTGCGCACGTCGTAGCGCACGGAGTTGGTGGCGTTGAATGCCTGCCAACTGAACTCCAGACGTCTCTGCTCGCCCAGGGAGAACTCCTTGCTGAGGCCGGTATCAATTTCGAACATGCCGTCGCCAATCACGCTATTGCGGACGCCTGACTCGCCCGGCCACTCCGGGCGGAAAGCGGCCTCCGCGGCTGCCGGATTGGCGAAGATATCGGGGCCGATGCCCACGCCATTGACCACCGCGTTTTTGGGGCTGGATGCCACCGGGGCCGGCCCGTTGGGCATGGCGTCCCCCTCGATGTTCCAGTTGGTCGCCCAGGTAAAGCCGTTATCAATGGTGATGGGAAAGCCACTAGTCCAGCGGAACAGGCCGGAGACGTGCCACCCGCCGATTAACGCCTGCACCACCGAACCCGCGCCTGCCATGAGCTTCTGGCCCTTGCCGAAGGGAAGAAGGTAGACCAGGTTGGCGTTCATCTGGTGGAAGGCGTTGAAATCGGAGAGGCCGCGCAGCGAAAGCGGATCCCACGAGTTGATGACAATACCGCCGCCATTCAAGTCGTTACCCGTCCCCCCTGTTCCTTCGTATGGGCCAACGCGCTGCGCGGCTGAGGCCTCGTCGAGGGACTTGGAGAACGTGTAATTAAACTGTCCCTGCAGATTGGACCAGCGGGCATTGTAGGTCACCTGCAGCGCGTTGTAGTCGGAAGTGCCGAGGTTGCGCCACGCGTAGAGCGAAGCGAACTGGTCATGGAAGAAGGTGTACGGTCCGAACCTGCTGTTGGGGAGGTTCACCCCGCTGATGGAATTGGGCACATCCATCTGGAACAATGAAAAGGTCTCGTTGTGCGGATAGCAATTCCAGAGTTCGTAAATGGCCTGTGTGGCGCTGGCATTGGCGGGATAGTTGCCCGGCGCGCACGCCAAGTCTTGGCTACTGAGCTGGCTATAGGGCATGCCCGCCCAGCCCGGAAACATGTTTTCGAAGAATGGTATGGGCTTTATCTGAGCAACGCCGGTGTTGCTGGCAGCGGCCATCGAGAGCATGGTGGCGGCCTGGAAATAGGTTGTCTTACTGGCAGGGTCCGTGGGATTGGCGGGCATGGCCAGGTCAACCTGCAAAGGCAGGCGCCGTCCTATGCTGCCCACGTAAGAAATCTGCAGCGACGAGTGTTCGTTAATTTGGCGCGCGATGGAGAAGTTAAAGACGTGCGAATAGGGCGTCTTTAGAGTCTGGTCCAGCCCCCAGTTGATGGCGAAGGCGGAATTGCTGGGTGTAACCGGGAAAGCGCCGGATGGCGTGGGGCCGAACAAACAGCCCGGATCGTTCAAAGAAGGGCAGGGCGGAGGCAGGCAGGATGCGCCGATCAGGCAGGTAAACCGTGGGGCGTTGGCGGGCGTAACCACGCCGGCGGGGTTTCCCAGATCGGTAGAGAGGCCGAAAGAGCCGTGCTGGTCAAAGCTGTTCACGATGGGAATGCCGAAATGGTCGTACATGATGCTGTAGCCGCCGCGCACTGAAAACTGATCTTTGTGCCCAAGAATTTTTGCCATCCAGCCTTCACCGGTGTCCGGCGCCCAGGCTATAGCCACACGGGGGGAGAAGTCCTTCTTATCCCAGTTCCACATGCCGGGACCGTGGTTGGCCGGGCCGCCGAGGACGAAAGAAATCTCGCCAGCGTTGTTGGCCGGCATGCCCTGAGCCGCTAAATTGGCGGTGTGGTTGAACCAGTCGGCGACGTTCTGATTGGTACATCCGCCACTTGCGGCCGCCACACACGGCGCCACTTGCAATCCGTTGGTCTCATGCGGCGGAGAGTCCAGCACCCAGCGCAGGCCGTAGGTAAGGGTTAGCCGGGGCGTCATGTGCCAGGTATCCTGCCCAAAAAACTCGTAGTCGTTCATGGCGTAGCGGCGCTTGATGGCTGCGCCCTGGGCCAGAGCGGTACCGTTGCGGTTGAAGTTATAAATGCCGTCTCCCTCGGGGAAAATACCCAGCAGGATGGTAGCCGCGCTGTCATAGTTGGGGCCGAAGTTGCCGTCCACCGCCGGGTAACCATTGTTGGCCGGATCCAGCGGGCTGTTGGTGCCAGCGATTCCTCCGGTGTTGAGATAGACGGCGTTGGTCTGAACGTCGGAGAACGAGTTGGCGTAGCTGATGTGTTCGTCCCGGATCAAAAACAGATCGGTTCCGAACTGCAGGGTGTGGTTCCCCCGCGTCCAGTTCACATTATCGGTGAACTGGTGGACAGGCACAAAGGTGGTGGTGGAGCGAGTGAAAGGAACCAGGTTGTCGAGGCCATTCAGAAAAACCCCGGGAACATTGGACGTGCCGGCGTCCTGGCCTCCCTGGCGGACGAAACCCCAGCGAAATTCGTTGACCAGCCTGGGGGAAAGAATAGAAGTGAGTCCCACGGTGGAACCCTTGCTGTCGTCCAGCAGTGTGGTGGCCGCGGACTGCCCGGGAAACTGCTGTTTTCCAGGCTGCCTGTTGTTTTGCGTCTGCCCGCGCCAAAACAGCATTTCCGAACCGCTGGGCGTGATGTACCAGTCGAGCCGTGTGATGTAGGTGTTGAAGCTGGAATCGGCGTTGGAGGAGAAGCGATAACCGAGCGTGTTCGAACCATCGCCTGCATTTTCGTTAGGAAAAGGGTACTGCCCGAGGATGTTCTGGACCGCCGAATTGGGTCCGATTCCCAGCGGGTCCATGGCCCGGATTTGCGCCGGACCGAGGGCGTAGTAGCCGGGCGCAACGCCGGTCACTCCGTTAACCGTGCCGCCAGGACAAGAAGCTGTATCGAGGGAGCCGTCCGCATTGCGCTGACACAAGTACACCAGATCGCCGGCTCGCAATGTCGCGCTGGGCACGTCGCGCAGTACGCTGGTTCCCTGAGCATCGCGCCGGCCTTCATAATTAGCAAAGAAGAAAAGCCGGTTGCGCTTGATCGGCCCTCCGAAGGTGGCGCCGAACACGTTGCGCAACAGCTTGGGCGCCTGGTTGGGCTGCCCACTGGCCAACTGGGAACCCTTCAAAAATGGGTCGTTGGCGCTGAAGATGGTATTGCGGTTGTATTCGTAGGCCGAGCCGTGAAAGCTGTTGGTGCCGCTTTTGGTTACCAGCGCCACCTGGGCGCCGCTGGAATAACCGGAATCGGCATTAGCGTTGGCTGTGGTGACCCGGAACTCCTGGACCGAATCGGGCGGCACCGTCAAGACGCTGGTAAAGGCGTACCCATTGTTCTGGTCATTGACCCCGATGCCGTCGAGGGTCACGTTGGATTGGTCGCTGCGCATGCCGTTTACTGCGCCGCTGCGTGTGTCCTTGGTGGCATCCAGTTCGTTGCCCAGATAGGCCACCCCGGGCTGGAGGCTCAGCAATTCAACTACATTGCGATCGGCAATGGGCAACTCGGCGATTTGATTCTGCTCGAGGGTATTGCCCAGCGAGGCATCGGTGCGATTAACCAGCGGCGCCTGGCTTTCCACGGTCACCGATTCCGATGCGCCCGCAACCTGCAAATGAACGTTGACGGTAGAGGGCGTTTTGACAACCAGGGTGACGTTGGAGGCCACATAGGGCGCAAAGCCCTTGGCCACAACCTCCAGCCGATAGGTGCCGGGCGGCAAATCCAGAAACTGGTAGAGCCCGGTGGCGTTGCTTGTGGTCGTCCGCTGCAGCCCCGTCGTCGCCTCGGTCAAAGTAACCTTCGCGCCGACCACGCTCGCCCCCGACGGATCAGAAACGCTGCCATTCAGCAGGCTGGTTGATTGCGCCGTTGCCAGCGGGACCAGCAACGCCAAGGCTGCAAAGACCCAGACCGCGCGCCGTGCCGCCTTTAGGTACGGAATACCAGATTGGTGGCGCCGCTCGTACTGCCTTCCGTTCGCTCGCTGATAGACCCGCGTCATCGTCCTAGCCTCCCGGGATGAATGGCACTGAATACGGGAAGTGTGCAGTCAAAACGCTACACTTCGCCCCGCGCATTTGTGCCTTCGATTCGATCAGTTCCTTTTTGTGAAACCGGAACCCAACCACCACCAGCTAAAAGTGGCGGCATTATACCCGAAGGTGGAGAAAACAAGTATTCAGAAAAGTGTTATCGCTAAACGGGTTTCCTGACTGCCGGTAATCAGCAGCAACGATCTCCTGGTGCAGCGAGGATGTTGCTGGCGATATGTCCGGTTCTTACCTGGGCGGCTGCATGTTCTGTGACGGTCTTATCGGCCATGAAAGAGATGAATAGATCGGCCCTGGTCGGCCCCGGCCGCTCGGTTCGGGGTTCCGGCCGGCTGCTGGTCAGGCCGAGTGTTCCGTTTTAGCAACTTGTGCCCGTGATATCAGGAACCACAAGTTATTGGGGGTGCACTTTCGCGCGGCTCTGTCTCCTATCCCCCTATCCGTTTGTCCCAGCGGTTCCGTGTCCGTAGATTGTGTCGTAAGGCGCACCATCCTGAGGCGGGAAGATGCTTGAGAGGCGCTCCTGAACCCTCAGGCGGCCTCGATTAAGCAGATGGCAGCCGAAGGCCCGCGGAAGGGCATTCGGACGAGACGAGGGGCATCCGGCCGCAACAGCTCTCCTAATGATTAACTTCCGGATTACCCTTTAGGCTCGCGGGACCAAGGCCCTCCAGATGTAGCCTCCACAATGCGTTGATCCAAAGTTGTGACTTGATAAAGTAGGAGGTCATGAATCTTTCGCGACGTGGTTTTCTCAAGTTTTCAGGCACAACACTCGCCGCCGTGCTAGTTCTACCCAGGATTGCCCACTCTGAGCAAAGTAGCGAAGCGTTCTCACACCACAGGGGACCGAGTGTCGCTGCCGGCAGCCAGGGCGTGGTTGTTTCCGGCAAGCCTGCGGCCACTGCGGCCGGCATCAAGGTTCTGGAACAGGGAGGAAACGCCGCCGATGCCGGCGCCGCCACTCTGCTGGCACTATCCGTAACCTATGTAGGCGCGTTCTGCGTTGGAGGAGAGGTTCCCATTCTGGTTTACAGCGCTGATCAGAAAAACGTAAAACTGCTGGAGGGAATAGGCGAGGCCCCTCGCGACCCCAAAGCTATCGCCTGGTACATGGAACACGGAATCCCGGACGGTGACATCAAGGCGGCCGCAGTGCCAAGCACCATAGATGCTGTCGTCACCCTGCTGAAGCTTTACGGAACCAAAAGCTTCGAGGAGGTCGTGCAGCCGACGCTGGCCATTCTCGACGCCGGAGGCCCCAGTTGGTATATCGATACCGGCGCCGAGAAGAGGATCGAAACCGGCGTGAACTGGCAAGCGGATTTGGCGGTGACCTTTCGCAAATTGGTGGAGTCGGAAAAGACCGCGAAAGGTACGCGGGAGCAGAAGCTGCAAGCCGTCTCTGATCGCTTCTATCGCGGCGACATCGCCGATGCCCTCGAAGCCTGGTACACCGAAAAGGGCGGTTTCCTTCGCAAAGCCGATTTGGCCGCACACAAAACTCCCTTGGTGGATCCGCTCGCCACCACGTACCGTGGCTACACGGTTTATAAGACCGGCCCGCTGACGCAGGGTCCTTATCTTTTGCAAACGCTTCGCCTGCTGGAAGGCTTCGACCTGAAGCGGATGGGTTTCAACTCGGCGGATTACATTCACACCGTGATTGAAGCGGAGAAGCTAGCGCTCGCGGATCGGGACGAATATTACGGCGATCCGAGCTTTGTGACAGTGCCTATGCAACTGTTACTTTCCGATCAGTACACCAAAATGCGGCGCAAGCTGATCGATCCGAAAAGGGCATCTCTCGAGCTCCGGCCGGGCGATCCGTACAATATGAAACCGACCAAGCCGCCCACCATTGCCGGCCCCTGGCATGGCGGAACAACCGTCATGTGTGTAATGGATAAGTTTGGGAACGTTATCGCAGCGACTCCCAGTGGCTTGTCGAGCACGGCCGGCGTCGCCGGACGGACGGGCATTATTCACGGAAGCCGGCTCACCAGTCTGAACACGTTTGCAGGAACTTCCAACGTCATTCGGCCGGGCAAGCGGCCGCGGATCACGTTGAGCCCCACGCTGCTTTTCCATGACAACCGTCCCGTAATGGCGATCTCGGTAGCGGGCGGCGACCAGCAAGATCAGGCAGCCATCCAAGTCATTCTCAACTACGTGGAGTTCGGCATGGGCCCCGTGGAGGCGTTTAAAGCCCCGCGCTTCGCCACCGAGCATTTCATAGGCTCCTTCGGCCAAGACCCCGCCCGCCTTGGCAGCCTGTCTGTGCCCAACACCCTGCCTGAAGAAGTAAAGGCCGAGCTCAAGGCTCGGGGCCACGTGGTTAGTGAGGTCCACGGGGGAGTGGGAGGAGTGGCGCTGATCGGAATTGACCCGAAGACCAGGCAGGCCACCGCCGTAGGTCCAGCCGCCGGCAAAATGGAAGAGCCGGGCGCCACAAGCGTACCAGCGCGGCGCTGACACTTTGCGTCCCCGCTCCTGGCTGGAAGTCGAGATGAGCCTCGACCCGCAGGGCTGGGGATGACTGTGGAAGCATCAGCCACTAAAGCTCTGCCGCGAGCAAAAAGTGCTGACCCCGATTTGAATGCTGATAAGTGAGGGCCAACTGCTACGGGGTTACATTAATCCGGGAGAATGAGTATGAAATTCCTGAGTGTCGTCACCCTTTTTGTGTTTGTCTCGGCCGCCTCGGGCCAGCCCAATGTCTCTTATTATGTCGCGACGACCGGCAAGGACTCCAACCCCGGCACTCAATCCGCGCCATGGCGGACGATTCAACATGCCGCCGACACTGCCCATGCTGGAAGTACGGTGTACGTGCGCGGTGGAACCTATGAGGAGTTGGTGCGCATCAATGTGTCTGGCAACGCCAAAGACGGCTCTATTACTTTCCGAAGCTACCCGGGCGAAACTGCGGTCCTCGATGCATCTCGCTTCACCCCTCAAGACAGGCAAGGCGTGCTCACCATTCAGGACCAATCCTACGTACGGATCGAAGGACTTGAAATCCGCAATTTCCGCACCGCCGAACATCACCTCACACCGTTGGGCGTCAACGTCATCGGGTCCGGTTCGCACATTGAATTGCTGAAGAATAACGTCCATCACATCCAGCAGACCTTTGGAGGCCGCGACGCGCCGGGGCGTGGCGGCAACGCGTTTGGCATTGCGGTCTATGGCACGAACGCCAAAGCTCCCATTACCGACCTGATCATCGAAGGCAATGAGGTGCACCACCTCAAGACCGGATCGAGCGAATCTCTAGTGGTAAACGGGAATGTCACAAATTTTCGTATCACCCGCAACATTATTCACGATAATAACAACATTGGTATTGATGTAATCGGCTTTGAGCGCACCGCACCCGATCCAGCCGTAGACCAGGCCCGCGATGGAGTGGTGAGCCAGAATTTGGTTTACAACATCACCTCACGCGGCAATCCCGCATACCGCAATGATGAATCGTCGGACGGCATCTACGTGGATGGTGGGACCAGAATCCTGATCGAGCAGAATACGATTCACGATGTGGACTTCGGGATTGAATTGGCTAGTGAGCACAAGGGCCGAGCCACTAGCTACATCACCGCTCGCAATAATCTTATCTACCACTGCCACACGGCAGGCGTTTCCATTGGGGGCTATGCCCCTGACCGTGGCCGGACTGAGCACTCCATGATGATCAACAACACACTCTATGAAAACGATACTTCCTCTACCGGCAGTGGCGAGTTCCAGATGCAATGGAACATGAGGAAGAACGTCTTTGCCAACAATATCGTTTACGCCGGCCCCCGCTGCCTGATTTCACTGACCAAGACCCAGGTGGACAAGACCCAGACGCCCGCCCTTATTGACCACAACCTTTATTACTGCGCCGCTGGCGCCGAGGCGAGCACATGGGGAGGAAACTCCGGCAGCATTACGGGGTTCACCAATTACGTCAAGTCCACGGGCAATGACCAGCATTCACGTTTCCTGGAGCCGCACATTGTCGATGCCGCGGCGCACGACTTTCATCTGCAGCCTGGTTCGCCCGCGCTCGGCGCAGGTACAATCGCTGGATTGCCGGTCGGAAACGTCGATCTGGACGGCTCGCCACGACTCAGCCCCGGGAAAATCGATCTCGGCTGCTATCAGAAGCCATAGGAGGAATTCATGCTCAATTCAGATGTGAGCCGCCGCGCATTCATGAAGCTCACTGCCGGAGCCGGCGCGGCCCTGGCCATGCCGTCGCTGGGAGAGTCCGCCTTTCATTCTTCCTCCAAAATGATCGGGGTTCAGATAGGAGCGATTTCGTTCGTGGATGAGGGCACCGAGAAGGTTCTCGACATCCTTCAGGAACGCGCCTCTGTAAATACGTTGTTTCTTGCCGTGTTCACTTACGGCCGCGGCATCGCCGGGAGGCAAATTCCCGGCTATCCCCTGCCCGACCACGGCAAGCAGGTCTACGACTTGAACTATCACGGCGGGAACTTCGCCACACCGCATCCGCAATACTACAAGAACACTGTTATCCAGCCTGAGCACGCTCCCGACCATGGCAATCTCGACATCTTGGAAGAAGTCCTCCCTGCGGCAAAAAAACGTGGCATGAAGGTTATCTGTTGGATGGAAGATGTTTTCCGCAAGGACCTTCTTAACATCGAAAAAGTGCAGGAGCGAGACCTATACGGGCGGAATCAGGATACGCTATGCGTCAACAATCCGAATTACCGGAACTTCTTTTCTGGGCTGGTTGAGGACTTCGCCCGCTCCTATGATGTTGATGGAATCATGTGGGGATCGGAACGCCAAGGTGCACTCTGCGACAGCCTTGGAGCCACGCATGACACGCCGCCGATTGATCCTGGCAATGTGACCTGCTTTTGCAATTTTTGTTACCAGAGAGCCAGGGAACGTGGAATCAACCCTGATCGCGCCAAACAGGGATTTCTCGAGTTGGAAAAGTTTGTGCGCGCCTCACGCAGCGGCAAGCGTCCATCGGACGGTTTCTTCGTTCAATTCTGGCGAATCCTCTTACAATATCCCGAACTTGCTGCATGGGAAATGATGTTTACCGACAGCCTGCGCGAGACCTATGCGACGCTCTACAAAACTGTAAAGAGCGTCAAACCGGCAATTCCCGTGGGTTGGCATATATGGCACAACAACTCATTCAATCCGATCTATCGTGCGGAGCAGGACTGGCAGGAACTCTCCAAGTATTCCGATTTCATCAAGGTTGTGATGTACAACAACTGCGGCGGAGAGCGCATGGCGCTTTACCTGGACAACATCGGCTCGACGCTTTATGCGGACCTCACCAGGCAGCAACTGACGGAGTTCACCTACGAGGTGATGGGGTACCACGAAGCCGGCTATGAGCAGATTCCGCGCACAGGCCTCTCTGCCGACTATGTCTACCGGGAGACCAGGCGAGCTCTGGAGGGAGTCGGAAGCAAGACGCGAATCTGGCCCGGCATTGACATTGATATCCCAACCGAGCCGGGCCACAGCAAATGCACGCCGCAGAGCGTGAAAGAGGCAGTTATGGCGGCCTTCCGCGCTGGGGCGCCCGGCGTAATTCTCTCTCGCAAATATTCCGAAATGAAACTGGCTAATCTAGGCGGCGCCGGCGCGGCGGTAGGGGAATTCAAGGTATCGAGTTGAGGCCAACCGGATCAAAGGCAGGCGATGCCGGTGGTAGCTGGGCCGAGTGGGTGTTGCACCCAAGCGCTAATTTAAGCTTTGGCCAAGCGTCCAACCGATGGCAGTAGCTCCCGAATTGTCTTCCATCCGGAAGTTGCCTACGCAGATCTCCTGACCCTACCGTCAGCGTTCGCCGGCGAGCACTCTCCATTGCACTCGATTGCGCCCGGCTCCGGTCACAAGGCGGTCACAAGGCCACTTCTGAAGGGCTCCAGATCGGAGCAATTCCCCGGAGGCCGATTCCGCTAGAGGCTAGCGTCGAGCGCGGCTTTTGTGGCTTGGTGCCGGGAGGGGGAGTTGAACCCCCAAGGTGCTAAGCACCGGCGGATTTTGAGTCCGCTGCGTCTGCCAGTTCCGCCATCCCGGCGAAGGAAGGAACACTCCGATTCAAGGGTAAAGGAGGGTAGCGCCTTTCGCAAGCCACCATCATTATGGCGGCATATTTCGACTCTCCCGGCCCTACCACAGCCCCACTACGCCAGTTGCATCGTGCAGTTGATTGTGGCACTCAGGCTGGACCACCCGGCGCCATCCTCAGTTTACTTCTCCGGCCTTTACCGGTCTGTTCTCCGCCCACCGGGCACCGCACCCCGTTGCTGCCGCTTGCCTGAGTTGTGTAAGCTGGCTTGCTTCGCGGATTTGCAGGCATTGCTTATCTATGCTTCGAAAACAGGTTTATCTGCTGGCTCCGCTGCTGGTCCTGGCCCTCAGCTTACCCGCTCGCCCACAGGCAAGTTCTCCGCAGCCTTCGCCGTCTCGGCCGTCGGCTGAGCGAGGAATGGCGCCCATCCTGCAGTATATTTCTAACGCCTGGGACACGCTGACCCGTTCCATGGGACAGTGCGCCAGCGTAACCGACCCCAAGCTGAAGAGCGCGGCGGTGGTGTACCTGCCGGCTCAATTCCCCGAACCGCCCAGCCTGGAAGCACTCACCAAAGACTGCAAAGTTTCTGTCAGGCACTTGCCTCAAGTCCTTCACCGCCTGGGCGAAATTGATCCGCGCACGCTGCAGACGCAAGGGCTGTTAT
The DNA here is from genome assembly GCA_035278025.1 of Terriglobales bacterium. Taxonomy (GTDB): domain Bacteria; phylum Acidobacteriota; class Terriglobia; order Terriglobales; family Acidobacteriaceae; genus JAICWP01. The sequence goes on along the minus strand of DATEJK010000154.1, from coordinate 61,129 downwards.
TCCTCGAACATCCTTACGTGGTGCCCGGCGGCCGCTTCAACGAGATGTACGGCTGGGACAGCTACTTCATTATTCGTGGCCTGCTGCGCGACGGTCGCGTGGACCTGGCGCGGGACATGGTGGAGAACTTCTTTTTCGAAATTGAACACTATGGCGGGGTGCTCAACGCCAACCGCACTTACTACCTCAGCCGCTCCCAGCCGCCGTTTCTGACTTCCATGATCCTGGGAGTTTATGAAGCTGATAAAGCGGCGGGAAAGAATGACCAGACCTGGCTGGAACGCGCCTACGAGGACGCGGGCAAGGACTACCAACTCTGGACCCACGCGCCTCATTTGGCCGGCGCCACCGGGCTCTCACGTTACTTCGATTTCGGCACCGGCCCCGCGCCCGAAGAACTGCACAATGATCCCGGCTACTATCGCGCGGTCGCCGGCTACTATCTGCTTCACCCGGCGGCCGCTGGCGGGCATCTTCTGACCACAACGACTTCCAATCCCGATGCCGGTCCTGTGTTCGCTCTGGAGGTGTGTTCGGGAGAGCAATTCACTGGTCAGGAATCGGCCGGCTGCACTCACGTGCAGGACCTCCAACTCACGCCCGACTACTACAAGGGCGACCGCAGCATGCGCGAGTCGGGATTCGACCCCTCTTTCCGCTTCGGCCCCTATGATGGCGACACCCAGGACTACGCGCCGGTTTGCCTGAACAGCCTGCTCTACAAGACGGAAAAGGACCTGGAGCAAATGGCGGCCGTGCTAGGCAAAGCGGCGGAGGCGCGGCAATGGGCGGAGCGCGCCCAGACGCGCCGCGCAGCCATTAACAAGTACCTGTGGGACACGCAGCGGGGAATGTTTTTTGATTACAACTTTCAGAAGAACGCGCGTTCCACCTATCACTACATCACCACGTTTTATCCATTGTGGGCCGGGCTGGCGACGCCGCAGCAAGCGCGCGCCGTGAAACGCAATCTCCACATTTTTGAGCATCCGGGCGGCCTGGCCATGAGCGACCAGCAGACCGGCGTGCAGTGGGACCTTCCCTACGGCTGGGCGCCCACGCAGTTGCTGGCGATCGAGGGCTTGCGCCGCAACGGATTTAACGACGATGCCAACCGCCTGAGTTATAAATTCCTCTCCATGGTGAACGAAAACTTCCGCCGAGATGGCACCATCCGGGAGAAATACAATGTCGTGACCCGCTCTGACGAGACCAAGATTGCGGTGGGCTACCAATCGAACGTGATCGGGTTCGGCTGGACCAACGGCGCATTCCTGGCCCTCCTGCACCAGTTGCCACAGGAGTGGGTGCAACGTCTCGAGCGTCTGCCGGCACCGGCAGCGAAAGCCCAATGACCCCACGCGGAACCTGGCTGGCGATGATATTCGCCGGCGCGCTTCTGCTGCTGGCCGCGCAGGGCTCCGGATTCACACCGCCTTTTGGGCCGTGGAAGCGGGTTTCCAGGCAGCCAATCCTCCGTCCCGGGGGCCAAGGCTTTGAATCGGCGGGAGTGTTCAACCCGGCAGTGGTGAAGGATGGCGGCCGCTTCGTCATGCTCTACCGCGCCCAGGATAGGGACGGCACCTCACGCCTGGGTTACGCCACCAGCCGCGATGGCGTGCACTTCACCCGTAACCCCCAACCCATCTTCGTTCCGAAAACGGATTTTGAAAAAGATGGCGGGGTGGAAGACCCGCGCCTGGTCCATATCGAAGGCACCTGGTACCTGACTTACACGGGTTACAACAAACACGACGCGCAGCTCTGCCTGGCCACCTCGCACGATCTGATTCACTGGCGGCGACGCGGCATTCTCCTGCCCGCCTACAAAGGCAAATGGAATGTGAAATGGACCAAGTCGGGCGCCATTGTGCCGCGCAAGATTGGCGGTAAATGGTGGATGTACTACCTGGGCACCAAAGCCGACAACACGGATCAAATGGGCCTGGCGTGGTCCACCGACCTGCTGCACTGGACCGACGCGCTGGACGAGCCTGTGCTGGCGCGCCGCCCCGGGCAGTTTGATTCGCGCGTGGTGGAGCCGGGGCCTCCGCCGGTGATCACCCGGCAGGGAATCTTCCTTATCTACAACGGGGCGGACGATCACCTGGTTTACCGCACCGGCTGGGTGCTGTTCGACAAGCAGGATCCCGCCAAGGTCCTGGCCCGAGCCGATACTCCCATCTTCGAGCCTGAAGAAGAGTGGGAGAAAGCTGGTCAGGTGCCGAACGTGGTATTCGTGGAAGGCCTGGTGCGCAGCGGCAAGCGATGGCTCTTCTATTATGGTGGCGCGGACAAGTACGTTGGTGTGGCGGAAGCAAAAACCCGGTAGTTGGTAATTGGTAGCTGGCAGTTACAGGTTTTTGCCCCTTACCAAGTACTAACTGCCATCCACCGCCTTTATTGCTTAGACTCCAACTGGCTGGCCAATTTCAGCTCATCCGCCGCCTGCTGTGTCTCCCCTAGCGCCCGGTAGCATTCTCCCAACAGATGATGGGCAATGTAGTTGTTGGGATCCATGTGCAAGGCGTGTTTCAGGGTGCGCACCGCAACCTGGGGCTCGCCCTTGTTCAGCAGCACCTTGCCCATCAGAATATAGGGCCCGCTGGCGGTGGAATCCAGCCAGATGGAGCGCTGCAGCAGCCGCTCCGCATCATCCCACTTCAGCACCCGGGTATAGGCGTCAGCCAGTTTGTAATAGGTGGGCGCATGCGCGGGATCGAGGGCCAACTCCTGCTGGAACTGCGCAATGGACTCCGGAATCCGCGACTTATAAAGATAGAGTTCGCCCAGGAAATAGTGCGCCAGAGGCAGCTTGGGATCGAGCACAATCGCCTGCCTGGCGTATTGCTCGGCGATGGGATCGAATTCTTCGCGCAACAGCATACGGGCCGCGAACAAGTAGGCGGGGGCCGAATCCGGCGGCACCCCGTACATGGTGGCGAATGCCTTGCGCGCCTGGTCGTAATTGTGCAACTGGATGTAGCAGATGCCCAGGACATAGCTGGCGTCCACGTTAGCCGAGGGATACCAGGAATTGACCTTTTCGAGCAAGGGAACCGCCTGCGCCGGCCTGCCGGAGAAGTAATAGGACAGCCCCAGAAGTTGCGTGGCCTCTCCGTCGTTGGCATCTTCCTGCAGCGCCGGTTGCAAGTATTGGGATGCGCTCATGAAGTCGCTGTGCTTGTAGTACGCCACGCCGAACTCCCGATTTAAGCCCTTCATCTTGGGGTCGCGTGCCTGCAGTTGCCGCAACTGGGCGATGCCTTCGTCGAATTTGCCATGGTCTATCAGGGTCTGGGCCTGGGCAAATTCAGCTCCCGAGCCGGCCGGCGCCACGGAGGCGGTGACGGTTGAACCGTGGGGATCCGCTGCCGGAGCGACCGGAACGGTAGCTGGGACGGCGGCCTGACCGAGCAGAGGTAAAAACAAAAGAAAGCCTAAAAACATAGCGGTATCCAGCGGTGGAAACATAGTACCGCACCGCGCAGTTCTTGTGGCGCGGCTGACCGGGCGCAGTCCCCGAGGCTCATTGTTCAGACCGGGTGAAAGGCGTTAAAATGCCTCTCGCTTCCGGTAGCGGTGATGAATCCGGCACCTCCCACACCCAATTCCCTGCCTTCAGCCGCGCTTGCTCTGTTTGGATTGGCGCGGTGAATCGCCGTCTCATTCTCCTGCTGCTGATCTTAGGCGGGGCGGTTATCGCTGTGGCCGGCGTCTGGTCTGATTCTGCCCACCTCGCTGCCGCGGCGAAGGCGGACTCTGTTCCGCGGCCAATCCCTCCGCACCCGACCTACAGCCACGACGTGGCTTCCATCCTTGATGCCAATTGCGTGCAATGCCACCAGCCCGGCGGGTCGGGGCCAATGTCGTTGGCCAGCTATGAAGATGCCAGGCGCTACGCCCGCCAGATCGTGTTCGTTACCGCAAAGCGCATCATGCCGCCGTGGCTGCCCGAGCCCAAGGCGGTAGCCTTCGCCGATCAGCTTCGGCTGACTGAGGAAGAAATTGCCATCCTGGCCCACTGGGCGGACCAGGGAGCGCCGGCGGGCGATCTGGCGCAGGCGCCTCCGCCTCCGAAACTAACCACCGGCTGGCAAGGCGGCAAGCCGGACCTGATCCTGCAGGCGCCCCCCGGGTACGTCCTGCCGGCCCACGGAACTGACGTTTACCACAATTTTATTTTTGAAGTTCCGGTCACGGGCACGCATTATGTAAAAGCGGTGGAGATTCACCCCGGCGACCAGAAGGTGACCCACCACGCCAATCTCCTGATTGACCGCACCCACGCGGCGCGACGCATGCAGGCCCGCCATCCCGGCCCCGGCCCGGGGTTTGATGGCATGGATGTGGAGATGGAAAGCGACGTCTTCGAGCCGGAAGGCCACTTTATTTATTGGAAGCCGGGCATTCCCATCTGGGTCGAGCCTGAGGATATGACGTGGCGGCTCTCTCCCGGCACCGACCTGGTGCTCAACATCCACATGCGGCCTTCGGGCACACCGGTGCCCATTCGGCCTACCATCGGGCTCTTCTTCTCCGACAAGAAGCCCACGCTCAAGCCCATGCTGCTGCAGTTGGACGGCGATGACCAGCTCAATATTCCCGCCGGCGCCAGCGACTTCCGGGTGTCGGACGATTTCAAGCTGCCGCTGGCGGTGCGCGTCTATGCCGTTTACCCGCACGCTCATTATCTGGGCAAGCGCCTGGCAGCCTATGCCACCCTGCCGGATGCCTCCCGCCAATGGTTGCTGCTGATCCCGCACTGGGATCCCGCCTGGCAGGGCATCTATCGTTACCGGAAACCCGTGCTTCTTCCCGCCGGCACCGTGGTTTCCATGCGCTACACCTACGACAATTCCGAGCAGAATCCGCGCAACCCACACCACCCGCCACAGCCGGTGATGGCCGGCAACATGGCGATGGATGAGATGGCTCATCTTTCGTTGCAGGTGGTTACGAGCTCCCCTCCCGGGGGAGGCGACGGGCGCATGGTGCTGCAGGAAGCATTAATGCGCCATAAGCTGCAACGCGACCCCAACGATTACGCCGCTAACTACAACCTCGGCGCCCTGCTGCTTTCGCGCCACGAGCCAGCCGAGGCCGCCCGGCTTTTTGAAGTTGCCATCGCCCAGCGCCCCGGCAGCGCCACGGCCCTTAACAGCCTGGGCGCGGCCCTGCTGCAACTAGGACGCAAGCAGGAAGCCGCGCAGCGCCTGCAGCAAGCCGTGCAGGCCGACCCTGACTATCTCGACGCCCGCTATAACCTGGCCTCCGCCCTGGCCTTCAACGGGCAGTTCGCCGAATCAGCCCGGCAATTCGAGCAGGTTGTAAAGCGCCGCCCCAATGACGCCGATGCCGAGGCCCGCCTGGGCTCCGTGCTGGCCGCCCTGAAGGACTACACCGCCGCGGAAAGCCACCTGCGCCGCGCTCTCAGCCTCGATCCCAATAACCAAGTGGCGAAGGACAACCTGCGCCTGCTGGAACAGGTGCGCAAGCAGAGCAGCGGTCAGCCTCAGTGAATGGGATCACTCAAGCTAAGGTTCGCATTTTGGCGGCTGCGCGTTCAGGTGTTCGAGAAACTCCCGGGCTCTCGCCAGGTCCGGATTGAATCGCAGAACCCGGTTGAGGTAGGCACGAGCCTCGTCCACCTGGCCCATATCGCAGGAAACCAGCGCCAGATCTATGCCAATGGCGCTGTGAGCCGGCGCCCTTAGGAAAGCCTTCTGCCAGAGCTTTAAGGCCGCGCCGGGATCGCCGCTCTGCGCCTCCATCACCCCCAGATTCACAGCCGCATCCACTTGCGTGGGATCGGCCTGCAGTGCCTGCTGGTATAGCTGCGTGGCCCGGGAGGTGTTCCCTGCCCTCTGCTCCATGTAGGCAAGGTCGGCAGCCACGGTCGCATCCTTTGGATTCTGGCGCGAAGCCTGGGTGAGCAGGTCGTGCGCTTTTTGCGCAAATTCCCCCTGGCCGCGGCGCACCAGCGAATCCCAGGCGAGGGCCAAATCGCGAATGTCGGGCGGCCCGGTGCTCGCAGGAAAAGGTACTAGTTGGGGCGTAGCAGGTTTCGAGGCAGACTCCAGGTCAGTCAGCATGGGCTGCGGCCCCGGGAGGCGCAGGATGCGGTGGTCGGTGGCCTGGGTGTGGGCCACGTCACGACTGCCCACCGCCGCCATGTGGCAGGCGATGCAGTTCGGGTTGCCATGCTGATGCTTCTGCCCAAATGCTGCGCCATGGCAGGCCAGGCATTTGTTTCGATAGTACGACACTCTTTCTTCCGGCGCCGGCCAGGAGTGCGGATCGTGGCAACTCATGCATGACATGCTGTCGCCTGACTTCCGCTTGCATACGCTCTCGGCCAACGCTTCCACCTGGCTCAGGGCGCCTAACCCCGGCAGTTGCGGGTTCTCCACCTCGAAATAGCGGATGTAGTCGGAGAGCCGGTCCCCAGGGCGGAACTGGTAAGGGTGCTTGCCCGCCCGCTCCACGGCCACGTTGCCCTCCAGGTGGCATTGCATGCAGATGTCGTCGCGCCGGTCCGGCGCCAGCTTCCCCGGGTTGAGAATGGCCGCGTTCCCCCGGCTCAGAATGTGCTCCTCTCCCGGCCCATGGCAGCGCTGGCAACTGATGCCGCCGTGGGCGAAGGGCGGCACGGGGTATTGGTTCTCCGTGCCCGGCAGCGGCGGCTGCATGCCGCTGGTATGGCAATTCAGGCAAGAGGGCAATGCCGGCAGCATAGGCATCTGGCTGGCGTTCTGATACGCGGGAGTCATGTCCCACAGGCGTTTTTGCGCATACCAGTTCACCGGCGATTCGAACAGGAAGCCGTCTTCGGAAAATAAGTAGGTGCGCCCCCGCCGGCCGGAGCCGATGTAATAAAGCAGTTCGCGCTTGCCGTGCAGAGAAGGGTGGTCGCGGTCGAAGCTCAGCCACACTCTTCCATCCTGACCGTAAATGCGATATCGAATGCCGGTTTTGGCGTGCTGGAATTCGCCGGCGATAAGGCCGTCGCCGGCCGGGCCGCTGGCGCGCGCCATGGCGGTTTGGCTATAGCTGCGATAGATATCGGCGTGGCAGGAGGCGCAGGCCTGGCTGCCGGTCACGGGGGCGGAAGCTTCCGGCTGGGCCGCGGCAGCTAGCGGAGCGCAAAGCAAGGATATGCTTAGTAAAGCCAGGACGATGGCGGCGAGCTCGCGAGCTTCTTGCAAAGGGGCAACGGAGTGAGGAGGGCGCGAAGACGGTCGCATCCGGGACGAAAGGAAAACAAAAAAATACAGGGGAGTCATTGCGACTCCCCCATTATGAGCCTGCTTGTGCCATTTCAGAACATCAGCTTCAGCCCGAACTGCAAGGTGCGCATGGTCGTGCCGTACTGAATGTCCTTGATCAAGCCATTGTTGCCGCCGCAGTCAACGCAGGTGCCGCCGGTGGCCTGGCCGTCATTCGCGCTGAAGTCCAGAACCGGATGGTTGAAGATGTTGAAGGCATCCATGCGGAACTGCGCATTGAAGCGTTCGCTTATTTTGAAGTTCTTGGCTATAGACATGTCGTCGGTGAAGGCAGAAGGACCCCAATAGCTGTTGCGGCCCGCGCTGCCCACCGTCCCGCATGCCGGGAGCGCAAACGGCCCGGAAGTCGGCCGCGAAAGGCTACACGTGTCTGTGCCCACGGGCGCAGCAGGGTAGGCCACCGATGGGACGGGCGTGAAAAAGGTGACGGTGTGAGACACCGGATCCAGGGAGCCGGCTCCCATCTTAAACGAGCCACTCACATTGGGCATGCAGGGTATGCCGGTGTCGTTCACCAGTCCACACTCGCCCAAAGTCGGTGTCCAGGGCAGGCCGCTGCTCCAGTTCATGGTATCGGTGAGTTGCCAGCCGCCGATCACCAGGTCCATGGCTCTTCCTGCTCCGCCGGCGAACTTCTTGCCTCGGCCAAAGGGCAGATCATAGACAAAATTGTTGATCCACACGTTCTTGCGATTGAAATCATCCGGACCATAGCTCAAGTGACGATCGGGTATTGAGCCGTAGGGGAAATTACCGTCGGTGGTCCAGTTGTTGGCATGCGAATAAGTGTAGGTGGACATGAACTGCAGCCCCTGGGAGAAGCGCTTATCCAGGCGTACCTGCAAGGCATTGTAGTTGGCGCTGGCATCGTTACCGAAGTAGTTACCCATGATGCCGTCAGCGCAACACATCATGGTTGTCCGAGTGGCGGGATCGATGACACCGGGATACGTGAAGTGGTTATAGAAGGGGCGGCGCTGTTCGGCGGGTACTACCGGCGTGAATTGGATCCCGCCCGCTGTAACCACGGCTGTTCCCGGTCCCAGCGGCACCGGGTTGAGGTCGTAGGCCGGGCCGTTGCCGGCAAATACGTGCGAGCCCTTATTACCCACATAGGCTACTTCCAGGCTCATCGTGTTGGTCAACTGCCGCTGAACGGTAGCATTCCAGGCATCCAGGGTTGGCAGCCGCTGCACGGTAGGACGCATCCTGGGCTGCACGTTATTGTTGGGACCACCCAGCGGGAGAACACCGCTGGACGGGATGGCCACCGTGGTGGTGGGGAACGCTCCCGGACCTGACGCCAGGGTAAAGGCCGAGAAGTAGGCGTTGTTGCTCACGTTTTGCGCGAAGAGCTGCTGGTTGAGCAGCACCGGCAGGTTCTGGGTAACGGCATGGCCGAAGTTGGAGCCGAACACCCCGATATCGAAACTGCGGCCGTAACCCATGCGAACCACGGTCTTAGGGGTCACCTGATAAGCCAGCCCCAGGCGCGGCGCAAAGGCGTGCCAGTCATTGCCGATATTGCCGTTCAGTCCATACGGCCCATAGCCGGCAACGCGGATGATTCCTTCGGTGGGATTAGCAAAGCCGCCATTGCCTTTACCATTGACGGTCTCGGGGAAGTAAATCTCCCAGCGCAGTCCGTAATTCAGGGTGAAGTTCGGGGTGACGCGCCAAGTGTCCTGGCCATAGTAGAAGAAGCGCTTCTGGCGCTCGGCCGCATTCAGGCTGGTGCTGACGAAGCGGTCCATGTGGTTTACATCGCCCAGCAGGAAGTTGGCGAAACCAGAGCCGCCGGTTCCGGCATCGGAAGTAGCGCCGCTTTGCAAACCGGTTCCACTGGTGCTGCTGGTAAAGTGCAACTGTCCGGTGCGGTTGGCGTCACTGGGCACACGCAGGTTCATGGCGTAGCGCATGTCGGCGCCAAACTTGATCTGGTGATTGCCCTTGATCTTGGTCCAGTTGTTCACGAACTGAAACTGCTGTTCGCTTTCAGTCAAGGGGCAATTGCAGCGGCCTACGTTCAGGCCATCTCCCATGGCGAAGGTGCCCTGGTCAGACCCGGCGTTGATAGCCGGAGCCAAACCGTCAAACATGGGGAGACCGGAGGTAAACAGCTCCTGCGCCCCGGTCTGGTTCAAGCCCGGAATACCCAGGTTGGTGGCAGCGGCTACCCCCGCGTCCGGCTTGGAGGTTTGAGGGTTGTACTTGAACCAGCCGAAGCGGAAGTCGGTCAGCAGGGTGCTGCTGACGGTCTTGGTAAAACCGGAAGCCAGGCTGTAGTCGTGATTGATAGAGCTTCCGGAAAGTCCGGCCAAGCCGTTACCCACACCGCCCAGCTGGGGGCCCAGGGCAGGCTCTCCCGATAACGTGTAGTAAGCCAGGCTGAAGCGCCCAAACACCTGCAGTGTCTGGCTGGCATTAAAGTCAATGCGGGTATCGAACTGATTTTGTTTGAATGGGCCCGAGCCCGAAAAGACAAAGTTGTTGGTTACTGCATTGCTGGTGGGCGCAGGCATCAGGGAAAGCATTTTTTGTGCGATCGGCGAAATCCGGCTCAGCGGAATCCAGTTTGGCTGAGTGGCGCATCCCGCCGGTCCGCAGAAGGGCGTTCGACCGGCGCCGGTTAGAGGATCCCCTGTATTTGGATCGTAGATCAAGCTGCTGGGACCGCTGCCGCTGCCGATGAAGGGCACGTACTGGCTCAAATTGCAGAACCCGCTGCCGTCGCCGGCGCCGGTGCAGCTGCGAATTACCGATGTGGTGGGAACCGTCAGCAAGGTAGTGGCGCCGGTAGTCTGGCGCGTACCCTGGTAGTCGCCGAAGAAAAACAGTTTGTCCTTAATAATCGGTCCGCCGATGGTACCGCCGAACTGGTTCCACTTGGTGGGCGGAATAAAACGGCCGGTAATATTGTTGGGCGCGTACTGGGTAAAAGGATCACGCGCCTGGGTGGCATCAGTGCGGCGGAACCAGAAGCCGCTGCCATGAAGGTCGTTAGTGCCCGACTTGGTCTGCACCGTCATGACGCCGGCCACGGCTTTGCCAAACTCGGCGTCGTAGTTCTGCAGGTCAATCTTGGTTTCCGTAATGGCATCAATGTTGGGATTGACCACGATAATGCCCAAAATCGGGTCCTGGTTATCGGTGCCGTCCAATTCGTAGGCCGTGCCGCTGAAATGCTGGCCGTTCACGTAAATCTGCTGGCTCCCTTGGGGGTTCTCAGTGGCCGCGTGGTTCCAGCCGGTGAGCAACTGGGTGCCGGGGGTGATCAGCAGCAGCGACTGGAAATTCCGGTTCAGAATCGGCAGTTGCTCCACGTACCTGGAGTTGAGGGTAGTAGCCACGTCGGCACGGTCCGTCTTCAACTGAGGCGCCTCGCCCGTCACCTCCACCGCCTCGCTCACCTGACCGAGCTGCAGCGGCATATCCACCTTCGCGCCCTGGTCAGCGTTCACCACGACCGGCTGCTGCGTCGCTGTCTTGAATCCCTGCGCCTCCACCTTCACCGAGTAGCTGTCGGGAATCAGGTGGGTCACCGTGTAGTTACCGGTGGCGTTGGTCGTGGTGGTAATGGACGTACCCTTGGCGACGTCCGTGATCGTCACCTTGGCATTGGGCACAGCCGCCCCACTGGGGTCGGTGACGGTTCCGAAAATATTGCCATAGACCGCCTGGCTCAATGCTGTTTTGGGTAGAAAAGAAACAAGACAGAACAACGCAGCAAACAGCAGGGCACAGCGCCTCATTGCGGGCCTCCCCAAAGTGTGGCTACTGCGGTGGCGTCACCCCGGGCTGGATTGCGCCCGGGAAGTGCTTTCGACGTTCAGGGGCCGAAGAGGACCAGATTCCAGGGTCCGCAACAACCTGACAGCCGGGGCCGAATTTCGTACCAGCAGCCGCCCTATTCCGCGGTTGCACGACGAACCGCTCTCGTCTCTGCGATTGGGGAGCGAGCGCGAGAGCGTGTGGCTCACACCGACACGTGACACACGTCACACTTCGGTGTGCAACCCATCACGCTAATCACGCTCTGCCAAAGTGTCAATACCCGTGCACGGAAAATTCGATCACCGGCAGCAAAATAATCAATGGCTGGCGCGGCCAACGTTCTTACATTTTAGGAACTTGCAGCTGCGGATCAAGCCGCTTCGCTTTCTGGAATTCCTGCCGGGCTTGCGCCGGCTGGCCTTTGCGGGCGAGCGCCTGCGCCAGCTGGAAATGCGCCGGCGCGTAGCTGGCGGAGAGCTGAATGGCGCGCTCGAACTGTCCGATGGCGCCCTCGAGATCGCCGGCGTTGAGCAGACGGGCGCCGGAATTGGTGGCGAACACCGCGCCCTGCAGGCTGGTTTGCTGTTTCATGATCTCCGCCGTGGCCCGGGCTTCAGCGGCGGCGCCGGCGCTGTCCCCGGCTTCGCGCAGCACGGAAGCCAGCACGCTATGCGCCCCCAGGAACTCGGGCTGCAGGCGGATGGCCTGGCGCAGCGCCTCCGCCGCCTGGGGAAGCTTTTTCTCCTGCCGCAATACCGCGCCCAGGGTGTAGTACGCCTCCGCGTAGTCGGGCTTGGCGCGCACCGCGCCCCGCAGCTGCTGTTCCGCTTCAGGAAACTTCCCTTCCTGCCAGTAGGTCACTCCCAGGGTGTAATAGGTGTCGGGCAGGTTGGGATCGAGCTGCAGCGCCGTTTTCCATTCCGCGATCGCCTGCGGCAGGCGGTCACTTAGTTTGTAGGCCAGCCCCAAGTCATAATGCAGCTGGGCATCATCGGGAGCGAGGCGCAAGGCGGCTTCAAACTGGGAGGCGGCGGCGGCAAAATCCGCTTTCTGCAGAAAAGCGGCTCCCAGGTTCTTGCTGTAGCCGCTGTCCTGGGGGCGCAGCCGCATGGCGGTGCGAAATTCCGCCATGGCGGAATCGGCATCGCCGCGCTGCAGCAGGGCTATGCCCAGATTATTGTGGGAATCCGCGTCTTTCGGATCCAGCTTTACCGCCCGCTGGAACGCCGCCAGCGCCTGGTCGGGCTCGCCCGCCTTTTGCGCCAGAAGGCCGAGTTGGGTCTGAGCCGGCGCCCAATCCGGCTTCAGCCGCACGCACTCCCGCAAAGCCTGCATCGCCCCAGCGGTATCGCCTTTGGCCCCCAGCACCTGCGCCAGATAAAAATAGGCGGGCGCGTCCTGGGGATTCAGGCGCACCGCTTGTTGCAGACTTGCCGCGGCCTTGTCCCACTCCTCCAGCTTCCACAGCGCCGCCCCAAGATGAAAGTGCGCCGGCTCGTAGCCGGGCTGCAGACGCAGTGCTTCCCGGAACTCGATGATGGCTTTGTCGTATTTTGATTGCTGCGCCAGCAGCACTCCGACTGAGTCGTGCAGGTCGGCGCGCTGCGGGGCCAGGCCCGAGGCCTGGCTCATTTCGTCCAGGGCCATGCCGCTGTCGCCCTCGGCGCTCAGGGCCAGCGCCAGTTGCCGCCGCACCTCCGCATCCGCAGGCGCCAGTTGAACGCCCCGGCGCAACTCGGCCATGCCGGCTTGGGCCTCGCCCCGCGCCAGCAGCGCGCTTCCCAGAGCAGTATGCGCTTGCGCCAGAGCGGGCTTCAGGCTGATGGACTTGCGGAATTCCTCCACCGCCCGGTCCACCTCCCCCTGCTGCAGCAGCACTTGTCCCAATGCAGTGTGCAGTTCCGCTGTGCGCGGGCTGAGGTGGATGGCCTGTTCGAAGGCGCGGCGCGCGCCCGCCAGGTCGCCCTTCTGCGAACTGACCACGCCGCGCTTGTAAGCCGCGGCCGCCCTCTGGGCCGGCGTGGCATTCTGTCCCCAAGCCCCTGCCGCAAGCAGCCACACCGCGCACACGACGGCCCGCAGGTTGTAGCGCAAGCGAATTGAGGTGACGGCGGGAAGCACGCCTGGAACTCCGGGCAGGTTTGGTAGAAAAAAAGATATCAGAAACAGCACCTCTCTAGTAAGCACCCGGCCGGTGGAGTCCCCGCCCTGCGCGGGGCGGCTTGCGCGGCAAACTTGACCCGCTGCGCAGTCCGCCTCCATAGTAGGCGGAACGATGCCGCCGGCCCGGTATTCCCGCCTTCGCTGCCTGGTACTCCTGCTGGCCAGCGGGGTATTCTGGCTGCCCGGCGCTCTGGCTGAGAAGGCCAAGCCACAGGGCGCTGCCCAGCCCCCGCGCATCGCGTGGTTCACCGACGTCGCCGAAAAGGCGGGGTTAAGCATGCAGACCGTTTTCGGCGGACTGGAGACCAAGCAGTACATCATCGAGACCACCGGCACCGGCGTCGCTATCTTTGACTACGACAATGACGGCTGGCCCGACATCTTCATCGTCAACGGCACCACCCTAGCCGGCTTCCCACCCGGCAAAGGGCCCACCAACCATCTGTACCGCAACAACCACGACGGAACCTTTACCGACGTCACAACACAGGCGGGTCTGGCGGGAGCGCCCGGCTGGGGACAGGGCGTCTGCGTGGGCGACTACGACAACGACGGCTGGGAAGACCTGTACGTCACCTACTACGGCAAGAACCGCCTCTATCACAACAAGCACGGGACCTTCACCGAAGTGGGGGAGAAAGCCGGCGTGACCGGCACGGGCAAAGCCTGGGGTTCGGGCTGCGCGTTCGTGGATTATGACCGCGACGGGAAGCTTGACCTGATGGTCGCCAACTATGTGGATTTCGACCTGGCCAACGCACCCAAGCCGGGCGACCGGCCTACGTGCCTGTGGAAGGGCGTGCCGGTGATGTGCGGCCCCCGCGGCCTGAAGGCGGCAAAGAACATTCTCTACCACAATCGCGGCGACGGCAGCTTTGAGGACGTGAGCGCCAAATCGCACATTGACCAATCCGCCGGCTACTACGCGCTCAGCGTTTCCACGCTGGATTACGACCATGACGGCTGGCCCGACATTTACGTGGCCTGCGACAGCACCCCCAGCATCCTCTACCGCAACGATCACGACGGCACTTTCACCGACATGGCGGTGGTGGCCGGCGCCGCCTTCAACGAGGATGGGCGCGCCCAGGCCGGCATGGGTTCCACCGTCGCCGATTATGACGGCGATGGCAATCTCGACATCTTCAAAACCAACTTCTCCGACGACACCTCTACTCTCTATCACAACAACGGCGATGGCACCTTTTCCGACGCCACCTTCCCTGCCGGCCTCGGTCTGCACACCCAATACCTGGGCTGGGGAACAATGTTTTTCGATTTCGATAATGACAGCTGGCCCGATCTGCTGCTGGTGAACGGCCATGTCTATCCCGAGGTGGACAAGTACAAGCTGGGCAGCAACTACGAAGAGCCGCGCATTCTGTACCACAACAATGGTAACGGCACTTTTACCGATATTTCCGCCGGCGCGGGGCCGGGCATCAGCGCGCACTGGTCCGGCCGGGGCCTGGCGATTGGCGACTTATGGAACAACGGCCAGCTGGCCGCGGTGATCAGCAACATGAACGCCCGCCCCAGCCTGCTGGTGAACCAGGTGCACAATGGCAACCACTGGATGGAGATCAAGACGGTGGGCACGGATTCCAACCGCGACGGCATCGGGGCGCGCATCACGCTCAAGGTGGGCAAGCGGACCTTGGTAGACGAAGTGCGCAGCGGCTCCAGCTACGATTCCAATAGCGATATGCGGGTGCACTTTGGCCTGGGCACCACGAATAAAATTGATGACCTGCAGATTCGCTGGCCCAGCGGACTGGTGGAACGTTTCCCTGGCCTGGCGGTGGACTCCATCCACACCCTGCGTGAAGGCGGCGGAGTTAAGCTGAGCGCGGCAACTACTTCGCCGCGCTCTCCTTCAAATAGGCGGCACTGAGAGTCTTCTTCTCTTTCGCAATGCTGAGGAGCGTTGGATAAAACTGCACAAAGGTAGTGTCCACGGCGCCGTGTTCCCTATGGCAGGAATAGCAGGAGGCCTCGACAGGAACCTGTTTTGCCGGCGAAGCCCCCTCCTCAAACCCGAAGAAGGCCCACTTGCCGGAAAAGCGCGCCTCGTCCTTCACGTGCACCTCCACTCCCATGCGGTCGGCGGTTTGAAAATGGCCGGCCTTGTTAATGGAAGCATTGCTCCCGGCGCCGCGCACTTCCAGCACCAGCATCGTCTTGTCCGGCCAGGTGCCGGTTTCGAGGAACTTCCGGTAAGCCTCGGGATTAACGAACACATTGTCGAACATCAACATGTTCTGCGCGCCCGCCGTGTAGCTCATGCCCAAACCGGAAGAAAGATAGACCCACTCGCGATAGTTGGCAGGAAATAACATTCGCCCGTCCGCCGTGTATTGCGGCCCGTCCGGCGGATTCGCGGTTTGACCGGGCGCCCCCGCCCCCATTAACACCGGGATCAGAACAATCAGAGCAAGAAACCAGCGCCTGTACATGACGTCACCCCAAGTCAAGTTTCCACTTAGACGAAGCCGCAAGCTGAAGGTTACCGAAACATTTTCCGGCTATGAGAAGCAGTGAACCAGCCGCATGAACCGCTATTTCTTGGCAGGCCCGAATTTCATTGTCCGCACAATCCCCTTCCCCTCTTGGACGTACACCAGCTGGTCGGCGGCCACATTCTTCAGCGAATCCACCTGCCCGCTGGGCCAGTGAATCTCCAGTAAGTCCACCTTCTCCGCCTTGCCCAGCCCGAAGTGCACCCGCAGATCGCTCTGCGAGAGGTAGCCGCCGCCGCTGCGCACTTCGTCAATCTGCTGGTGGGGAGCAGACTCGTCCGGCGGCTGAGTGACGCAGCGCAAGCGCGCCCCGATGCCGCTGCGATTCGACTTCACACCCATGGTGCGCACCTTGATCCAGTGCGACTTGCCCGGCGAATCGCAGCGCAAAAGCTGGGGAAATGAATTCACGGTGTTCACCACCATGTCCACATCGCCGTCGTTGTCGAAATCGCCGAAGGCGCAGCCGCGCGCCGGCGCCGGCGTGGTAATGCCCGGCCCCGCCACCAGGGAAACGTCTTCGAACTTTCCGTCGCGCAGGTTGCGGTATACCAGCTTGCGCTGGGCGTAGCCTTCTTCGGTCGTGAGCCGTTCCACCTCGGGATATACGTGGCCATTGCAGATGAGGATGTCGGGCCAGCCATCGTTATCCATGTCGAACCAGCCGCAGCCCCAGCCCAGGAAGCGCGTGTTCAGGCCCAGACCGGCGGAGTAGGTGGTGTCCTCGAAATTGTCCTTACCCAGGTTGTGGTAAAGCGAATGCGTGTCTCCGGCGAAATTGGTCTTCACGATGTCCAGGTTGCCGTCCAAGTCGTAATCGCCGGCGGAAACGCCCATTCCAGCTTGCGGTTTTCCGTCGGGGCTGAAGGCGCAGCCCGCCAAAATCCCGATGTCCTCAAATTTGCCGTTCTTCTTGTTCTGATAAAGCAAACTGGGGCTGGAGTCGTCGGCCACGTAGATATCGGGCCAGCCGTCATTGTCGAAGTCGGCGGTGAGCACTCCGAGGCCGTAAGTGCCGTTGGCCTGCAGGATGCCGGAGGCTTCCGAAACATCGGTGAAGGTACCATTTCCGTTGTTGTGATACAGGATGTTCTGGCTGCCGTTCAGACCAGGCGGGCCGCACGCCACCATGATGCCTTTGTACAGGCAGGGACCGGATTCCGGAACGGGCGCAGTTTTCAGATCGAGATCAATGTAGTTGGCCACGAACAGGTCGAGGTGCCCGTCGCGGTCATAGTCAACAAAGGCGCAGCCGGTGCTCCAGCGCTTGCCGTTGCCGCTCACCCCGGCTTTGTCGCTCACGTCGGTAAAGGTGCCGTCGCCGTTGTTGTGGTAGAGCGCGTTCTTGCCGAAGTAGCTGATGAACAGGTCTTCGTAGCCGTCGTTGTCATAGTCGCCGATGCATACGCCCTGGCCCCAACCGCTGTGCGCCAGCCCCGCTCTTGCAGTCACGTCGGTGAAAGTGCCGTCGCGGTTATTCTTGAAAAGATGGCAGTGCGGCTCGCTGCCTGCGGGAAATCCCTCCAGGCGCCAGCCATTGACCAGGAAAATGTCGAGCCAGCCATCGTTATCGTAATCGTAGAAGGCCACACCGCAGCCCGTCGTCTCCAGCAGGTATTTGTTCTTGTGCTCGCCGCCGAAAATCGTCCTGGCGTTCAGACCGGCCTGCTTGGCGACGTCAACAAAGCTGATGCCGAGGTCGGCGAATTTGGGCGGAGGAGGATACTTTACGGCTGGGTTGGGAGGCGAAGCCGCCCCGGTGGCACCGGAGTTTTGCAGTGGCAGCCTTGCGTTCAACCGGCGCGGCAGGGCGAGGGCCAGCACGCCTTCCAATGACAACACCAGCGCTGACCGGCTCAACGATCGGAAAAATGCACGCCGCGAGAGAGGCAAAGGCAGGTACCTGACGGGAATTGGCCCGTGTTAGAATTCGCCGTTTATTTCTACATAAATGTCGCACGCCTTGCAACCTTCCCCGGCCCTTCTGCCGCTGCAACCGCTGTCGGCCAAATCCTGGTTGCAATTGGCGATTCTGGGCATCCTTCTAATTTCCCTGGTTCCAACTGCTCTCTCCGCCGCCGCGCCTCTGGAACTCTCCCGGTCCGCGCGTCCCTGGGAATTCCTGCCCGCGGTCGGGCAACGCGCCGCCCTTTTTGGCGATGAGGGCGGACACTTCGAGGCCTGGGTCTATCCCCTTAAGTTGTTCCGCGAGTTTCACCTCGAATTCCAGGTTGGCGGCGAAATCATTCCCGCCGAGTCGCTGGCCCGCACCGTGAATGTGCGCCCGGAGTCCGCCACCATTCTCTACGCCTCCGACACATTTCAGGTTCGAGAAACTCTGTTCGTTCCTGTCACGGAACAGGGCGCGGTCGTCATTCTCGACGTCCGCACTGCGGAGCCGCTGCAGGTGGAAGCATCCTTCGTGCGCGATTTCACCCTGGAGTGGCCGGCCGCTCTGGGCGCCACTTACATGAGCTGGGACCCGGCTCTGCACGCCTTTTCCCTTGGAGAAGAATCGAAGCAATTTTTCGGACTGGTGGGCTCGCCGGATGCGGTCAATTTCCGCCAGGAGTATGCCACCAACTACTCCTCTTCTTATGAGAGCTCGTTCACGCTGGCGGCGGTCGCCAAAGGTCACGCCACCCAGGTGATCGTTATCGCCGGTTCGGTTACCGGTTTCGCCGCCGCAGAAGCCACCTACCGCCGTCTCAGGGCAGATTACGGCGGGCTTCTGCGCAGTTCCGCCGCATACTACCAGCGCCAACTCGCGCAGACCGTCAGCCTGGAACTGCCCGATGCACAACTGCAACAAGCCTATGATTGGGCGCGCGTCAGCCTGGTGCAGGGCGTGGTGACCAATCCTTACCTGGGCACCGGCCTGGTCGCCGGCTACCGCGCTTCGGGCGACAGCCAGCGCCCCGGCTTCGCCTGGTACTTCGGCCGCGATTCCGAGTGGAGTTCATTCGCTCTCGACGCGGAAGGCGATTTTGCCCATGCCCGCCAGGCGCTGGACTTCATTTCCCGCTATCAGCGCGCGGATGGCAAAATTCCCCACGAGATTTCTCAGACCGCAACCTTTGTAGATTGGTTCAAAAGGTTTCCCTACCCCTGGGCATCCGCTGATGCCACCCCTCTGTTCATCATCGCGGTGCGGGATTATGTGCGGGAAAGCGGCGATCTCGCCTTCGCCACTGACAAATGGGACAACCTGTGGAAGGCCTACGAATTCCTGCATTCCACCTGGGACGCGCACGGATTCGCGCAAAATCTTGGCGTGGGTCATGGCTGGGTGGAAGGCGGCCCACTGCGCCCGCCGGAAAATGCTGCACCCGCCGCTGCACCTGGCATGTCCGCGCAACAGGTGATCAAGACCGAGCTTTACCAGAGCGGCCTGGGGGTCGAGGCGCTGCGCGCGCTTGCCGATTTGGCTCGCCTCACCGGCCACACTCAATTAGTTGCGACAATGGAACAGACGGCCCAACGCCAGCTGCCATTGCTCAACCAGTCATTCTGGGATGCGCGAAACCGGCTTTTCGCTTTTGGCCTGGACCCGCAGGACCGGCGGATTGATGTTGCCAGCGTCCTGGCCACGGTGCCCATGTGGTTCCAGTTGCTGGATGCGGACAAGTCGGAACAGATGATCAACCGCCTCGCAGCTCCCGACTTTGAAGCCGACTGGGGAGCGCGCATCATCTCCGACCACGATCCCCGTTACGATCCCGGCGGGTACCACTACGGAAGCGTGTGGCCGCTGTTCACGGGCTGGGCCAGCGTGGGGGAATACCGCTACCACCGCGCCCCGCCCGCCTACGCCAACCTGCGCGCCAATGCTCTGCTGGCGCTCGATGGCTCTCTGGGCCACGCAACCGAAGTGCTATCGGGCGACTACTACCAGGGACTTTCCACCGCTTCGCCACACCAGATCTGGTCGGCGGCCATGGTCATCAGCCCGCTGCTGCTGGGCATGATGGGTTTGCAGGCGGACGCTTCCCGCCACAACCTTATGTTTGCTCCCCACGCTCCGCCGGAGTGGAGCTCGTTTCGTATTGAAAACGTCCGCCTGGGACCGGCTGCCCTGGATTTCAGCTACAGCCGCACGGATGATGAAATTACGTTGCGGGTGCGCCGCCGCGGCGATGGCCAATGTACAGTGGAATTTTCGCCCGCCGTGAGCCTGCGCGCCCAACTGATGGGAGTGGAGGTCAACGGCCGGCCCGCGCCATTCCATGTCGAACCTACCGCGGAAGACCAGCATGTGCGGGTACGTTTTGCGGTGTTCGCGGGCGAGAACAGGGTGCGCATTCACCTGCGCGGCGACTTCGGCCTGGACGCGGCCAACTCGCTGCCTCCCCTGGGCGCGCGCTCCCGCGCTCTCAAGGTTGTGTCCGAATCCTGGAGTGCGGATCGCAGGGCGCTGACGCTGCAGTTAGCCGGGATCGCCGGCCAGCATTACGACCTGGCCGTGCGCAACCCCGGCCAGATTGCCTCCGTTGAGGGCGGCGAAGTGATAAAGTTGGCGAACGGCGCGGCTGCGCTGCGGATCAGCTTTCCCGCCAGTGACCGATCCGGATATGAAAACAGCGTCGTAGTCATTCACTTCATTTCCGGGCAAGCCGCGCCCACAGCGACGCGATGATTGCATGAGGACTTCTGCCATGATTAAATTTTCCGCTCTTATCCTCTTTGTTTCCCTTTTGTCTTTCTCTCCGGCCCAAGCACAGCAACACACCCGCGACGCCGAAGGGCACCAGTGGTGGCAGCACGCCGTCTTTTACGAGATTTATCCCCGCAGCTTTGCCGACAGCAACAACGACGGCATTGGAGACCTCAACGGCATCGCTTCCAAGCTCGCTTACCTGCACGATCTGGGCGTGGACGCCATATGGATCGCGCCCTGCTATCCCTCGCCCCAGGTGGATTTCGGCTACGATGTTTCCGATTACGACAATATTGATCCCATGTACGGCACCCTGGCCGATTTCGACCGCATGGAGCAGCAAGCAAAAAAGAAAAGCATCCGCATCATCATGGATTTCGTGATGAATCACACCTCCGACCAGCATCCCTGGTTCATCAACTCGCGCTCCTCCCGCACCGCCGCCAAGCGCGACTGGTATATCTGGCGCGACGGCCGCGCTCCCGGCCAGCCGCCCAACAACTGGGAATCAACTTTCGGCGGCTCCGCCTGGCAGTGGGATACGAAAACGCAGCAGTACTACTACCACTTTTTCTACGTCCAGCAGCCCGACCTGAACTGGCGCAATCCCGCGGTGGAGAAGGCCATGTTCGATGTTCCCCGCTTCTGGTTCAAGCGCGGCGTGGCCGGCTTTCGCCTGGACGCGGTGGACACGCTCTTCGAGGATCCCCGGCTGCACGATAATCCCACCCTGCCCGGCAAGAACGCCTTCGGCCTTCCCAATATGGTTAACCAGTACAACACCAAGCTGCCGGAGGTACACGACGTGCTGCGCAAGCTGCGCCAGGTGGCGGACCAAAATGACGCCGTGCTGATCGGCGAAACCTGGACCAAGAATGTGGCCGAACTGAAGCAGTACTACGGCGCGCACAATAACGAACTGCAGATGCCCATGGACTTCCTGTTCACGCGGGTGGACAAGCTTTCGCCGCCTGAATTCCGCAGGCAGATCGCGGCGGTGGACTCCGCGGGCGGCTGGCCGGTCTATGTTTTCAGCAATCACGACATTCCCCGCGCCTATGACCGCTACGGCGATGGGAAGCACAACGACCAGATCGCCAAGTTGCTGGCCGGCTTTTACCTGACCCTGCGGGGCACGCCCATCATGTATTACGGCGAAGAAATCGGGATGCGCAACAACGACCCCACACGCCGCGAAGACGTAAAGGATCCCATCGGCCGCCGCGGCTGGCCCAAGGAGAAGGGCCGCGACGGCGAGCGCACTCCCATGCAGTGGAGTGACAGTGCCAATGCCGGCTTCACCAACGGCAAGCCCTGGCTGCCCATCCCCGGCACATACCACGCGCACAACGTAGCCAGCGAGCTCAAGGACCCTAACTCCATCCTCAATTTCTATAAGCGTGTGCTGGCGCTGCGCCACGCCAACCTGCAGCTGCGCGAAGGCACCTACGTGCCGCTCGACGAAAACAATAATAATGTGCTGTCGTATTTGCGTTCCTACCAAGGTAAGGCGGTGCTGGTGGTGCTGAACATGTCGGCCAGTGCGCAGAAGCCCAGCTTCAATCTGGCGGCGCAAGGCTTCGCGCAGCCGCGTGTGACTACTCTTCTGGCCAGCTCAGCCAGACTGCTGTCGGATGCCAAGACGGTGCAAACGGAACTCCAGCCCTTTGGGGTTTACATCGGCGAAGTGTCTGGCGCAGTCAAATGATGGGATTTGGGACGCGGGCGCGCTAGCCGCCCCGTCCAGAAGTAGCTACGAGGTGCTCGCTGGAACTCCGCCTTGCTGATTGCGCTCCCCCAGCAGCCGCCATAACACCACAGACAAACCCATGAACAGCCACACCAGGGGCATGACTTCCCCATCGCCCAGCGTGTACTGCACCAGGCAACCAAGATAAAAAGCGAGCGCGCCGGCAAAAATACCAAGCGCCAGACCGCGGTAAAACCATGGCGCTGCCGCGGCGGCCCGCAGCAGACGGCGCAGATGGCGGAAATAGGCAATCATCAGCCACAACCACAGCCCCAGAACAGGGAGCCCGCAGTCCACCGCCAGCTCGATGTAGGTGGAATGGAAATGTCCGCCGCGCAGGGGAAAAATCCTGTAAGCCGCGATGTTAAACCGGTTGCCGGGAAGCTGCACGCTGTCCAGCCCAATCCCCAGCAGGGGATGCTCGCGGATCAGGCGCGGGCTGGCCTTCCACATCATCATGCGAAACTCAGTGCCCGGCTCGTCGCTGCTGAACCAGGAGAGGCGGCGCTGGTCACGAATCCAGAATGAGCCCGCCAGCAGGATGGCAATGGCGGCCAGTACTGCAACCACCCGCACCCTGGGCCGCGCCGTCATCCACAATGTCACCAGACAGCCCGCCAGCAAAGCCAGCACATACGAGCGGGTCACTGTGGCCCACAAGCTTGCCGCCACGGCCACAAAAATCAGCGTCAGCAATACCCGCACGACTGTTCTGGCGCAGCCGCTGGCCAGCAGCAGTCCCCAGCACAACGCGCCGATCACCATCAGCATGCCGGCGTAGGGAATGGCGTGGTAGAAGCGCCCCTGCGCGCGCAGGGGATAACCCTCTGTCACCAATTGGCCGGGGCTCCGCAGCCACTCCTCCACCGCCGACCTTGGCACGGCGGTGTAGAGATAATGCAGCCCGCCGGGATAGGGACGGGCCACCCGCATCTGCAGCACGGCGTCATGCTGAGTCAGGCGCAGAGCACGGCGCCATAACCACGGCCGCCGCACCGAGTGGCCGTTGATCTCGCGCACGATGTCACGGGAGCGCAACCCCGCCTCCCTCATCGGCCCCGGGGGCACGTACAGCAGTTTGGTGCCGATTCCTGCCGTAAACTGCCATCCGGTTTGAATCGCGCTTACGGAACTGGCAAGCAGCAGCGCCGTCACCAGCCATTTCAGCTGCGTGCTGGTTTTCACGTTTTCCGTCACCAGCAGAAAAATGAGGGCCATGCTGTACCAGCCCAGGCGCACCCAGCTCAGCAAAGGCGCGAAGGTGAATATTGTGGAAATGCCCGCGCCTGCAAAGAACAGCAGCAAGGGAAGGACCAGAGGAACGCGTCGCACGCTGAAACCGCTCAGCGCCAGCTTCAGCACCCACAATCCCAAGGCAACACGAAAAATGATGAGGACCGTTGGGGTGGAGAAAGGCTCGGCGATCACCAGCGCCAGCAACGCGAAATAGATCGCGTGCTCCAGCCACACCATCCAGAATTTTCTATCGCGAAGGCCGCGCCAGCCGAAAACGTGCGCCGCCGCGGCGTTCGAACCGCTGGACGCCGCCGCAGGCTGGGTTGCAGGAAGACTCAACTGAATGTCCGCGTTTCGATTTCGCTGAAGTTACGAAATTATACTACGCGCGATTTGGGCCGCTCCGCTCGTTTCAAAAGCCATGTTATGTCCTGAATATGCAAGTTCAGGACACTGCTCAATGCCACCAATCCCTCGTGATATGCTTTTTGCTACGGGTTGAAGACTTCATCTCCGTTGAACAAATCCAGGGCGGACTTCTTACGCCCTCAATCCGCTCCTCCATATGCATCCAGCTCTCGACCGTGCCCCTCAGGACGATACTTCCCGCAGGGACATACTCATTATCGCGGTATGGTTCGGATTGATCACGGGCCTGGTGGAAGGTCTCTTATTCTTCCATGTCCGCCACATTCGAATTCTCGATCTCACCTGGGTTCCGATTCCGGTTGACGTGGTTCTGGCGTTACTTGTAGCCCTGCCGATCCTAGCCCTGCGCAATGCTCTTGTCGGGCGCCCCTCCCTCTTCTTTCGCGCCGCCTGCCTGTATGCCTGGTTCATGTATTTCGACTGGCTGCGCGTGACTTCCTCGGTGTGGGAGGCTGCTTTGCCGTCTGGCTGGTCAGTTGCCATTGCCGGCCATCCCTTGGCGGAGACGGTCGGCTTGATGCTGATTGCTCTCATGCTGGCTGTAGTCACGGCTTTAATGCTGGCACGGCCGGAGTTTCGCCTGGCGCAGCAGCGAAGCCTGCCCTGGGTGGCTGCTGTGGCAGCGATAGTCGTAATCGGCATTCCAATTTTCCAGCGGGTGCACGAGCGGCGGCAGATTGCCCACTTGGCCGCCGCCGCTCCCGGCTCCCCTAACGTGCTGGTGATTGTGGTGGACACGCTGCGGGCCGACCATCTTTCCACCTACGGTTATGGCCGCCCCACCAGCCCCAACCTGAGCCGCATTGCAGATCAGGGAGTTCTCTTTCAGAACGCGATGGCCCCGTCTTCCTGGACCTTGCCCTCGCACGCCTCCATGCTCACCGGCCGCTACCCCCATGAGCACGGCGCCTGCTACATGGGCACCAGCCTTCTCCCGCAATACCCTACTCTGGGGGAAGCTTTTCAGCGCCTGGGCTACCGCACCGCCGGCTTCTCCGGCAGCACCTATTTTTTCTCCCGTCGTACCGGGTTGGGACGCGGCTTCATTCATTTTGAGGACGATTACGAGTCCCCAGCCAGCGCCTTCCCCCAAACTTATTACGGCGAACGCCTGGAGCAGGCGCTGTATCACCTGAATATCGCCAAAGACCGCGTTGGCCGCCGCAACGCGCGCCAGATCAACCAGCACGCTCTGCGCTGGATTGAATCCAGCCACGGCCACCCCTTCTTCGTTTTTCTCAACTACTACGATGTCCACGACCCCTACCTGCCGCCTGAGCCGTACCTCCACCGTTTCACCAGGGTAGCCCATCCCTCCGCCCCTATACCCCTGGCCTGGGACTGGTTCGCTTCCCTTACGCCGCAGCAGCGCCAGGCCGAAATGGACGCCTACGACGGAGCCATCCAGTACGTGGATACAGAGCTGGGCCAGTTTTTTCAGCAACTGCACCAGCGCGGCCTGGATAAGAACACTCTGGTGGTCATCACCTCCGATCACGGCGAGGAATTCAACGAACACGGCTTCATGGACCACCTCAACGCTCTCTACCGGGAACTCATCCATGTTCCCCTCATTTTCTGGGAACCCGGCAAGGTGCCCGCCGGCCTCCACATCGCCACTCCGGTTTCGACCGTGAGCCTTCCGGCTACGTTGCTCAGCCTGGTTCCCAAAGGAGACTCCAGTGCGCTACCCGGCATTTCTGTCTCCAAGCTTTGGACCAATCCCGGTGAAAGCGTGCCGCTGATGCCGGTAGTTTCTGAACTGGCGCAAGCGAAATTGACGCCTCTGTTTCCCAATTACTTTGGGCCGTTGACTTCCATCACTACGCCCCAATGGCACTACATCGCCGGCGGCAAGGCCGGCGAGGAACTCTTCCGTTGTTGCGCCAACGCGCCGGAAATGGACAACCTGGCCAACACCGAGGAAGGCAAGCGTGTAGTCCAGCAATTCAAGAAAGAACTTGAGTTCACTACTGAAAAACCACAACTGGCCGGCCAGCCGTCACAACAGGGGCTCGCCTCCGCCCCCGGGAAGCGTCCTCACTCATAGCCGGGCAGACTTGCCTTGGGGTGTGCCACTCTTTGAACTTTTCAAGCAGGCTTTGCACATTTGTATTGAATATCGTTTCGGGAATCCCCCCCTTCCGTGATTGTTGCCTCGAGTCGGACCTGCCGCCATCTCTGTTTAGCATGGGACGAGGCCAGTGTTTGGCCACGTTTGTATGCGAGTTCACGCGATCTTTTTCAATGCGCTGCTGTGTACATGCGGGCTCTGCTTGGTGTTTGGGCTGGCCTCCACAATCCAAGGGCAGGAACATCTTCCTGCCGACTTGAGCCAAATGAGTCTGGAAGAGCTGATGAACGTTCAAGTCAGCACTGTGGGCAAAAAGGAACAAAGGCTCTCCCAGGTGCCCGCGGCCGTATACGTGATTACCCAGGAAGAAATCCGGCGTTCCGGCGCCACCCGCTTGCCGGAACTGTTCCGGCTTGCCCCGGGGGTGCAAGTAGCACAAATCAATGCCAGCGCCTGGGCCATCAGCATCCGCGGCTTTAATTACCGCTACTCCAACAAGCTGCTGGTGATGATTGACGGCAGGATCGTCTACTCGCCCACATTCTCCGGCGTGTACTGGGACATGCAGACCCTTGTTTTGGAGGACATTGAAAGGATCGAGATTATTCGCGGCCCGGGAGGTTCCCTTTGGGGCGCGAATGCGGTGAACGGCGTCATCAATGTCATCACCAAGCCCGCGCAGGAAACGGCGGGTGTTTTGATGGGCGCCGAGGCAGGCTCAAAAGGCCAGGGAATGACGCAAGCGCGTTATGGCGGTCACAACCAACGCTCGCACGTCCATTACCGCTGGCACGCCAAATACTTTCGAGAAGGGCAAAGTCCAGGGCTGGATCCTTCCCAAGCCAGCTATGACGCATGGTCTCACCTGACTGGGGGGTTCCGCTCCGATTGGCAAGCTGCTCCACGAGATGCTCTAGTGCTATCCGGAGAGATTTACCGCAGCTCGCAACAGCAAATTTACGTAGCCCCGCTCCTCCAGCCTCCTTTTTCTCAGACCCTGGCTATGCCACTGAAAGCAACGGACGCCAACCTCATGGTCAACTGGCAGCACCACTTTGCTGGGGGGTCCCTCACTACCCTGCAAACTTATTACGACCATCTGGATAGATTTTTTTCTCCCCTTGGGCTGCAGGAGCAGGTGTTCGAAGCCAACTGCCAGCATCAGTTGCGGCTGCGCGAAGGGCACGACGTGGTGGTGGGAGCCGGATTCCGTGTCCAGCAGGAAAATATCCGCAACAGCGACTTCCTGTCCTTCGGCACCCGCGCCTCGGCTCAGAAATTGTTCAGCGGATTTGCTCAGGACGACATAAGCCTGTTTCCGGCTCGTCTCTGGTTGACCATGGGATCGAAGTTCGAGTCCAACCCCTACACCGGCCTGGAATTGCAGCCCGCCATCCGCCTGCGGTGGCAACCTCACGTCGAGCACAGCTTTTGGGTGGCCGTGTCGAGGGCGGTGCGCACTCCCAGCCGGTATGAAGAGGAGGGCGAAGTTGAGGCTCTGGCCGTGCCCGGTTCGGCTGGGCTGACGAGCTTGCTGACTGTGCTCGGGAACCAGAAACTGGTCTCCGAGCAATTGCTGGCCTATGAATCAGGTTATCGCATCCAGCCGGCAACAACGCTTGCCTTTGACATCGCTGCTTTCTATAACGTGTATAAAGATGTGATCGGCCTGCAGGCCGGCCAGCCTTTTCCGGAGTTCACTCCGCCTCCCCCGCATTTGGCGATTCCACTCGTCTTTTCCAACAACCTGGGCGCCAGAACCAAAGGCGTGGAGTTCTCCGCCACTTATAAGCCCTCGCAGTGGTGGAGACTCGCCGCTGGATATTCCTGGTTGCAGATCCGGCAAACGGCTCCACCGGGGAGCAGCAGCCTGATGTTGCCCGGTGACAATCCACGGCACCAGTTCAATGTGCGCAGCTATTGGTCCTTGCCTCTGGCCTTGGAATTCGACACTGCGGTTTTTTATACAGGCCATCTCCCAGGGCAACTGCTCCCTGCCTACACCCGCTTGGACACCCGCCTGGGATGGCGTCCCGCTAAAAATCCGGAGTTCAGTCTCGCGTTGCAGAACTTGCTCGATCCGCATCACCCGGAATTCGTGCAAATCTACGATGTGCAAGGTACGGCGCAAGTGGGGCGCAGCATTCAAGGAAGAATTACGTGGCGCTTTTGAACTCGGTAGAGGTTAGGCATGCACTGCGTGATAAAGCGGTTCGCTTTGCGGAACGAGGAAAACACGAGAGCAACAGCAGTTTTTGCGTGAAGCTTACGTTTCGCTTCTAGGACATGACGCGCCGGATTTCCATTGTCGCCTGCTTTTTCGCCCTCGCCATGACGGCGGCGGCGCAGTCCGCCCGCGCACCCGAATACGAGGTCAAGGCCGCCTTCCTTTACAACTTCGCAAAATTCGTGGACTGGCCGTCCCGCGCCTTCCCCGATTCCTCCACTCCGCTTCGCATCTGCGTGCTCGGCCGCGACCCCTTCGGCGACACCCTGAGCAGGGTCGTGCAGGGCAAATCTATCTCCGGGCGACCGATCATCAGCCGAACGGTGCCGTCTTCCGCCGAAGCGCGCCAATGCCACATCCTCTTCATCGGCAGCTCTGATCCCGCATTTTTGAGGCAGGCGCTCGCTCCCCTCCACAATCTGCCGGTACTTACGGTGGGCGAGAGTAATGAGTTCCTCCCTCTGGACGGCATGATCAACTTTGTGCTGGAGCAGGACCGCGTGCGTTTTGAAGTTAATCTCGCAGCCGCCGAACGGCACCACCTCAAGCTCAGTTCCAAGCTCCTGGCGGTAGCCCGTGTCGTCAACGTTGGAGGAGGAGAAACGAACTGATGCGCAGCTTCCGCGACATCTCCATTGGCAGCAAGCTCACTTTCTTCACCTTGGCGATCAGCACCACGGCTCTGCTGCTGGCCTGCCTGGCGGTGGGCGCCTACGACCTGCTGGACCTGAAGCGCAGCATGGCCAGCGATTTGCGCGTCATCGCAGCAATCGTGGGGGAAAACAGCACCGCCGCCCTCACCTTCAACGACGCCAATGCCGGCCGCGATGTGCTCACCGCCCTTCGCTCCGAACCCCACATCCAGTCGGCTTGCATCTTCACCCGCGACGGCAAGCAGTTTGCCCGCTACTCTCGCCTGCCCAAGGCCCCCCGCCGCTGCCAGCCGCTTCGGCCCGAAGGAAGTTATTTCACCTCGCGCAGCCTGCTCCAATTCCACACCATCTCTTTGGCCGGCGAACCTCTAGGGGTAGTGTTCATCGAGTCCGACCTGCAGAACCTCGCCAGCCGCCGCAACCGCTACCTGGGGATTGTGGCCCTCATCGTCGCCGCTTCTTTGGGCTTGGCTTCCTTTCTGGCTTCCCGCCTGCAACGCCTGGTTTCCCAGCCCATTATCGAACTGGTGGGAACCGCCACCATCATCTCCCGCGATAAGGATTACAGCTTGCGCGCCTTTTCCCGCGGCCGCGACGAAATAGGCCGGCTCATTTCCGCTTTCAACCAGATGCTGGAGGAAATCCAGGCCCGCGACCCGGCTCTGCAGAAGCACCGCGACCATCTTGAATCCGAAGTTGCCGCCCGCACCTCTGAGCTGCTCACCGTTAACCAGCAACTGGTTCTCGCCAAAGAAGCCGCCGAAGCCGGCAGCCGCGCCAAAAGCGAGTTCCTGGCCAACATGAGCCACGAAATCCGCACCCCCATTAACGGCATCATGGGTATGACCGAGCTCGCCCTGGACACCGAGCTAAACGCCGAGCAGCGCGATTACCTGGGCGCGGTCAAGAGATCCGGTGACGCCCTGCTCACCGTCGTGAACGACATTCTTGACTTTTCTAAAATCGAGTCCGGCAAGCTCGATCTCGAGTCCATCCCTTTCGAGTTGCATGACTGCATCAGCGAAGCAGTGAAGTCCATGGCCCTGGCCGCCCACCAGAAGAATCTGGAGATCGTCTACCGCATCGCTCCCGAGATTCCCAGCCGCCTTATCGGCGATCCCACCCGCCTGCGCCAAGTCATGGTGAATTTGATGGGGAATGCCATCAAGTTCACCGAGCATGGCGAAGTGGCCTTGCAGGTCAGCCAGGAAACGGGCGACGGCGAAGCTGTCCAGCTCCATTTCCAGGTCAGCGATACCGGCATCGGCATCCCCCGCGAGAAACAGGGCCACCTGTTCGAAAAGTTTTATCAGGCGGACAGCAGCACCACCCGCCGCTTTGGCGGCACCGGTCTGGGCCTGGCCATCTGCGCTCGCCTGGTGGAGATGATGGGTGGGCGTATCTGGGCGGAGAGCGACGAAGGCCGGGGCAGCGTCTTCCATTTTCTCGTCCGTTTTCTCCGCGCGCCTCTGCAGACGTCCTCTGCCGGCGAAGATAACGTGGACCTGCGCGGTGTTCCCGCCCTCATCGTTGACGACAATGAAATCAACCGCAAAGTCCTTCTGGAATTCACCACCGGCTGGGGCATGAGCGCAGTGGCCACTCCCAGCGCCGAACTGGCGCTGCAGATGATGAAGGCTGCCTGCCATGAGGGCGATTCTTTCCGCGTCCTGCTCCTCGATTGCCGCATGCCCGGCATGGATGGCTTTACCCTCGCCCAGCGCATTCATCAAGACCCCGAGCTCAGCGGCATCATCATCATGATGCTTACCTCCGACGCCCAACGCGGCGATGCCGCCCGCTGCCGCGAGCTCGGCATCTCGGTTTACCTGGTCAAACCCTTTCATAAAAAGGAATTGCTGCAAGCCATCCGCGCCGCTCTCGGCACTCCCGCAACGCCCCAGACCGCGGAACAGGTTCTCACTCGCCACACCCTGCGGGAATCCCGTTCGCACCTGCGCATCCTCGTAGCCGAGGACAATCCGGTCAATCAGGCGCTCATGCTCCGCCTGCTGGAAAAATTGGGACACATACCCAGCCTCGCCGCCAACGGGCGCGAGGCCCTCACCCTGCTGCAGGCGCAGAAGTTCGATCTGGTCTTTATGGACGTGCAAATGCCGGAACTGGACGGCTTTGCCGCCACCGCGGAAATCCGCCGCCGCGAGCAGGCCAGCGGCGGACATCTGCCCATCGTGGCCATGACCGCCCACGCCCTGAAAGGCGACCGCGAACGCTGCCTTGCCGGCGGCATGGACGGCTACATTGCCAAGCCCGTTAAGTTCGACCTCGTGCAGCAGGAAATCGAACGTCTGTGCGGCATTCCCCCTTCTTCTCCCCCCTCCCCCTGGACTCCCAAGCAGGCTCTGGGCCGGGTGGATGGCGATCTGGAACTGCTGCGCAAAATCACCTCGGTCTTCCTGGATGAATATCCCGGGACGCTTGAGAAACTGCGCGCCGCCCTGGCCCAAGGCAATCAGCAGGCCATGCGCGATGCCGTTCACATGCTGCAGGGCGAACTGGCTTATTTCGGGTTGGAGCCGGCGCTGGTGAAACTGGAAAAATTGCGGCAGTTTGTCCACGGCGGCGA
Organism: Terriglobales bacterium; assembly: GCA_035278025.1. GTDB lineage: Bacteria > Acidobacteriota > Terriglobia > Terriglobales > Acidobacteriaceae > JAICWP01. The sequence continues at coordinate 29,771 of DATEJK010000154.1, read as the reverse complement.
CTTGCAGGGCACGGCCGTGGCCCTGCAGCAACTGCAGGAAGAACTGGATGGGCTGCGCCCGCAGCTGCTGCAAGTTCTCGAGGTGCAACATGAAGGTGCTAGTCGCCGAGGATGACGGCTTCTACTGCCGCATCCTGGAAAGCGTGCTCCGCGAAGAGTACGAAGTTGTCATTGCGCCCGATGGCAACCGCGCCTGGGAAATACTGCAGGCCGAAGGAGCTCCCCATCTCGCCCTGCTGGACTGGCAGATGCCCGGCTTGGATGGCCTGGAAGTCTGCCGCAAGGTCCGCGCCCATCCCGCCATGGACGGCTTCTACCTGGTGGTGGCCACCGTGCGCCAGAGCCTCGACGACGTGCTGGCCGGCTTCCAGGCCGGCGCCAACGATTACATCACCAAGCCATTTCATGCCCAGGAACTGCGCGCCCGCTTGCGCGTTGGCCGCCGGGTGGTGGAATTGCAGGCCGCCCTCGCCAGCCGCGTCGCCCAGCTTCAGGATGCTCTTTCCCGGGTCAAGCAGCTGCAGGGCCTGCTGCCCATCTGCTCCTACTGCAAGCGCATCCGCGATGATCACGACTACTGGCAGCAGGTGGAAACCTATATGAGCGACCACTCCCAGGCTACCTTCACCCACGGCATCTGCCCCGAATGCTATGAGAAGTTTTTTAAAGCCGAGCTGGAGGAATTGCGCAAAGGAAAATAAGGAGGACTGTCGCTGGAGAAGTTTAAAGGGCCGCTTTTACCGGCGGCTGGCCACTGCCTCTACGCCGGCTCCGGCACCATGGCCGCGCCCACTCGCGATTTCAGTTTACGTGTCCGGTCCATGGCCGCGTTGGCCAGCCGGTCGGCCTCGCTGTTCGCCTGCCTGCGGATGTGCAGGATGGTGAACTCCTGCAATGACTGGATCAGCTCCTTGCACATCTCGTGAATCTCGCGCAGGCCCGCGCTCTGGCAGGTGTAGTGGCCGGTGATCTGTTTGACCACGACCTCCGAATCGCTGAACACGCACAGCCGGGGACACTGGTTCTGGGCGGCGTATTCCAGGGCCGCCAGCAGCGCGGAGTATTCCGCGTAGTTGTTGTCCCCTGCCTCGATGGTTTCGCTGATTTCCACCCGGCGGCCGCCGGGATGCTCGATCACCACTCCGATACCTGCCGGGCCGCGGCTTCCCCGCGAACCACCGTCCACGTATGCCACCAAGGGCGACGACATAATATCGGAGTATACACAAAAACTATGTGTACCCATAGTACCTGTTTATCTTCTTGCACCGGGGCCGCAAAAAATTTAGGATTCTCTCCCACCTGCCCAGGATGGCAGGCCTGGAACAAAAATGCCGCTCGCCGTGGATCTCAACCCGCAAGGACGCCTGGCTCGCGCTCTGGTCGAGCGCATGAACCAGCTTGATTTCACCATCCGCCAGCTCGCCCACCGCACCGGCCTGACTTACGAGCACATTCGCAAGCTGGCCAAAGGCGAAGCTCACCCGTCCCGGCTCGCCCTGCAGGAACTCTGCCGCGTGTTGCAACTGCCGCCGCACGAAATGGAGAATCTGGCGGTCGCCGACCGCATCGAAAAAAAATACGGCGGCATCCCCCACGCTCTGGCCGGCCACCATCCCGAGCTTTCCCTGCTCGCTCCCTGGTGGGACATGCTCACCCAGCAGCAGAAGGATTTTTTCCGTATTGAGATCCGCAGCGTCGCCGAGGCCAACCGTGTTTCCCGCAAGCCGGCCCGCAGCATCTCGCTCTCCGAACCCGCCGCCCACCGCTCCCGCCGCTGAGGGCGGCTCTCCCCGGCAGGCTGCTAGCTAGACCGCGATTTTGCTGCGCCTGACACTTACCCCCTCCGCGGCTTTCGCAATTTCCGCCGCAATTTCCACATTTTCTTCCACAGTTGCACCAAAAACGGGCGTTGACTCCATTTGATAGCTTTTGTAATTTAGCTCCCGTCGACGGCTGAAAGGGTTGGCGTACAAAATATGGCCAGTCCGAAGTAGGCTGGGTGATCAGTTCGGCGGCGCAAGCCGTTGGGCAACCAGGCCCGAAAAAACCGGCAGGCTTTGCGAGAAGCAGCTGGGGCTTGGAACTGCGAAAGCAGTGGTCGCATCAGGGGCTGTGACGGTGCATGTTTCCACGCGGTTGGCTTCCTCGCAAGGAGCTGGCGGCTAGAGCATAACCAAAGTCACGGCCCTTTTAATTTTTCCTTCCATTTTTTCCTTGGTTCAACTCCGGTCCAAAATTTCCAGGCAAACTTCTGCAGCAATGCAGCCCGTCTCATACGGTAGGAAGAGGAAAACGAAGGGCCGGCGTCATCCTGAGGGCCCTCAGGCTCGAAGGCTTCTGCATGCAGACCCGCACACTCGCTGGAGCGCCAAATTTCGGCCGCCACTTCGCGCGCCGGCTGACCCCAATGGGGACTAACGTTTGTATCCAATTTTGCGCAGGAAATCGTGCCGGTCGGTAACATCCGCCGGGCCTTCCACACCTTTGGGCGCGCTTCCGTCAATCACGCCCAGCACGCCTCCGCCCTGCTCGCTGCGCGCCACGATCACTTCCACCGGATTGGCCGTGGCGCAAAAAATGGAACACACCTCCGCGGTGTTGCGCACCGCCGCCAGCAGGTTGATGGGATAAGCATGGCGCAGCAGCAGCACAAAGACGTGCCCCGCTCCCAGCGCCTGGGCGTTCTGCACCGCCGCGCTCCGCAGCTCTTCGTCGTTGCCTTCCGCCCTCGTCAGGCAGGGTCCGGAGCTTTCGTTGAAAGCCACGCCGAACCTGGCTTGCGGCACCGTCGTAACCACCGCCTCATACAAGTCTTCCACCGTCTTGATGAAATGCGATTGGCCGACGATGATGTTGGCATCTGCCGGCAAGGCCATGCGCACGCTTTGCAGTTCGAGCATACGTCGGCCTCCTTCGCGATATCATAGTCGCGGAAAACCTACGCGGTCAGCTGCCGGCGCCTCTCCGGGCCGTGTCGGCTAGCTCAGCGCCTTGATGAACTTCCAAAGTGGAGTATCAAAGGCCCGTGCCATTTTCGACAAGGCGGTCAGATTGGGACTATGATTGCCTTGTTCATAATTCCATAGCCGGGTCAACGAAATCCCACTCTGCTGCGCCATCTGCCGCAGCGACCATTCCCGCTGTTCTCGCTGTTTACGCAGGTGCCGAGCAAATTTTTGTCTCAAGCCCATATCAGCACTCTTCCTTTTCGTTCGATTAGCCATTGTGCCGTTGTTCCGTCTTTGTGATTGTTGAGACAGCCCCAAGCTTGCAAGTTGGGAAAGTATATACCCATCCCTGCTTTCGCGCTATTGGAGCATTGCGAAATAAAAACTATTTAAACGTAAGATTTTTTTACAACCGGGTGGGCACCGCATCATCGTTGCGAAAAACAACTTGTAGAAATTAGGCCGCGCGCCGCTCCGCCGTCAGTTGCTCGATCCGCTCCTGGCACTGCAGGCAGCAGCGCGCCCAGGGCACGGCTTCCAGGCGCTTGCCATTGATCTCTTCCTCGCAGGCCACACACCTCCCGTAAGTTCCTTCCTTAATCCTTTCCAGCGCTTCCGTCACCATCTGCAGCAGCCGCCGCTCCTGCGTGCTGTGGGCAAAAAAGAACTCTTTGATGGCAATGGCGCTGGCCCGCTCGGCGGCGTCCTGCGGATAATTTTCTACCGAACGCCCTTGTTCCTGGCTGACATTCACAATACGCGTCAGTTCTTGTTGCCGCGCCTGCAGTATGCTTCTGAATTTCGTCAGTCTGACCCGGTCCATTTCGTTCTCCCCGGTCGTTCGCACGCAAGAATGCGGCGGGTTGTGCGGGTATGATGTTCCTGCAGGAGCTCCGCCCGCTAGTCGGCGAATTAGACGCCACCCCGCGATATCCGGTTGCAGGACCCTGCCCGCCGGCTGAATAAAATTGTGGATTTCTTTTTTCTGGTAGGGACGGATAGCTTACCTCTTGCCCGCCTGCCGCCGCATACGTTCCACAAATACCACTTCGTCGGGCTTGTCGTATTGCCGCAAGACGTGGCGCACGCTGCGCCCGCTCACCAGATGAACCACTTCCTCCGCCAGGTTCTTAGCATGGTCTCCGGCTCGTTCCAGGCTCTGGATCATAAACACCACGTGAAAGCTCTCGCGATGCAGCTGGTGCTCCGGATTCTCGATATGACGCACGAAGACCAGGTTGCGCAACCTGTCCATTTCCGCGTCCGCCTTGAGCACGTCCACCGCACGCTTCACATCCCGGCGCGCGAACGCCTCCCGCGATTCCGCCAGCATGCGGGCTAGAATGCCGGCCATGGCGGAAATCTCCTTCACCTCCTCCGCCTCCAGCCGCGAGCCTACCGCCACCGCGCGATTGGCCACGTTCAGCAGCAGGTCGCCGATCCGCTCCAGTTCGATGATGAATTTCAGGCAGGCCAGCAACTCCCGCGTGCGCTCCGCCGGCACATGGCTAATAGCCGCCGTCACGGCGTCGTTGATGTCATGGTCGAGCTTGTCCAGTTCCTCCTCGTACTGACGCACTTTCCCGGCCAGGGCGTCGGTGGGCGACCCCACACCTTTGGCCAGCGCTTCCGCCGCTTCCCGCGCGGCTTCAAAACCGCGCAAGCTTGAATTCAGCAACTGTTCGTAGGATTCATCGGGCGAGGGGTTCTTCAGTTCGGCGGTGCTCATGGGCTGGTCGGCTCCCGGATGAGGTTCTCTCCGCGGCTTGGATTCAGCAGCACCCACATCCGCGGCTACCGTCCTGCATACACCTGTCGGCCTTGCCTTTGCAAGAAGGGCGATGAGTTCTCGTTCCCCGGTTCTCAGCCTTGGGCTACTCGCCTCGCCGAAGGGGCGGGCTATAGCAGCTTGAACGCCTCAAACCCTGCGGTCCAAAGCACCGCTGCCATCCATTTCAGCCGGAACTGCTTCCTTACCGCATAGTCGCTTCCGCCCGCCTGCCGTGCAGCAGTTCTACCATGGCATGGTTGAGCCGCGCCCGGAGTTCGTGCCGTTCGTGAGCCCGTGCGATGTAGCGCACCACTAGCTGCACCCCTGATCCTGTGGGCTGCACGTCAATGGCAGGCTCCGCCGAAAATGCCTTTACTCCGTACTGGCGTGTAACTCGCTGCCACTCCTCTTTCGCCTGTCGAAAGCTGGCTTCGGTTTCCTCGGCCACGACATTGCGGATTCCCTGGATTAGCGGATAGGGATCGCGATCCACTGGAATCTCCAGCCGCAACTCGTCCCACAGCCACTGTCCCGAAGTGGAGAAGTTGAAGTAGTGGCCTTCGATAGCGAAACTGTTGACAAAAGCCACCTTGCGCCCGGTGGGGTGTCCGGCTTCCGTCCAATTTCCCGTCTCCAGCAGCACCGTCCGCAGCAGTCCGATTTCGGCTACTTCCCCGCCTACGCCTTCAATTTCCACCCAGTCTCCCACCCGGATTCCGTTGCGCCCCATAAGCACGAACCAGCCGAAGAAGCCGACGATGAAGTCCTTCAGCGCCACCGTCAGGCCGGCGCCAGCCAAGCCCAGGATGGTGGGCATCTGCGCCGGCTTGCCGAACACGATAAATATCATCGCCAGCACGCCCAGCGCTTGCGCCGCAAAGCGCAGCACCACCCGCAGGTCAAGAAACCGCTTGCGGTCCGTCCCAAGCTTACTGACGAAGCGGTCAATCAACTGGTCGGCCACCAGCACCGCCAGCAGCACCAGAAGAATCCACGTCAAAGAGCGGAGAATGGCGTGCATCGCCGCACGCTCGCGCGCCTGCAGAACCGCCACCCAGGAGCCGTATACATCGGTCAGTTCCTGCTCGTCCTGCACCCGCTGGTCGAACTCGGCCAGGGTTTTCTGATCGCCGGCCAGGTGTTTTAAGGCAGCCAATGAGGCCGAGGGCACCGGGGCCGCGGCCGTACCTGCTGGTTGGGCGTCGCCGGCTGCGCTCGCCTTTATGGAACCGGCTTCCCCGCTTTCGGTCGCCGCCGAAGGCGCAGCTGTTTGTGCCTGCTCCTGCTGCGTCTCCTGCTCAAGAGCTTCGTGGCCATGGGCCAGCGCCGCCGCTGCGCTTACCGCCGCCTGTTGCGCCTGCCGCACTTGACTCAAGGCGCTGCGAACTGAACTCCAGGCCTGCACTTCGTCTAGGAGGCTGCCGGTGCTGCTGGCCGCCGCATTCGCCGCCGATGCGGAACTGGCGGCCACGCTGTTGGCCAAGGGAGTGTTGGCAGGCGCGTGAGTTGCGTCTTCATGCTCCTCCCGCATGCGCTCGACCTTGCCCACCGGATTGCCGCCGGCGCGCATCAGATCGTTCTGCGCGTCTCCCAGTTCGTCCTTGTCCAGCTCCAGCTGCGCCGCCACCAGCTGCTGCTGCTGCTCCAGTTTGGCTTTTTCCGCCTCTGGAGCCTTGGCCGCCAGTTGCCCCAGCTTGTTGACCCAGCCTTGTTCCGCTCCGACCTTCGCCGTAAGCTTTTTTACCCGAGTCTCCAAGTGGCGGGCCTCCGGCGAAACCGCGCCCGAGTGCTGCGCCGCCTCCCGCAAAGCGCTGGCGAAGGCCAGGTCCACCTCGTGGTCCGCCACGCGGGCCGCTTCCTGCGCCAGTTCCCGTTCGGCGGGAGTAGCCGCCGTGCTGGCCAGGCTGCGCGCCGTCTGCAAAGGACGCTGGTCCACCAGCGGCGTCTCATCGGCCTGGGTGCGCCGGTGATTCGGAACCGCCGTGGGTGCGCTTCCCCCGCTGGTCAGGATCAGGCCCACAATGGCCAGGAGCAACAACCCTGCTAGCCCCGCAAAAATAGTCTTCTGATGAGATTTCCCCATGGGTCGGTTAGGTCGTCGGTTAAATCATTGTAGTATGCCCGAACGACCCCCCGGGCCGGGAAGTTACCGTAGGGAATATCCGCCCGCGATCTTGGGCAAACACATTAGGTCAGAGCATCGGCTCAAAAGCTGAAACGGGTCGAGAACTGGAACGCCCGTGAGCCGTAGCGCGGCGCCATGGCCAGGCCGGCCCCAAAGTTCGGATTCGGGCTGGCGGTCCAGTTGTTGCTGGAGCCGATTTCCGTGGTGGTGTATTGCACATTGTCCACCGCGTTCTGCTGAAAATTCGCATGGTTGAAAAGGTCGAACGCTTCGGCGCTGAATTTGAGGTTCATGCGTTCTTTAATCTTGACCGCCCGCGACACACTGAAATCAATATCCTCGACCCCCGGGCCGTAGAAAGAGTTGTACCCTTCACCGGGAACAATGGAGAAGTTCAGCTGCGGAGTATCGAATACCGCGGTGTATGGGCGCCCGCTGGCAAAATTCGCGACCGTCGCGAAGGTGAAATCGCGCAAAACATGAAATTGGGGAGACCAGGCGCCGCTCAGAACCAGGCGGTTGCGCTGGTCGAGTTGGGAAGGGCCCCGCTGGGCGGCCTGGTCGAACTGGTTGAAGTAGCCGGTGCCCTGATCAATTGCCTTGGAGAAGGTGTATGCCACCGCCGTCTGGAATTGCCGGGAACTGTGGCGCAATGAAACCAGCAGCGCGTTGTAGATGGATTTCCCGGAATTATCCACCGCGTTGATGGTGCTGAAATTAGGGTTAAGGATGCCGTCTATGGCTTCGAAATCGGGAACGTTATAGGTAACGCCGCTGGGCAGAGTCACGTTGTCATTGGTAAACGCGCCCCCGAACTGGGGAAGCGTCTGCAGCGCCGGCGGAACCAGGTTCAGGTCGAGCCCGAAATTGCCATTCGCCTGCCGGGTTACTCCATTGGAATTTCCCAGCAGGGCCAGCCCGTGGCTGTAAACGTAGCCGACGCTGAGTGCGGTGCGGCTGCCAAACTGGTGTTCCACCGCAAAATTCGCCTGTTCTACGTATGGGCTGCGGAAGTTGGGCGCAAACACGAGCAGCGACGGCGTTCCCCCCGCGCCTGAGGGAAAACTGGTGAGGCTATTGGGAAAGTTCACGATGGGGCTGGTGTTGCCGAATCCCGGCCCTACCACCACCAGGAACTGCCGTGAAATGCCGTTGGAGAGGGTAGCCTCGGAAACATCCAGCAGGTCTTCCTGGATGTAAAACAATCCAAACGAACCGCGCACCACGGTAGTGTTGCGCGAACCGAGCGCGTAAGCGAAACCGGCGCGAGGCGCGATGTTGTGCTTGCTGTAGTTGATTTTGCAGGTCGGCGTGAAGGCGGGATTGCAAACCGGCGGCTGCGGCAGCACCTGCAGGTCATAGCGCGCGCCGAAGTTCAGGCTGAGTCTGTCGGTGGCTCGGAACTGGTCCTGGCCGAAGAACGAATAGGTCGGCGAGGTAAACTTCGCCGTAGTTTCCCCGAACGATTGCAGGTACAGCTCAAATGCGCCGCTGGGCACATCGGCCAAACTGCCGAAACGGTACTCGCCCTTGGGCCCGTACACAAAGTAATCCCGGTCGTGGTTGACGTTGATGTCCACACCGGTTTTGATGGTGTGCCGTCCCATCACCTTGGTGAGATTGTCGGTCACTTCGTAGCGGCGATCCGAAGTCGAGAGCTGGAAGCGGTTTCCGCCAAACACGAAGCCGGTGTCAGGGTTCTGGATGGTGACTGCGGGACCGCTGGGTGGGGTGGCGGGCAAGTCGAAATGCGCATCGTTACCGAAGTGCAGGCGCAGTTCGTTCGAGGTTGTGGGGCTGAAAGTTGTTACCAGCGAAAATTGTGCGAAGTGGCTGGTGGCTCCGTCGGTGAGCGATAGCCCGTCCCCCGTCGAAGTGGGCGTGTTGAAGTACCCGTGCGGGCTGCGGAAGCGCTGAAAGTTGTAGGTGGCGCTGAATGTGTTTTTCGGCGTCAGCATGCCCGTGACCTTGAAGAAGGCAGTGTTCTGGTTGAAGCTGCGCGGAAACGAGCCCGAGGCCGCGTCCACTTCCGTGGCCAATGCCGGGTTCTGCGGAAAGAAATTTGCCGGTAAGCCCACCAAGCCCGGCGCGTTGTTCACGGTCAGCGGCTCGTTTCTGACCTGGCCTTCGTAGTTGGCCAGATAGAACAGGTGATCCTTGCGGATCGGCCCGCCCAAGGTGCCTCCAAACTGCTGCCGTCGGTTGTGGGGTTTAGCGATGGCAGATGAGTTGTTGATGGAATCATTGGCGTTGAACGCCGAATCGAGAATGTAATAGTAAGCGTCGCCATGTACATCGTTGCCGCCGCTTTTGGTGACGGTGTTGACCAACCCGCCGCCCGCTTGCCCGAACTCGGCCTCATACCCCGTGCTGGTCACCTGGAATTCCTGAATCACGTCCTCGCTGAACTGAAACGGAATGCTGGTGCGGCCGATCTGCTGCTCAAAGAACGCGTTGTTGTCGTTCACCCCGTCAACCGTGTAGTTGTTGAAGTTGCCGGCAATGCCGTTGAAGCTGACCATGCCAAAATCGCCGTCGGTGGTTGCCCCCGGCGTCAGCAGCGCGAAATCCGTGAAGTTGCGCCCGTTCAAGGGCAGGGCTCTAATGCTGTTCTCGTCCACTACCGTGCTTAAGGCGGACTGCTTCGTATCCACCAGCGGAACAGCAGCGGTTACGGTTATAGTTTGGCGCACATCGCCCACTGCTAGCTTGGGCTGGACCGTGGTGGTGGTGCCTACGCTCACGGTTACGTCCTTGAGGACGGTGTTCTCGAATCCCTGCTTGGATACCTCGAGCTGGTAGCCGCCCGGCTCCAGCGAGAGGAAGACGAAGTGCCCGTTCACATCCGACGTGGTCGTGGTCTCAATTCCGGTACGAACACTGCGCGCGCTAACCGTGGCCCTGGGGACGAATGCCCCGGTAGCGTCTGCCACGTTTCCCTCCAGGCGTCCGCTGCCCAAGGAAGCCTGGCCGAGCAGGGTAGCGGGCTCAACCGCCAGAAGCAGCAGAAGGCAACAGACGACGAGCAGACGACGTAAGCGCCGCTGGCATGTCATTGAGCAACTCCTCGGTTTTTGGCCAGAAATCGGGTGAAGACCTGGCCGGGGAGGTTACTCCGGCGCAGATTAAGGAAGGCTTAAGAAGTGAACATGCCTCTGCAGGACATTTGGTTGGGGGAGGCTATCTCTGCCTGCTTCCGTGCGCCAGATGTGCACTGAGTGCGGTGCAGCCAGCCGACTTGTAAATAGCCCTCGCATTTTGCTATCGTTGCCCCCCGTTAGTCCGCACCCCTGCTTACCTTCTCTTTCCATTGGGGGCCTTATGAAGAAAAACGTCCGCATCGTCATCAACGGGGCCGAGCACCGCGCCGAAGTCGAGCCCCGCCTGTTGCTGGTCCATTTCCTGCGTGAAGTGGCCGGGCTTACCGGAACTCACATCGGCTGCGAAACCTCGCTATGCGGGGCCTGCACCGTGCTGCTCGATGGCATGGCGGTAAAATCGTGCACCGTGCTGGCGGTGCAAGCCGACGGCCGCGCTGTCACCACCATTGAAGGGCTGGCGGCCAGCGAGAACCTGCACCCCATCCAGGAAGCCTTCTGGGAGGAACACGGGTTGCAGTGCGGCTACTGCACCCCGGGCATGATCCTCTGCGCCCACGACCTGCTGCAGCAGAACGCGTCCCCCACTGACGAGGAGATCCGCGAGGGCATCGGGGGCAATCTCTGCCGCTGCACCGGCTACCAGCACATCGTCAATGCCGTGAAAGCGGCGTCCCGCAAGATGAACCAGCGCCAGCGCGCGGCAGCCCGCGCCGCTGACTGAGCGAGGTGATCCATGGCCAGCAACGGAAAAAGCAACGGCAAAGCTAAGGGTAACGGGCAGTGGGTGGGCAAGCGCTTCAAGCGCAAAGAGGATCCTCGCCTGGTGCGCGGCATCAGCCATTACACCGACGACATTAAGCTGCCAAACCTGGCCCACTGCGTCTTCGTGCGCTCCCCGCATGCCCACGCCCGCATTCTGTCCATCAATTCCGATGCCGCCCGCGCGCATCCCGGCGTGCTGGCGGTGGTGACCTCCGCCGACCTGGAAGGCCTGGGCATGATTCCCTGCGCCATGCAGATGCCCGACCTCAAGGTTCCTCCGCACCCCGCGCTGGCCAAGGACCGTGTTCGCTATGTGGGCGAGCCCGTGGCCGCCGTGGTCGCCGAGGACCCCTACACTGCCCGCGACGCCGCCGAAATGGTCGCCGTAGATTACGAACCCCTTCCCGTCGTGCTGGATATGGAGAAGGCCCTGGGGAAAGACAGCACTCTCATCTACCAGGACTTCGGCAGCAACCAGGCGTTCACGCACTCCATGAAGAGCGGCGATATCAACGCCGCCTTTAAGAAGGCCGATCGCGTGGTGAACGTCCGCCTGCTCAACCAGCGCGTGGCGCCTACCGCCATGGAACCCCGCGCCATCGTCGCCGAATACCTGCCCGGTGAGAACCGGCTTACCATCTGGGCTTCCACCCAGATTCCGCACCTGCTCAAGACCCAGGTGGCGATCATGGTCGGGCTGCCGGAAACGGCGGTGCGCGTCATCGCTCCCGAAGTGGGCGGCGGCTTCGGCAGCAAGCTCAACGTTTACGCCGAGGATGGGGTAGTTCCCTGGCTGGCCATGAAACTGGGGCATCCGGTCAAGTGGACCGAGACCCGACGCGAAAGCCTGCTGGTCACCATTCACGGCCGCGACACCATCAACTATCTCGAACTCGCGCTCAAGAAGGACGGCACCATTCTCGGGCTGCGCGCCAAAGTCCTGGCCGACATGGGCGCCTACCACCAGCTGCTCACGCCCCTCATTCCGCAGCTCACCGCGCTCATGCTGCCCGGCTGCTACAAGATTCCCGCCTTTGATTGCGAAATCGTCGGCGTCTTCACCAACAAGATGTCCACCGACGCCTATCGCGGCGCCGGCCGCCCCGAAGCTGCCTACGATATCGAGCGCATCATGGACTGCGCCGCCCGTGAACTGAACATGGACGCAGCCAAGTTCCGCAGCAAGAACTTCCCTCAGCCCAGGGAATTCCCCTTTACCACTGCCGCCGGCCTTACCTACGATTCCGCCAACTACCAGCAGAGCCTGAAGCGCGCGCTGCAGCTTGCCGGCTATGAAAAACTGCGCGCCCGCCAGAAAGCCGGATGGAAGCAGGGTAAATACTACGGCGTTGGCGTCTCCACCTACGTCGAGATCTGCGCTATCGGCCCATCCGCCGCCACCCCCGCCGGCGGCTGGGAAAGCGGCACCGTGCGCATTGAGCCCACCGGAAAGGTAACCGTGCTGACTGGCGCTTCCCCGCATGGGCAAGGCCAGGAGACCACCTTCGCCCAACTGGTGGCCGACCAGTTCGGCATCAGTCCAGAAGATGTGACGGTCATTCACGGCGACACGCTGGCTGTGCCTTACGGTATCGGCACCTTCGGCAGCCGCGGCACCGCCGTCGGCGGCACCGCCATCTACTATGCCGTTCAGAAGCTGAAAACCAAGATTGCCGCCCTGGCCGCCCACCTGCTCGGCGCCAAGCCCGCCGACATCGTGATTGCTCACGGCCGGATCGGTGTAAAGGCCAATCCTAAGAAGTCTATGACCTGGGGCGAGGTCATCCTGGCCGCCTATACCGCCCGCAGCATTCCTGCCGGGTTCGAGCCGGGTATGGAAGCCACCCACTTTTTCGAGCCTTCCAACTTCACCTTTCCCTTCGGCACCCACATCTGCGCGGTTGAAGTGGATGCGGAGACCGGCGAAACCAAAATTGAGAAGTACGTTGCCGTGGACGATTGCGGAAATGTCATCAATCCCATGCTGGTGGATGGCCAGGTCCAGGGCGGCATCGCCCAGGGACTGAGCCAGGCCATGTATGAGGAAATGGTTTACAACGAAGACGGCCAGCCGGTTACCGGCTCCTTGATGGATTACGCCGTGCCCAAGGCGCTCCATATTCCCGAATTCATCCTCGACCGCACGGTCACGCCCACGCCCGTGAATCCCATGGGCGTGAAAGGCGTGGGCGAGGCCGGCACCATCGCCTCCACACCCTGCGTGGTCAATGCAGTGTGCGACGCGCTGGCGCCGCTTGGCATCACCAACATTGATATGCCGCTCAAGCCGGAGCGGGTGTGGCGGGCGATTGCCGCCGCCCAGGCCGCGATCCCGCCGCCGGCTGCAACCACAAAATCTTCCGCCCGCACCGCGAGGAGGTCCGCATGATCCCGGCATCGTTCGATTACGAATCGCCCAAGACCCTGAACGAAGCGCTCAGCCTGCTCGCCGCGCATGAGGATGCCAAACTGCTGGCCGGCGGCCATAGCCTGCTGCCCGCCATGAAGCTGCGCCTGGCCAACCCGGCCCTGCTGATTGATCTGGGCCGCATCGCCGGGCTCGACTACATTCGCGATGCCGGCGACAGCATCAGCATCGGCGCCCTCACCACGCACGGCACCGTAGCCTCCTCCCAATTACTGCTTTCGTCCTCGCCGCTACTGGCCCAGGCCGCCGCCAATATCGGCGACATCCAGGTGCGGAATCGCGGCACCATCGGCGGCAGCCTCGCCCAGGCCCACCCTTCCGCTGATTACCCGGCGGCGGTTCTGGCGCTCGATGCCCAAATCGTAGCCAGCAGCCAGTCTGGCGAACGTGTGATTCCCGGGCGCGAATTCTTTACCGGAATGTTCACCACTGCGCTGCGCCCGGACGAGATCATCACCGAGATTCGCGTGCCCAAGACCGCCGGTGCGGGAACGGTTTACAAGAAGTTCGCGCACCCCGCTTCCGGCTATGCCGTGATAGGCGTTGCTGCTGTGGTCCGCGGTTCGACTGCAAAAATTGATGAGGTGGCCGTAGGCATTACCGGTGTGGGCGAAATCGCTTACCGCGCCTCCGCGGTCGAAACCGCGCTGCGCGGCAAGCCGGCCAGCGCCATCGCGGAAGCGGCCAGGCACGCCGCCGACAAAGTTGAGGCGCTGGGCGACAATTACGCCTCGGCCGAATACCGCCGCCATCTGGCCCAGGTGTACACGCGCCGCGCCCTGCAGGAGGCCCTCGCCGCCAAACGCAAATGAAATCGCGGTAAAGCGACAGTAAAAAATAACTGTCATCCTGAGCGAACCCGCGCAAGCGAAAAAGCGCGAGCGAAGGACCTATGCATCTCTTCTTGTGCAGCTGCCGTTCTGAACCCGGACGAACCGCTGCTAAACCCAATGTTCCATCTCACCAACCACGTGCTGAATCTGCCCCAGGAATTCAACGCCTCCACGTATTTCGTTGACCGCCACCTGCGCGAAGGCCGCGGCGGCAAAATCGCCATTGAGTGCGGCGAGCAGCACGTTACCTATGCCCAACTGCAGGAGCGAGTCAATCGTCTGGGCAACGCGATGCTCGGGCTGGACGTTCGCCCCGAGGAACGCGTTTTCCTGCTTCTGCTCGATACTCCCGAATTCGCCTATAGTTTTTTTGGCGCCATCAAGATTGGCGCGGTGGCGGTGCCCGTGAACACCCTGCTCCGTCCCGACGACTACGCTTATCTGCTCAACGACTGCCGTGCCCGCGTCGCCATCGTGCACGAGGAATTGCTGCCGCAAATTCATCGCATTCCCGCCGATCGCCTGCGTTATCTCCAGCACATCATCGTGGTCGGCTCCGCTCCCGGCGGCATGCACTCCTTCTTCCGCCTGCTGCACGAGAACTCCCCCCATCTGGAAGCCGCGTCCACCCGCAAGGATGACGCCGCCTTCTGGCTCTATTCTTCCGGCAGCACCGGCGCCCCCAAGGGTTGCGTCCACCTGCAGCATGACATGGTGGTCACCTCCGAGCTTTACGCTAAAGGCATTCTGGGCATGACTGCCGAGGACCGCTGCTTCAGCGTGGCCAAACTTTTCTTCGCCTACGGCCTGGGCAACGGGCTCTACTTTCCGCTCGCGGTGGGCGGCACCAGCATTCTTTTGCCCGAGCGGCCCCGTCCCGCCGAAGCCTTTGCCGTCATAGAGCGCCACTGTCCCACGCTCTTTTTCTCCGTGCCCACCAACTATGCCGCCCTGCTCACCCACCACCGCGAAGGCGGGCCGGAGTTCGACCTCTCCTCGGTGCGTTACGGGATCTCCGCCGGCGAAGCCTTGCCCGCCTCTATTTTTCGCCGCTTCCAGCAGCGTTTTGGGGTCGAAATTCTCGACGCCATCGGCTCCACCGAAGCCCTGCACATGTTCATAGCCAACCGCCCGGGAGCCGTCCGCCCCGGCTCCAGCGGCCAGATTATTCCCGGATGCGAAGCCCGTCTGGTGGATGAGAACGGCTGTCCTGTGGCCACAGGCGAAATCGGCGACCTGCTGATACGGAGCGACGCCGTCTGTGCCGGCTATTGGAACCAGCACGAAAAGAGCAAAAACACCTTTCAGGGCCATTGGCTGCACACCGGAGACAAGTATTACCAGGATAAGGATGGCTACTTCTGGTACGCCGGACGGTCTGATGATATGTTGAAAGTAAATGGCTTATGGGTCAGCCCGGTTGAAATTGAGAACGCTCTCCTGGAGCATCCCGCGGTTAAGGAGGCCGCCGTCGTGGGCCGCCAGGACCACGACCAACTGCTTAAACCCGCTGCCTACATTGTCTTAAGCAACGGCTCTCCCGCTTCCCCTGAGCTCGCCCGCCAACTGCAAGAGCATGTGGCAGCTAGCCTTACTTCCTATAAACGGCCCTTTTGGGTGGAATTTTTGCCTGAACTGCCTAAAACTGCCACCGGCAAAGTACAGCGTTTTAAGTTGCGTGATGCCCAGCCGACATCCCCCGAACGTGCCGTTTGAAATCCGCCCCTCCCGGTATAAACTGTCAAGCAAATTCCGGGTGTAACCGGTTGGGCCTCGAAGGATTTGCGGACGCCGCTTCCATTTTCGCTCGCTCGGTCGCTCGTTATTGCCGCCCTGCTGCTGGCCGTTCTCGGCCAGGCGGGGATCGCTGCCGCGCGTAGCAAATCCAGTTCCAAAAACACGCAGTCAGCGGAGCAATCCGCTTCCCAGGCTAGCGAAAAGCCGGTTGCGGTCACTGGAATCCGCCACTGGTCGAGCGCCGACGTCACCCACGTGGCCATTGATCTGGGCGGCCCGGTCAAGTACAAATTTGCCCACCTCATCGCCCCCGAACGGCTCTATTTTGACTTGGAAAACGTTACGGTTGCGCCCGGCGTGCTCGCCAAAAAACTCAGCGGGCAGGATGGCTTCCTCACTGACATTCGCGTGGGGGATATGGAAAAGGGCACCACGCGGGTGGCCCTGGACCTGGATCGGCCGGTAGAGTATTCGGTCAACCTGGTGCCTGATCCTTACCGTCTGGAAATCACTTTCCACCGGGCTGCCGGCCAATCACGCAACCTGGATGCCGCCGCCACCACCCAGATTGTGCCCTCAATCACCGTGGATGCGCCTAAAGTCGTGGGCAGCGAGAGCAGTCCCGGCGTGCGCCTGGCGCAGGTCAATCCCGCTACCGCGCAACAGGCTTTCTCCGATGCCCATGAGGCCAGGCCCGATGCCAACGGCGACCGCTCTCTGATTCGCGCTCTGGGCTTGAAAATCGGCAAAATTGTGATTGATCCCGGCCATGGCGGCGATGACCACGGCACCATGAGCGCTGCCGGCGTGTTTGAGAAGGACGTTGTCCTTGACGTGGCCCTGCGCCTGGGCAAACTACTGCAGGGCTTGGGAGCGGAGGTCATCTACACCCGCGCTACCGACCGCTATCTGCCCCTGGAAGCGCGCACCGCTATCGCCAATCGCGAGGGCGCGGATCTGTTCATTTCCATTCACGCCAATTCCAGCCCCGATCACAACGCCCGCGGGGTGGAAACCTACTATTTGAACTTCACCACCTCCGCCGAATCCCTGGAAGTAGCTGCCCGCGAGAACACCGTCTCCCGCCGTCCGGTCAGTGAACTGCGCGACCTGGTACAGAAGATCGCTCAGCAAAATCGCATTGCCGAATCGCATGAATTTGCCGACGATGTGGAGGCGGCGCTCGCCCGCGAGCTTTCCGGCGAGCGCAATCGCGGTGTCCGCGAAGCGCCATTCATCGTGCTAACCGGCGCCAACATGCCCGCTATCCTTAGCGAAATCTCCTTCTTGAGCAATTCCGAGGACGAAAGCAACCTTAAAAATTCCCGTTACCGCCAGAAAATCGCCCAGGCTCTCTACAATGGCATCTCCACATATGTCAACGGTTTGAGCGGAGTGGCCTCTCCCTCTCCGGCCAATGCCGCGGCCGCGATCACCACCACCTCTGCGACCCGGAGTATCGCGCTCATGCCCGCGGGGAATGCCGACCTTCCGCCTGTTTACGCCGCCTGGACGGATTTGATGCTGGGATTCATCGCCGCCAACCGTCCGTTTATTGTGATCTTCTTCCTGCTGGCGGCGGCCTGGAGTTTCTTCCTGACCTCGCCCACAGCGCCGGGGAACCCCGTTCCCGCCCTCGCCGAGGGTCATGCCGGAACGGCAGCGGGTCCTCCGGTCGAAGGCACCTTCCTCTCGCCGGATGAGGAATACTCTACTCCGCGCAAGTTGCACCTGGTAAGGCGCTCGTAGGGACAAACGGAACAATGGTGGAAAGTACGTGGGACGATTGTAACGATCGTCCAGGATGACAGGCATTAGAAAAGGGCGGCCCTAAGCCGCCCTTCTCTGACTACCGACTCCGATTCCCGTTTTACGTTCCTTCCGACCAGCTGGCCAGGTACTCTTCCTGCTCGGGAGTGAGGCGGTCAATCTTGATGCCCATGGATTCCAGCTTCAGTCGTGCCACGCGTTTATCCAGATCCTCAGGCACGGCGTAGACCATGCGCTGCAGCTGGTTGTAGTTCTTCACCAGGTATTCGACCGAGAGCGCCTGGTTAGCGAAGCTCATATCCATCACCGCCGCGGGATGGCCTTCGGCGGAAGCCAGGTTGATGAGGCGGCCTTCGCCCAGCAGGTTGATTTTGCGTCCGTCCTTCAGCGAATACTCCTCGACGAAAGGCCGGGTGGTGCGCTTGGAGGAGGACATGCGCTCCAGCGCGGGAATGTCAATTTCCACGTTGAAGTGGCCGGAGTTGGCCACAATGGCGCCGTCCTTCATCAATTCGAAGTGTTCGCGCGCCAGCACGTTCTTGTCGCCGGTTACGGTGACGAAGATGTCGCCCAGCTTGGCTGCTTCCACCATAGACATAACGCGGAAGCCGTCCATCACCGCCTCCAGCGCGCGCGTGGGATCAATCTCGGTGATAATGACCTCGGCGCCCATGCCGCGGGCGCGCATGGCCAGGCCGCGGCCGCACCAGCCATAGCCGGCCACCACGAACTTGCTGCCCGCCAGCAGGATGTTGGTGGCACGTACGACGCCATCCACGGTGGATTGCCCGGTGCCGTAGCGATTATCGAACAGATGTTTGGTGGCCGCGTCATTGACCGCGATGATGGGATAGCGCAGGACGCCCTCCTTAGCCATGGCGCGCAGACGGATCACTCCCGTGGTGGTTTCCTCCGTGCCGCCGATGATGTCGCCGGCCACGTCCAAACGTTTGGTGAGCACGCAGCTGACCAGGTCAGCGCCATCATCCATGGTGATGTGCGGCTTGTGGTCGAGGGCGGCGGTGATGTGGCTGTAGTAGGTGTCATTGTCCTCGCCCTTGATGGCAAACACGGGAATGCCGAAGTCGCGCACCAGGCAGGCAGCCACATCATCCTGGGTGGAAAGCGGGTTAGAGGCGCACAACGCTACCTCGGCGCCGCCATCGCGCAGGCACACCGCCAGGTTGCCGGTCTCCGCGGTCACGTGCAGGCAGGCGGAAATACGGATGCCCTTCAGAGGCTGGTTCTTGATGAATTCCTTGCGGATAATCTGCAGCACCTTCATGGACTGGTTGGCAAAATCCAGGCGCTTGCGTCCTAGCTCCGCCAGTTCAATATTCTTAATATCGCAGGGGACGGAAGTGGGTGTCGTAGACATAGGCTCCTTACCTGAAACCATGAATTAATTCTGGACCTGGCAGATACAGGCGGGCGCAATCCTGCCCGCAGAAGCGTCCTGCCCATCAGAATAAAGGAAAGCCGGGGGGATGAGAAGGGGCGCAACAGCGCGCCCCAAACGCCTTTCCTGCAGTTCTACCTTTTCACCGCGTGAGCGGGTTCATGCGCCTCGCCTACTGCCGCGTCGCTGCGCAGCTTGGCCGCCTTATCCGTGCGTTCCCAGGTGAAATCGGGATCGGGCCGCCCAAAGTGACCGTAAGCCGCCGTCTTCTTGAAGATGGGGCGGCGCAGATTGAGCGAAGTGATAATGCCCTTGGGGGTCAGGTCGAAATTGGCGCGCACCAACTCCTGCAGCTTCTCCGGACCCACCTTGCCCGTGCCGAAAGTATCCACCAGCACGCTAACCGGTTCGGCCACGCCGATGGCATAAGCCACCTGCACTTCGCAGCGGTCAGCCAGGCCCGCCGCCACTACGTTCTTGGCCACGTAACGCGCCATGTAGCAGGCGGAGCGGTCCACCTTGGTCGGATCCTTGCCGCTGAAGCAGCCGCCGCCGTGCCGGCCCATGCCGCCGTACGTATCCACGATAATCTTGCGCCCGGTCAGGCCGGTGTCGCCCATGGGACCACCCACCACGAAGCGTCCGGTGGGATTGATGTGGTACTTGGTGTCGGCGTCGAGCATGTGGCTGGGGATTACGGCCTGGATGACGTGTTTGAGAACGTCGGTGCGGATCTTGTGATTGTCCACCAGTTCGGAGTGCTGGGTCGAGATAACCACGGCATCCACACGCATGGGCTTGTGGTTTTCGTCATATTCGACCGTGACCTGCGATTTGCCGTCCGGCCGCAGCCACTCCAGTTCGCCGCTCTTACGCACCTCGGACAGGCGCTGCGTGAGCTTGTGAGCCAGCATGATGGGCGTGGGCATAAGCTGGTCATTCTCGTTGGTGGCATAGCCGAACATCATCCCTTGGTCGCCGGCGCCGCCCGGGTCCACACCCTGGGCAATGTCCGGGGATTGCTCGTGGATGGAGGAGATGACCGCGCAAGTATTGCAATCGTAGCCATAGGTCGCGTCGGTATAGCCGACAGCGCTCACCGTGCCGCGCACGATGGAGGGAAAATCCACATAGGCATTAGTAGTAATTTCGCCGGCAATGAAAGCCAGGCCGGTGGTCACCAAAGTCTCACAGGCTACGCGGCTGTAGGCGTCCTCGGCCAAACAGGCGTCCAGGATGGCATCGGATATCTGGTCGGCAATTTTGTCCGGATGCCCCTCGGTGACCGATTCCGAGGTAAACAGGTAACGCTTTCTAGAAGACACGTCAGAATCTCCTTATCAGGCGGGTATTGATGGAGTTAGCACCCCAACGGCGGGCCTGGGGAAAAACAGGCTTACTGAGGGTAGCAGAGCGGCCCGAGAGGGAGCAATGGCACCTTCAGCGGATGGGCCCATTCGTGCAGTGAGGGGCGCAGAATCCGGCGTTGCCGGGGAAGGATTGCCAGCCGGGATGCGGGGGTTACAAAGGTTTGTTGCCCCCACACAAGCGCGCTGCCTATAATACGCGCACCCCCTTTGCAAGCTCTTGAGGAAGCTGTGATGACCGAGGCCACGGGCACCGAGCGTAAGCGGTACCTTCAGGAACTCAGCATTTTCCACGATGTGGCCAAGGCCCTGACCTCGTCGCTGGACCTGGATTCCGTCCTCCAAACCATTATGGAGAAGATGGCGGAATACTTCCGCCCCGATACTTGGTCGCTGCTCATGGTGGACGAGGAACGGGACGAATTATATTTCGCGATCGCCGTCGGCGATGCCGCGCAAAGTCTTAAAGATATGAGGCTTAAGGTCGGCGAAGGAATTGCCGGCTGGGTCGCTCGCCATGGCGAAGGCCTGGTGGTGCCCGACGTTTACAACGACCAGCGCTTTGCCCGCCGGGTGGACGAGATGACCAAGTGGGAAACGCGCTCCATCATCTGCCTTCCGCTGCGTTCCAAGCACCGGGTGCTTGCTGTTATCCAGTTGATTAATGTCAACATGGAGGGTTTCGGCGAAAACGAACTCTTCTTCCTGCAGGCCCTGTGCGACTACGCCGCCATCGCCATTGACAACGCCAAGGCAGTAGAAAAAATTCAGGAACTCACCATCACCGATGACTGCACCGGCCTGTTTAACGCCCGCCATCTCTACCAGATGCTCGACGCCGAGGTTTACCGCTCGGCCCGCTTTGGGCACGAGTTCACGGTGCTGTTCATTGACCTCGACCACTTCAAGCAGGTGAACGATACCCACGGGCACCTGGTCGGAAGCAAGCTGCTGGCGGAGGTGGGGAACGCCATCAAGGAAAACCTGCGGCTGATTGATTCCGCTTTTCGCTATGGCGGCGACGAATTTGTGGTGCTGCTGCCGCAGACCGGAAAGGACCAGGCGCTGATCGTGGCCAAGCGGCTGCGCGACTTATTCCGCAGCAGCGGCTTCTGTGGCCCGGAAGGGCTCAAGCTGAATGTGCGCGCCAGCATGGGGCTGGCCACCTTCCCCGCCGACGCGCAGACCGCACATGACATCATTCGCCAAGCCGACGAGATGATGTACGCGGTGAAGAACACCACCCGCGACAACATCAGCGTGGCTCAGCGCGGAGTGGTGAAGTAAATCAATGCCAGTGGCCAGGGCTCGGCTTCAGCCGTGCCGTCCAGAGGCACAAGGCATCCCGGCTCGAGGGCTCGTGCCCTTCACTGTAAGAGTTCAAGATTGGTTCTCACCCGTGAACAGAGTTCAGGTGAGAGCTCTGCGCCTGCTATTTGCCCGACTCCGACGGTCGAGTGAAGGATATATTCAGACCAGTGGTAAGAATCAGGTCGTTCTTCTTCTTCCCCAGCGGCGGATTGGTTACATACACGTCGCTGAATGAATTCTGCCATCCCAACCACTTGCTGATCTTGGTCACCGTTCCGAAATCGAAGGTGCCTCGGTAATCTCCCAGGCTGGTCAGGTCGGGGAAAAAGCCCAACTTTTGCGAAAGCAGGGTGCTTGCTCCCAGCTTGTGGGTTAACTCCTCGGCCAGGATGGCGGCGGGGAAATTGCGCGTGAACGCGGTATAAGTCTCGCGAGTGTAGTTGAGGCCGGAACGCAGATCCAAGGTCGTGGCCGGCGTGTTGATCAGGTGCAGGCCAAGGCCGCCGCCCAGAACGGAGCGCAGGTCGAGGCTTTGCAGGTCATCGGTCGCGAAGTCGGCGCTGCCAAAGGCAAACAGGCGATGGTCGAGGTCGCGGTCGTACCTTGCTCCTCCCAAGATGGCATTGGCCGTCGTACTGGGAACAGCGCCGGCCAGATCGTTCGTGGCATAGACGGAGTTGGCATAAAGGGCCACCATGTCGCGCAGGGTCTTGCGGTCGGCGGTGAAACCGAGCGACAGGTTCTTGCTTTGGCTATTGCCTCGGGTCAGGGCGAAGCCGAGATTGGCGCCGCCTTCCCAGTTCTGCAGCAAGCCGGGATTTTGCGATTGCTCATAGGACGCCTGCTCCGACTGGTTACGAATCAGGGAGACTTCGGCCTTGGCAACCGGCACCGTTTCGCCATTCCGCTGCCGCACTTGCCAGGTGCCATTGTTTGCCACCACCTCGCCCACCAGCCTGCGGCCATTCTTCATCTCCAAGTGCAACGGCGCACTGGAGGCCAAGTCCTGGACCGCTTCCCACTTGACCGTCACCTGGCCGGCATAGTCCGTCTTGATTACCAGCTCCTTTTCGTCGGACTTGACGATCGTGCCGCTAAGCCGGTCGCCGTTGTGGAGAACAACCTGGTCCGCGTAGGAATTGCAGCAAAGGGCGGCGATATAGCACAAAAAGAGCAAGTGGAGGCGCATCAAAGTTTTCCCGTCTTCGAATTCGACTAGGTGCCGGGAGAGAATACCACTGGGCCAGTCATTTGCCCTGTTGCCTCACAGGAAATCCAGAGTAGAAGGCTGCACAAGAATTGAAGTGACAGGGTAAGGTCGCAGCTATCGAGCCTGCATTTGAATCAATCTGGACTCAGGGAAGAGCGGGTCCAAGACATCCCGCCCCGGTGCATTAGTTTTTGGGCCGGGTTTGCAGCGGCGGAGGCTGGCTGTTGGCGGGCTTTGGGGCGGGGGGAGCGGGCTTCCAAGCCAGGGGGTTGGCGGGCGCCTTGGGATTCACGCCAAAATCCCACACGTACAGATTCATCTCCTTGGGGCTGAGCATTTCCACCACCGCGTATTCGCCCGACTGCAGGTCCGTGCCGGGAATCAGCTTGATCCAATTGCCGGTGAGGCGCTCGAAGGTCGAGGGAACGAACTTTTGCTCCTGGCTGACCTTCCCATAAACCGCGATTTTCAGATTACCCAGCACCCGCCTGCCTTTCTTGGGCTCCAGGCGAATCAGGCGATACGGCTGTGCGGCTCCGGCGTCGGTAAACTTGTCCGCTTCGTGACCTTTTTTCTCTTTGTTCGCGTCCTTCGCCTGCGTCGCTTGCTCTGCTTCCTGGGTTTTCTGCTGCAGGGTGGCGTCGGACTGGTCGGGCGCCATGTTTATGAAGAGCGCCGGCCTTCCGTGATGTACCTGCACTGGGGCATGTTCGCCGGGCAGCTCAATGGACTGTTTGGCCGAGGCCAGGGGATTGATGGCGGAGGTCAGGATGTTGTGCTTCATGTTGCGGTTCAGGTCGCCCGCGTCCTGTTGTAGTTCCAGCAGCTCCGGCTGGCCCTGGTAGGAATCGAGCACGAAGACGCCTTCGAAATCGGGCAGGTTCAGGCCCGGAGCCGCCTGCGGGGTGGGAGCCTCATCGGCGGTGTCGGTTTTGAACTCCTGGTCCACCTGCTGCTGAATTTCTGGCGGGGGCGCGCCGGCCTCCCGCGCCTGGTTGTACTTATTGGTAGCGTTCCAGTCCACCAGGGAGTTGGGCATCTCCTCCCACTCATTGCGCTCGGCGCTGTAGTAGCGCAGCCGGTCTCCTTTGATTTCCCATTTGGTGACCGCCTGGTAGGAGCCGTCTTTGAGGATGAGCCGCTTGGCCAATTCCTGCGCCTGCCCCGGCGGGAACAGGGCCGCGGCAAGCAGGGCGGCCGCCAGGATGGAAAGCCATCTCCGCATACCCAGTATTATCTCGCTTCCAGCAATTCTGTGGTGATTAGATGCGGGCTGTCGGGTGTGAAGTCGAGGAAAATTGAGTCGAGTACAATAGGCGCACGGAAGAGAAGCACTCAGCCGTCAGCATTCAGCCCTGGAAACGTCGGAGACAAGCCATGAAAACTTTTTTTACCCTGACTGTTGCTCTAGCCCTCTGCCTGGTTCCCGGTCTGGCGCTGGGCGCCTCCGGGACTTCCCCCGCGCCCCCCTCGCCGGCCGAGGACGGCACCATGCCCGCTCTGACCGCCATTGCCGGTGAAGGCATGATGAACACCCATGCCTACGACGAACTGGAGGACCTGAGCGACAACATAGGCGGCCGCCTCACCGGCTCGCCCCAGGCCGCCAAGGCTATCGAATGGGGGCAGGCACGCATGCGTGCCATCGGGCTGAGCAACGTGCACGCGGAAAAATGGCAGCTGTCCCATGGCTGGACCCGCATCTCCGCCAGCGCCGAACTCACGGCACCCATCCAGCGGAAGCTGACTGTGGACTCCATGGGATGGGTCGGGTCCACACCTGAAGGCGGGGTGGAAGGCCAGTTGGTGCCGGTCAATATGTATCAGCTTGACCAGGAAATGAAGGACAACAGCGGCAAATGGGCAGGAAAGATTCTGGTGATCGTGCAAAAGGGTGACAAGCCAAGCCGCAGCGAAATGATGAAGATGTTCGGCAAATTTGGTCCCTTCCTGAAGGCCGCCTACGCCGCGCATGCGGTGGGCGTGATCGGCGGCCAGGGTGGTTCGACCGCCGCCGGCATGCACCTGACCCATACCGGAGCGCTGGGCTTCGATACTTACTATGACCTCCCCGTGGTCAGCATGATCGCCGAGGACCAGGAACAACTGGAGCGCTTCCTCGATCATGGCAAAACCGTGCGCCTGAGGCTCAATGTGCAGAACCGGGTCAGCGGACCGGTGGAAAGCGCTAACGTGGTGGGCGATATTCCCGGCACCGAGCACCCCGAGCAGGTAGTGGTAATTGGCGGCCATCTGGATTCCTGGGACCTGGCGGAAGGCTCTACCGATGACGGCGTGGGCGTGGCCACCACCCTGGGCGCCGCCGAGGCCATCATCAAGTCCGGGCAGCGGCCCCGCCGCACCATGCGCTTTGTGCTCTTCACCGGCGAAGAGCAGGGTCTGCTGGGTTCGCTCGCCTACACCAAAAAGCACAAGGACGAGATGAAGAACCACCTGGGCGCGGTGATTCTGGATAACGGCCAGGGACCGGTGGTCAGCCTGAACCTGGGCGGCCGCGATGACCTGATCGCCGCAGTCAAGAAATTCGCCGATTCGGTGAAGGCGTTTGGCGATGTCAAGGTGGATGACCGCACCGTGTTCGGCACCGACGCCGGACCGATCATCCTGCAGGGGCTGCCAGGCATCAACATGGACCAGGACTCGCCCGAATACAAGTACACCCACCACTCGGCCGTGGACACCTTCGATAAAGTGAAACCCGACCTGCTTACCCGCGACAGCACCTTGATGGCGCTCACCGCCTTCTGGATTGCCGACCGGCCGGAGCGGCTGGCCAGCCCCTGGTCCCCGCAGCAGACCGCCGCCATGCTGACCAAAAAACACGAAGACCAGATACTGAAGGCGTTCGGCATCTGGCCCTTCGGAGACATGGGCGCGAGTTCGGATAAGGCAAAGACCGGCGGGAATTGAACCCTGCTACATCGCCGAGAGCGAGGGGCGAACTGCGATCGCCCGGATAGGCGGGGGGGCGCTTGTCCCCACAAAAGCTGCTTTCACCGCCGAGACGCGGAAAGCTTGTTGCGTCTCATTCCACCCCAGGGTTGGTGGCGCGGGCTCCCTCGCCCGCGATTCTTTCTCGCTTTTTTAACCTTCCAAAGTTTTCTCTGTGTTCTCCGTGGTGAAACGGATTCAGTCGAAGTTGTTCTTCTTCCCTTTGCGCACGTAAGCTACCGTTTCGCCGATGTGGTTCCGGCTGTGTACGGCTTTCTTCTTCGCGAGGTGGCCAAACATCTGGATGCCAAAACCGCCGTCCAGATCATTGGTAATCCGCTGCCGCCAGGGACGCCGTACGATCTGGGTGGTTAGCCGCCGGGTGGTGCGGGGCTGCGTCATGATGTGGTCGGCCAATTGCCACGCGCGCTGCAGGAGCTTGTCCCGCGGCACAATTTCGTTCACCATTCCGTACTCAAGCGCCTTTTTAGCATCAATCGCCTCACCGGTCAGCAGCGCATAGGCCGCTCGCTTCACCCCAAGCAGTTCCTGAAAGCAGCAGTGGATGCCGTCGCCAGGCACGGAGCCAATGTCGTAGTGCAGGTCGTAGATGATGGCGTCTTCGCTGCAGAGGGTAAGGTCGCACATGAGGCAAATCTCAGTGTGAAATCCCGGGCCGTTGAGAACCCCTATGGTGGGAATCTCCAGGTCATTGATAAGCGCGCTCACGTTGATGCGGCCGTCCTTGTAGGCGTATTCATATGCCCAATAAGCAAGGTCCTCCTGCTCCAGTTTGAAGCCGTCGCCGTCGGAATCCATCATGAATTCCTGGCCCGATCCGGTGAGGATCATGATTTCATTCTTAGGGTCGGCGCCGATGGTCTTGAGCAGTTGCCCCAGGGAGCGGTGGTTCTCAACGCTCAACTGTATGGGTCCTCCTCGGGTATGCGCCTGCACCAGTATGACGCCATCTTCTCGGCGTTCCAGCTTGTAGTGCTCCTTGAAACGCTCTTTGTATTCTGCAAATTCGGGAGTGGAGATAAAAGACATGTGGCTTCCTTTCCAGCCTGGCATTGTTGTTGCCTCTGCCCTTTAAGAAATCCAATTCAGACCGGAGCATAGGCTCCAGGGACGCTTTCCAAGACGGGCGCCGTCGGAACCGGCCCCTTGAGCCCCAAACCGTGCCACGCCGCATCAAGAATGTTCTGCGTGCCCAGACCGTAGCGCTGGAACAGGTACTCGCGGCTGCCCGATTCGGCAAAAACGTCGGCAATGCCGATGCGGCGTAAAGGCACGCCAAGTCCGGCTTGCGCCAGGGCCTCGGCTACGGCCGAGCCCAGTCCGCCCATGACGGTGTGGTTCTCGGCCGTTATCACCAGCCGACTATGACGAGTGGCGGCCACAATGGTGGCGGCATCAAGCGGCTTAATTACCGGCACATTAAGTAGCGTCGCTTTGACCCCGTTGTTCTTGAGAGCACACACGGCGGCCAAGGCCGCCGGTATCATCATGCCGGCCGCAAGCAAGCAAATATCGCAGCTCTCTCCACCGCTCAGCACTTGAGCCTTATTCAGATCCAAGCGATGATCGTCGTCAAAGATGATGGGGGTCTCGCCGCGCTTGAGCCGCATATAGACGGGACCGGGGTGGCCAGCAATGGCGGCCACCGCTTGCCGGACCTCCACCGCGTCGGCAGGCTCCACCACCGTCATGTTGGGCAGGGCGCGCATCAGGGCAACATCCTCAATCGCCTGGTGACTGGGGCCTCCCGGGCTGGATAAGCCGGGCATGAAGCCGACGATTTTGACGTTCAGGGCGGGATAAGCAATGGACATGGCCACCTGGTCAAAGCAACGGCGGCTGCAGAACACCCCGAAAGTGTTGACGAAGACCACGTGACCGGCGCGCGCCAGCCCGCCGGCGATTCCAATCATGTTGGCTTCGGCCATGCCGGCGTTGATAAAACGCTCAGGTAAAGCGTCGCGAAAGATGTCGGTCTCGGTCTGGCGGGTCAGGTCAGCGCCCAGGCATACGATTTCCCGCCTTTGCCGCGCCAAGTCCAGCAGGGCCTGCCCATAGGGCTTGAGCGTGATTTCGTAGGGCGGCTTACGCAAGCGCGGCCTCCAACTCGGCAATCAGGGCCTGCTCGAGAACCGGGTCAAGTTTGATGAAATGCCCATCGGCGCTGGCGGGGATGGACCGCATCCGCCCGAAGATTTCTGTGCGCGCAATCACTACCAGGGGTTCGGAATTTTCGGAGCGGCTGGCCAAGGCAGTGGACAGCGCCTCCACATCATGGCCGTCCACCTCCAGGGCTCGCCACCCAAACGCGCGCCATTTTTCCGCCAGCGGCTCCAGCGAGACCACGGACGAAACCGGGCCGTCCACCTGGGAGTTATTGGCATCCACTACCACCACCAACCGCCCCATACGGCGGCAGTTGTGGGCGGCAAACATGGCCGCTTCCCAGGTTTGCCCTTCCTGCATTTCACCGTCGCTGAGGAAGGAGTAAGTAATGCGGTCTTCGCCCGCCAAATAGGCAGCCAGGGCGAAGCCGATGGCTCCGGACAGCCCCTGCCCGAGCGAGCCGCACACCAGGTCAACCAGGGGAGTGCGCTCTGTGCCGATAGCCTCCAGCAGCGCGCCATCCATGCCGTAGGACTCGAGTTCTTTAGGATCAAGGAGGCCGAGTTCGGCCCCGGTGGCGTACAAACCGATCACGTAGTGGCCGGGAGATAGCACGAACCGGTCCCGGCCCGGGCGAACCAAATCCCCGCCAAACAGGACCGCGAAGATCTCGGCGGAAGACAACGCCTGGCCCAGATAGCCGAAGCCCTGAATGGCGACCATGCGGGTGGCGTTCAGCCGCACACGCATCGCCAAGCGGCGCAAATCGTGGACTACCTGCCGGGCCATTGCCGCCTCGTCTCCTTCGCCACTCAAATGAGTGCGCAGCACTCTATAGGATTGGGCGAAGAATGAGCAAGTGCAGGCATCAGCAGCCAATGCCTGGATCAGGTTTTAGAATTTTTGGGCAGTCTTCCCCGCCAGTCTCGGCGGTAAAAAAGGGCCTTCGAACTTACTCGATATTCACTTTGAGTAACTGAGTGTTCACCCCGCCGGCGGGACCCTGGGCGGTGACGGCGATAGTGGAAGGACCGTCAGGCAGAAGCAGGAAATGCTTGAATCCGCAGTGATCAAAAATCAGCGGGGCACTCTCGCCATTAATCATCACGGCAGCGTTGCAGTCGGCTGTGCCTTGGATTTCCACCACCTGCCCGGTCTGCCGGACGCCGCTGATCTGCAGCTTAGGCGCCGGGGGGGAAATGGGACCACGCTGTCCGACCCGGCGAAAGAGCGAAGATTGCCTGCCGGCATCGTTCGCCCCAGAACGGACGCGGGACGGCACGAACCACCACGCCATGCCCAATAGCAGCAGGGCACAAAACACGTATAGCAGCGGTGTGCCCTTCACGCCCTGTGCCTTCACTCGCAGTCTGGCCAGATAAGACATAGATACACTGCTGCCTGAGCTGACAGGCACACTTCGCCCTACGCAGTTCAACTCCATGGTAAGAGGAATCAAGCAGTTGCCCAAGTCACAAGAGTAATGCCTTTCGTGTAGGGTAGAACCCGGACACCGGGGCTTGCGACTCGCTGATGCGGAGGCCCGCCCAGAGCGCCGCGGTGCTGCCCCACCCGGCGGGCCCTGAGCCATCGCCCATACGCGCCGTGGCTGTTGCCGCCCGGTAGGTGCACAGAGGCAAGGAGTTATCACATTCGACCTGCCCGGACTCAGCGCCTATTCCCGCGGCCTTTTTTGGGGCTAGTTCCGGCCCGAGAATTCTGCCATAATTGATTGTGCACCCAGCCTGCACGCAATCCCTACTACAACTCAGAGCGAGGCGACGATGTCGGCAAAGTATATCTTCGTGACCGGCGGGGTGGTGTCTTCACTGGGCAAAGGCCTGGCGGCTGCCTCCATCGGCTGCCTGCTGGAAAGCCGCGGGCTCAAAGTCAACATGCAGAAGATGGACCCGTATCTGAACGTGGA
>DATEJK010000153.1:0-7966 GCA_035278025.1 Terriglobales bacterium | reverse complement strand
CGCAAGCTGCGGGCGCACAGGCCGCCGATGGGCCGGGCGGCCACTTCAAGAATCCACACGCCGGTGGAGTTCAGCCGCACCTCCGCATGCACCGGCCCGTGCCGCAGGTCCAGGGCCTTAACCGCGCGTTGCACGGCATTTGCGATTTCCTGCTGTCGCGCTGCCGCCAGCCGCGAAGGCGTAACGTAGATGGTTTCCTCGAAAAACGGTCCCACCAGCGGATCGGGCTTGTCGAAAAGCGCCAGCACCCGCAGGCGGCCGCCCTGCACCAGTCCTTCGAGCGCGAACTCGGCTCCCTCTATGTACTCTTCCGCCTGAATAAAGACGGCGGCGGGATCGCGCAGCACACCCACGTCCGGGCTGGCCAGCAGCTTACGAATACGCCCAAACGCAGCCGCGAATTCCCCGCCATCATTGGCGCGAATCACACCCCGGCTGCCGGAGAGCGTCAGCGGCTTGAGCACACAGGGAAAGGAGATGGCTGGCAGGAGTTGTTGCGGCTCGGAGTTGCGGGCATAGCGTTGGAAGGCAGGAACCTTGAGTCCGGCGCGCCGCAGGCACTCGCGCGAGCGGTACTTATCGCGGCAGATGTCGGCGGCCGGCGGCGGGTGCCCGGGCAGGCGCAACGCCTGCGCTACGCGCGCGGCGGTGGGTGTGGGCTGGTCACCGATGGCGACCACGGCATCAAGGGGATGGCTGCCCGCGTACTCCACAACCTTGGCGGCGGAAGCATCCGCTTCTTCGAAGCGCAAAGCCAAAGCGCCGTCGCGCCAGGGATCCTCCAGCACGTGGCAGCGGTCCGTGCCAAACACAACCGTGGTACCCAGTTGTTGGGCAGCCGCGACAAAGGCCCGCGCCTGGTATCCGGTGGTGGTGCAGAGCAGCAGAACGGTTTTGCCGGCATGCGGCGACATGGGTGTTTTTGTGTTTGCAGGAAGCGGCTGCCGCTCAGTAGCAGCCGGCTCTCAGCTATCAACTGTTAGCTACCGGCCATCAGCAATCAACTCGCAAACCACAGCTTCTCCGGAGCCGCAGCCCGGGAAATTTTTAGCAAGTTTCCACAAACCTGCTCTTTCATCCCTGCATCCTAACAAGCTGGCCGACACTCAGGTCCGCTGCGCCAATGTGTGCACAGGGAATTGTATGTTAGCTAAATGCGCCAACCCGTCTTGCCACGCTCCCTTCCTCTATCTCCGGGAAGGCAAGTTGTACCAGATGCAGGTCGCGGCGGAAGCGCCGCGAAGCGCGCCCGAGCCCAATGATCAGCCTGATCTGGCGGCAGACCGCAAGACCGCTCGCCGGCTGGAGTTCTTCTGGCTGTGCGGCCGCTGCGCCCAACGAATGACCCTGGCGTTCACCCGCGGTCAGGGCGTAATGGTGGTGCCCATCCGTTCCCAGAGCGCGGTAGCTTCTTAAGCCTGATTCACCACGCATTCCGTTGCTTCGCGCGAGTACTGCCCGGTCAGCGAGTACCAGCGGACGCGCAGAGTTTCCATCCCCATATGCAAGCCATCTTTGAGATAACTTATTTTGGTGCGCTCATCGTGCGCCCACTTCACCGCCACCTCGCGCACCGGCAGTCCGAACTTGCGGGCCAGGAACAGCAGTTCGGGGTCGAAGCCCCAGCGCTCGATTTTTTGCCGGGGGAACAAGGTCCGAGCCGCGCGCGCGGTAAAGGCCTTGAAACCGCACTGGGTGTCCTTGAACTTCAAACCCAACAGCGCCCGTAGATGCAGATTGAACACTCTCCCGAAAAGCTGGCGGTAAAAGGGCTGGCGTTCGGTCTGGAGTTCGCTGCGCAGCCAGCGTGAGCCAATGGCCACCTCGGCGCCTTCCGCCAGCGCCGCGAAAAGCTTGGCGGCTTCTTCGATGGGTGAAGACAAATCGGCGTCACTGAACAGCAGCAGGTCGCCTCCCGCTTCCAGAATGCCGTGGCGCACGCTGTAGCCCTTACCGCGGTTGCCGGGGTTCTGCAACAGTCGCACTGCGGGGTGGCGCTGGGCGTAACCGCGAACTATGGCCGGGGTCTCATCGCGTGAACCGTCATCCACAACGATTACTTCCGCGTTCCAGCCCTGCTGCCCGATATAAGCCAGCACCTTGTCCAGAGTGGCGGTGATGCGCTGGCCCTCGTTGTAGGCTGGAATAACAATGCTGTACTTCGGTGATTGGTTCAGAGTGGTCGCCATGCTGGCCGCCAGGAAAATTTCCGCGCCTCGTTCGATGGTACTGCTCCGATGGCGATTGCGAAACCCACGCCCAGGCATGAATGCATAGATGTCAGGAATTCGAGAGGTGCTGCCGCGGTTATGCCACTTGCGCCTGCGCGGCCAGCATTTTGAAGAATTCGTCCACCATATCTCCATCCCACAGCCCCGCCCGGGCTTCTTCCCGCATGGTCTTGGCGGCCAGTTCATGGGTCAGAGCGGGTTTGTAAGGCCGTTCAGTCCGCAGCGCATCGTAAACGTCCACCACTTGTAAAACGCGCGAGAGAATGGGGATTTGGCGTCCCGCCAGGCCGTCGGGGTATCCGGTGCCATTCCAGTGCTCGTGGTGGTGGCGGATGATGGGGAGCACCAAGCGAAGTGATTTCAGCGGTTTGCAGATGTTCTCCCCGGTAATGGGGTGCCTCTTCATAATCACCCATTCTTCCGGGGAAAGATTGGCGCCCTTTTTCAATATTTCGTCGGGCACGATGATTTTGCCCAGATCATGCAGATAACCTCCGCGGCGCAGGGCGACCACCGAAGCCTCGTCCAGGCCCATGCGGCGTCCCAGGTCGCCGGCATAGCGGGCCAGGCGTTCGCAATGGCCTTCGGTGTAAGGATCGCGGGCTTCCACGCTCAATCCTAGGGTGCACAGCACCGCCTCGGCGTTTTCCAGTTCGTCGGTGAATTCCTTCAATTTGAGCAGCGACTTCACCCGGGCAAAAAGCTCTTCCGGGAAAATGGGCTTGTTCAGGAAGTCGTCGGCCCCCGCCTCAATACCGCGCACTTTGTCTTCACGGTCGGTGAGCCCGGTAATCATAACCACTGGAATCAGCCGGGTAGCGGCGTCATCTTTGAGCTCGCGGCAAAGCTCATAGCCGGACTTGCCAGGCATTACGACATCCAGCAGGATCAGGTCGGGATGATGCTGGCGGATCTTCTGTTCCGCTTGCTCCACCTGCAGAGCGACCACCACCTCGTAACCTTTGCCGGTAAGTAACTCTCTCATTAATAAAGCGTTATCAGCATTGTCGTCCACCACCAGGATGGTGGCAATGCGTCGCGGCAAGAGTTCAGGCATCTCCCCGTGGGAGGAGGAGAGCAGCAGATTGGTTGCATCCAGGGGCGGGGAGAACCTCATAACTAAGGACCCACTGACGTTCGCATTGTAAGGCTTAGCCGGCAAGCTTGCCAAACGACAAGTAGCGCAGGCGGTGCTTGCCTCGGCACATCTCCGGGACTAGGCTGAGCACATGGGCCGAGTAGCGCGTTGTGTTCTCGTCCTGCTGTTGGCGGCTTCGCCCGTTTTCGCCCGCCGCCACCAGATCACCTGGGGTAAGTGGCTGCCTGTCAAGTGGTTCGTTGGACCCACCGACGACAAGGTGCAGCCCATGAATGTGCGCGCCCTGTACGTAGATGGTGAGGTCAAAAACTTCACCCTGGGCCAGGCATACGATTTGACTGACCAGCTGTTTGTGGTTCGCCGTGCTTACCGCCTGAACGACCAGCTTCCCGAGGACGCCAACAAAGTCCCGCACTGGAAATGGCAGCGTGGCGGATGGTTGCTGGTGGACCGGGGCAGCGGCCGGGTTTCCGAGCTCAAACTGCCCGACTTCGACCCCTTTTATTCCGTTGCCAGCTGGTACCGCGACTATGTGGCTTATTGCGGGATCTCCGATGACGGCGAAAAGGTGTTTGCCGTGGTGGCCCAACTGGGCCGCAAGAAGCCGCTTATTCGCCAGGACTTAGGCGCGGCTGCCAACTCCAACACGCCGGATTCAGAATGTCCGGCCCCAGCCTGGCAGCGTAATCCTCCTCGCGTCACCTTCCAGCCCCGCAGCGGCAAGCCTCTGAGCTTCACCATCCCGGGGCATGGGCCGGCGACCCCTGGAAATTAGCGGTCAAGGAAGCCTCAAGTCCTTACCTGGGAGGATTACGAAACGACCCCCGAACCTACGCCGTGGCGCGGGCGTGCTCGTAGGCGTGGGCTACGCGAAGAATAAGGCCTTCGTCGAAGTGTTTGCCCAGAACCTGCAGACCCACGGGCAGCCCCTGGCGGGTTTCGCCGCAAGGCACGGAAATGCCGGGAACGCCCACCAGGTCGGCTACCACCGTGAAGATATCGGCCAGGTACATGGCCAGTGGATCGTCCACCTTTTCGCCGAGCTTGAAAGCGGCAGTAGGGCTGGTCGGGGTCACGATAGCGTCCACTTTTGCGAAGGCCTGCTCGAAATCACGGGCCAGCAGGGTGCGCACCTTCTGCGCCTTCAGATAGTAGGCGTCATAGTAGCCGGCGCTTAGAGCGTAGGTGCCCAGCATAATGCGGCGTTTCACCTCGGCGCCAAAGCCCTGGTCGCGGGTGCGGCGGTACATCTCGGCGAGCGTGCCCGCCTGGGGAGCGCGATATCCGTAGCGCACTCCGTCATAGCGCGCCAGGTTGGAGGAAGCCTCGGCGGTGGCAATCAGGTAATAGGTGGGAATAGCGTATTCGGTGTGGGGCAGGGAGATGGGCACAACCTCGCAGCCGCACTTTTGCGCCAAGGTCTGAATCGCAGCTTCCACGGCAGACCGCACTTCGGCATCAAGACCTTCGCCGAAATACTCCCGGGGCACGCCCAGGCGCAGTCCTTTCACCGGCTGGCCGATTTCCTGGGCGTAGTCAGGCACCGGTACCTCGGCCGAAGTGGAGTCCATGGGGTCGCGCCCGGCGATGGTGCGCAGCAGCAAGGCGGCGTCCTTGACTGTTTTGGTCAGCGGGCCAATGTGGTCGAGCGAGGAGGCAAAAGCGATCAAGCCGTAGCGGGAAACCCGTCCGTAGGTGGGCATCAGGCCGACCACGCCGCAGAAGGAAGCCGGCTGGCGAATGGAGCCGCCGGTATCGGAGCCCAGCGCCGCCACCGCCGTCCCCGCCGCCACGGCCGCCGCCGAACCCCCGGAGGAGCCTCCCGGCACCCGGCTCTGGTCACGCGGGTTGCACACCGGGCCATAGGCGGAATTCTCGTTGGAGGAGCCCATGGCGAACTCGTCGCAGTTGGTCTTGCCCAGTAGCACCGCTCCCGCGGCTTCCAGCCTAGCCACCGCGGTACAGTCGTAGGCGGGCACGAAGTTGCCCAAAATTTTCGAGCCCGCGGTGGTACGTACCCCCTGGGTGACCATCACGTCCTTGATGGCGAGCGGGACTCCTCCCAGCGCGGGCAGAGGCTCGCCCTTGTCAACCAGCGAATCCATGCGTGCCGCCTGGGCTAAGGCCCGTTCCTTCGAAACGTTCAGGTAGGCGTGGATCGCTCCATCTTCCTTCTCAATTTTCCGGAAGAAGCTTTCCGCCAATGCGGTGGCAGTCACCTGCCGCTCCTGCACGGCAGTGCGGGCGGATTCGACGGTCAATAGATTGAGGTCCAAGGGGTCGCTCGCTTGGCTCCGAGCTTCTAGCTTCTGGCTACTAGCTAGGAGCTAGTGGCTAGGAGCTTTTCATCTTTCAATCACTTTCGGCACCCGGAAGAACTCGCCATCCGTATCCGGCGCGTTCTTCAGGGCTTCCTGCCGCGGCAGGGATGGGCGCAGCCCATGCAACACGTCGTCGCGGTAGGCATACAGGAAGCGTGCCGTGCCGGTCTGGCTCTGATCCACGCCGTAGCGCTCGGAAACCTGGGCCATGGGCGGCACTTCCGCCGTGTCCAGCCGGTTGAGCCGGTCCACGTACTCCAGGATAGAGTTCAGATCCTTGAGCATGTGGGCACGTTCTTCGGGGGTGAGCTCCAGGTTGGCCAGTTCGGCGACGTGCAATACGTCGGATTCGGTGACTTTCATTGTGTTGTGTAAGGGCGAGATTTGAATTCAGGTTTCAAAGTTTCAAGGTTTCGCAAGTTTCAGGTCGCCTTTGCACGTGCCCGAACCTTGAAACCTGGGAAACCTTGAAACCTATCCGTTGGGCAGCGCGGCTTACGATTGCGCCCTGGGCCTCATCTCTTCCGGGAGCACGAAATTGATGCGGCGAACGTTATGGCTGGTGAACTGGTTCACCGCTGCCAGGTATTGTGGGGCCAACCCCAGCAACTGGCTGCGCCAGGCGGCGTCGGGAACTTGTACCCGCAACACCCCGTCGTTGATGTCTATGGCCTGGGTCTTGTCGGCCACCGCGGTACCGCAGACCAGGGGCCACGCCAGGACCGCCGCTTCCTCTGCCGGGGCGCGGCGTAAAGTATCAGCAACTATCTTCTGCAGGCCGGATCGAGCGTGTTCCATGTTGACCTCGCTGGGTTAGGAAAAGGTTTGCCCTTCACTTGCGCTCAGGGCAGGTTCACGCAACTCGAATGGCTGGCGAGAACCGGGGGACTCGCCACTCTGGCGAATGGGGCGTGGTAGCGCCACAGTACGCCTTACTGCTGACCTTTAATCTCCCGATTGTAACACCGGGTCCGCAAACTGAGGCTCGGCTTTTAGGCTGCGGCTGAGGCCTCAGAGAGTTCGAGGCCCAGGCTCGGGAAATGTGAATTAAAGGTAATATCAATAGTTATCATTTGATTGCATACCTAGTCCAAGTTACACAAAAAAGAAGACTTGCTGCCGCCCAATCTCGGGTGTAAGGTGAGCCCTGTTAACGGACTGGTTAGAAGTTATGCCCCGGGTTCTCTCCGTATCCTACGATGAGGCGCTACTCAGCAGCCGCGAGCTGCTCCTGCAGAGCCTCGGCTACGAGGTGATTTCGGTGGCCGATTTCGCGAAAGCCGTGCAGCACTGCGGCCGGGGTTCAAAATTCGATCTGTTCATCCTCGGCCACTCCATCCCTGCGGCCGAAAAGAACGCTCTGATCTCCGCCTTTCGCGCCCATTCTTCCGCTCCGGTGGTTGCTTTGAAAAAAGTGGGCGAGGAAACTCCCATGTCCGCAGACTTCCACATTGAACCCGACCCTGGCCAGTTCCTGACCGTCATTTCCCGAATCATGTCCAACCGCGCCGCCTCCGCCTGACGGGCTCAGTTTCCGAACTGAGCGTTGCCCATCCAGCCGATGCCTGGCCCGCCGAGCTTGCTGCTTGCCCCAGCGCCTGCGATTCGATAATCTCCGGTTTCTTTTTCGGAGAGAAGCATGAGAGCTGTTTGCCTGGGAGTTGCCGCTTGCCTGTTGTCAGTTCTGGCCGGAGGGCAGCAGCCCACAAACCCCAGCTTGGACGCCGCCTACAAACTGGTTGACACCTACGTCGCCCGGCAAATGAAGGCGCAGCAGATCCCCGGGCTTGTCTTGGCCCTCACGGATCGTCGTCGCCTGTTAAGGGTGAGCACATACGGCTATTCCAACCTGGAAGCCAAAACGCCGGTCACGGCGGATAGCTTGTTTGAAATTGGTTCCATCTCCAAATCCTTTACCGCCATCTCGCTGCTGCAGCTGAGCGAGCAGGGCAAGTTTGACCCGCGGCAGCCCATTACCCGCTACCTGCCCTGGTTCTCCATCCATTCCCGCTACCGGCCCATCACCGGCCACGACGTGATGACCCACACGGCAGGTTTGCCGCGCGACCGCGATGACGTGCCGTCCTCTCTCTACCAAGCGGCGGGGGTGCGCGACCGCTGGACCGGCTACGAACCGGGGAAGTATTTCGCCTACTCCAACATCGGCTACCAGGTCATGGGCTACGTGCTGCAGGAGCTCACCGGGAAGCCGTATGCCGAAACTGTGCGGGCCCACATCCTGGAGCCGCTGGGGATGACCCACAGCGACGCGGTGTTCACCAACGATACCTATAAGCGCCTGGCCATGGGGTATA
>DATEJK010000152.1:0-49259 GCA_035278025.1 Terriglobales bacterium | reverse complement strand
CAGCTCCTGCTCGAGCTGGGCGTCGGCCGCCGGCGTCTCGGCCAGCATGCGCTTTTCACTCGGGGTGAGCGGCCGCACGTCATCGTAGAAGCCGGGAATCAGGATGTGGGCGTCGGCGTCACGCATGCTGTCCAGCAAATGCGTGAGCAGCACGATGGGATTGGGCGCCCAGTTACCGTAATGGCCGCTGTGCAGCGGCCGGGCCGGCCCGTAAATAGTCATCTCCACGTCAATGTCGCCGCGCGCACCATAATCCACCTGCATGCGGCCGGACTGGTGCACCGGGCCATCGCACAGCAGCCAGGCATCGGCGGCCAGGGTGTCCGGATACCTGGCGATGATTTCCGCCAGGTGCGGCGAGCCCGCCTCCTCTTCCCCTTCGAAAAAGAACTTCACATTAACGTCGGGCGTGACATGGGCGGCGCGCAAGGCGTCGAGCGCCGCCATGGTCGCCTCGATAGGCGCCTTGTCGTCGCTGGTGGAGCGGGCATAGATGCGCGCCTGAGGGTCGAAGTGCTCCTGCGCCCGCCAATCCACTGCCTGCCCGGAAGTGTCGCGCAGCACCGGGCTGAAGGGTGGATGCTGCCACTGTGCCGGGTCCGTGGGCTGGCCGTCGTAATGGGCGTAAACGCCGATGGTGAGGTTGGCGCCCGGGGTGCGCAACTCGCCAAAAACCACGGGCGAGGCCCCGGGCAGGCGCAGCAGGCGCACAGTGACGCCGCGGGCCTGCAGCATGGCGGTAACCGCCTGCGCGTTGCGCTCGATATCGGCGGTATCGCCGGCGTGATTGGGAATGGAAAGCAGGTTCACGAACTCGGCGACAATCTGCTTCTCGTGCGCGTGGCGGTAGGCGCGCAACTGCTGGCCCAGCGGTGCAGGCGGACTTTGCGCAGACACCGGGAACATACAAAGGAACACCGCAAGCAAGGTGAGGACCGCCAGTCGTGTCTTCATGGGATGGAGGAGAATCTTAGCCCAATTGCAGCTAACGGCAAACCGCGTTGACCGCACAAATGGGTTCCATTTATTTTGTACGGCATGCGAAGGAGCGGGCGATGAGAGCCGGATTCATACTGCCCCAGATCGGGCCGCTGGGCACGGCCGAAAATCTGGTCAAAGTGGCACAGCGCGCCGAAGAAATGGGCTACGACAGCCTGTGGGTCACCGAGCGCCTGCTGTGGCCGGTGAAGCCGCAGAATCCTTATCCCGCCACGCCCGACGGCTCCCTGCCCGAACAGTACAAGCATTCGCTCGATCCCCTGGAAACACTTACCTTCGTAGCCG
Source organism: Terriglobales bacterium (assembly GCA_035278025.1). Taxonomy (GTDB): domain Bacteria; phylum Acidobacteriota; class Terriglobia; order Terriglobales; family Acidobacteriaceae; genus JAICWP01. Next base: position 47,975 of record DATEJK010000152.1, on the reverse strand, counting down.
CGCACACCCGCAAGATGGCGCTGGGCACCAGCGTGCTCGACATGCCCTATTACAACCCGGTGATGCTGGCCCGCCGCTCGACCACGCTGGATGTGCTCTCCGGCGGCCGCTTGCGCCTGGGCCTGGGTCTGGGCTGGTCCAAGGACGAGTACCAGGCTGCCGGCGCGCCCGCCAGGAATCACGGAGCCTTCGCGGAGGAATTTCTCCGGGTGCTGACAACCATCTGGACCACGGACCCGGCGGAGTTCCAGGGCCAGTTCTTCAGCCTGCCGAAGTCCATCATCGGGCCCAAGCCGGTGCAGAAGCCGCATCCGCCCATCTATCTGGCCGCCTTCGCCCCTGCCGCGCTGAACCGGCTGGCCCGTCTGGCCGATGGCTGGAATCCGGTCGGCATGCCGCTGGAAGCCATGGCCGCCACCATGGGACAGATTCGGCAGATGGCCAGGGAGGCGGGCCGCGACCCCGCCGCTGTGCAGTTGATCGTCCGCGCCAACGTCTACGTGGCGGCGCAGCCCATCGCCAAAGACCGCTTCATCTTCACCGGCACACTGGAACAGATCAAGCAGGACGTGGAGGGCTGCCGCCGAATCAAAGCCGACGAGATTTTCTTCGACTGCATCTTCTCGCCGGATGGCAACTCCATGGAGCGCTTCCTGAAACTCATGCAACAGCTGCGGGCCCTGGTGTGAGCCGTTTGTGCAACTGTCACCGGGATCGGGTCCGCATAGGAAGCAATTACCAACCGCGCGGGAACTCATGTAGTATTAGCTGCGTCCCTCCATGGATAACGAAGAAGCGATTGACCGACCGGAAACACAGCCTGTTGATTGGCTGGCCTCGGTAAGCGGAGATGTGCACTTCTGGGTGCCCACCCTGGTGCTGATCGGCGGGCTCCTGCTTCTGCGATGGGTCAGCTAAGCTCACCCGCGGCGTCGTCCGGCGCCGCCCACCCGGCGCTGCTCGCGCCTGAGCGTGTGCGCGCCCTGCAGCGTGTGGGAGTGCTGTGCGGCATCGCCGCCGGCGCCTGGCTGGGCGCAGCCGAAGTACCCACCAAGCTGGTCACCACCGGGCTTTCTCCGGTGCTGATTTCCTTTGCCATGGTCGCGGGAGTGTTTCTGGGGCGCTGGAGCCTGCCGGCCATGGTGCGCGGCACCTCCGGCATCCGCGCCGACATTGTGGAAGCTCCCCACCTGGTTATCTGGGCCATCATCGCGGGCTGCCTGTGGTCGGTGGCCAACACGCTCACCATTTTCGCCATCCGCGACCTGGGACTGAGCATTGCGTTTCCTTTATGGAACACAAACGGCCTGATCGGCATTCTCTGGGGCGTCCTCTTCTTCCGCGAGCTGCACCATGCCGGCTGGCGCCGCTGGGGCGCGGTGTGCGGCGGCGCCCTGGTGATCTTTCTCGGCGGCATGCTGCTGGCCCGCGCCTCTTCCAGCCAGATTGCCCCCCACGTGGCCTTGCGCGGCATCGCCGCAGCCCTGGGGGCGGGCGTGCTTTGGGGCACCATGTACATCCCCTACCGCAAGGCCTACCTCTCGGGCATGAACCCGCTGTCCTTCGTCTCCTTCTTTACGATTGGCGAACTGGGCATGATGACCGCGCTGGCGGTGGCCTACATGGGCGGATTTCACAACCTGTACCGCCAGCTCAGCGAGGCCCAGGATGTGCTCTTCTGGCTGCTGGCCGCGGGCTTCGTATGGGTGATTGGCGATATCTTCCAGCAATACGCGGTGAAGTACATCGGCGTCAGCCGCGGCATTCCTATCTCCAACTCCAACCAGCTGTGGGGACTGTTGTGGGGAGCGGTAGCCTTCGGGGAATTCCGCGGCTGGCAGCACGGCGCCATCGCCGGCGCCATCTGGGGCTCGGTGCTGATGGCGGCAGGTCTGGCGGCGATTTCGTTTTCCGTAGCCGACAACTCCGAGTACCTGAAATGGGCAGAGGCGGCAGAGCGCGAGCATCGCCGCTACGGTATTGACATCGAGTTTGTGCGTTCCGGAATGCAGGGCCGCTCCACCGCTCCGCCGCAGCGCCGCACCTGGCTGGACTGGGTGCTGGTGGCGGCCGCCACCGGCGCCTTCGTGTGGACTGGCCTGCGGGCGCACTGGCCATCCATTGCGCTCGACAGGACCGCGGCCCTGGTGCTGCTGGCGCTGTGCCTGGCACTGCTGGCCGCCTGCGCGGCCACACTGTGGAAGGTAACGCGCTTCAACTGATGTTTTGGTGTCGAGTGTCAAGTTTCGAGTTCAAGACGCACGGGGACTTCGGTCCGGAAGATAGCTGTCCTGCAAGCGAGATTTCAGCCATCCCGACATGAAAACGATCAGCAAACATTGCATCCTGACAATCTCTTCTCTCCTCCTGTTTTCTTTCGCCGCGAATGCCCGCCTGTTGAAAGATGTTGTTTATGGCCACGCCGGGGGCATGGAGCTGACGCTCGATGCCAATATCCCCGACGGCTCCGGCCCCTTTCCCGCCGCGGTGCTGGTGCATGGCGGCGGCTGGGTGGCGGGGAACAAGCAGGAGTACATCACCTACATTTTCCAGCCGCTGAGCGACGCCGGTTTTGCCTGGTTCAGCATCAACTACCGCCTGGCGCCGCAGTACCAGTTCCCCGCCCCGGCTGACGATGTGGAGCAGGCCATCCGCTTCGTGAAGGCCCACGCCGCCGAATACAAAATTGATCCCCAGCGCATGGCACTGATCGGCGAATCCGCCGGCGGGCACCTGGTGTCGTATGTGGGCGCGCGCAACCGGCCGGGCTCGCGGGTGGCCGCCGTGGTCTCGCTTTACGGCATCCACGACTTCATCACCGCCGCCATGGAGTGGAAGCCGTTCCCGCACGAAGTGCTGGAACTGTTCGGCATCAAGCAGGTCAACGCGGAGACCGCCCCGCTGCTGATCAAGGCCTCGCCGGTCGTTTATGTGACCAGGGAGATGCCTCCGTTCCTCCTCATTCACGGCTCCAAGGATGAGGACGTGCCCTACGATCAGTCAGTGGAAATGTGCGACCGCATGAAGCAGGCGGGTGCGCGCTGCGACTTGATTACCATCCCCGGTGCTCCCCATGGCATGGACCACTGGGAGCCCCATCCCGAGTGGCACTGGTACAAAAAGGCCATGGTGGATTGGCTGGAAAAAACAGTAGTCAGGAGTCACTAGTCGAGAGTCGGCTGGGCTGACACTCCTGGGAGAGGAGTTCAAGAGTCCGGGCGAGCGAAGTTCGACTCTCCGGCTGTGCGCAGCGAGGCGTGGTCGCTTCTTCCTGTGCAAAAAGAGACGTAACAAATTACGTCTCTACCGTTAAGTCAGTTACCGGGGAAAGAGCCCGGCGATCACGGGAAATCGCCGGGCCGGAAGACGCATCTACCGCGAAGCCGCCTGGGCGCAGAACTTATCGAACGCCGCTGTCAGGTCGGCCGCAATGTCTTCGGCCTCGCGCTGTTCGATGTCGCTACGCTGCATCATGTAAACCAGCTTGCCGTCGCGCAGCAAGCCAATGGAGGGAGAAGAGGGCGGATAACCCTCAAAGAATTCGCGGGCTCTCTCGGTGGCATCGCGGTCCTGACCGGCAAACACGGTAACGCTCTGGTCGGGGCGCACCTGGTGCTGCAGTGCCAGGCGGACCGCCGGACGCATGCGACCGGCCGCACAACCGCAAATTGAATTCACCACCACCATGGTGGTGCCCGGCCTGGCCAGGGCTTGCTCCACTTCGCCGGCGCTACGCAGCTCCTCAACCCCCAGGCGAGTCAATTCCTCGCGCATGGGCACAACCATCAATTCTGGGTACATTCCTGCTCCTTCGATGAGATTGCCTTCATTCTAATACGGCCGGCGCTCGTCCGAGAGTGGCATCCGGCGGAACCGCAAAGGGAACCAGCGAAATGAACAGAGCGGCGGTTGAACGGCGGCATTGGCCGCCGCTGTGCGCGAGGCTGGCTGTATGATTGAGCCACCTCCATGCTCGTCCGCGAGAATGTGCCCTTGGCGCCGTTGACCACCCTGGGAGTGGGCGGCCGCGCGCGCTTTTTCGCGGAGGCGGGCTCCGCAGCGGAGGTCCGGCAGGCCGTCCACCAAGCTGCCGAGCGCCGCTTACCGTTGTTCGTGTTGGGCGGGGGCAGCAACCTGGTGGTCTCGGATGCCGGCTGGCCTGGCCTGGTGTTGCGCATCCGCATCATCGGGATGGAAGAGCGGGACGAAGGGGGAAAAATTAATTTTGAGGTAGGCGCCGGCGAGGAGTGGGACCGGTTCGTGGCCCGAGCCGTGGCCCGCAACTGCGCCGGTGTGGAGTGCCTGAGCGGCATTCCCGGAAGCGTGGGCGGCACTCCGGTGCAGAACGTGGGCGCTTACGGCCAAGAAGTGTCGGAAACCATTGAGAGCGTGCAGGCGCTGGACTTGAAAGACGGCCAACTGCGCGAGCTTTGCAATCCCGCCTGTGGCTTCGCCTATCGCACCAGCATCTTCAACAGCAGCGAGCGCGGGCGTTACATCATCTTAGGGGTGAGCTATGCGCTTACTCCCGGCGGGCAGCCGCGCATCGAATACGCCGACCTGAAGAGATATTTTTCCGGCCGCAGCGGCACTCCGAGCCTAGCCGAAGCACGCGACGCGGTGCGCAACATTCGCGCCGGCAAGGCCATGCTCATCGTTCCCGGCGACGAAGATTGCCGCAGCGCCGGCTCTTTCTTCAAGAATCCTGTCTTGACCGCCAACCAGCACCAGCAACTCTCCCGTCGAGCCGAGGCGATGGGCCTGCAGGTTCCCAGCTACCCGGCGCTCAGCGCACAGCACAAGGTTTCAGCGGCGTGGCTGGTGGAACATTCCGGGCTGGCCAGGGGCTACACCCGCGGCCCGGTCGGCATCTCCCGCAAGCACGCTCTGGCGATTGTGAACCGCGGCGGCGCTACCGCCGCCGATGTCATCGCCCTGAAAAACGAGATCCAACAGCGCGTGGCGGATACCTTCGAGATTCCACTCTTGCCCGAGCCGGTGTTCGTAGGCTTCGACGAAAAACCTTAACCCGGGAGTTCGCAAACGTCCGGATTCGCATATGGTCCGATGTTCCGGCGGTTTTCCGGCAACGGACGATTCGCAACGTCTGCTGTCCTTATGCGGAGTGAGACATAGCCAGTTACGTCTCCACCGCCACAGGTGGAACCGGCGTCCCCATCCTTTTCCGCGTCCTCTGGGTTGAGGTTTTCGCCAGACGAGCGGCTCGGCGGAAAATTTCCATGAACATTTCGCGCGTAAGTTTTCCGGTTTGCGTGTTCTGGTTGGAAGGGTGGTAGGAGGCAAGCAGGACGCGTCCATCGGGCAGCTGGTACTGAGCGCCGTGGCCGAAGACAAAGTCCTTCTTGCTCTTGAGCACGCCCTGCCGCTTCAGGTAATTCAGGTAGGCATCAAACCCAATCCGCCCCAGGGCAACGATCACGCGTACATTCTTGAGGAGCGGAATCTCGCGGTCGAGGAACGTGGCGCAGTTGGCAATCTCCTCGGGCAGCGGCTTGTTCTGGGGCGGCGCGCAGCGCACCGCCGCTGTGATGTAGGCATCCTTCAGCGACAAACCGTCGTTGCAGCTGATTGCACTGGGCTGGGAAGCAAAGCCGGTTTGGTACAGGACGGGATACATGAAGTTGCCCGAGGAATCGCCGGTGAAGGGGCGCCCGGTGCGGTTAGAACCATGCGCTCCCGGAGCGAGACCGAGAAGAAGCACGCGCCCCTGCGGGTCGCCAAAACCGGGCACGGGCTTGCCCCAGTATGCGCAATCGCGGTAGGCGCGGCGCTTTTCGCGCGCCACCTGCTCGCGGTAGGCCACCAGTCGCGGGCAGCGCCGGCAGGCGACCACTTCTTCATTTAGACGGGACAGGAGCGAGGGCATTGCAAGGATTGTAACCTCGCGCCGGCACTCATGCCGAGGAGGCGCTGGGCCCCAATGGCGGCCCGGCCTCCCGTTCCGCCGCCTGCCCTTTTTCAACAATGTAAGTGCGGATGACAGGCTCGAACTCCAGCAGCGGCTCCAGCTTCTGACGGAGCTTGCTATAGTGGCGGCGCTGAAACCACTCCGCCTGCTCGGGGCGTGTCCATAGGGTCAGGATTACGATCCGATCCGGTTCCGCTTCCGCCGTCAGGAGAAAATCGTTCACAAATCCCGGCTGGGCTTGCAGGATGGGAATAACGCTTCCCCGCAAGGTGCGGAGCACCTCCCGCAACTTTCCCGGACGGGTCGTCAGTTCCATGGCGCGCGCAAACACCGGCAGCTCCTCTAATGGGCCGTAGAGTGCGGTTCTCTTCAAAAAACGTTAAATAAGGAATGGGAATAAAGGGTATGAACGTGAGCAGCAGAAACTAAATTAGAACTTGCCGCCGGTGCCGTCAATTACCCAAGGATGGTGCAGCGCAAAGTTTTGCGTTTCCGCATGAGACCTGCGCGGCCCCGCGAGTGTGGCGAGCGACCGGCTTCGCCGGCGGGTGGCGCTGCGCCTGCTCTTTCTGAAAAAATGACGGGCATGTCCTTCGCCCTCGATTCCGCCGCGCGTCGCCGCCTCGGCTATCAGCTGATTGACTTCATTGATTCCTACTTCGCCTCCCTGCCTGATCGCGCCGTGCAGGTCCCCCGCGAGCGCCGCAGCTTCGGCCAGCTCAGCAACCTGCTGCCCGACTGCGGCGAGGACGCCGGCGTTGTTCTCGAAGAACTGTGCCGCCAGCTCACCGACCAGGGTTTTCACGTGCCCAGCGCCAACTACTTTGGCTTGATGAACCCCACTCCCACTTACGTGGCGGTATTGGCGGAGGCGGTGGTGGCGGCGTTGAACCCGCAACTTGCGACCCTGGCGCGCTCCCAGCTGGCCTCCAAGATTGAATGCGAGACCGTGCGCTGGATCGGCGAGCGCGTTGGCTGGCCGGGAGCGTTCGACGGCACTTTCACCAGCGGCGGCAACGAAGCCAACTTCAGCGGCCTGGCCCTGGCCCTGGCGGCGCAGTTCCCCCAAGCCATTCAAGATGGCGTCGCCACCATCGGCGCGCGGCCCGCGCTCTACGCCTCGGCGGAGGCGCACCATTCGCTGGATAAATCCGCGGGCCTGCTCGGCCTGGGACGCACCAGCGTGCGCCGCGTCGCCACCGACCAGCAACTGCAACTCGATCCTGCCGCTCTGGAGCAATCCATTGCGCGCGACCGCGCCGCCGGGCACAAACCATTCTGCGTTGTGGCCACCGCCGGCACCACCAATTCCGGAGCTGTCGATAATCTGGCCGCGGTCGCTGAAGTATGCCGGCGCCACCAGCTCTGGCTGCATGTGGACGGCGCTTATGGCGCCGCCGCCATTTTTTCCGACCACCACCGCGGTCTGGTGCAGGGCATCGAACTGGCCGATTCGCTGACCATTGATCCGCACAAGTGGCTGGCCATGCCCTTTTCCGCCGGCGTTATCCTGACGCGCCACCCGCAGATCTTGAGCCGGGCGTTTGGCGTATCCACGCCTTACATGCCCAAGGACGGCTCCGCCCGGAACGTGGACCTGTTCCGCATCAGCACCCAGTGGTCGCGCCGCATGAACTCACTCAAACTCTGGCTCACCCTGCAAGTGCACGGCCGCCAGGCGTACGAAGAACACATTGACCGGCAGTTGCGGCTGGCGCGCGGCTTTGCCTCCTGGGTAAGGAGCTCTCCCCATTACGAGCTGACGGTTGAGCCCGCGCTTACTATCGTGAATTTCCGGATTCGCCCGCAGGGCCGCAACGAAGAACAGATTGCCGCCGCGAACAACGCCACCGTGGAGGCCGTTACCGCTGACGGTAGCCGCTGGATTTCTGAGACTCGCGTTAACGGGCGCAGCGTGATACGCATGATGGTGATCAGCTACCTGACCGAGGAGCGGCATCTGCAATCCCTGCAGCAGGCGCTGACCGAAGCGGCTGCCGCGCCGCATGCTCCCGCGTCGAAGAAGCAAGGGAGCTAGCCGGCCGGTCAGCCAGGTTCTGTGCTAAGTTGGCGTGGTGTCCGCGCGCGGCCTTATTCCGTCCGCCCTTGAGCCGGCGATGGCCCGCATTCCAGAAGGCTGGTTCGAAATGGGGCACGCTTCCGGCCTGGACTGCGAGCGTCCCGTGCACCGGGTGTGGGTGGATGGGTTCGAACTTGCCTGCTGCCAGGTGACCAACGCCGACTACCATCCCTTTCTGTGCGCGCGCAAGCTGGCCCCGCCGCCCAACTGGAGCGACGCCAACTTCAATCACCCTCAGCAGCCGGTGGTCGCCGTTTCCTGGTTTGAGGCTGAGCAATACTGCCAATGGCTCTCAGAAATGAGCGGGCGCGCCTACCGACTGCCCACCGAGGCGGAGTGGGAACGCGCGTCACGCGGCGGGGTGGAGGGCAAGTTGTTCCCCTGGGGCAACGAAGCGCCCCAATCATTGCCGGATTACGGCCAGCGCTGGATTACCGGCCCCGAGCCCGTGGCGCTCTATTCGCCTAACGCGTACGGCCTGTTCAACATGTGCGATAACGTCCACGAGTGGTGCGGCGACTGGTTCGACGCGGCTTATTACCAGGTTTCGCCCCAACGCAACCCGCAAGGTCCCGACCAGGGGAAGCGCAAAGCCTCGCGCGGCGGCTCCTGGCGCCATCACATTAAGGTGTCGCGCTGCCACACCCGTTCCAGCATTCCACCTGGTTTCCAATACGCGGACTACGGTTTTCGCGTCGCGCGGGATGTGTAGCGGCTGTGGCATCAGGCGCTGAATACTAGGCCCGGCCAATAGTCTCTTTTCTTACGGTCAGCTTCTCGATCAGGTCTTCACGCACTTTATAGCCGGTGCCTGGCTGGTCGGAAACGCTGATTATCCCCTTGGGCGAAACCTTCACCTCGGGCTCGATGATGTCTTCCTTCCAGTAACGTTGGGAAGCGGAAACGTCTCCCGGCAGGGAGAAGTTATTGAGCGTGGAGAGAGCGATATTCTGCGCCCGACCCACTCCCGACTCCAGCATGCCGCCGCACCACACCGGAAGCGAGTGCAACTGGCAGATGTCGTGTACCCGCACGGCCTCGCTGAAGCCGCCTACCCGCCCTACCTTGATATTGATGATGCCGCAGGCGCGCAACTCGGCCGCCATCTCCGCGTCGCGCGAATTGCGAATGGATTCATCCAGGCAAATGCGGGTATGCAGCTCGCGCTGCAGGCGCGCGTGCAGGTAAATATCGTCATTCCACAACGGCTGTTCGATCATCAGCAGGTTGAACTCGTCGAAGCGCCTCAGGTGACCGGCGTCGTCCAGCGTGTAGGCGGAATTGGCGTCGCAGCTGAGCAGGATCTGCGGCCACTTCCGGCGAATCTTCTCCAGCACCTTCACATCCCAGCCGGGCTTTACCTTGACCTTGATGCGCTGATAGCCGGCGGCCAGTTCGGCGGCGACCTTCTCCAGCAATTGCTCCTCGCTGTCCTGAATGCCGATGGAAACGCCGCAAGAAATCTCCCGCCGCGTTCCGCCCAGCAGCTTCCACAACGGCTTACCGGCTTCGCGTGCCTCCGCATCCCAAAGCGCGTTTTCAATGGCCGACTTGGCCATGCGGTGCCCGCGAATCCGCGCAAACAGGGAAACGCAGTCGCGCGCCGCCTCCAGTTTGCGGCCCACCACCGCCGGCGCCAGGTACTGGCTCAGCACCAGCCAGGCGCCTTCAACCCATTCACTGCTGTAGAACGGATCCTCCCCGGCCACGCACTCACCCCAGGCGTTCAAGCCATCGCAGTGCACAGTGACCAGCAGAATGCGTCGTTCATAAGTACGGCCAAAGCTGGTCTCAAAAAAGTGGACCAGCGGCATGCGAATTTCCCGCAACGTGATGGCTTCGATTTTCATGTTCGTAGTCAGGAGTCAGAACTCAGTTATCACTTATCAGGCCGTGATGCGCGGCACCATGGCAGAAAAAAGCTTGACTGATTACTGGGTACTATTACAGGGCAATGAGTGCCGGCAATACCTGATTTCTGTGACTTCTGGCCCCGCCTATGCCTTCTCCGCATAGGACCAGTGCTCTTCCCACCTGCCCAGCAAAAACGCTCCGTTGCCCTCGGCGTCGCGCTCGTAGCCCAGGACCGCGAGGCCATCTGCGAACGCCTTCAGAAACTGCTCTCGGGCGCGCGCCTGCGCCTCAGCCGCGCGGGCCCGGGTCGCTTCTGCCGCTTTCCACTGGTAGATCTGCGCCGGCACAGAAATGCGCGCCACAATTTCAAACTTCGGCATTTGTCCGCTGTTCAAAAAAGTCTCTACCCTCCGGGAGCGCAGCCACCACTCCGCCACCAGCCGGTCCGTGGGCAGAAATCCCTGCAGCGGCGAAGAAGTAATCCCGTACTGGTTCAGGTTGTAGCGGCGGGTGATGGCCGCCAGCCGTTCGATATTCAGATAGGCGTTCTTGATTTCCAGAGGGTCAAAGGTCCACTCGATGAGCTCGAAACCGCGGGCCAGCGCGTCATCCCGCTGAAACAGTTTGATCTTCCGGCCCAAGCCGCTATTGCGGTGGCTCTCCCGCACCGCCAGCATGTGCGAATGCAGATAAGGATGTCCCGCCCGCGCTCCCGGCACAGCCAGCGCGAAGCCCACCAGTTCCCTGCCCTGGTAAGCGCCAATCACCTGCCCACCGATTTTGGCCGCCACCACAAACATGCGCAGCGGGACCAATTCGGCATCGGTGAAGCCCCACACCTGCTTTTGCAGCTCCAGGCAGGCGCGAAATTCCTCCAGTTCGTGGCAGCTGCGGATCTCCACGCCCGTCGCGCTCACTTCTGCCCGTTCTCTTGCCGCTTTGCCTGTTGCCATAGGTTTTCGAGTTCGTCCATTTTCGCGTCCTGCGGGGCTTTGCTCAGCTCCCGCAGCCGAGCCTCCATCCACTGGAAGCGGCGCTTGAATTTGCGGTTGCTGCGCTTCAGCGCCGATTCCGGATCCAGGGAAAGATAGCGCGCGATGTTTACCACCACAAACAGCAGGTCGCCGACTTCATCCTCCAGCCGACGCCGCAAATCTTCGCCTATTCTCTGCTCGCCGGAGCCCGCCACTCCCCGCCCCTGGGGTCTCGGCCCGGGCTGGGGAAACTCCCGCAGCTGCTCCTGCAGCTCGCGCGCTTCTTCGTTCAATTTATCGAACAGACCGCCTATTTCCATCCAGTCGAATCCGACGCGCGCCGCCCGCGAGCTCAGCTTGAAGGCCTCCAGCAGCGCGGGTATGCCCGAGGAAACTCCCGCCAGCACCGACTTTGGTTCCCCGTCCTCTTTCGTTGCCTGCCCCGCCGCCCTGGCCTCCAGGCGCTTCTTCTTCTCCTCCGCTTTCAGGGCCTCCCAGTTGCGCAGCACGTCCGCCGAGGTCTCCGCCTTTACATCGCCGAAGACGTGCGGGTGCCGATCCACCAGCTTCTTCGAGAGCCGCTCCAGCACCTCGTCAATGGAGAACGTTCCCTGCTCTTTCGCCATCTCGGAATAGAACAGCACCTGCAGCAGCAGGTCGCCCAGTTCGCCGGTGAGTTCGTCCCAGTCGCGATTGTCAATCGCCTCCAGGACTTCGTAGGCTTCTTCCAAAGTGTAGGGTTTTATGGAATCGAAGGTCTGCTCGCGGTCCCACGGGCACCCGCCAGGCGCCCGCAGCCGCTCCATGATGGCTACTGCTCGCTCGAACCGCTCCCCGGTGGTGGACACCCTTCTAATCTAAATGACGCCCTTGGCGAAAGAAAAGTGCGGCGTTTCTAATCCCGGTCCCCGACCCGGCTCGCCACCGCTCTTCTATGGCAAAGCGCATGGAAACTGCTTCTGTGTGGTGACCACGGCGTCCGGGTATGCGCGCGATGTCCCTCTTAGCAGCCGGCTTGCCGGCAAACCTCTTAAGTTGGCGTCTAGAAACGCGGCCACGTAGCTTCGCACTGCCGCTACGGTGTTGTCCGGACCCATGCTGCCGGTTTTGATCGCGTGCCTGGCCAGCCAGACGGCATCGGAGGGCGTCACGTGCTCGGCGCCTTTCAGGTTCACAGCCACGCGTGGGCCGCGCAGACCGTTCCACAAGCGGCAATCATCCTCGCCCCACCCATCGTTCCCGGCGTTTAGAAGCAGAATCGGCGTTTGCGTTCCAAAGGGGATGCCGTTCGGCAGCATGCCATCCAGGATCACACCCGCCCCGAACCTTGGCTCTTCTTCCACTCCCAGCAGGGCCGTCAGTCCTCCCAGAGAATGGCCCGCCAGCGCCACCCGTGTCATGTCCAATTGGCCGGCAAACGGGCCCTTGCCCGAAGCATTCAGCTGTTCCAGTTCATTCACCACGAATTTAAGGTCGCTGAGCCGTACCAGGACCGCTCGGGTTAGAGTGTTCTCATCGCTGTTTGCGCTGTTTGCGCTCTTTGCCAGATAACTGCCCACCACTGATTTCACCAGCCGTCCATCCGGGAACTCTACTGCTGTCGCCTCGTAGGTATGATCCACGGAAACCACCACGTATCCCCTGCTGGCCAGATCTTCCAACAGGAAGGTGTAGTCGGTGAAAGTGCCGGTGTAGCCGTGGGTAAAGACAACCACCGGATGCGGACCACCTTCAATGGGCGCATTCCAGCAGCTGTTGGTTTTCACGTGGGGCAGAGCAACCCCCTTCAACTCTGAGAAATAGCTCCACACTCCAGCCGCAGTGTATTCAGCCGGCCGGCAGCCCTGGGCCCCCGAGGCCGGATACCAGAAGCGCACCAGCAGCTCCCGCTTGGTGCCATTGGACAGATAGGGATCATCGCGGCCGGCATCTACCAGGTCCATCACCCGCGTTCCGACTTTGCTCGGTCCGGTCGTGCTAGGCACTGCCGCGCTGCGGGTGCGGACCAGCGCAGAGCGCACCGCCTCCGCCCCGAAGAACCCGGTTGTCCCGATTCCTGTGAGCGCTACCTGCTGCGGGCTGTCCTTGCTGCTGTCTGTGATGGAAAGCGTCGCGTTGGCTTGTCCCCCCGCCTTCGGAGCGAAGGTCACACTGATAGTGCACGAACTTCCCGCGGCCACGCTCGGGGTACAGGTATTGGTCTGCGAGTATTGAGAGGCTTTTGTTCCCGTGATCGTAATGTTGGAACTGATGAAGAACATGGATGCCGTTCCGGTATTTGTGAGCGTAACCGTCAGCGTTCTCCTACCACGGGCCACCTTTACAAAACCGAAGTTCAGGCCATAGGGCACCAGTTTCACCGTCCCCCCGCTGATGGTAATCGTCGTGGTTGCCGACTTGCTGCCATCTTCCACCGAGCTCGCGGTTAGCGTTACCCCGGAAGTGGCCGGCATCGTCGCCGGCGCGCTATAGGTGGTCGGCATATCACTGGGCGTTTTGTCCGGCGTCACCCCGCCGCATGCCGGCGAACACGCGCTCCCACTTTGCGTGAGCGCCCAGGCCGCATTCTGCTTGCTCGGGTCGTTGTTGATCGTGGCGGTGTACGGTTGGCTGGCGTTGAGCGGAATCAGCGCCGAAGCCGGGGTTACCGATACCACGATGGCCAGGACGGTAACGTCGGCGCTGCCCGACTTCGTGGTGTCAGCCGCCGAGGTGGCCGTAATTGTGGCAATCAGGTCGCTGGGCGGCGGAGTGGGCGGTGCGGTGTACGTCACCGATGTGCTGGTCGCGCTGCTCAGCGTGCCTGCTCCGGTGGCAGGGGAAATGGACCAGGTCACGCCCTGGTTGGAAGGGTCATAGTTCGCCGTAGCGCTCACCTGCGCGATGCCGGTTGCCTCCAGTGAACTCGGCGTCGCCGTGACTGAAACCGCAATAGCGGGAAAAGTGATAACCAGCGCGCCGGTCTTGCTGGTGTCCGCTTTCGACGTAGCCGTGATGGTCACCGAGACGTCGTTCGCCGGCGGGGCCGGCGGTGCGTTATAGGTGACCGCGGTGGCGGTCTGGTTGCTTAACGTTCCCGCCCCGGCGGGTGGTGAAATCGTCCAGGTCACACCTTCGTTGGTTGGGTCGCCGCTCACCACCGCTGTAATCTGCGCCGTGCCTCCCGCCCCCACGGTGGAATTGTCGGCCGTGGCGCCAACCGAAATGGCGTTAAGGGTTATGCTTACTGAAGCGGACTTGGTGGCATCCGCTACCGCGGTCGCGGTAATGGTCACGCTCGTATTATTGGCCGGCGGACTGGCGGGGCCTTGGTATGTCACCGAACCGGCAACTGCATTGATCAGAATGCCCACACCTGTTCCCGCGGCTGGCGACATCGTCCAGGTTACCCCCCGGTTGGAGGAATCGTTGTTCACCTGAGCGGTGATCGAGACCTGGTTGCCGGCGTCTGCGGTGGTCGCCGCCGCAGACACGGAAACCGAGATGGGCAGCAGAGGCGTGGATGTGCCACCACCCCCACACCCTACCCCTATGAATGCCAGCGCCACCGTGAGCGATACGAGTAAAACGCCGAGGGTGCGTTTCATGACGCCTCCTCCAGGTGGTGGTCACGACTGCACGCGTGGCCGGCCCGGGCTTCACAGCCGGATCTGGCCTCGCTCGCGACTGACGCGAACCGCCCTTATTCTTTGTTCATGATCTGAATCGCGGCCGGAATTAATATTTACTCGGCACCAGGATGAGCCCGCAACTACTGCACGCCTCAATTAGGCCCGATGAAGAATGGCCCGGCTCGGCATGTTGAGAAAGGGAAATGCGCGATAGGTCGTGACCGGTATATATTACCGGCATATTTTCCGCGCTGGCGCGCCGCCTGTCAAGGGCTCACGTTGCCGCGCACCTCCTCCCTATTCAAAGCCAGTTCCCTTCGCAGCCAACCAGCAGCTTATGCTGAGAACCCGCGGCACATCGCTGCCACCGCCTGGAAGATCAAGGCCGAAGGAGCCCCGGAATGCGCAACGCCTCGACAAAATGACCGGCCCGTAAGCGCCCGGTTCTGCGGTCATGAGCGCTGCGGGAACCCGCAGGGCGAACTCCTGCGCGCAGCCAAGGACCTCAAGGCTGCTGGTGCCGAAGAAGGGACTCGAACTTGAGCCGTCTTGCGGGCGTGAGCAGCAGCGCGAGCCCGCAGGCGAAATCCTGAGCGCAGCGAAGGACCTCAAGGCTGCTGGTGCCGAAGAAGGGACTCGAACCCCCACACCCTTGCGGGTACATGGACCTGAACCATGCGCGTCTGCCAATTCCGCCACTTCGGCGCGTGACGAACAAGACAGCCAAACCGGCTGTGTTGAGGAAGAACTACGTTAATATTGTTGCAGGCACTCCCCAGAGTGTCAAACCGGGAGCAATTCTCATACCGCGACCGCCTTGGGGAGGGTCAGAAAAGATGCCATGGGGCTGCAACACTTCGGGCCTGATCTGCTGTCCAACTTCAGGGCTGGACGAGTTTGAACCTCCAACCTGCCCGCTTGTGGCATCCTAGATAAGTGTGAACGGCACGAGGAACTCATGACGTCACCGACTTCACCTCCGGCAAAAATGGCAACCGAAGTAGTTATGCGACTGCGCACCCTGGCTCACGATCTGAGCAATTCTATTGAAACCGTCATGCAGGCTTCCTATCTGTTGGCCCAGGCCAAGCTCGACGACGGCAACAAAAAATGGGTGGAACTGATTGATAATGCCGCCCGTGATGCCGCGCGCATCAACCGGGAAATTCGCGAAATCCTGCGTTCCCAGAGCTGAGCCCGCCTCAAGCCACCTGCGGCAGCGGGCGTTTCGCCATAGCGCGAAGAAAATCCTGTGCCGTGCGATAGCCCTCCAGGGTGCCCACGTCCATGTAGTGTTCGCCAGCGTGTGTGGCCCGCACTACGTTGCCGGCCGCAAGGTACGCATTCAGCAGATCACCCAGAAAGAGGTCTTCGCGGTGCCGCGCCTCCCACAGCAATTTCAAGGCGTGAAAAGCAGGCCCGGTAGCGGTCACCGCTCCCCAAATCCAGTGTGACTGCGCTTCCGGCTTCTTCACTTCCACGCGCTGCACATAGCCCAACTGGTCGCAAACTACAGCATCAAAAGCGGAAGGGTCCATCACCGGAAACAGCACCAGGTTCACGTCAGCGCCGGGGTGGGCGTCGAGCGCGCTGCGATAGGCATTTTCAGGAAACCAGATGGTGTCCGGCAGCCCGATGAGGACCTGTTCATGCTGCCGGGCAAAGGGTTCGGCGCGGAAGAGCGCGTCGCACAATCCCAGCGGCTGCTGCTGTACCACGTAGAAGATCTGGGCGGCGTAGTCGCGCTCGGCAAAATAGCGGATGATGTCGGTCTTCTCCGCCGATATCACCATGCAGATCTGATCCGCGCCCGCGGCAATCATGCGTTCCACCAGGTATTCGGCCACCGCTTTGGGGCGCTGCACCCCGTTCACCGGGCGTGAGCCGACCGGCAGAAGCTCTTTGGAACAGCCCAGAGGTTGAATTCGCTGCCCCGCCCCGGCGGCGGGAATAACGCCCATCATGATGCCACCTCCATGGAATCCTGGCCGCGAGCCGAGAAGGCCTCTTCACAGCAGCCTATTAACTGACGTGCACGGCGGTCACCTGAATGCTCATCGAGGGTGCGCTGGCGGGCGCGGTCCGCCATTTCCGCGAGTTGCTGGTCATCCCTGCCCAGTGCAGTGAGCACGTCGTTGGCGCTACCCACCAGCACAATCTCCTCCGGGCTGAAGAATTCGTCCAGTCCTTCCCACCAGTCGGAAAAAATGGGAGTGCCGCAGGCCGCGGCTTCGAAGAAACGACCCGAAGGACAGTAACCGGTCCGCGCCATGCCCTCGCGGGTAATGTTCAGCGTGGCCCGGGAAGAGGAATACAGGGCTGGATGCTCGGCCGGGGCCACATGGTCGAAGCGCGCCACATTGGCCGGCCAGGGCCAGTCGCGCGGATAAAGGGAGCCGGCCAGCACAAAGCGCTCTTCCGGCAGCTGCCGTGCCGGACCCAGGAACAACTCCTCCACCTTATGCTGGCGGTCCGCGGAGTGGGTGGCCATGTAGCTGAGCCGGCATTGAAACTGTGGCCGCGGCGGCACCGGCATATATACATCCGGGTCCACACAACCGTAGAGCGGCCGCGCCCGCCGGGCGCCCCAAACCGTCTCCAGTTCGTGCAAAATGCAGCCGCCGGTAAAGGAAAAGTAGAGGTTGTAGGCGGGAATCTGCTCAGCCGCAAGGTATTCCACTCCTCCCGCCTCCAGGTTCTCCAATGTGATGGGAGTATCCAGATCGTAAAAAACATGCAGCGGGCCAGGCAGAGCTAAGACTTCCTCCCCTATACGGGCGCCGCGGGGACAGTAACTGCCGATCATCACCACGTCGGATGAGGCAGCGTCCGCCAGGGCGCGGCAGCGCACAGATTCCCACTCCGGGTAGAGCACCAGTTCGCAGTAATCGCAGGAGGTGAAGTCACGCCGCCAGAAGTAGTACTCCACATCCTTCTCGTAAAAGACGCACTGATGGCCCAGGCGATGCAAGCCGCGGAGCAAGGCTCGGTAAGGGGTGGCATGTCCATTACCCCAGGAGGATGATAGCGTTAGTCCGAAAATAGTAAGCTTCACCTGATCCACCGGTAGAGCCAGTTGCCGGTAACTGAGATGAGAGCAGGATGCGGTCTGTTGCCGTGCACCCGGTTTGGCCTTGGATCTGCTTTGAAAAGTTGAAATGCCATCAGTTTGCCTCTAGCTTGCGATTTGCTGAACGGCAGCTAGTCAAAGGTCCTTGACCATGACAGACCAGAACGAGCCCGCATACCTGCATTTGACCACCACGGGGCGGCGCAGCCAGCTGCCGCGAGAAATTGAAATCTGGTTCACGCGCCGAAACGGCCTTTACTTTGTGATCGCCGAATTTGCCACCAGCCATTGGGTGGCGAATGTCAGGGTCAATCCCCAGGTGGGGGTGCGCCTGGGGGAACAGAGGTTTCCGGCACGCGCGAGGATTATTGACGCCTCCGCCGAACCGGAACTCCATGCCGCCGTGCAGCAGCTATCCCGGGAGAAATACGGATGGGGAGACGGCGTGGTGGTGGAGTTGAAGCCGGAGACTCGCCAGGAGTGAAGCCGCTCTGCCGAAGCATCAATGCATGTGGGCCGCGGGTCGGAATCGCAGGAACAGCAAGAAGCCAACCGGATGCGTTCCGTACACAGGAGTCAAGAAGGCCGGCTTGCCATAGAACGTTACCTGCCCGCCCAGCGCGCTTGAAACTTCCGGCAGCCAGGAGAATTCGCGGTCATAGCCGGCGGTATAGGCTTGCACCCGGCCCAGGAACTGCTCCGGCGCGTTCACAGCCACGGGAGCGCCGACGGATAGCAGGTCGCTGGTACGGTCCACGTTTTCCACCCTTCCCCAGACGTTGTTCCGGTCGAGGAAATGCAGAGTTGATTCCGCCAGATACCCGTTTCCAATCTGGTGTTCGTTGAGTCCGCTGTTGCGGCCCCACAGCAGCATGCTGGCCCAGTTGCCGCGTGCGAGCGGCCGGTTATACATGACGGAGGCGGTCATGCGGCGCACGTCCTCCCCAGGACGGATGGCCTCCGGGCTGGTGAGATGAGCCAGGGAATACTGCAGGCTCCAGTTCTGCGCCGGGCTGACGGTCACCCGCGTGGACCAGGAATCAATTTCTCCCGTATCCAGGTCCCAGCGGTCTTCGTCGGGCTCGCGTCCATGAAAGCCGGAGGCCTCAAAGCGCAAGTTGCGGTAGGTCAGACCGGCGGTAATGACATCGTCGGCGATGTGGGTGGAATCTTCCAAATGGTGGCCGAGCGGAGCCATGGGATTTTCGGAAGCGGAAGCGCGGTGGGGATAGGCAGTGGGTCCCATGGCCGGGTCGCCCACTGGCCCGCCGTAAAACGTTAGCAGCGCGTGCTCGCTCAACTTCAGGTCGTAGAAGGCGGCCAGTTCCATGAACAGGTCATGCGGGTGCTGGCCGTCCACTATGGGCCTCCCATACGCCGTTTCTCCCTCCTGAAACAGCTCGGGGTATCGGCGCAGGGTGACCGTCGCCGGCTCCAGGCTGAGCATGGTGCGCACGGTCAGTTGCCCGGGGCCCAGGTCGCGCTGCGCCATGGGCATGAACCAGCTGGTCGAGAACAGCTTGTCGGCGCCGCGCGGGCCGCTCTGCTGCAGTTCATTGAGGAAGGCTTCCCCGTGAAACATTACCCGCCACTTACCCGCTGTCGTCATGAGCATGGGAACAGGAGTTGAGGCCGGCTCCAGGCTGGTGCCCGAATCGGTATGTTCAAGTATGGTGGCGACCAACGGGCTCGTGCCCAGTTTGGCGTGAGCCATCTGCGGCATGTGGCAATGCTCCCTCCGCAGCCCACCCATCTGCCGCATGCCGGGTGCTTGCTCTCCGGGTGGTGAACACCTCGAAGCGGGAACAGCCCAGCCGTTTTGAGATACGGCGAACGACACCACAATAAGAAACCGCAACAATATCCGCACAGAGACCTCCAACCGCACACCTCGGGGCAAAGGACGCCTGTTTCCACGCTAGAAATAAACAAGTGGGAAGGATTAGATGCGCATGGCAGCGCAGAGCAACGGCGGGCTGGGGGCTTGATTGCTTGCCGGGACTGCAAGAGCCTGTGCCCTTTCCGCTCGCGATGAGACCATCATGAGCGGTGCTGCCAGGGCAAAAGAGTTCTCCAGAGCGGCCCGCACCAGCGCCGGCTGATGATGGACGACTACACAGCAGGAATGTGGGCCATTTGCCGGAGGATTCGCATGGCAAGGAGGAACATGGACCGGGGCCGTAGCTATTACCGGAGCCAGCGGACAAATTCCCAGCAGCACTACGCTCAACGCCAGCAGGCAAACCGTGAGTGCTCGGCTCCGGGGCATTGCGTTTAAGATACACCACCGCGGTTGCAAAAACACCAGGGTGGCGGCAAAGGCCCGGGCTCAGATTTCAATTATCATCTGCTGCAGCCGGGTGGGATATTTATTGAGAATCTGCCCGCCAGTGTTGGCGACCACCACCGTATCGGAGTGACGAAAGCCGCCAAAGTTGGGATCGTAAACTCCCGGTTCACAACTGAAAGTCATGCCCGGCTTGAGCACCGTGGTGTCGCCTTCAGCGATCCAGGGCGACTCGTGCGCTTCCAGGCCGATGCCGTGCCCGCAACGGTGGCGGATGAAAGCGGCCAAACCGGCGCTGCGAATCTGGTCCAGCCCCAGTTTGTCCACGTCCTGGGCGATGGCGCCCTCCTTCATGGCTGAAACCGCGGCGTCATGCGCGGCCAGCATGGCGTCAAACAGGCGCTTGGCGTGGTCGCTGGGCCGCCCCACGCAGAAGGAACGCTCACACTCCACGTTGTAGCCGCCCACCTGCGCCCCGAAGCTCAGGATCAGCGGGTCGCCGCGCTTGAGCACGTCCTTGCTGGGCACCGCGTGGGGAAAGGCAGAACGCTTGCCGAAGGGAACCAGGCCGCCAAAAGGCGGATCAATACCCACGCCCGTGACGTCGTGCAGTTCGCGTGACATCTTGTCCGCCACGGCATCAGCGCTGGCCTTCAGGATCTGGTCTTCCGTCACCGCTCCATGGCGGCCCACAAAGTCGCGGCCGGCCTGCACCGTGTAGTCGGCAAAATACATGGCGCGGCGCATGATGCGGAGCTCATCCTCATCTTTCACCCAGCGCATGTGCTCTATGACGTCATCGGCACTCACGAAACTGGCGTTGGGCGCGCCCAGGCAGAGCTGGTTAAGACGCCCCTGCGTAGGCTCCTCGATGCCGATGCGGGCGCGGTCGAAACCGCGGCGGGCGATGCGCTCCGCTATCCAGCGCACCCGGTTCACCGGCCCGGGATAATCGAAATACGTTTCATAGTCTTTGATCCACCACAGCTTCACCTGGTCGGCTTCCAATTGCGGGATGAACAGCGCCGGGTCCCCGGTCTTAGGAATGAAGGCAGCCAGCGGGCGTTCGGTGGAGAGGTGAAAATAGCCGGTGGTGTAGATGACGTTCACCGCGTGCAACAGCAGCAACGCATCCAGGCCGCGTTTATCCAGCTCGCCCTGCACCTGGGCGATTTTGCGGCGGTACCAGTCCGGCTCCAGGCGATCGTGTGGGGTCGGCGGAGCAGCGGCGGAAAGTTTGAGCACGCGCGTGCGCCCGAACAGGCGGCTGCCTGCCGTGAGCGCTACCGAACCCGCTACCGTGCGCAGAAAATCGCGTCGTGCCCAGCTGCCGGAGTTATCGTCTGCCATTTAGCTCCCCACGAGGAAGGTATCGAACAGGAATCCGGGATTATACCGGGCGTGAGCTCCGATTCATATCGCGGCTTCTGGTAGAGACCCGGATACGGCAGAAGAAGAGAGCAAAAAAAAGGACCTCGTACAACGAGGTCCTCTGGCTCCCAGCATTAATTGCTTCTCTACTTGCTGGCTTTAGCTTGCATATTGGCCTGGCTGACGGCGGCGATAAAATTTTGCGCCGATGCGGGCACCTTCACTTGCCCGGTCAGCACCTGGTTCGCGGGCACTACGTGACCGTAAACCTCGCGCATGGCGTCCTCGTCCGGCTCGATGACCGCGCCTTCCAGGTCCACCCCGGCAAACACGCCCTTGCTGCGCGAATAGGTCAGGATGGGCGAGTTCATCTTCCAATCCACGCCGGCGGAAGCATGTCTCCCCACTGGGCCTGCCGAAGCCGAAGCTGATCCCCCCACCTGGAGCCGGCTCTTCAGCAACTGGTCCATGCCCTGCTGGTTCATGATCATCATTACCAGGTCAACACCTTCCACTCCGATCTGTGCTCCCCAGCTTCCTCCACCGATGGTGAAGAATTCGGGCGCGCTCCAGCCGGAGGCAGTGCGGCAAATGGCGACGCCTTTGCCGTGCTTAGCGCCAAAGACGAAACCGCCTTTCAGCATGTGGGGCACTACCGCCACGCACTTGGCTTTGTCGAACACTTCGTTGGGAATGCCTTTGTCAGGCGTGGCCATGATCTGGTGCAGTACCTCGCCGGCTTTTTGCATTCGTTCGCTGGGCGTATCAGCGAAGGCCATGCCCGCCAGTAGCAAAATGACGCTTAAGCCTATCAGTTTTTTCATGAATCACCTCTGCCGGCCTTTGCCGGCGCTCCCACTCCGCGCTTGCTTAGAAGCTGGCGCCACGCTTGGGGTTCGCTACTGGATTACCTGCGGCTGCAGCCTCCTCCACAGCAGCACAGCTTCCAGCCCAATTGGCGGGTGGCACAACGACGGGTGCAGTTGAATCATCGAAGAGACAGGAGAGCGCTATGCGACGCCACTTCGGTTTTATCCTGTGCATGCTGCTGGTCCCGGCTGCGTGGGGGCAGCAGATGCGACAACTCACGGTGAGTCCCGCGCTGCCCGCAGCCAGCGGCACCATGGGCGTCTCCCGCGATGCCAGCGGTACCACTTACATCAGCCTGCATGTAAAGCACTTGGCCAATTCGGATGAGCTGCATCCGGCCAAGGCGGCCTACGTGGTGTGGGTTCAGCCGCCAGGGCAGCCTGCCCAAAATCACGGGGTACTGCAAGTCAACGACAAGCAGGAAGCTACCTACTCTACAACTACCAAAGATCTCAATTTTGAAGTCTTTGTGACTGCCGAGGACAGCGCCAACATCAGCCAGCCGACAGGGTCACATCTGCTGAGCGCGCGCAAGTAGTTTCTGGCGCGCCACACGCGATTCAGCCACGCGTCGAGCTTTACTCGGCGATGGGGTGGCCCTGCCTGAGCCACTCGAGAAACATCTGTTCCTCGGATTTGCTGGCGTTGCGCAAGACATGGCGCAGGCTGTTGCCGCTCACAAAGTGGCAGACTTCCTCGGCTACATTTTTCACGTGGTCGCCGGCCCGCTCCAGAGCCTGCGCCATGAGCAGCACCTGGATGCTCTCCCGGCAGGGTTCGCCTTCCGGATTTTCAATGTGGCGGACGAAAACCAGGTTGCGCAAACGATCCAGTTCCCCGTCGCTGCGCAGCACGTGAACGGCGCGGTTGACGTCGCGCCCGGCAAACGCCGCATAGGCATCGCCGAGCATTTTTTCCAGAACCGACGACATGCGTATCAGGTCCTGCACGTCACAGCTCTCCAGACGCGGTCCCACGGCGCGCCCGGCTGAGGCAAAGCTGGCTACCAGGTCGCCAACCCGCTCCAGGTCAGTCATGCACTTCATGCACGCCAGCAGTTCGCGGCGCTGAGGTTCACTGGTGTTTGCCAGCCCCCCGCTCAGCCTCTGATCGAGTTCCCGGTCCAGCCGGTCCAGCTCTTTCTCGCACTCATCCACCTTGGTGTACAGCTCCGGAGCTCCGGAACCCAGCGCATCCGCCGCATGGGAGGCCGCTTGCTTCGCCAGATGGCAGGCGCGCAGCGTAAGACCCACCAGATAAGCGTGCTCGGCCGAAAAATCTTGAGGAACCACTTCCGCGGGCAGGGCCATGACAACACCTCACTGCTGCCTGTATGGAAAATCTGCCAGGAGAATAGCGGGCGTATGTTAACGGCGAGTTACACAGCAGTGAATTTGTTGTGAAACCTTGCTTAGTGCTGGTGGGTGGGAGGGGCGCCGTCGTTGGCGGTTTAGGCACTCAGTCTCCAATGTCCTCATTCCACAAATCGGGATGAGCGGCAATGAAGTCGCGCATAAGCCCTATGCACTCGCGATCGTCGAGCACGCTCAAGAGCACACCGGAGGCGCGAAATAATTCCTCCGCCCCCTTGAAATTGCGGTTTTCGCCAATGATCACCCGGGGAATTTTGAATAGCAGGGTGGTGCCGGTGCACATTACGCATGGGCTCAAGGTGCTGACCAGGGTAAGCCGATTCCAGTCCCGCCGACGTCCGGCGTTGCGGATACACACCACTTCGGCGTGCGCCGTGGGATCGCCGCTCTGTACTCGCAAGTTGTGCCCGCGCGCCACCACCCTGCCCTGCTCGTCGGCCAGCACCGAACCAATGGGGAGGCCGCCTTCCGCCAGCCCGGCTCTCGCCTCTGCCAGCGCTTCCCGTAGGAGTTCCTGATCATTCATAAAGCGAGAATCAGCTTAGTCGAAGACTTCGTCCCTGCGCCGATTCCAAGGTTGCGGCTTCGGCCCAGCGGCGCTTCACCATGACCCGTGTTTTATCTGGCGCAGATACCACACGCAAGTAGTAAATCTTTCTGGCCCGTGTCAGCCCACTGTCTCACGATTACGCGAGAATCTGTTCGCTTGAATGTGCAGTTGTTTTCCATTTCGCAACCTTCTCCGAGTTGGTTAAGCGAAATGTAAGTTGCTCAATACAAAGGAACGATCGCGCTGGCTGATTTGGCTAAAGCAGTGCATAACCCAATACACGCCATGGCAAGCAGTGCCGAGCTTCAGGTCGAACCAGTCAGTCATTACTCTCTCCAGCGCTGCCTCTTGTGTGAAGGACGGGGCAAAATTCTCTACCCCTTTCCCGGCAACCGCTCCGACCAGCCTCTCGGGGGAGTAAAAATCAAAGGCACGACCTGCGTGGAATGCGGCGGCAGCGGGAACAAGAACCTGCCCCTATAAACCTCGATCACGTTTGTATGCCGGCGGCGGTAAAATCCTTTCGCCATGGAAATAACCCTGAAAGGTAAAACCGCGTTGGTCACAGGCGCCACGGGCGGACTGGGCACACACGTTACGCGCATGCTGCTCGCTGCCGGAGCCACGGTCGCCGGATTGGCGCCTCACATCCGGCAATCAGATTTTGACCACCCCGCATTCATTGCGCTGGCAGCCGAGGTCGGCAGCTTTGACTCCGCCAAAGCCGCCGTGGACACGGCTGTTGCCCGCCTCGGAAACCTGGACATCCTGGCCCACCTGGTCGGCGGATTCGCTGGCGGCAAGCGCGTGGACGAGATGGATGACTCCACCTGGCAGCGCATGTTCGACCTCAACCTGAATAGCGCCTTCCAGTTGCTGCGGGCCGCAATTCCGCACATGCGCCGCGCCCGCAGTGGACGAATTATTGCCATCGGCAGCCGGGCGGCGGTGGACCCCGGCCCGACTCTCGCCGCCTACAATGCTTCCAAGGCGGCGCTGGTTTCGCTGATCCGCACCGTGGCCCTGGAAAACAAAGCCGCGGGCATTACCGCCAACGTAATCCTGCCTGGCACCATGGACACGCCCGGTAACCGGCAATCCGATCCCAAGGCCGACTTTTCCCAGTGGGTGCAGCCCGCCACCGTGGCCGGCCTGATCGTTTGGCTGGCCGGCGACCAGGCCAAAGATGTGAGTGGAGCGGTGATTCCGGTGTATGGCGCGGGGCTATGACATAGTGCCGCCGGCGGTCGCGAGGGCTGCTTCCTTCTTGAAGGCCGCCGCCTGCTTGGCTTCCTGACCGGCTTCCAGCGTCAGATCGCGCGAGCCGAACTGCACGTCAATTTTTTTCAGGAAATCGTAAGGCGGCGTGCCCCCGGCGAAGACCCACACGTAATCATTGGCCAATTCGCACAACTTGCCGGTCACCTCCAACAGGACCGAGCCCTCCCGGATTTCTTTCACGTTCGAGCTGAGCACCACTTTAACCTTGCCGCCGCGGGCGCACTCCCCCAGGCGCTGCGCGTTGCGCTCCTTGATGCGGCTGAACTGTTCTCCGCGATAACAGAGCGTAACTTCGTTGCCCTTCTGGTGAGCCAGGCCCATGGCCGCCTCCACGGCGCTATCGCCGCCGCCCACCACCAGAATTTTTTTGTTGATGTAATGGTCGGCCTCGATCAGGCGGTACATCACCTTGGGCAGCTCTTCGCCCTTCACTCCCAATTTGCGCGGCGTCCCCGTGCGGCCCAGGGCCAGCACCACCGCCCGCGTGCGGTACTGATTCTTGCTGGTCACCACGGTAAAAATGCCGCCGCCATCGCGCCGTACATCTTCCACCTTTTCGCCGCTGTGGATTTTAAAATCGGCGCGCTGCATCACCTTGTCCCAGAAGGCCAGCAGTTTCTCCTTCGACAGCTCCGTGCTCTTGAACTTGCCGTACATGGGAAATTCCACCGGGCTGGTCATCACCAGCTTCTGCCGCGGATATTTCGCCACCGTGCCGCCCACCTCGTCCTGCTCGATGGTCACGTAGTTGAGCTTGTGCTCGATGGCGCGCAGCGAGGCGCTGATGCCTGCCGGCCCGGCCCCGGCAATCAGCACGTCATAAATCTCCGCGCCCGAACCCACCGGGCCCTTTGCTCCGAGCCGGCTTAAAATCGTATCCACGCAGGCCCGCCCCTGGTTTACCGCGTTCTTAATCAGGGCCAGACCGCCCAGCTCTCCTATCACGAACAGGTTGGGTATGCTGGTCTCATACTCCGGCGTGAGGAAGGGCATGTCGGCGCCGATGCTGGGGCTGGCCATCACCATGGTAATGGCGCCCACCGGGCAGGCCTCGGCGCACAGGCCGTGGCCGATGCATTTGAAGCCGTTAATAATGGCCGCCTTGCCCCCAATCATGCCCAGCACATCGCCCTCCGGGCACACCGAGGTGCAGGTGGCGCAGCCGATGCAGTAGGCGGTGTCAATATGCGGATGCTGAGCTTTGGGGCCTTCAGAAAACAACTTGCCCTTCTCCGCCGCCTCCCGCGCCCGCTCTTCCCTTTTCCCCAATTTCAGCAGATAGCCGCGCATAAAAAATAACGTGACCAGCGCGGCGATCAGAAATGCAAATACGTTGCCCATAACATGCTCACATGTATCCCAACAGCAGTACTACGCCAACGTGAATGCAGGCCAGAACGGCGAAGGAGTAGCTGAACGGACGATGCACCACGTGCCATAAATGAAACACCTGCTGCGACCGCGATAGAAACAGAATGCGCTTGGCCAGCGCCGCCTGCTCCCGCGCCACGCCTATCACGGCCTCGATTTGCGCGTTACCGCTGGGCAGCAGCCCGCCCAACGTGGAGAAAGCCCCGCCCCATCCCAGCGCCCGTTGCCGCAGTCGCGCCACATGGAACGGCCGCACCGCGTCCAGCGCCAGCATGCAGGCCAGGGCGAACACGGCCGGCATCTCGTTCACGCGCTGCGGGCTGGGCAAACGGAACAGGGGCCGGAGTTGCTCAGGGGAAATCAGACGCTGCGCCTGGAGCTGGCGCATGAGTTTTTCCTGCACCTCTTGCGACTCTTTCAGCGAAAGCTCGGCCGTGTTCAGGCTGCGCGGAATCTGGCCGTAGAGATAACGCCCCACCACGCCGCTCAGCGCCACCGCCGCCATAATCCAGAACGCCATGCCGGCGATCCCGCGAAATTTAAACGATGCGTGGAAGGCGATCACCAGCGGCGCCGTCAGCCCCAGCAGCACATGGGCGTCCAGCCAGTTGCGGGCGCTGCCCTGGCGCGAGAGCCACTTCCAGCGCTTGCGGATCGGGTACAAAAATATGGCAAAGAACATGGCCAGGCCCAGGATGCCCAGCTTCAGCCCAATGGCGCCGCTCGGCTTCAGCAGGCCGTACTTGGGCGAGAGCGGCCGCTGGGCGGCAGCCAGCGTGTAGTAGTCGAAGCCGTAAAGCGCCAGCGCCAGAAACAGGGTTCCGGCCAGGCAGTAGCCGCCAAGCAGCAGAAGACGAAAGCCGCTGCGCTGGCGTTGCGCGGGCAGTGCGGAAGTGGCGATGCTGGCATTTGCGTTCATTGTTGATTCGAAACCGCCTCCTCGGTGCTGACGGAGAAACGCTTGTACTCGGTGAAGCGATGGATGTTGCGCCAGTGCTGCTTGGGCGTTTCCACGTCAATGGTGGCCACCACGGGGAACCAGGAGGTGTCGGCAACATCGCGGAAAGAGACGGGAGCGAATTGCACTTCGGCTTGCAGTTGCTGCAAGCCCAGATCGGGCAGGCCGTTCTCCAATCCAGCCGTGATTTTCGCGACGGCGCCGGATGCAGGGTCAATCCAGGCTGTGCCTTCCAGATCCAGCGGGTACTCGCGGCCGCGCAATACCATGGCCATGGGCGACAGCGTGCCGGGAATGTGCCGGAAACTCACGCGCGCGAACTGCCGCCCGGAGAGTTCGCCGTTGTCCAGCGCGCTGAACTGAAAGCTGCCCTGGTAATAGGGATGGAAGACCAGAAACAGCGTGGCGAATCCATTGCTCACCAGCAAGGGCACATTCTTATCCACCTTCTTGCCCTGTTTGACCGGCAGGCGCGACTCGCTCAGGCTCAAGCTGCCGCCGGCGCTGGTCAGGATGGCGAGATAGTCGAACGTGCTCTCCTGCCTGGCTTCCACTTTTCCTTTGCCGTCCAGCTTTTCCTGGGTTACCAACTCGGTGCACTTCACATCCGAAAATCGTTCCAGAAAATGCGCGGTTTCCAGCCCGGTGCGCTCCACCAGCGCTTTGAGCATCTGGTCCTGCAACACGTGCTGTTCGAAGGGCTGCGGTCGCATTTGCTGGGCAAACGCAACGCTGCTCAGGACCAGCGCCATAAGGGCGGTGCAGCCGGCAAATTGTAAGGGTGCCTTCATTTTATTTTTGACCGGTTATCGAAGCGGTAGCCCAGCGTGAAGTACCACTGGTCGTAGTTCTGCACCAGTCCGCGCTGCAGGTTGTAACCGCCCGCGAAGAAGTAATGCGCGCCGATTTGCGTTTCCAGGCTGGTGTTCACGAACTTAGAACCATTGTCTGTGGAGAAGGGCGAAGTGTACGCCTGCTTTCCCACCTGCACCTGGGCCTGAAAATCTTCCCCGAAATTACGCGACAGCGAGATGGCGCGGTAGTTGCCGCGGGCGAACGCGCTGTTGAACTTGGCATAGTGCAGGTCGGCGTGCAGCCCCGTGTTCCAGAGCTTGGCGAAGGTGATGCCGTACAACTGGTTTAAGGAACTGCTGGCGTCGCCCGAGCGGGTGCTGCGGCCCAACTCGGTATAAAGGTAAATTTTCTTAATTGTCTCGACCCTGGCTCCGGCGCTGTAGCCCTGAAACAGCACGGTATCGAGCAAGCCGGTGCCCACCAACCCCAGGTTGTAGGTGGGCACGTCGCGAAAGTAGTTGTGGTTGAAGTCCAGGGACAGGCGCTGAATAGGCTGCACACGCACCGTCACGTAACTGCGGCTTACACCCGCTCCCGGACTGGACACCGCCGGTGTGCCGCGCGGCTTGTCCGCCTGCAATGCCTGGTACACCGAAATGAATCGCTTGTAGGAAACTCCATTTTCCAAAAACACAAAGGGACGGTCAATCTGCCACAACAGCGTGCTCACTCCCACGCCTGCCGTGCCGGTGTAATGAAAGTCCTCGTAGCTGCCGCCCTCGAAGTTGACGAAATTGCCGGCGATGCGCCGGTCGGGGTTGTACGACCACGAAGTCGGATCCGGCGAGGTGCCGGCAAACAGCCCCGCGGTCACATGCTTGGCCAACCGCAGCCCGCCGTACCCTCCGTCAATTACATCCAGGCTGGTCGCCCACGGCAGATACAACCGGCCTACGCCCGCCACAAAACGCGAATGTGGATTGTCGTAGGTTAAGCCGATGGTGTAGGTGCGGTTCATCATGTCCTGTATGGTGGGCTGGGCCGACACTGACTGCGAGTTCAACTCGCCGCGCCAATAGCCACGCAGGTTCCAGTAGCTGCCGCCGATGCGCGTCATGTCGGTGCGCAGCATCATTCCGTATTGCGAACTTCCCGCCACGGTGGAACCGCGGCTGCTGATCCCCCCGTAGTCGAAGCCGATCATCAGCCGGGTGCGGTTCACTTCCGGCAGCGGAGGGCGCGGCACCTCGTTACGCACTTCCTCGTCCATGGGATCGCCCTGGGTAAAGGTGATCACCTGCGGATACACCCGCGTGCTGCTCAACGCGCGCTGCTGCACCAGGGCTTCCGCGTCCTCTGAAGTCAGATAAGCGAGGTCGCCCGGCTTCACCTCCTGGGTGGAAGCGCTGACCTCGCACACTGCCGAGTTTTGCGCCACTGAAATGACCTTGAGGTGAGCCGTGGTCGCCGCCGCTGCGGGCGAAGGTGCCGGCGTGGGGCCGCTCCGCGAGCCGGTTTGCGGTTGGGAGCTCTGATTTTTAACCACCAGCGCCACCCCCGCGGCCAGCCCGTCGGCCCGCCCGCCGTCCAGATATACGGCGCCATCGGCCACATATTTCACGCGGAACACGGTGCGAATGTCGGCGTTCGCCGCCGCCGGTTGTTGGCCGCTGTTGCTGGCGGGCGCCGCCTCGGGGCGGGTGGATAAAAAAGGTTCGCGACGGCTGGCCGCTGCCGGGAGGCGTGAACCGGAGTCACTCCCAGTGGGCGCTTGGGGCGCACTCACCGGCTGTCCGGCCACGTCGGAACCGGGGGTTGGCGGCGTGGCTTGCGGCGGCGACGCGGGCGCCGGCGGTTGCGCCGGCAATGGCGAAGACGAAACCGTCCCCGCCGGCCGCGCCATTACCGCCGGCGCTGGGGAAGGTTGATCGGCTTGCCCGGCTGACGCCGGCGGCGCGGGTAGTGGCGTGCTCGAAGTTGCGGCCTCGGAGTCCGCGCGGTTCTCTCTTCCCGACGCGCCGAACCAGGGAGCATTGGCAGCGGCCGGCGGCGCGGAGCGTTTGTGCCGCGGCTGCGGCGCCGAGTTGGACGCAATGGCTGGGCCGCCAGCTTGAGGCGTAATAGTCAGAACGATTTCATTTCCCGTGGCCGTCACTTCGTTCTTCGCTGCCTGCTGCAGATCCACCACCAGGCGCGTCACCGGCGGGTTCGAGTGATTCAGGCCGTAGCGCACCTCGTCCACGCCGTTCCTGAGCACGGCGATGCGATGCTGGTGCGGGCTCGAACTGGTGTTGGGAAGGTCCAGCAGCACGCGCTGCGGTCCGGTGGCCGTGCTCATCTGGGGAGCAACCGGCCGGCTGAGCCTGATCTTCACCACTGTTTGCGGACCGTGCTGTTCGACCGCCAGGTGCTGGATGACGGCGGGCGAATCCGCGGCTTTGGCCGCCGTCGCGCCGGCCAGCAAAGGCAGCAACAGCAGAAAGCGGCGGCGTCTGTTTACTCTCTTTCGCACTCCGCCGCCCCGCTTTCCACTTCGTATTCTGAGCACGCACACAACTCAACACCTGCCCACTTCCCTTCCCGTCTCTCGATCCTGTGTCGCACGTCAGTTGCCACCTTGTCCCGAGGGATGGCATGAATAACAACTGGTGGCGTTGTAGACGTAGCCGGAAACATCGGTGTGGTGAGGATCCGTGTTCCCCTGGCTATGCGTGTGGCAGTTGATGCAGGAGAAGGCGGCGTAATTTGAGGCATTGGTGTGACAGGTGCCGCAGGTGCTCCAAACTCCTGCGTGCGTGCCCGAATAGATCGGGAACCAGGTGTGGTTGAAAGTGGCGCCCGCCCATGAAGTCGTGTTGTGGCACAGCGCGCAGGTAGTGGGGAAAGCCGCCGCCACGTGGTTGGGGTCGGTGGTGCCCTGATAATCCTTCTGGTGGCAGGAGTAGCAAGCAGTGGGCGTCCCTGCATATTGGCCGTTGATGTGACAACTGGCACAGGGCACGGTGGCATGGGCGCCGGTCAGCGGGAAGCCGGTCGTGTTGTGATTGAAACTGGCCGGTATCCACGCCGTGGTGCTGTGGCACACCTGGCACTGTTGCGGAAACCCGGCAGCCGTATGGTTCGGATTGTTGGTGTTCTGGAAATCCTTCAGGTGACAGGAGACGCAAGCGGTGCTGAGGTTGGTGAATTTACCGCCCGCATGGCAGGCCTGGCACTGCAGGGTGGCATGCGCGCCGGTGAGCGGGAAGCCGCTTAAGGAGTGGTTGAACGTGGCGTTAGCCCAGGAAACCGTGCTGTGGCAGATAGAGCAATCCGTGGGGAATCCGCCGCTGACGTGGTTGGGGTTGGTCGTTTTCTGAAAGTCGGTCATGTGGCAAGACGAGCAGGTGGTCGGCATGGCCGTGTAGCGGCCGTTGAGGTGACATTGCGAACACGGCACCTTGGCATGCGCCCCGTTCAGCGGCCATCCCGTCATGGCGTGGTTGAAGTTCACGTTCATCCATGAACTGGTGCTGTGGCAGGTGGCGCAGCTGGTGGGAAATCCTGCCGTGATGTGATTGGGATTGCTGGTAGTAGCCCAATCCTTCGCGTGACAGCCCAGGCAATCCACCGGCGTGCCCTTGAAGCGGCCGCCGACGTGACAGGCGGTGCAGTCCAGGGTGGCGTGCATGCCGGTGAGGGCAAAGCCGGCGAAGCGCAGGTGATCGAATTTGGCTCCGAACCAGGTGTCCATGCTGTGGCATTCCTGGCAGGAAGTGGGAAAACCTGAGGCGGCGTGATTGGGGTTCGCGGCCTGCTGGAATTGCGCCGCGTGACAACTGAGGCAATCGGTGGAGAGCCCCTGGAACTGGCCCACGGCCGCGTTCTTATGGCAGCTGTCGCATTGCAGCAGCGCGTGCGCGCCCACCAGCGGGAAGCGGTTGAAATGCTGCTGGATGTTCTGCACGGAAACCCGCCAGCCCCTTACGTTGTGGCAGTTCTCGCAACTGGCTCCGAATTGCCGGCGATGGATGTCGGCGTGGCAGTCGGCGCATTTCGTGCTCGCGTTCGTGAACACCAGATCGGTGTGACATTGCCGGCAGGCCACCCCTTTGTGCATGCCGCGCAGGGGGAACTTGGTCTGGTTGTGGTCAAACTCAGGAACGTTGCGGATGGGCTTCCACGCCGTGAACGTGTGGCAGTTCTGGCAGGGGAGATTCAGGTTGCCATGCGGGCTGCGCGTGCTGGCATTGCCTGGGCTTTGTGCCGCAGCAGCGCTATTGGCCTGCGGCGCTTGCGGCAGTGGTGCTCCCGAAGGATTCAGCAGAAACCAGACAACCACGTTTAGCAGCAGTGTCGAGCCCAAGGCATCTCACTTGTTTTCTTGGTTTCACACGAAATCAGCCACCTGTATGCAATGCAATCGGTTGGCCACCGAGAGTAGCTGGAAAATGTGTTGGCGGGGAAATTACCAAAGGCGAATCAGGAATCTGTTCGCCCGGACGACACCAACGCTCGCCGGATTCGTGCGGACGACATACGATACGTTTTCCGAGGTATTTCTTTCAGTCACATGCAAGCGGCCGAGGAGTGTTTAATTTTGCAACACTGAGAGTGGCGAAAATCCAAATCAGCAGCGAACGAAGTTTCCTTCGTCCAATCTGCTGTCGGCAAACTGTATCCTTTTGACCCACATTGGGGTCCAAACCGCCCCACGCCGCACGCGGTATCGAGAAGAGCACGGCGACGGCCTCCATCAGTCATCCGGTCCTTCGGGCTTTTCCGAACCCGAGGGCTGCTGCTGGCCGGCACCTGGGCGCTGCCCCAAGCCGGGCTGACCCATACCAGGAGTCTGCCCAAATCCCGGTCCTGTCATGCCCAGTTGATTGATTTGCTGCGGCAACTGCGGCTGTTTGCCCGGGTCAACCTCGGTCTGGTAGCCAGGCTCGACTAACACTGCTCGCGGCTTTTCACCCAGACCTTCCACTTCCACTGTGCCTTCGAACACCCGCACCGTGGTCCTGCCTTTCTTATCAACGCGAACCAGAAAGCGCGTCCCACGCACGGTGATGACCGCGCTGGGTGTGCCCATGCGGAAGGGCGGAGTTTCGCCCAGGCGCTTCTTAACATTGGCTAGGATTTCCCCCAGGAGCAATTGCAGAAAGCGGCCGTTGCCGCCGTCCGGAGACTTGAGCACCACACGGGTTTTTGACTTCAATAGCACCTGGGAACCATCCGCCAGAAGCAGGATGACGCTGCCCTTGGCCGTCTCGATGACCGTTTCCCCCGGCAACACCATACCGCGCTGGGCAAGGGCGGTCGGCCCCTGCGGTGGATTTACGGAAACCTTGCCCTTAACCTCCATGACCAGCGCAGATCCGGCAGGCAGGTTGATGGGCTGCTGCTCCGGTTTCTGCACCGCGGTTAAGGGGAGGACAACCGCGATGGCCAACGCGATCTGAATAGCGACGCCTTTCATACCGTGCCTTTCGCCAGCGCTACTTTCGTCTGAGCGGGCAGGCGGATTTCGAAGGCGGTTCCGCCGCCATGGCTCTCCACCCTCACGGAGCCGCCGTGCTTTTCGGCGATGCGCTTCACAAAAGCCAAGCCCAATCCCCATCCCGGCGTGTCGGCCGGCGCCGCTGAAGCGCGATAGTAGGTGTCAAACAGCCGCGGCAGTTCCTCGGCCGGAACGGGCTCGCCCTGATTGTGCACCGTCAAAACCATTTCATCGCCCTGGCGCCGGCATTGCACCCTTACTTCGGTGCCGCGTTCGCCATATTTGACAGCGTTGCTGACCAGGTTCAACACGGCGCCGCCGATCAGGGTGGCATCTCCCATGACCTCATAGGATTCGCCACTTTCAAATATCAGGCGCACGCCTACAGCCGCCGCCTGCGGCTGCAGGATGTCGAACACCTGGCGCACCGCTTCCTCGAGCTTTACGGTTTCGCAACGAATAGGGCGAGCGCCCGCGTCCAGGCGCAGCACGTCCAGGTAGCTGTTGATCAGCGCCAGCAGCCGCTTCGACTCGCGGAAGATGGTTTCCGGCGCCTGCGCGCAGGAAGGCGAGCCGGGATACTGCATCATCAGATCGGCAAAACCTTGAATGGAAACCAGCGGCGTGCGCAGCTCATGGGTGATGAATCCCAGGGCTTCGGCGCGCGCCCGATCGCGTTCCAGCCGGGTGCGCAAACTGGCCAGTTCCACCACCGTGCCGCCGCCGGGCGAGAGCGTCGTCCCCGGCAAAGGGACAATGCGCGCCAGGTAAAGTTCGCCTCCCAGGTAGGCTTCGCCTTCCAGGCCCGAACCTTTCGGCAACAAAGGCGCGTCGTCTTTTGCGACCAGAAGGGCGCGTAAATCCCCCAGTTTCAGATCCGGCCGCATCGCCTCTCCAAGGCCGGCGGCAAACGCCTGGTTGTGCAGCAGCAGCCGTCCCCGCTCATCGAAGATGACGACCAGGTCCTGCGTCGTCTCCAGCAGGGTCTGGTGGAGTTCGTAGAGCGAGCCCAGTTCCGCCTGCAGGCGGCGCAACAGGTCAAGCTTCCAGGAAAGATCATCGGCATGGCGTGAGGGCGCGCTCTTCGCGCGCGTCGCCAGCCAGCGGCGAAGGTCCCCCAGTTGCTGCGTAAGGCTGCGCTCCACCAGCACGAAATCCACGCTGTACACGGCCACCGGTCCCAACAGCACGGCCAGCAGCAACTGGCCGGCGGGCAGAACGCGCAGGCCCCACGCGAAAACCAGCAGGCCCGCGCCGTAAGCGCCCGCTGCCAGGAGCAGCAGCCAGGCGACCGCCGCCGAGCCCCGCCGGCGCCGGAAAAGCCAAACCACCAACCCACAGGTAAGCAGCAAATTCAGCAGCGTGAGCCACAGCGGGAGTGGCCGCAGCATGCGCCCGCTAAGAATGCTATCGAGGATCTGGGCATGGACCATCACACCCGGCGAGGGCGAAACTCCGGTCAGCGGGGTGGATATGCGATCGCCCAGTTCCGCCGTTCCGAATCCAACCAGCACCGGGCGTCCGCGCACCGCCACCCCACCGTCCTGCAGGACGGTGGCGGCGGAGATGGTTTCAAGATCATCGTCCCGGAAGGCAATCGGCACCAGGATGGGTTTGGCGACCAGTACGGAACCTTCATCGGTACTGGGGACGCCGTAGCTGGCCAGAAACGCGGCAGCGCGTCGCGGAGCCACCTGGCGCGCCACTTCCACCGCGAAAGCCCAGCGCGAGCCGTCCAGCGCCAGTTCGCGCGGCGGAAAGCGGCGGCAGACGCCATCCGCATCCAATGCCGCCTGGCCATGCCCGACCGCAGCCGACTGGGCAAAGGCGGGCAGCGGCTCCACCCAATGCGGCCCGTCCGGATAACTCCCAATCTTGTCCGCGATCACCGCCCGCCCGCTGGCCTTCAGCGCCGCTGCCAGCGCCGCATCCGCCGCCTGCGATTGCGGCTCAGAAAGCAGAATGTCGAGCCCGATTACCTGCGCTCCCGCCCGCGACAAGTTGCTGGTCAGCCGCGCCAGCAGCGTGCGCGACCAGGGCCAACGCCCATATTTCTGCAGGCTCTGATCATCAATCAGGACCACGACCACGGGCGACCGTTGCCGCGGCGCTGGGGCCAGCCGAAAGTAGCTGTCGGTGAGCCGCACCTGCGAGTCCCGGATTCCGGGAATTGCGGAAAACGCCAGCACCAGAAAAAACAGCACCAGCGACAGCCCCACATTCCGCCGCCAACCGCTTCGTGGCCCTTCGGGCTTCATTTTTTGTCCAGCGACTGCAAATCAATGCCCAGCCGCAACGCCTTTTTGTACAGCGTTTTGCGTTCAATCCCCAGGCGCCGCGCCGCCTCTGACTTGTTGCCGCGCGTCAGCTTCAAAATGCGCACAATGTGCTCGCGCTCCAGTTCCACCAGGCGATCAGGCGCTGCCGCCGCCGTTTCCGGATGCCTATTTTCCTGTGCGCGGCGCGCTTCCGTTTCCACATCGGCGCGGCTGATTTCCCCCGTCGGCGCGAAGATGGCCAGCCGGTTCACCGTGTTCTCCAGTTCGCGCACGTTGCCCGGCCAGTTCATGTCCTGCAGCCGGCGTACCGCCTCCGGTTCAATGCTGGCCTCTCGCTCATTCTTCGCGTTGAATTGCTGCAGGAAGTGGCGGACCAGCAGCGGGATGTCTTCCCGCCGTTCCTCCAGCGAAGGAATGGCGATTTGCACCACCGCCAGCCGGTAGTAAAGGTCCTCGCGGAATTGCCCCTGGCGGATCAGCTCCGGCACATCGCGATTGGAGGCGGCCACAATGCGCACGTCTACCGGAATATATTTGTTCGAGCCCACGCGGCGCACCTGCTGCTCCTGGATCACGCGCAGGAGCTTCACCTGAAAGCTGAGCGTAGTTTCTGTAACCTCGTCCAGAAACAAGGTTCCGCCATCGCTCGCCTCCACCAGCCCTTTGTGCGTCGCATTGGCCCCGGTGAAGGCGCCTCTCTCGTGGCCAAACAGTTCGCTCTCCAGGATCGTTTCAGTAAACGAACCGCAGTTCACGGGCGTGAAAGGCTGCTGCGCGCGCTTGGAGTGCTGATGGATGGCGCGCGCCACCAGTTCCTTGCCTGTGCCGCTGGCGCCGGTGATGAGCACGTTCACGTTGCTCGCCGCCACCCGCCCGATGGCCTTGTAGATGGCCAGCATTTTGGGGCTGCCGCCGATGATGGCCGAATCGTGCACCGGGGTGGCGGCTTCCTCCGGCGGTTGAACCTTCTGCCGGAGGCCTCGGGCCCGTTGGCAGATGGCGCGAAGCTGCTCGATGGTCAGCGGCTTGCTCACATAATCCACCGCCCCCTCCGCCACCGAGCGCGCGGCGGTTTCCACGCTCACGTGCGCCGTCATGATCACGGGATACAACTCAGGCCTGAGCGCCCGCAGGCGGCTCAACAGGTCAATGCCGTTCACCGCGCCCAAATAGACGTCCACCATGGCCAGATCCGCTTCCGCATTGGCCAGGTGCCGCTCCGCCTCTTCCGGGCGAACGAAGGTGTGGCATTGGTGCCCTTCCGCCGTAAAAGCGGCCTGCAGAAAGGCGCAGGTACTGGGCTCGTCGTCAATCACGATCACGCGCAACGGTCGCATCAGCGGTTCTCATTTGTCGGGTGTCGGTTCTCAGCGCGGGCGCTGATTCGCGACTGTTGACTACCGACTCGCATTTCAATCAAGCAACTCCATTGCCATCCTGGGTCGCAGATCCACCCAGGCGGGTCGCATGGCTCCAATCTTTTCCGATCGCGCCGCCGGCTTGCCTGCGGGTCCGTGGCAGTCCACGCAAGCCGTCGGCGTCGGCTTATAGAACAGCACTTGCCTGCCGGCAACCAGTTGGATATTTTTGTGGCAAGCCTCGCAGCGCACATCGCGGTGCGCTCCCTTCAGCGGGAAAGTGGTGCGGGTTTCATGGTCGAACAGCGCGGGCTTCCAGCGCCCGCTTCCGTGGCAACTGGCACAGGCGGTCGCCCGGCCCGCTCTGGCGAACTGCCCGCCGTGAATATCCTGGTGGCACTGCTCGCAGCGCATGGGCGCAGCCCCGAAGTCCACATTCCGTAGCCGGGTTTCCAGGTTCGGCGGTTTGTGGCAGTCCATGCAGGCCACCGCGCGGTGGGCTCCCAGCAGCGGAAACTTGGTGGCGGTGTGATCGAACTTCTGCAGGTCTGACCAGCTTTCGGTTGAGTGGCAGGCCTGGCAGCCCAGCGCCTTTCCGCCCACGCCCACGCGCAGCATGCGCTCGCGGAACTGGCCCTGGTGCGGATCCTGGTGACAGACGGTGCAGGAGCGGTCGTCG
Source organism: Terriglobales bacterium (assembly GCA_035278025.1). Taxonomy (GTDB): domain Bacteria; phylum Acidobacteriota; class Terriglobia; order Terriglobales; family Acidobacteriaceae; genus JAICWP01. Next base: position 9,806 of record DATEJK010000152.1, on the reverse strand, counting down.
AAGCGATACATCACCGCCGGCTTTAACCCCGCCGTGCGGTTGAAGTCTGCCTTGGCCTGATGACACTGGTTGCACGCCGTGGCCACGTGCCCGCCGCTCAGCGGAAAGCGCGTCTGCTGGTGCCGCGCCAGGGTGAAGGTGGACGGCCGGTATCCATTCAGGTCATGGCATTGCTGGCATTGGTTGAGGTAAGGCGCGCGCGCGAACTGGCCCTGGTGTTCGTCCTTGTGGCAGTCGGTGCAGTTGGCAAATTTCAGCTTGTAGACCGTGGCCCGGCCCGCGGGAACATGGCATTGCCCGCAACGCACGCTGGCATGCTTGCCCTGCAGGGGATAAGCGGTGGCGGAGTGCTCTTTCACCCCGAACACCGCCGGTTTGAAGCCGTTCACGTTATGGCACGAAGAGCATTCGCCTTTATCGGCGCGCTTCAGGAACTGCCCCTGGTGCGCGTCCTGGTGGCAATCGGAGCATTTCTGGAAGGCGACGGGTTTCTTGAAGTCGCCGCCGGCGTGGCACTGGTCGCAGCGCACTTCGGCGTGCTTGCCCAGCAGAGGAAACTTGGTCCGCGAGTGGTCGAACCGCTCGCTCACCGCCGCCGCCGACACCCGTTTCCAACCACCAGTGTTGTGACAGGACTGGCAGCTGCCCGCAAAGGTGCCATGGTGAGGATCGGTGTGGCAGGAACTACAGGTGCTGAACGCCAGGCCCGCATACTTGGGCTTGCCGTCCGCTCCCGGCAGGTGGCATTTCTGGCAGGCCACTTGTTGATGCAGACCGGTCAGGGGATAGCGCGTGCGGCTGTGGTCGAATTGGGTCAGGGAAACCGAGAGGCTCTTCCAGTCGGTGAAGCCGTGGCATTGCTGGCAGTTCTGCCCCAGGCGGCCCTGGTGCTTATCCACGTGGCAGGTCACGCAGGCGCGCGAAATTCCCAGATAGGTGTGGTTGAGGTCCTTGATCGAAATGGCCGCGCGCTCCGCGGGCGCGATGTGCGCCGCGGTGTGGCAGCGCGCGCAGGCCAGTCCCGCGTGCTTGCCTGCCAGCACGTAACCGGTCTTGCTGTGGTCGAAGGCGCCGGGAGACGGGTTCCAGCGGATGAGCGCGAAATTCTCGCCGTTGTGCTCGGTGTGGCAGCCGGCGCACTCTTTCTGGCTGGGGCTGACGGCTCCAAACGAAGCGTGCAGGCCGCGCTTGGCCGCGAGCCGGCTGGCAATATCGGCGTGGCACTCCAGGCATTTGAAGCTGGCCGCGCCTGCCGCCAGCTTATGGCAGCTGGTGCATTGCGTGGCCCCGCTCAGGGACTGGTGCGCCTGCGAAAGCGGACCGGGCGAGATCTGCGCCTGACTCAGGGGGGAGTGCAGCAACAGGGGCAGCAGGATCAAAAGCCGCAGCAGAACTCGGCTTAACGGGCGGCAGCCTGCCCTCTTCCCACCACAGCAATTTTCCCGGCGATTAGCTTTCAGGCTCAACGTTCCGAGCAGGCAGGCGTTTCCCCGCCGCCGATCCATACCGCGCACGATAGATTGAGGAAGTGGACAGGCGGAGTTTAACACGGGAACTCCCCGCGGGTGTTACTTGCACGTACATGGCCGCTCGCCCGGCAAGCGCAGCTAAAGGTTCAATGTTCTCCTGGCTGCCGCTGAGCCGCAGTAAAGAGCATTCCACAGTCCTGACCGCCTGTTTGTGAGGCCGGTCACGCCGCTATGGTCGTCGCCATCCCGCACTGGTCTGCGGCGGGATGGATACTGCGCCTGTTCGGCTTGTTGTTATACACTGCGGCGTTCTCCATGTTTTTGCGACTGGCATTGTTCTTATCGCTTGCGGCCACTGCTTTTGCGGCCCCTCCGGCGGGGGTGCCCCGCGAACTGGCGCGCGAGCGCGCGGCGGAAATCTCCGGCCTGCGTTACCACGTTTCCTTCGTGCTGGCGCCGCACGCCGCCACCACCGCCGGCCACGAAGAACTCACTTTCTCCCTGAAATCGGCGCAGCCCCTGCTGCTCGACTATCGCGACGGCACCGTCCAGCGCATGACCGTAAATGGGACCGAGGTTGCCGCCGTCCCCGACAACGGCCACCTGCAATTGCCCGCGGACAAACTGCGCGCCGGGGAGAACACCGTCGCCTTTGATTTCACTTCTGCGGTCGCGCCCGCGGGCAAGCCCATCACCCGCTACGAAGATAAAGACGATGGCAGCGAATACATCTACACCCTGTTCGTGCCCATGGACGCCAGCATGGCCTTTCCCTGCTTCGATCAGCCCGACCTGAAAGGCCGCTTTCAGCTGGAAATTACCGCGCCGCAGGATTGGACCATCATCACCAACACTGAAGCAGCCCATTCGCAAGCCGCCGGCGCCGGCCAAACGCGCACCCTGTTCGCCGAAACCCGTCCCATCAGCACCTACCTGTTCGCCTTCTCCGCCGGCCCCTTTCGCAAAGTGGAACGCCCCGGACTGCTCGATTTGCCCGGCCTGTATGTCCGCAGATCCAAGTGGGAGCGCGCCGAAAACGAAGCCACCGAAGTGCAGCAGATCGCCAAGCAGGGCATGGCTTATCTTTCCTCTTACTTCGCCCAGCCGTTTCCCTTCCCCAAGTACGACATGGTGCTCATCCCCGGCTTTCCCTACGGCGGCATGGAGCATGCCGGGGCCACGTTCCTGCGCGAAGAATCGGTGCTGTTCCGCACCGCGCCCACCCACAGCGACCTGCTGGGACGAGACCTGCTGGTGCTGCACGAACTCACCCATCAGTGGTTCGGCGACCTCACCACCATGCGCTGGTTTGATGATCTGTGGCTCAAGGAAGGCTTCGCGCAATACATGGCTTACCAGGCGCTGGACGCGATCAAGCCTGCCGAAAACGTCTGGAAGCGCTTTTATCTGTCCATCAAGCCGGCGGCCTACGAAATTGATTCCACCCAGGGCACTACGCCCATCTACCAGGACATTCCCAATCTGAAGGACGCCAAGTCCGCCTATGGCGCCATCGTTTACTACAAGGCTCCGGGCATGCTCAAGCAACTGGCTTACGTGCTGGGCGCGGAGAATTTTCGCGACGGACTGCGGCTTTACCTGAAGGAGCACCTTTACGGCAACGCGGAATGGAGCGACCTAGTCCACGCCTTCGAGCGCGTTTCAGGACAGAAACTGGACCGCTGGGCCGGTATGTGGATTCGCCACCGCGGAATGCCGCAGGTGGACGTCAGCTGGTCCTGCAGAGACGGGCATATTGACCACTTCTCTCTCGCTCAGCACGACGTGCTCGGCGAAGGCTATCTGTGGCCCATCGCTACGGAAGTGCTGCTCGCCTACGACGGAACCGGGCCGGGACTGCGCTTCCGCGCCAGCTTGGAGACAGCCAGCGCCAGCTTTCGCCAGCCGGTGGGCAAACCCTGCCCGCTCTACGTGTTCGCCAACCACCAGGATTATGCCTATGGCCGCTTCTTGCTTGACCCGCGCAGCCGGCTGGCCGTGGTGCGGCAGCTGGACAATGTGCACGATGTCTTCCTGCGCGCCATGCTCTGGGGCTCGCTGTGGGAATCGGTGCGCGTAGCGCAAATGGAACCGCGCCGCTACCTCTCTCTGGCCCGCGATCTTCTGCCCCGGGAGCGCGATGAACTGCTGCTGCGCAGCACAGCCGCGCATACCCTTACCGCTCTCCACCGTTACGTAAGCCCCGGCACGCGCGGAGAATTCGTTCCCGCTTTCGAACAAATGGCGAACGACCGCATGCTGCACTCCACCCAGAAGGACTTGCGGATCCTGTGGTTCCGCATCCTGCGCGGGGTGGCGGAAACGCGGGCCGGACGCGGCTCTCTCAAGCAGCTCCTTGAGGGCAAGCTGACGGTTCCAGGAGTGGAATTGCGCCAGCTCGACCGCTGGAATTTGGTGACGGCGCTGATTGCGCTCAACGATCCCCAGGCCGATGCGGTCTTTCGTGCTGAACAGCGGCGCGACCAAACCGGGGACGGCCTGAAGTACGCCTACGTTGCCTCCGCCGCCCGCCCTGATCCTAAGACCAAGCAAACCTATTTCGACGATTATCTGCGCGACCCCTCCCGCCCGGAAGATTGGATTGAGGAGAGCCTGGATGCGTTCAATTACTGGAACCAGTCACAGCTGACGGAGCCTTATCTGTCGCCGGCCCTGGAGGCCCTGCCGCAAATCAAGCGTGAGCGGAAGATTTTCTTTCTGCTGGATTGGCTGGACGCCTTCATCGGCGGTCAGCAATCCTCCGCCGCCCAGGCCCAGGTACATGATTTTCTCCGCACGCCTGGCCTGGACCCCGATCTTCGCTTGAAAATCCTGCAGGCAGCGGATGAACTGGACCGCACCGTCAAAATCCGCCAGACATTTCCGGAATAGCCCATTATCGAACCACCGCAGGGCGTCCCTTTCAGCCATGTCTCGAACTACGGCACGTTCCAGCAGGATGACGCATTAAGCGCCGCAGGCTATCGCACCTTCAGACCATATTTTTGCGTCATTGGCGGAACGATGCCGTTCATCCTTAAATATTCGACGAGCTGACCGTAATGGTCAGTAATGTGCCACACGGCAAGGACAGAGATGCCCAATTTCGTATTAGGGCCGCCATAGCGTCCCTCCACGCGGTCGAGCGCATTCGCGGCGGTCAGGCCGGCAAGAACGCGGTTGCTGTAATCAAACGAATCCTTCAGGTAGGCGATAAGTTCGGCCTTGCTCTTGGCAGGCATGTGACCGCCTTTTTCGCAATCGGCGGGAGGCTGTTTGCCCTCGAACTCGTTAAAGAACGCAAACTGAGCGCAGGCGACATGTTTCACCTGCTCGCCGAACGTGCGCACCCCGTCGAAATTGCCAGCCTTGGGAACGAAGTCGTACTTTTCCGCCGGCATCGCTTCCGCGACCCCCAGCAAACTGCCTTCGGTGAATTCAAGCGTTCCGCTGACGCTTGCCGCCACGGACGTGGGTATGTCCGCACGGGACGACCGCGTTCGGGTCGTCTGTGCTGACGTCTTTGACGGCGTCCCGCTCTGCGCCAGGGAGAGCCCGGTGAAGACAAACACAAAGGAAATCAGTAGCCGGTGCAATGTCATGGCACCTCCCGGAGTCCGAGAGCATACGCCTGTACTCGGAGAATCATAGAAGGTACGACAATCAATAGCGCTGAGGCAACCAACAGGGCGACGAGATGCCCCCGCTGTATGGCTGCTCCTGAGGATTTGCAGACGTCAGTAAGTTGCGACGCGGCGCCAGTAATGAACCTGAATTGAAAAAACAAATCAATGCTAAACGCGCATTGGCTCCAGCATCCCTTCCTCCACCCGGTTCTTGCCCTTGGACTTGGCCTGGTACATGGCCTGATCCGCCACGTGTACCAGGGCGCGAGAATTGAGCAGCGAGTGTTGTCCCAACTCTGCCCCAACAATGCCTATGCTGGCGGAAATTCGAATCATGCCGACGCTGCTGTTGATGGGCTCAGCAATGCTGGTACGGATGCGCTCCGCCTGCTGCTGAAGAGCCGAAGATATACACCCCGGCGCAAGCACCAGAAATTCCTCTCCACCGTAGCGGCCCACCAGGTCATAGACGCGCACCTCTTCTGCCATGCGCCGGGCTGAGGCGCGCAGCACCTCGTCTCCTGCCAGGTGTCCGTGCACATCATTCACCTGTTTGAAGTTGTCCAGGTCCAGCATCATGACTCCCAGGGCCGTATGCATGCGCGCGGCACGCTCGATTTCACGGTCCAGAGCCTGCATGATGGCCGCCCCGTTCCATACCCCGGTCAAAGAATCATGGGTGGCCTCGAAGCGCAGCGCTTCCTGCGCCGCCAGAAGTTGCTCCTGCAAGTCGAGAATGCGCCGGCCCACTTTGAGGCGGGCATGCAGTTCGAGCGCATCAAAGGGCTTGCTGAGGTAATCGTCGGCTCCCGCTTCCAGTCCCGCCACCAGGTCGTGCTTGTCGCTGCGCGCCGTCAGCAGCAAGATATAGCGGTACCGCAAATCAGTGCGTGCACGCAGGTGGCGGCATATGTCCGGCCCGGACATCCCGGGCATCATCCAGTCCAGAATCACCAGCTTGGGGGCCTGCTCCAGCTGCAGCATTTCCCAGGCCTGCTGGCCATTTTCGGCGATGCTGACCCGGTAGCCGCGATCTTCCAGCCAACCCTGCAGCAACACCCGGAACATGCGGTCATCTTCGGCAATCAGAATGGGCGTCTTGTCCGGCAATGTGAAGGCAGCTTTCTCTCCCGGGATAATGAGTCTCCGGAGCGGTGCAAGGGCGGCTACCCGAGCCGCTCTCGAACTCAATTCTGCCACTGAAGCAATGAGTTGCTGGAATCACAGATAGCTCGGAAGGACGCGCCAGAACCAACCTGATCGGAATCCTAAAACGGGAGAACAAGTGAGCGTTCAGGACCCTATAGCAATACCGTAATCCTTGATCTTCTTGTAGAGCGAGCTGCGGCCAATACCCAGACGCCGGGCGGCTACCTGAACGCGGCCATGCTCCTCGCGCAGCACGCGCGCTATGTGCATTCTTTCCAGATCGGTCAGGGTCATGCTCCCCATCTCGTGGGGAGAAAGAAGCATATCCTCCTCAAAGCTCAGGTGTTCCGGGGCGATGGTGCGGCCACAACCCAGCACCAGCGAGCGTTCCAGCACGTTGCGCAGTTCGCGCACGTTGCCCGGCCAGGAGTATCCCTGCAACGACTTGAGAGCTTCGGGGGAGAGGCTGGTGTGCGGCAGGCGCAGGGTAAGAGCCAGCATGGTGAGAATGCGGTCGGCAAGGGCTGGAATGTCTTCCGGGCGGCGGGAGAGGGGGGGCACGCTCAGGCGAATGGTGTTGATGCGGAAGTAAAGATCGCTGCGAAACCTCTTCTCCTGCACCAACATGCCCAAGTCTTCGTGGGTAGCGGCGAGGAAGCGAACGTCAACCGAGAGGTCGCGCACATCCCCCAAACGACGGAAGCGCCTTTCCTCCAGCACTTTCAACAGCTTAGGTTGAACCTGGGGATCAACATCACCGACTTCGTCGAGGAAAATCGTGCCCTTGTCGGCAATCTCAAAAAGGCCGCTTTTAACCGTTACAGCCCCGGTAAAAGCCCCCTTTTCATGGCCAAAAAGCTCGGTTTCGAGGAATTCGCGGGAGAGGCCGGCGCAGTTCAAGTCCACGAAGGGCTCATCCGAGCGGGGGCTATGAGCGTGCAACCAACGCGCCAGAACGCCCTTCCCGGTGCCTGTGGCGCCCTGGATGAGCACCGGGCTTCGGCTTTGAGCCACTTTATGCGCCTGTTCCGCCAATTCTCGTATCAGGCTGCTGCAGCCCACGAAGGGATCGGGAATCTCCAAGCCGTTTTTGCGATTGCCGGAAGGGTGAGGGGGATTCTCGCTTTCATCTATCGCTTTTTGCAGGGTGAGGGCCAGACTGGCCAGATGGACCGGTTTGGCAATGAAGTTCTGCGCTCCCTGCTTGATGGCGCGCACCGCCAGTTCAATGGTGGCATGGCCGGTGAGGATCACCACGGGCATGCCGGGCTGTACGTCCTTGAGACGGCGCAAGAGGTCAAGCGCGGTGGCATCCGGCAGGGCGTAATCCACTAAAGCAACATCCGGCCGAAAGCGGGGCGCGAGTTCCTGGGCGGCGCGGCTATTTTCCGCCTCTGCGACTTCGTAGCCTTTCGCTTCCAGAAAAGAACGTAGGAGGGAACGGACCCCCGGTTCGTCATCCACCACTAACACCTTGCGTTTCAAGGGCAGTCCCCCGGTGCTGGGCAGCATAGAGAAGTGAAGCAGGGAGGAGGGCCGGCGGCGGGCGCCGATTCTGCAGGCATGCGAGGGCGTAAAGTCATGAACAGGCAACGTTGCACCGAATCCGGTGCCTTTGTAAATCCACGCGAACTCCGACATGTCCTGTCTTTAAGCGTTATATGCCTTACACATCCGCAGCTTATGTAGGCAGTAAACCCTACATACCTCCTGGCGCTCGAGGAAAGCTGAGGAAAATCGAGATCCTCAAGGGGTTAGGCGAACCGGATGGAATTCGAGAAAAACCAGGTTTTGTTCTGCGCGCAGAACAAAAACCCGTAACTTGTTGGTCTTACGGCTACTTTTGCTAGAGTGAGATGTTTTTCGAGGGAAATGGACAAAATTCGCCTCCTGCTCGTGTCCGACTATCGGTTAACCCGCACCGGTCTTCGGCAAATGCTGAATCAGGTTCCGGACTTTGAAGTGGTGGCGGAAACCGACAGCCCGGGTCAGGTAAAGGAATGCCTGCAGCGGAGTGCTCCCGACGTCATCGTTTTGGAAATCACCATTCCCGGCCCCCACGGATTGCGCACAGCCGCCAAACTGGCACAGGAAACGGGACGGGTCGTGGTAATCAGCAGCAACGAAAACATCACCTATGTACGTTCCATGCTCAATGCCGGGGTGCTGGGCTATGTGCTACGCAAAGCTAGCGATACAGAGCTATTCCTGGCTCTTCGCAATGCTCACCAGGGGCGACGCTACATTGACCCACGACTGAGCGATTCCCTGGCGGACGTGCTGCTGGGGCGAAGCAGCGGCAATGCGCGTGGCAATGAAGGCCGCCTCAGCAACCGGGAACTGCAGGTATTGCGGGCCATTGCCCGGGGATTTACCAGTCAGGAAGTAGCTCAGCAACTGCAACTGAGCACCAAGACGGTGGAAACGTACCGATCCCGCATCTATGACAAGCTGGGCCTGAAGACGCGCGCCGACCTGGTGCATTACGCCATCGCAGTGGGGTTGTTGGAGACAGAAGAGCCCATGGCTTGAGAACAGGTTGCGCCGCCATAGCCTTTTATCAACCGGGTCCCGGTTTCCAATTTCCGTTCGCCGGAACACCTCAGCAGGTTTCAGAGGCGCCCCCGGTCGCCGCCTACGCCGGCAAATTCCGTGGTTCGGAACAGACCTTAGTCCCTACATCCCTAGAGCCCAATTTTGTTGGGGTTTGGAGCGGTGGCGGCAGCGCAAGGCTTGCCAGAAGCGCGCTTGGCAAGCCGATTTCGTTACGGTTTCCGAAATCCTGTGCATTTCCGACCATACCCCCCAAAAGGAAGCTGAGGCCCGTGCCACAACCAGGCGTCACGGGCGCAAGCAAGTGTTTTCCGTTACGGTTTCCGAATTCCGATGGCAGGAGGGCAGCCACACCGGTCGGACTCCCGGGCGTAGACAATCACGCCGTGCAAATCGCACAAGAAAAGGAGCCCGACGTGAAAAAAGTCATCCGCGTTCTGATTGCTTCCCTGTTGCTGGCCGGCTCGCTCTCTGTGTACTCGCTGGCCGACGGCCCAAGCCCCACCCCGTGCAGCCCCACCACCAGACAGTGCAGTTAGTCAGACAGCTGATTTAGCCCAAGTTTCCTGATTGTGGGCCGCCGGGCCGAGGGTTTATGCTTTGGCTTCGGCGGCCCGTCATGATTGTGCCCACGGCTGTTTCATACGGAATTTGGGTGTTCGGGGGAGTTGGCACCCTTGTCGCCGTGGGGTTGTGCTACCGTCGCGGAATATTACGTGCGTTTCCGGTCTTCTCTGCCTACCTTGTATTTCACATAATCGAGATGGTGACTGCGTTCGCCATCCTTAATCTTTTCGGCAGGTCATCCTGGGCGTACTTCTACCAATACTGGATCGTGCAGGCCATCGGCCTGGGCCTGCGTTTCGCCGTGATTTACGAGATCTTCTCCCATGTACTAAGGCCCTACGAGGGTCTGCGCCGGGGGAGCACCGTGATGTTCCGCTGGGTGGGAGTATTTCTGATTTTGGCGGGAATTGCGGTCGCCTTAGCCGGTCCGAGTAACGAACCT
>DATEJK010000151.1:0-2778 GCA_035278025.1 Terriglobales bacterium | reverse complement strand
TCGCCGCGCGACATTCCACGCTTCGCACCGCACTGCTCGGATGCCTCGATCCCCCGGCCACAACCGGCACTCTCTTACCGGCCATTTCCCGCAGCGCTCCGCAAGATTCAATCGCCATAGGTCAGCTTTGCGCTGCGGTTTAGTTCACTGAGCGATCTCATCAATTTGCGGCGCCCGCCCCCGCCTGCTCGCCCGGCATCGTCGCGCCGCAAACTGATGAGATCTTTTTCAATCCTTCGAAAACTCAATTCCTGAAGCTATTGTGAATACAGGGGATTTGGCGCTGGGCGCATAGGCATGGACGTCCTCTCCGGCGTCGCGGTGGAGGTGGGTCGGCGACGGCAGCGGCGCGGGGCTGGAGGATGACCTCATGGCCCAAGCGTTGCAACCGGCGCACCAGCCGGTTCCGGGTTCGGTCGGGGTGCAGTTGGTCGAAGTAATCGCCGCCGATCTCTCGATACTCGGTGCGATCCCTCAGGATGCAGAAAGCAATTACCAGCAGTCGATGCGCTGTGGCGACGATCGCCTTGCGAATTCCATGCTTGCCCGCCTTGCGGTAGAAAAAGGCGGCCAGATAGCAGTTCTTTTTGCGCGTGGCGGCCCAAGCGGCTTGGCAGAAAGCACGCCGCAGCCAGCGATTCCCTTTGCGAGTCCGATTGCTAAGCCGCTTCCCGCCGCTCTCATGATTGCCGGGGCACAGCCCCGCCCAACTGGCAGCATGCCGGGGACTGGCGAAGACGCTCATGTCCGAGCCGAGTTCCGCCAAAATGGTCCAGGCCGTAATGAGATCGACACCGGGAACGCTGCAGAGTCGCGTCGCGGCTTCCAGATCCATGCGCGAGGCAAGCATCTGCTCCAGGCGGAGGATCTTGCGCTCTACGAACTCCAGATCTTCCATTAATTCGCGCAGCATCAGCCGGTGATGATCGGTGATCCGGCCTCGCAGCGCCAACCGGAGTTCGGGAATCTTTGCCACCAGGCGTCCCTTGGCTCTTTCTGCCAGGAAGTTGGGGCTGTCGACTCCGTCAATAATGGCTTGAATGATCGCCCTGCCCGTTACCCCGAGGATATCGGTGGCCACTGTGTCCAGCTTGATGCACGCATCCTCCAGAACCTTGTGGATGCGATTGTGCACGCGATTGCGCTCCTCAGCCAGCTTCACGCGATAGCGCGTCAGATCCCGTTGTTCGCGTACCTGACGCGGTGGCACGTAGCTGGGCTTGATGAGGCCATGGGCCAGCAACTCTGCCAGCCACTGACTATCGCGCGCGTCCGTCTTTCGGCCCGGGATATTCTTCACCTGATACGGGTTGGCGAGGATCAGCTGAAAATGGCCTTCTAGAACCTGCCACACCGGTTTCCAGTACACCCCGGTCGACTCCATCGCCACATGCGTCACCTTCTGCGCAAACAGCCAAAGCCGCAGGTTTCCCAGCGCTTTGTGATGTGTCGCAAACTCCTTCTTGCGTACCTCCGGCTCGGGTGCATCGGAGTAGACGCACACGCAAGCCGTGACCGAGTCCTTGTGGACATCGATCCCGCAGCAGCGCGAATATAGAATCTGCATAACGCTCCTTCTGCCGCGGGCAGTGGACGCAGAAAAGAAACCAGACATTCCTTCTCGTACTCCCTGCCTCGCGGCAGAGGCAACACTGCGTTGTGCCAACAAAGCGTCCCGCCAGATTCACAAACGGGCTCGAAGCACCAGACCGAAACCGGCTTCATGTGCCCCCGGCAGCCGACATATTCGCTCCGCTCGCGCCCGTTTTCATCCCTCGTTGCGGCGGAGCGCAGCGGCGCCGTGGGGGAGTGAACTAAACCGCTTCGCGGTATAGGTCTGCGCAGGGGCGCTGGCATTTGGCGCGAGGCTCCGAAAAACTGAATCAGGTTATTCCCCAATGACCAATCCAGTTTCAAGGAGCCATCGCATGACACCACTACGCCAACGATTCATCGAGGACATGCAGTTGCGTGGCCTCGCCCCGACAACCCAGAGAAGCTACATCCATTATGTGGCCGAATTCGCCAAGTTTTATGGAGTCAGCCCGGAAAAGCTGGACCTGGAGGCGGTCCGCCAGTACGAGCTCTATCTGATCGAGCAAAGGAAGCTCTCCGCCCACAGCATCAACACGTTCGTTTCGGCGATCCAGTTTTTGTATGTCGAGACCCTGGAAATGCCGTGGGGCAAGAGCAGCTTCCCCCGCCAGCATTGTCCCGACAAGCAGCCGGTGGTGCTGAGTCCGGAGGAGGTGGCGCGCTTCTTCCGCCACGTCCCCAGCCTGAAATATCGCGCGGCCCTGATGACCTGTTACGGCGCGGGGCTGCGCATCTCCGAAGCCGTGGCGTTAAAGGTGAGCGACATCGACTCGGCGCGGATGTTGATCCGCGTCGAGGCCGGCAAAGGCGGCAAGGACCGTTATGTCGTCCTGGGCTCACGGCTGCTGAAGATCCTGCGCATGTACTGGCGCAGCGCCCGCCCGCGCCATTGGTTGTTCCCCTCCTGGCATGAATGCAAGCACCTGACGAGCAGTTCGCTGGCGCAAGCCTGCCGCGACGCCTGGAAAGAATCCGGGCTCACCAAACGGGTCACCGCGCACACGCTGCGCCACAGCTTCGCCACCCACCTGCTGGAGAACGGCACCGACATTCGAGTAATCCAGGTGCTGCTGGGCCATAGCCGGATCGATACCACGGCACGGTACACCAGGGTTTCGCCGCGCACCATCGGGCAGACCGCCAGTCCGCTGGATCAACTGCCGCTCGGGAAATCGAAGAAGC
>DATEJK010000150.1:0-12484 GCA_035278025.1 Terriglobales bacterium | reverse complement strand
TGGGCCCACGGCTACCAACCCCTTGTTCACGTTGAGCGTGAATTCCATCCCCACCAAGGCGCAGTGGCCCTACGTGCAGCAATGGCACCTGGACGTGCAGCACGAAATTGTGAAGAACACAGTGGCTACCGTTTCCTACGTAGGCAGCAAGGGTACGCACCTGGCGCGGCAATTGGACTTCAACCAGTTGCATCCCGTACCGCTCTCCGCCAACCCTTACCAGCCGGGTGAGCCTATCGGGGCCAATGGTCACGACGACTGCGGCACGATGACGACGCCCAGCGGTAGGGCTGTTACCGGCCAGGCGGCGCTCAATCTGGCGGTGGCCTGCGGTGCGACGGTTGCCGACCCCTTCCGTCCTTACCTGGGGTATTCCACGGTCAACGGCCTGCAGAACATGGCCAGCTCCATTTACCACGCTTTCCAGTTTGGATTGCGGCACAGCATGGGCGGGCTGCAGTTGAACGTCGCCTATACGTATGCCCACTCCATTGACGATTCCTCCGACCGCTTCGACGGAACCTTCGTCAACTCCTATAACCCCTCTTCGGCGCGCGCCAGCTCCAACTTCGACCAGCGGCATGTGCTCAATATCGGCTACGTCTATGATCTGCCCTTCTTCCGCGGCTCCGGGCTGACCCATGCTCTGCTGGGCGGATGGGAGTGGTCGGGCATCGTGGCCTACAACACGGGCACGCCCTTCAGCGTCACCAACGGCGCCTCCTTCGGAGACAATGCCGGAGTGGGCAACGGTGTGGGCACGGGCTCCTACCTGGACGTGATCGGCAATCCCTACGCCGGCACCAACGGAGCTTTCGGCAGCGTAGGTCCCTATCTCGATTACAACCCGGCCGCTTTTGCGCTGCCCCAGGGCCTCACCTTCGGGAACACCAACCGCAACTTCCTGCGCAACCCCAATTACACCAACTTCGATATGGCGCTATTTAAGCACTTCGTCATACACGAACAGATCGCATTGGAGTTCCGCGCGGAAGCGTTCAATGTCTTCAATCACACCGCCTTCGCCCCCATCTCCGGCGGTTCCGGAGGCATCGGCGGGAATTTCAGCTCGGGTACCAACTCCTATGACTGCTCGGGAGACACGGGCGCGTCCTGCATTGGTCAGGCTGACTTCCTGAACTCCAGTGCGGCGCACAACCCGCGCATCCTGCAATTGGGGCTGAAGTTCATCTTCTAAAGGTCGCTTAGCAAATCCTCGCCCTGGCCGCTCCGCGGCGGCCAGGGCTTTTTTTGTCTCTTTTGGGTTGTTTGGAGGGTCTGGAATGTGTTCTGCCGAGCCGATTCCAAGTTTGCTGCCTGCTTCTTGTCTCCCTTCTGGGCACGATTGCTCGATCTGTCCAGGTCCCGGGGACCAAGCCCGCCGCTCCGGTTGTGACCAGGCGGCCCGCATTGCCGTTGGGCAACAAAGTGGCGCCGGGCCAAAGTCCTGTTGCCGTGCCCCGCTTCGAGGACATTGGGTGGCAGTCGGGCTTACGAGTTTCCCACCTCTCCGCGCCGGAAAAGCGCTATGTAGTGGAATCCATCAGCGGCGGCATTGGCCTGTTTGACTGCGACAACGACGGCCGCCTCGATATCGTGATGGTCAACGGCTCGACGGTGGATCGCTATCGGCAGGGCGGCGATCCCATGGTCACGCTGTGGCACCAGGAGCCCAATGGAACCTTCACCGACATCAGCCGGCGTGCGGGACTGACCCGCAAAGGCTGGAGCATGGGCGTGGCGGTGGCGGATTTCGACAACGACGGCAACCTCGACCTTTACGTCACCGGCTACGGCGGCAACGTCCTTTACCGCAACAAAGGCGATTGCACCTTCGAGGAAGTTACCGCCAAGGCCGGGGTGCGCGGCGGCGGTTTCAGCACTGGCGCGGCCTGGGCGGATTACGACCGCGACGGCTACGTGGACCTGTTCGTCTCCCGCTACGTTCACTTCGACATGGAGCATTTGCCGGCGCCCGGCAGCAGCCAGTTCTGCCGCTACAAGGGCGTGGCTGTGCAGTGCGGACCTTGGGGCATGGTGGGAGAAAGCGATCTGCTCTTTCATAACCGCGGTGACGGCACCTTCGAGGAAGTTTCTAAGAAGGCGGGCGTGGCCGATAGCGACGGCTATTACGGGTTGGGCGTGGAATGGTCCGATTACGATAACGACGGATGGCCCGACCTGTTTGTGGCCGACGATTCCACTCCCAAGTACCTCTATCACAATGAGCACAACGGCACGCTCAAAGAGACTGGCATGTTGCTGGGCGCGGCGCTGGACGCCGACGGCAACGCGCTGGGTTCCATGGGAGTGGATTTTGCCGATTACACCCACAGCGGCCGGCTCTCCATATTTGTGAGCAATTTTGCCGACCAGCCCAACACCCTCTACCGCAACCAGGGCACGCAGGGCTTTGAAGACATCAGCTGGGCTTCTGGCCTGGGCCAGGCAAGCTATCCACTGGTGGGCTGGGGCACAGGTTTTTTCGATATGGATAACGATGGATGGCCCGACCTTTTTGTAGCCGACGGCCACGTTTACCCGCAGATGGACGAGGTGGCGGGCAGCGCGCCCTATGGCCAGCCCCTGTTGCTCTACCGCAACAACCGGGACGGCACTTTCGAAGAGGTAGCGGCCGCCGCCGGACTGGCGGCGCTTTCCCTCAAGTCGCGCCGAGGCGCAGCTTTTGGCGACGTCTTCAATGACGGCAACGTGGATGTGGTGGTGGCCAATATGGATGGGCCGCCAACCCTGCTGCTGAATCACAACCAGGACGGCTGCCATCGCGTGCTATTCCGGCTGGTGGGGACGAAAAGCAACCGCGCCGCAATCGGAGCCCGGGTCACTGTGCATTCGGGATCGCTGATGCAGTTCGATGAGCTACGGGGCGGCTCAGGCTACCTTTCCCAGAGCGATTTGCGCCTGCACTTCGGTCTGGGCAGAGCCGACATGATGGATTCGGTGGAAGTGCACTGGCCCAGCGGCGCAATGGAAAAGCTCCCCAGGCTGCCAGCAGATGCGATCTACACCATTGTGGAGGGAAGGGGTGTGACTGCTTCAGTTCCCCTGCCGCCCCCTGACCGCGCAGCCCTGCCTAACGCGGCGCGACAGCATCCTGGTTCCGGTGGAACCAATTTCTAACCTGGCAAACGAAAAAGCACAAGGTCCTTCGACTCGCGCTCGCTTCGCCAAGCTCAACTCGCGCCGGCTCAGGATGACAGGAGCAAACAAGGAACCAGCTGGAGCGTCATTTACGTCGCCGTAAATAGCGTCCCTCTTTTCCACAACCCTACGTCCGCTTCTACGCTTATCACCTTATTGTGCGCGCCGACTGCACCACTTACGCTGCAGTTACAGAACTCTATTTCCCGCGCGAAAAGAGAGGTTATGAGCGACAAAGTGATGGAACTTCGGGTCGGCATGGACAACGGACCGCAACCGCCGGCAAGAATTAAGGTGGTGGGCGTAGGCGGCGGCGGGGTGAACGCGGTGAACCGCATGATCGAGGCGCGCCTGGAGGGTGTGGAATTCCTGGTGGCCAACACCGACCTGCAGTCACTGCGGCTTTCGCGCGCGCCGGTGAAGATTCAGATCGGCAGCAAGCTAAGCAATGGCCTGGGT
The DNA here is from genome assembly GCA_035278025.1 of Terriglobales bacterium. Lineage (GTDB taxonomy): Bacteria > Acidobacteriota > Terriglobia > Terriglobales > Acidobacteriaceae > JAICWP01. Next base: position 8,863 of record DATEJK010000150.1, on the reverse strand, counting down.
GCGGGCGCCAACCCGGAAGTGGGCCGTCGCGCCGCACTAGAGGACACGGACAAGCTGATTGACGCTCTGGAAGGCTCGGACATGGTGTTTGTGACCGCCGGTTTGGGTGGCGGCACGGGCACCGGCGCGGCTCCGATTGTAGCCTCGCTGGCCAACGAGCTGGGAGCGCTCACCGTGGCGGTAGTGACCAAGCCCTTCGGCTTCGAGGGCAAGCGGCGCATGGCGCAGGCGGAGCAGGGAATCGCCGAACTCATGCAGTCGGTGGGCACGGTGATCGTCATCCCCAACGAAAAGCTGCTGAGTGTGGCGAATGCCGCCGGCTTTTTTGAATCTTTCAAGGTGGCCGACGACGTGCTTCGGCAGGCGGTGCAGGGCATTTCCGATATCATCCAGGTGCCGGGCATCATCAACCGTGACTTTGCCGACGTGCGCACCACCATGGAAGGCATGGGCTACGCGGTAATGGGGACGGCCATGTCCTCCGGGGAGCGGCGGGCAGCGGAAGCAGCCAAACGCGCCATCTCCTCGCCCCTGCTGGATAACGGCGGCATCTTCGGCGCCCGCGGCCTGCTGATCAACATAACCGGCTCCAGTTCGCTTACCTTGAGGGAAGTGAACGAAGCCTGCCAGATCATTCAGGGAGCGGCGGACGACGAGGCCAACATCATTTTCGGCGCGGTACAGGATGAAACCATGAAGGAGCAGATCAAGATTACGGTGATTGCGACCGGCTTCCGCTACGGGGCGCTGGAGACTCGGCATCCCAATAACATGTCGGCGGCGTCGCTGGCGATATCGCATGCCCGCATCGCTTCCAGCTACCAGGCCCAGGAAAACATGGCGGTTCCGCCTCCGGCGTCCGCCCTGGAACCGCTGCCGCCGCGGGCGGTAGGCGACTCGAAGCGTTGACGGGAAATACAACCGGGGGCGCATGGCTTCGGCCGCGCGTCCCCAGCTTTCCTTTTAGCTCACCTTCCGATATATTGGCCGCCGGCCGTTCTGTTTGCGAATCTCCCGCGCAGGAACCGCATCCAAACTATTCATTTGAAAGGCATCTTTGTCCTGGAGGAGAGAATTGAAGATAGCTACGCGCGTGGTGCTGGGCTCCCTTACAGCTTTCGCGGTGGCAGTTGCCGTGGCGCCTTCCTTAAGGGCGCAGAACAAGAATTTTCATGACGCGCCCGCTTCGGCCAAGCTCCTGAAAGACCCTTACGCTTCCAATCCGCGGGCTCTGGACAGTGGCCATGAACTGTTTCATCACTATTGCGCGCGGTGTCATGGCGAGAGCGGGCAGGGTTCGGGCAACATCCCCTCTCTGGTGGACGGCGGGTTGGAAACCGTGACCCCTGGCGAAGTGTTCTGGTTCATTACCAAGGGCAGCCCGCAAAACGGCATGCCTTCCTGGGCCAAGCTGCCGAAGAAGGTGCGCTGGGAAATCGTGACTTATGTGAAGTCCTTGGGCGCGCCCGCACAACGGCAAGCTGCCAGCCGGCCAGCCGCGCCCGCCAGCGCCATGACCAGCACCCTCAAGGACCCGCCACCCAAGCCGCCCTTCACGGATTTCCGCTACGAGCAGCCGGGCAAGGTGCGCAAGATCACGGTGAAAGATTTGCCTCCCCCCTTCGCCACGCCTTCGGCAGATAACGGTCCGGATGTGGTTGCCCGTCCGGCCAATGCGTGGCCGCAGGCGCCGTCCGGATTCAAAGTGGAACTGTACGCTACCGGACTGGACGGGCCGCGCTTGATCCGCACCGCGCCCAACGGCGACATTTTCGTGGCGGAGAGCGAGGCCGGCGATGTGCGCGTGTTTCGCGGCATTACCAAGGGCGGCAAGCCGGAACAGATGTCCGTATTCGCCAGCGGACTGAACCGTCCCTACGGCATCAACTTCTATCCTCCGGGGCCCAATCCGCAGTGGGTCTATATCGGCGACACCAACGAGGTGCTGCGTTTCCCATATCACAACGGCGAGATGCAGGCCGCGGGTAAAGGCCAGCATATCGCCAATCTGCCCGCCGGCGGCGGCCACTGGACGCGCGACATCCAGTTCTCCCCTGACGGCAAGACTATGTTCGTGGGCGTGGGTTCGCGCTCCAACGTGGATAATCCCTCAACTCATCCCGGCGAGAAAGACCGCGCCAACATTCTGGCTTTCAATCCCGATGGCTCCAGGATGCGTATTTACGCTTCCGGCATTCGCAATCCCGGCGGCGGCCTGGCCATTGATCCCAAGACCGGCCAACTGTGGTGCTCGGTAAATGAGCGCGACGCGCTGGGAGATAATCTGGTACCCGATTACGTCACTCACGTCCAGGAGGGCGGGTTTTATGGCTGGCCGTGGTGGTACATGGGCAGCAATCCCGACCCGCGCTTGAAGGGCCAGCCGCACCCGCCGCTGGAGAACAAAGTGACGGTTCCGGATGTGCTCATCCAGGCGCACAGCGCCTCACTGGAGCCGGCGTTCTACACCGGCAAGCAATTCCCGGCGCAGTATCACGGAGACCTGTTTGTGGCTGAACACGGCTCCTGGAACCGGTCGCCGCGCGCGGGCTATGAGGTGATTCGTATTCCGCTGCACCAGACCGGACACGCCAGCGGCGAGTACGAAGATTTCATAACCGGCTTCGTGCTGCCTAACGGCGCTGCTTGGGGACGGCCCGTGGGCGTGACCGTGGCTCCGGATGGCTCATTGCTGGTGACCGACGATGGCTCCAACTCCATCTGGCGCGTGAGCTACCAGGGGAAGTGAGTCGTCTGTATTCTGGTCTCTAAAGTACAGCCAGTTTATGGGTGGAGACGTAAGTTGTGGCGTCTTGCGGCAAGACGTTGCCAGCAACGTTTCTACCCGTATGCCTATTCACTTCGTTACATCCGCCAACCCGCTGTGGCGCTGTCGAACGTGCTATCAAATAACCGCAGATGATATATTTGGCTTGGGCAAGCTGCTGTATCCAGGAGGCGCAAGGTGAAGGGCGATCCTAAAGTCATCGCTGTGCTGCAACAGGTGCTCAAGGCGGAGCTGACGGCTATCAACCAGTATTTTCTGCACGCGGAGATGTGCGAAAACTGGGGCTATTACAAGCTGGCCGGGCTTGCCAAAAAAGAGTCCATCGAGGAGATGGGCCACGCGGAAGTGCTGATCGAACGCATCCTGTACCTTGACGGCACGCCCAACATGAGCGACTACTTCAAGATCAACATCGGCCAGGACGTCAAGGCGCAGATGCAGAACGATCTGCAGCTGGAATACGACGCGGTCAAGCGCCTGAACGAGGGCATCAAGCTGTGCGTGGCCGCGGGCGACAACGGTTCACGCGAGCTGCTCAATAAGATCCTCTCCGACGAGGAGCACCACATTGACTGGCTGGAAGGCCAGCTCCACGTCATTGACGAGATCGGCATCGAAAACTACCTCTCGCAGCAGCTGAATGGCGGGCAAGATAAAAAAGATTAACCGGCTCGATGTTTGCGGTCCGATGCGGGATGCCGGATTCCACGAGGTCCAGAACGGCCGGAGTTCTCTACGCACTTACCAGCGGTGTGGCCGGCGCCGTTCTGGTGGTCGCTGCCTTTAGAGTTGATTCCCTAAACTGGATGGTGGACGCGCCCGGCTGGCTTGTCAGCCGTTTCGTCTCCCTGGATCTTCATGAGGGCGAGGGTGCATTTGGCTTCTTTCTCGCCATCTTCCTAAGCTGGCTATGCTGGAGTATTGCCGTCTGGGCGCTGGGCGTTGGCATGCGGCGGCTACTGCGCCACCCGTAGGACTTTTCGCCACAGATAGAGCCTGCGGCGCGGGAGACCTTGCCGGCGAACTAGGCAGAGTGCGAGATTACGCAGCCGCTTGCCGCGGCAGGTCTAACTCCAGGGCGACGTCGAATTTAGAGTAATACTTCTTCACGTCGGCGGCGCCATATTTCTTGCGGAACTGGTTGGCGATGTCGCCGATCCGCCTGGGATCGGTAATGGGCTGAGCCTTTACTCCAGTAGTGGTGCCCCCGGCGGCAATGGTGATGACCGGCGTCTGCAGCACATTGCGATACCACTGCGTATCGGAGCCACGCACCGGCAGCAGATAAAGGCGGTCCTGCTGACGCACGAACCACACGGGGAGGGAAATATTTTTGCCCGACCTTCTCCCGGTCACAGTGATTTCCAGTTCCTGGGTAGCGTCCAGCGCCTGGGCCATCTTAGAGGTCATTGCTCCCTCCTAAGCCTGCATAGCACAAGCTTAGCGCAATCCATCTTCTACGAAGCGGGTTCTTTTCGCCACAGAAACCCAGAGGCGCAGAGGACAGCAAGTTGGGCCGAGATAACCGGGTGCTGAACTAAAACGGGGTAGGACGCCTAAACTTTAACCGGAGCGAGGGGATCTACAGGCTCGCCTTCTTCTTCCTTGTGCGAGGCGGACCCGTTTAGACTGGCGGGCGCAGCCGGAGCAGGCTGGGGCAGTGGAGGCACCGCGTCCGTGTTGTCCAACAGGCGATGGTGGAGGCAATAGAGCGCCAGCTCAAGCCGGTCAGAAACGCCCAGCTTGTCATACACCTTGCGCAGATAATTCTTGACCACCTGCTCGGTGGTGTTCACCCGGATAGCGATTTCTTTGTTCTTCATGCCCTGCGCCACGCAGGCCACGATCATCATCTCTTTCTGCGTGAGGTGGACTTTGGCGGCAGGAGCCATGGGCCGGGTGGCCTGAGTGCGGAAGGCATGCAGCACCCAGTTCACGGCTTGCTCATCCAACCAGATATCGCCTTTGGCTACCTTGCGAATGCAGGCGACCAGCGTCTCGGGCGGGATAGAGCGGTCAATAATGCCATGAGCGCCGCGGCGCAGGAACTCCAGAACCTCGTCCTGGCTGGCGCCGGCGGTGAGCACGATGAGCTTGGAATGGGGAGCGCGGCGCATCATCTCGCTGATAGCTTCGGCGGGCTCAGCCGCGAGCGCGGTTTCAAACAGGATCACGTCAGCGCTGAACTTGGCCATGGCGGAAATAGCCTGACCGTAGCTTTCCGCCTGGCCGACCACGCGGATATCGTCTTCCAGAGCGAAGATCTTGCGCAAACCGACCCGGAAAATGGTCTGGCTGTCGGCCACGATCAGGCGAGTAAACGCCTTACTGTCAGTGGCTTGCGGGTTCTCGCTACCGTCCTGAAGTTGAACCGAGCTGCTGGCCATAATGGCTATTATTTCCCCACGCGCTTTAAACCGTACTCGTCAATGACCACGCCTACCCAGTAGCTCTGGTTTTCCTGAAAACAGCGCACCGCACGGCCGCGGCAGTTGACCACCACGCCGTTGGTAGTTCCCAGCACCTGGGCGGGCATGCAAATGCTGAATTCCACGGCTGAGCCGATGGGGACTTCCGCATCAGTCTGGAAGAGGACGCCGTTGGCGGAGATGTTGCGGGTCTGCCCGGAATGCTCGCCCTGCGGGCTGTGGAATTCCACCGGCAACTGTAGAGGGAAACGAGCGGCGCTCTGCATGTCGTGGAAGCGGGCCGAGGGCCGAACCCCATCCACTTCCGCTACCGCTGAATGTGGCCTGACGTCTTTGGACACGCTGTTTCTCCACTATGGAGGCAGCCGGGGGTAGCGCGCTCCAGCCCACAAGCTGGGATACGAGGGAGCTTACAACGGGGGGGATGCCGGGAAAAGTTACGAAAGTTATGGCCTATTCGAGTGAGATGAAAACAGGCAGTGCTCGTGCCACACAAGCGAGATAGCTCGATCTCCGGACTATCTTGCCGTAGCTAGAGGCGAGCCCATCCGCGCGAACATAACCGCCATGAGGGCCAGTGGGAGCGGTCTCAGTTCTGCATAGAACCAATTCGGAAGAAGAGCAGCGGAACCAGATTACGGAAGTGACCGCTGTCACAGAGCGGGCTGGTCAAAAGAGAATAGATTTTGAAAGAGGGGGCTGCGGGGAGAGGAGGCCAAGCCTGCTGCCAGCAAGCCACAAAGCACCGCCCACGGCGGACCGTCCGCAGACGAGAAGCGCCCAACTGGCTTCCAGTTCCCGGGCAACGCCGGCAGCGCCGGTATCACGCTTACAGTTTCGCGAAAGCTACATTGCCGGGCTGGCGGCGGCAGGCATCGCGGCACACCTGGCGCTGCGTTATCTGACGGAAACGAGAGCCGAAGTCTACAACCTGCCGCTCTACGCCACCCTGGCGATCGGCGGAGTGCCGCTGCTGCTGGGGCTGACGCGCCGGTTACTGAAAGCTGAATTCGGCTCTGACCTGCTGGCGGGAATCTCCATTCTAAGTTCGGTGCTGCTGGGGCAATACCTGGTGGGGTCCATTATCGTGCTCATGCTCTCCGGCGGCACGGCGCTGGAGCAGTTTGCCACGCGGCGGGCCTCCTCGGTGCTGGACGCGCTGGCCAAACGCATGCCGCTAGTGGCGCACCGCAAGAATGACGGCGCGATCGCGGACACCGAACTGCAGCAGATCGCGATCGGCGACCTGCTGGTGGTGTTTCCCCATGAGATTTGCCCGGTGGATGGCGCGGTAGTGGAAGGCCACGGCGTGATGGACGAATCTTACCTGACGGGCGAGCCTTACGAGATGTCGAAGACGCCGGGGTCGAAGGTGTTATCGGGCGCTATCAACGGCGACACCGCGCTGACCATTCAGGCGGAGGCGCTGCCGGTGGACTCGCGGTACGCCAAAATCATGCGGGTGATGCAGGAAACGGAACAGAAGCGGCCGCACCTGCGGCGGCTGGGGGACAAGCTGGGGGCATGGTACACGCCGATTGCGGTGGGCGTGGCGGTCGCGGCGTGGGCGGCTACGGGCGAGGCGATGCGCTTTCTGGCAGTGGTGGTGATCGCCACACCCTGCCCGCTGCTGATTTCCATTCCGGTAGCCGTGATTGGCGCCATCTCACTGGCCGCACGACACGGCATTATCATCAAAAATCCGGCGGTGCTAGAGCAGATTTCGACCTGCCGGACGCTGATCTTCGACAAGACCGGAACCCTCACTTACGGCAAGCCGGCGCTGACCGAAATAATTCCGGCGCCGGGGTTCAGCAGCGAAGATGTGCTGCGGGCGGCGGCCAGCCTGGAACAATACTCCAAGCATCCGCTGGCCGGAGCGATTGTGGTGGCGGCTCAGGGAGCCAAGCTGGGGCTGGAGGCGGTGAGCCACGTGAGTGAGCGCCCGGGCGAAGGGCTGGAGGGGGTGGTGGCTGGGCGAGTGGTGCGCATAACCGGCCGGAACAAGGTGGCAGAACTGGAATTGGCTCTGCCGCCTGTGGTAAGCGGGCTGGAGTGCCTGGTGTTCGTGGGCGGTAGATATGCCGCCACGTTCCGCTTTCACGACGCGCCGAGGACGGAGAGCCGGTCGTTTGTGGATCATCTCAGGCCCAAACACGCAGTGGAGAAGGTGATGCTGGTTTCGGGTGACCGCGAGTCAGAGGTGCGCTACCTGGCGGAAGAGGTGGGAATCACGGAAGTGCATGCCAGCCAGGCGCCGGAGCAGAAGGTGGCGATCGTGGAGGCGGAGACGGCGCAGGGGCGTACGCTATTTCTGGGCGATGGCATCAATGACGCTCCCGCGCTCATGGCGGCGACGGTAGGTGTGGCCTTCGGCCCCAACAGCGACATTACCTCCGAAGCTGCCGACGCGGTGATTATGACCACTTCGCTGGCCAAGGTGGATGAACTGTTCCACATCAGTGACCGCATGCGGACCATTGCACTGCAGAGCGCGGTGGGAGGGATGGCGCTGAGCATCGTGGGCATGGTTGCCGCCGCCGCCGGCTATTTGCCGGCCCTGGAAGGAGCGGTGGCGCAGGAGGTAATTGATCTGCTGGCGGTGCTGAACGCAGTGCGGGTGGCGCTGCCCACGAAAACCATGTCGGATTTCGAGGCGGCGGGTTCTTTCGCGGATTCGAACCGCAAACATTTGGGGGTGGGCGCCTGAAACTGGGAGCCGGATGGTGGGTCCATGGAAGGGATTTGGCTGGTATTTCTGGTGGTGTTAGCGCTGAACCTGCTGCCGGCGTTTGCTCCCCCAACCTGGATGGCGCTCTCCTTCTTCAGCTATAAAATGCCCGAAAACGACATCGCCATGCTGGCGCTGGTGGGAGCGACCGCGGCCACGCTGGGAAGGGTGATCCTGGCGAAATCCGCGCGGTCCCTGGTGCGGCGCAAACTGCTAAGCGCGGACACCAGACAGAACATTGACGCCATCAAGGAGAAGCTACAGGGAAAACGCACATTAACAGCGAGCGCCTGCCTGTTCTATGCCTTCAGCCCGTTGCCTTCCAATTACCTGTTTATAGCCTATGGGCTGACTACGCTGGAACTGCGCATTCTGGCGCTGCCGTTTTTCCTGGGGCGGCTGATCGGGTACAACTTCTGGGCGCACCTGGGGTCAGCGGCAGCGCACAAGTTGGCCATTGAGGCGCCGCACAGTTACATGAGCGCCTACTTCATTGCGGTGCAGGTAGCGTGCCTGGCGCTGCTCTATTTTTTTACGCGCATTGACTGGCGGTGGCTGCTGGAGGAGAGGAAATTGCGGTGGGCGGGGAAGAGAAAGATTGCCTACCTGGCACCAATTCCCGGTTGCCGGTATCCGGCAGCGGGAAGCAGGCAGGAAGCAAACCGCTGAGGGGATAATTCTCGCCGCGAGCGTGGCGGAGGAGAAGGGAGCGCGACCACTTGGCTGTGGCGGGAACGGGTTTGCCGTAGGCGGCATTGGGCCATAAAATGAAGAAGCGAGACGGAGCGCGGCTCCGTTTTGCGCTTCCTTACAACCGGCGCCGGAGAGATGGCCGAGTGGCTGAAGGCGCACGCTTGGAAAGCGTGTATACGGGAAACCGTATCGTGGGTTCGAATCCCACTCTCTCCGCCAGCT
>DATEJK010000149.1:0-14470 GCA_035278025.1 Terriglobales bacterium | reverse complement strand
TGCACCTTGGGATTGTGCTTGGCCAATACCTTGGTGATGGCCGCCGTCAGCGTGGTCTTGCCATGATCAATGTGCCCGATCGTGCCCACGTTCACGTGCGGCTTATTGCGTTCAAATTTCTCTTTCGCCATTTCTTAGCTCCATATGTCCCCCAGCGGGGACCGCTATGTATAAGTTCCTTCTGCGGGACAGCTGTCCCATGTAACCGTTACCGCGAAACCGTCTTGCCCTGCACCCGGGCCACAATCTCCTCGGCCACCGACTGCGGCGCCTGCTCGTAGCGCGAGAAGTGCATGGAGAAGGTGGCGCGGCCCTGGGTACGCGAGCGCATATCGGTTGCGTACCCGAACATTTCCGAAAGGGGAACGAAGGCTTTGATGACCTGCGACCCGGCGCGGTGTTCCACGGCTTCCACGCGCCCACGGCGCGAGTTGAGGTCACCGATGATGTCGCCCATAAACTCATCGGGCACCACCACCTCCACCGACATCACCGGTTCCAGCAGCACCGGGCTGGCCTTCCGCGCGGCTTCCTTGAAAGCCATCGAACCGGCAATCTTGAACGCCATTTCGCTGGAGTCCACGTCGTGGTAGCTGCCGTCGTAGAGGGTGGCCTTGATGTCCACCATTTCATAACCGGCCAGGACTCCGCCTTCCATGGCTTCTTTAATGCCTTGGTCCACCGGCTTGATGTATTCCCTGGGCACCGAGCCGCCGGCAATGTCGTTGACAAACTCGTAGCCTTTGCCCGGCTCCTGCGGATCCAGCTTGATCTTCACGTGGCCATACTGGCCGCGGCCGCCCGTCTGGCGGATGAACTTGCCTTCCGCCTGCGAGGGCTTGCGAATCGTCTCACGATACGCCACCTGCGGCTTGCCCACGTTGGCCTCGACCTTGTACTCGCGCATCATGCGGTCAATGATGATCTCCAGGTGAAGTTCGCCCATGCCGCTGATAATCGTCTGGCCGCTGTCGGGATCGGTATTCACTTTGAAGGTGGGATCTTCCTGTGCCAGGCGGGCCAGTGCGATGCCCATCTTCTCCTGGTCGGCCTTGGTCTTGGGTTCCACCGCGACCGAAATCACCGGCGCCGGAAATTCTATGGATTCCAGCAGCACGGGGTGGTTCTTGTCGCAGATGGTATCGCCGGTGGTGACGTTTTTCAGTCCAACCGCCGCACAGATATCGCCCGCGTAAATCTCACTGATTTCCTCGCGCTTGTTGGCGTGCATCTTCAGCAGACGTCCGATGCGCTCGCTGCGCTGCTTGCTGACGATGTAAACACTGTCGCCGGTCTTGAGCTGGCCGGAGTAGATGCGGATAAACACCAACTGGCCGACAAACGGGTCGGTCATGATTTTGAAGGCCAGCGCGGAGAAGGGCTCGTTGTCGTCGGCTTTGCGCAGCACCGGTTTGCCCGTGTCCGGCTCTATGGCCTCCACGGGAGGAATATCCAGCGGCGAAGGCAGATAGTCCACCACCGCATCCAGCAGCGGCTGCACGCCCTTGTTCTTGAAGGCTGTTCCGCAAATTACCGGGAACAGCTTGAGCGCGACGGTGCTCTTGCGCAGGGAAGCTTTCAGCTCCTCCGGCGTGATGTTTTCGCCTTCCATGTATTTGTGCAGCAGGTCGTCGTCGTTCTCCACGATGGTCTCGACCATCTGACCGTGGAAAGCATTAGCTTTCTTCTGCAACTCCGGCGGAATCTCCTGCACCGCAAATTCGGCTCCCAGGGTCTCATCGTTCCAAATGATGGCCTTCATGGCGAGCAGGTCAATCACGCCTTTGAACTTATCTTCTTGTCCGATGGGAAGCTGGATGGCGACGGGGCGGGCGTTAAGGCGCTTGCGGATGGTGTCAATGGCATGCTCGAAATCGGCGCCCATTTTGTCCATCTTGTTAATGAAACAAATGCGCGGCACGCCGTACTTGTCGGCCTGGCGCCACACGGTTTCCGATTGCGGCTCCACTCCATGCACAGCATCGAACACGGCGCAGGCGCCGTCCAGCACGCGCAGCGAGCGCTCCACCTCGGCGGTAAAGTCCACGTGGCCGGGCGTATCAATAATGTTGATGCGGATGTCGCGCCAGAAGCAGGTGGTGGCGGCGCTGGTGATGGTAATGCCGCGCTCCTGCTCCTGCTCCATCCAATCCATGGTTGCAGTGCCTTCATGCACCTCTCCGATGCGGTGCGTCCGTCCCGTGTAGAACAGGATGCGCTCCGTCGTCGTGGTCTTACCGGCATCAATGTGCGCCATGATGCCGATATTCCTGCAACGCTCTAATGGAACTTCTCTCGCCACTGTACTCGTCCGTTTCCTTTATAAAGAGCCGGCTAGCCGAATCGCGGCTACCAGCGGTAATGCGCGAAAGCCTTGTTGGCTTCCGCCATGCGGTGCACGTCTTCTTTCTTCTTGATGGCGGCGCCGCGGCTGTTGGCCGCGTCCAGCAGTTCGTTGGAAAGCTTGTCCACCATTCCCTTTTCGCCGCGTCCTCGGCTGTAGGTAATCAGCCAGCGAATGGCCAGCGAGGTGCGCCGCTCCTGGTTCACCTCGACCGGAACCTGGTAGTTCGCCCCGCCCACGCGCCGGGTCTTCACTTCCAGCAGCGGCTTCACATTCTCAACTGCCTTCTTAAACAGCTTGATGGACTCGTCGCCGCCCTTTTCCTGCAACCGGTTCATGGCATCGTAGAAGATGCCCTCGGCCGTGCTTTTCTTCCCCGCCCACATCATCGAGTTGATGAATTTGGTGACCAGGGTCGAGCCGAACACCGGATCAGCCTCTACTTCTTTTTTTACGATATGTCCTTTTCTTGGCATTTCAGCGACTAGCTCCTAGCTCTTAGCTTCTAGCTAGAGCTTCTTTGAGTGAATTTCTCCGAAACCCTCAACGTTTTTGCCAATGGCTAACAACGAACAACCTCTAGTGACCACTGCCCACTAGTGACCACTGCCCACTAGTGACCACTGCCCACTACTTGGGTCTCTTCGCCCCGTACTTGGAGCGGCTCTGCTTGCGGTTAGCCACGCCCACCGCATCCAGAGTGCCGCGAACCACGTGATAACGCACCCCTGGCAAGTCTTTAACGCGGCCGCCGCGGATCAGCACAATGGAGTGCTCCTGCAGGTTGTGCCCGACCCCTGGGATGTAGGTGGTCACCTCAATGCCGTTGGTCAGCCGCACGCGGGCCACCTTGCGCAACGCGGAGTTCGGCTTCTTAGGCGTCTGCGTATAAACGCGGGTGCAGACGCCGCGCTTTTGCGGGCACGCCTGCAGCGCCGGACTGGCCGTCTTGTAACGCGGCTTGCTCCGTCCCCGGCGAACCAATTGATTGAATGTAGGCACCTTGCACTCCTTAAAGTCTCTGCCGGTTCGCTACCCGGCGGTGCGACACACAGCCACCCCGCTCCCGCTTTGACCCCTTGCAGGGGCTGGCTGGCATTGCTGCCCAACCATACTTCCTCCGCATTTTGGGAGGAGATTTAGGGATTCCTTGTGGGCTTAGCGACGGTGGCACCCAGCCACTCCCGAACCAGCTTACGGCCCGGGCAGGAGGTGCTCCGTTTCGCCTGCCTTGACCTGCATACCCTTCCGCATTCTTCCCGGCACAGGGCCGGAATTGATAGGGCGAAAGGCAGCGCAGGCACTGTTTCAGCGAGGGCGTCCGCAGGTTTTCACCCTTGGACGGTTAAAGCAAAAGCTGCCACAGACAACTCATCGCCCTCACCGCACACTCCGAGCGGCGAAAGCGAACACACAGGCAAGCCAATCTTGACTCGCGGAACTCTTAAAATATATCAACTCTCTTCGGGGAGCGTCAACCTGGAGTATTTGCCCCTGAACATCTTCCGTTCCGGGTTTCGGCTGCCGGCTCCCGCGCCCGTGAGATCCTTCGCGCTGGCGCTCAGGATTTCGCCAGCGGGCTCATACGCCCGCGAAACGGCTCAACTTGCCGAAAAAAAGGCCAGCATCTAGACTGATGGTTTCTTGAAAAACATGCTTACGTTTCCGTTCAATCGCCGAATTGGACGGGGAGGTTCGATGAGTCGTATTAGCAAGCTGGGTCCCGGCGCGGGCGCTCTAGCTCTGGTTTTTACCTTGAGTCTAGGTTTCTTGGGTTGCGGCAGAGGCAGCAGCGGCTCCTCCGGGAATCCATCCATAACCGTCACCCTTACTCCCGGTCCGACCGCCTCGATGAATCTGGGCTCTACCCTGCAGTTCAACGCCACGGTCATGAACAACAAGACCGTCATCACTACTCCTATTACCTTTCTTACCAGCAATAACCGGATTCTCTCCTTTTCCCCGAGTGGTTTGGCCTGCGCCGGAAGTTGGGGTGCAAATTTCATAGTCTGCAACCCGGGAGCGCCGGGGGTTGTGACGGTACGCGCTTCCGGTTTCGGCACTCCCAGTCCCAAAACTACGGTTTACGTTCACCCTCAGGTCACCAACATCACGGTCAGCCCCACAAATTCTCCCTGTGTACCGCAGGCCCAGACCGAGATCTTTCAAGCCACAGTCTTCAGCGGTGGCACCGACATTACTCCCTTCGTGGGTCCCTTGACTTGGTCAGTAATGGAGCCCTCCGTAGGCAAGGCCAGCACTACTGTGAGCGGCCTGCACGCCAACCAGGTGCAGATCACTGCGGCCCAGCCGGGACTGACGCACATCTTCGCCAATGTCAGCGGGCTCAACGGCGAGAGCGTTCCCTTTGAAACTTGCCCCGTGCAGTCCATCTCGGTGCTGGCCTCCAGCACGGGCACGGCCTCGGTGTCGCTGCAAAAGGGCAGCAGCGCAACGCTGATCCCTACCGTCACCGATACCCAGGGGAATGTCATCTCCGTAACCGGCCTGACATGGATCAGTTCCACCCCCGGCGTGGCCACCACTAAGAGCGCCAGTGTGACTGCAGTCAGTCCCGGAGGAGCGGCCATTTTCCCGGTTTGCGCTCCCCCCGGCTGCAATGTCAATTTGTACGAGGTTTATTCCAGCAACGTGGTGAAAACGATAGTGACCGGGGCCGCGGTAGCCAGCACCGTTTACGTGGCCAGCACAGGATGTGTTGGGGTCTCCGGATGCAAGGCTTCGCTGATACCGATTAATACCCAGACCAATACCGCCGGCACCGCCATCGCGCTGCCGAGCCCGCCCAATTCCATGGCCATGGATCCCGCCGGCACAAAGCTATACCTTGGAACCGGGGCTGGGTTGGAGACCTTGTCTTTCACTGCCAGTAACTTCACCAGCTTCGGTACCGGGGCTGGCAAAGTGCTGGCTGCCTCTCCCGATGGCATCCAGGCCATCGTCTCCGACACAACCTCCAATCCCAAGGTTGTGTACATCGTTAACTCCAAGAGCAGCACCTCTACTCCCTTGCTGCTTTCGGGAGTGACCGCCGCTGCGTTCTCGCCAGACAGCACCACCGCTTACCTGCTTTCCGGGAACACGCTCTACGTGTACTCAAGCACCAGGGCTCTGCAGACCATAACCTTGCCTGGTCCTTCCACCGATGCCGCCTTTCTGGTCACCGGCACTTTCGGATTTGTGGGGAGCACGCCTACTACCGTCAGCTTGTTCGATGGCTGCGATAATACCCCCCCTCAATCTCCAAATACGCCAACCGTGACCACCAACTCCGATCCACTGTTGCTTGCGGCTCTGCCCGATGGCAATACGATGGTGGCGGCCGGCTCCGACGAGATCACCACCATCGCGGTGAATAGCAGCGCCGCCGGCTGTCCTCCGCCGGTGACGGCTAGCCCAACTCCACACCCATTGGGTCAAGGCAATTTCACCCCCAAGCAGGTTCTGGTTTCCTCAGACGGCGCTCACCTCTACGTGATCAGCGATCTGAGCTCCGTGATTGTCTATGACATCGCCACGAACGCGGTGCGCGCCGTTGCACTCAATCCCAGCGCCACTGCGTTGAGTGCGGCCCTGACTCTTTCTGGGCAGGATTTATACGTGGGCGCCAGTGACGGCACCATTCATCATCTGGACGTTAGTAACAGCTTCAGCGATTTGGGCCGTATTTCTGTCTCTCTGTGCAGCAACACTACTGCCAGTTGCCCGCCGAATCTGGTGGCTCTGAGGCCATAAACCCGGAGTCAGGAGTCTGCGACCGCCAAAGATTTCGTGGTTGGCGAATTGCTACTCGGACAAGAAGGCCGCCGAATAGTCTTCCGGGTCAATGCCGTGATAGGTGAGAGTGTGCTTGAGGCGCTGCCTCAGGTCGGCGGGCGTGGATTCGACGAAAGCCTGGACTGCCGTCTCCATCGCAACCTCGTCTTCTCCCGCTTCATCAGTCAGGGTTTCCGCGCGTAACTCCGTTGCTTCCTGCACCACCGCACGGGAGGGGGCGGGCAGTTCCCGCAACAACTCCCCCACGATTTCGTTAGCTTCGTCAGACCACTTCATGCTCGCTTCCCTGTTCTATTCTCGAGATGGCGCAACCGTGCTGTCCAATTCCCGGGCCACGCTATCCAGCACGCCATTGATGAACTGCACCGACTCGGGACTGGAGAATTTGCGCGCTATTTCCAAGGCTTCATTGATCACCACCGGCTTGGGAGTGTGCGGGAAGCCGAGGAATTCCGCCACTCCGCCGCGTAACACGTTGCGGTCCACCGCGGCCATGCGGTCCATGCGCCAGTGCTGGGTGTGACGCTCAATCAGTTTATCAATCTCGCCGGCGCGTTCCATGGCGGTGCGGAACAGGTCTTCCGCGAAGTTGCGCACCTCCTGCGAAACCGGCCCGCGCTCACCCCAGAAGGTGCGCCGCACCTGCTCCATGCTCTGCCCCCCCATGTCGGCCTGGAAAAGCATCTGCAGGGCTAATTCCCGCGATTTGCGCCGTGTGCCCATGAACCAGTGGTCAGTTTAAAACATCGCCGCCGACGGGACTTCAGGCCATAGCTAAAGTAGCACCGACCCGCTCTCGGCCTTCGGCTATCGGCTATCGTCTCCGGCTCGTTTTGCGCGTTTGCCGGCGGCCAAACTCCTGCGCCTGACAGCCTTCTTTCTGCCGCCCGACACGGGCGCGGCGATTCCACGCTTCACCCTGACCATCTCCACCGCTGATAGCGCCGCCTCAAAACCCTTGTTGCCGCTCTTCAGACCGGCGCGATCAATCGCCTGTTCCAGCGTATCGCAGGTCAATACACCCAGCGCGTGCGGCACCCCGGTCTCCTGGGCCGACTGCCCGATGCCACGCGCCACTTCGTTGGCGATCACTTCATAGTGCAGGGTCTCACCCCGCAGCAGGCAGCCCAGGCAGATAACCGCGTCCACGGCGCCGGCTTCCGAAAGCGCGCGCGCTGCCGCAGGGATCTCGAAGCTGCCGGGCACGCGCACTACCTCTATGTCTTGTTCGCGTCCGCCGGTACGGCGCAACCCGTCCAGCGCTCCGGCCAGCAGGCGCTCGGTAATGAAGGAATTGAACCGGCTGACCACAATCCCAAACCGCAGCCCGCGAGCATCCAGGTTCCCCGCTATCCCCGGCGCGGTCGGAAGGGAAGCGCCGAAGAATGCTGCCTTGATGCCGCCCGGCAATTCCACTACGAACAGCCGCGAGTCTCCCTCGTGATGGTCGGCGATGAGCTTCAGCCCACGCTTCTCCAGCAGCCCATAAGTCGAATCCGGATCCGCTACCTCCAGCAGCAGGTCGGTGCCCTCGGCCCGGCCGCGCAGGTCGCCCGCCCCTCTGGAACCCAGGCTCAGCTTGCCCGCGGGCGCTACGAACGTCACAGTACGGCTCTTGCCGACAGGAGACGCAGACTCGCTCTCCAGGCCCAGCGCCGCCAGTAACTCCAGCAACGCCTGGAACTCCGCCGAGGTGTTCACCGACCGCCCGATGTGGATGGCTCTCACCATGCAGTTCTCAGTTCCCAAATGAATTGTCATCCTGAGCGACGCTGCGCGATTCGCCAGCGAATCGCGACCAGCGCAGTCGAAGGACCTTGCGTCTCATTTCAATAACAGTATCCGACCACACTCCCGGCTACTTGCCCTTAAATTTCGCCGCGCGCTTCTCCAGAAACGCCGCTGTGCCTTCCTTTTTGTCTTCTGTGGCGCAGCACAGGCCAAAGAGGGTAGCTTCCAGAAAGAGGCCCTCCGCCAGCGGCATTTCCATGCCTTTATTAACCGCATCCATGGCCCACTGCACCGCCAGCGGCGCGTTAGCAATAATCTTCTGCGCGATGACCTCGGCGCGCGGGATCAGCTCGGCCGCGGCCACCACCTCATTCACCAACCCGATGCGGTGCGCCTCTTGGGCGCTGATCATCTCGCCCCCCAGTACCAGTTGCATGGCCAGGCCTTTGCCCACCAGGCGCGGCAAGCGCTGCGTGCCGCCGTAGCCGGGAATGATGCCCAGCTTCACTTCCGGCTGCCCCAGCTTGGCGTTGTCGCTGGCCAGGCGCATGGTGCAGGCCATGGCGATTTCGCAGCCGCCCCCCAGGGCAAATCCGTTGATGCAGGCTATCACCGGCTTGCCGCAGTTTTCGATCAGGTTGAGCACGGATTGCCCCTGGTGGGTATAAGCCTTGGCCTCCACCGGATTATTGCGCGCCAGCTCGCCGATGTCGGCGCCGGCAATGAAAGCTTTCTCGCCTGCTCCGGCCAGAATCACCACGCGAACTTCCGCATCGTGCTTAATGGCATGAAATGCCCGCCGCAGCTCTTCCATGGTGGCCATGTTCAGCGCGTTCAGCACCTTGGGCCGGTTCACGGTCACGTAGGCGATGGCGTTCTTCTTTTCAAACAGTATATTTTCGAAAGCGCCCAGAGTGGCAGATGAGGACATGTTCTTTCTCTCTTCCGATTTATCGGCGTCCATCCGCGTTCATCCGCGGCGGATGAATTAAGCTATCTTTGCGGCCGCCTCTTCCGCGGCAAAGCCCCGCAGGGCGGCGTCCTGCGCCACCGGCTTCTGAGGATCCTTGTAGTCGTAGAAACCTTTGCCTGATTTGCGCCCATACCAGCCCGCCAGCACCATGCGCTTGAGCAGCGGGGGCGAAGCAAAGCGCCGCTCCTTGAATTCCTCGAACATGACGTGCGTGATGTAGTAGGTGGTGTCCAGCCCCACGAAATCCAGCAGGGTGAGTGGGCCCATGGGATAGCCGCATCCCAGCTTCATGGCCTGGTCAATATCTTCAATCGAGCCCACGCCTTCTTCATAGGCGCGCACCGCGTCCAGCAGGTAAGGCACCAGCAGCCGGTTCACGATGAAGCCGCACTTGTCGCTGGTACGCACCGGCACCTTGCCCACGCGCTTGCCAAAATCGTAGGCGGTTTCGTAGACCTCGTCGGCAGTGGCGATAGTGCGTATCACCTCCACCAGCTTCATAAGGGGAACGGGATTGAAAAAGTGCAGGCCGACAAAGCGCTCCGGGCGCCTGGTGGCCGTCATCAGCTCAGTGATGGGGATAGAAGAAGTGTTGCTGGCGAAAATGGCGTCCTTCTTAACGACGGAATCGAGCGCGGAATACATTTTGCGCTTCTCCTCCGCGTTCTCGATCACGGCTTCAATAATCAGATCGCAATCGGCGAGGTCCTCGCGGCGCGTGGTCCCTTTCAGACGCGCCCGAACCGCCTGCGGCGTCTCCTTCAGTGCCCCCTTCTCCGCCAGCTTGCCCAGCGACTTCTCAATTCCGGCGAAGCCCTTGTCTAGAAACTTCTGCTCCACTTCCAGCACAGTGACCTCGAATCCCGCGGTCGCACTCACCTGCGCGATCCCCGAACCCATCAGCCCGCAACCGAGAACACCAACTTTTCTGATCTGCATATACAATCCTTTTTAACCACAGAGGACACGAAGGAACACTGAGACACGCGGATTCATAAGTATGAAGATCCCCGCTAACCGTGCAATGCGCGGCAGATTGTTACAAACTCTCCACGATTACCGCGATGCCCTGCCCACCGCCGATGCACGCCGTAGCCAGCCCATATTTCTTTTTTCTCCGGCGCAATTCGTATAGCAGGGTAATCACCAGCCGCGTTCCCGTAGCGCCCAGAGGATGGCCCAAAGCAATGGCACCGCCATTGACGTTCACCCTGTTACGGTCCAGGCCCAGTTCCTTCTCTACCCCCAGGTACTGCGCCGCGAAGGCTTCATTCACTTCAACCAGATCAACATCCTCGAGCTTGAGCCCCG
This sequence comes from Terriglobales bacterium, assembly GCA_035278025.1. Classification (GTDB taxonomy): domain Bacteria; phylum Acidobacteriota; class Terriglobia; order Terriglobales; family Acidobacteriaceae; genus JAICWP01. The sequence continues at coordinate 4,313 of DATEJK010000149.1, read as the reverse complement.
CTTTCTTCAGGGCAAGGCGCGAAGCCGGCACCGGGCCGCGTCCCATCAGCTTGGGCTCCACTCCGGCAATGCCCCAGCTCACCAGGCGACCCAGCGGCTTGAGCCCGCGCTTCTGCGCTTCTTCGAGCGGCAGCATCACCACGGCCGCGCCGCCATCCACAATGCCGCTGGCGTTCCCGGCGGTCACGGTGCCGCTCTTGCCAAAAGCCGGCCGCAGCTTGGCCAGACCTTCGATGGTACTGTTGGCTCGCCGGTGGTCGTCTTCGCCGAACATCTCGCCGCTCAGCTCACCGCGCTTGTTCTTGAGCTGCACGGGCACAATTTCTTCCTGCAGGCGTCCGGCCTTGTACGCCGCATCCGCCAGTTGTTGCGAGCGCAGCGCAAATTCGTCCTGCGCCTCGCGGGTGATGCCCTGCTGCTCGGCATAAAGCTCGGCGGTATTGGCCATATAGAGGCCGCATTGCGTGTCCAGCAGCGCAATCATCAGAGAATCTTCCAGCTTGCCTTCGCCCAGGCCGAAGCCGTAGCGCGCGCCGCGAATCACGTGCGGCGCCTGCGACATGGACTCCATACCTCCGGCCAGCACCATCCTGGCCTCTCCCAGCTGCATCATCTGCGCCGCGCTCACGATCGCCTGCATGCCCGACCCGCACAAACGGTTCACGGTCAATGCCGGCGTTTCAATGGGCAGCCCCGCCTTCAGGGCCACATGGCGCGCGCCGTAGAGCGCGTCGCCCGAGGTCTGCTGCGCGTTGCCCATCACGCAGTGGTCGAATTCCTGGGGGTCAAGCCCGGCGCGCTGGATGGCGCATTTGCCGGCGATCGCTCCCAGTTCCTGCGCCGTGAAATGGCGCAGCTTGCCGGTCTGGTAATCCGCCATCGGGGTGCGCGCCCCGCTCACGATCGCGATTTCATTCACCTTCAACATCGGGAAAACCTGCACGGAAAATTTGTTCGGCCACAGCCAAACTTATCAGTCTAGCAACTGCGGGGCGGGGTTGGCGAGGGGCGGGGGAAATCTGCCAGAGGCACAGAGGCAAATTGCCGCTTGACGATTTTGAATTGACGTTGAAGACCGTTCTCGCGTCAGGCTACAAGCTTTTTCAACCAGTCAATCAACAATCAGCAATCGTCAATTCTTTACCGGATCGGCCTTGCGCCAGGCGCGCACGTTATAGGCGTACAGGCCTAGGCAGAAAACGTTGGCGGGAATAAAGCCCAGCTGGGCGGTGTTCCTGGCAATGACGCAGATGATCACGCTGTTCAGGCCGGCCAGCACCCAACCGTGCCAATAACGTTTGCCAATCAGAACAGTGGACAGGACGGTAAGCAGGCAGGAAATGTAATCAAGTCTCAACACGGCGCAGAGCCCAGCTTCACTATGATGGTAGGGCAACCGCCGCCCTGCGGACAGATTACGAATGTAATGAAAGCATTGATTTGACGATTGCTGAGAGAGGATAGAAACAGCGGCAGCCGGTGAAAGCAACGGTTGACGGAGGATTGACGCCTTCTGAACGCCAATCTGCAAACATGAATCTGCGATTCCTCCGTGCCTCTGTGTCTCCGTGGTGAAAACGAATCTATGCCGCCGCCGTGTCGAATTCCGACTGCAGCGCGCACACCCGATTCCCGGCGCTGCGGCCCTTCTCCAGCGCCGTCTCCGCGCGGTTGATCACTTCGGTGACGATATCCGCGGGATCATACGCCGGCCGCGTCACCGCCTCGGCCACGCCAACGGTATTGGGCGGCGGCGCATCCCGCCCGGGCAGGCGCACGTCAGCCAGAATGCGGCGCAGTTTTTCCAAAGCCAGCAATGCGCCCCGCTCCGGTGTATCGGCCAGGATAAGCGCGATGGTGGTCAGATCGTACAGCACGGCTACGTCGGCCTGCCGGATGTGGGTGGAAATAGACTGGCTCACCTCCCGCATCAGCCCCTCTACCGCGTTCTGTCCAAACTCCTTGAGCATGGCCGCGCCCTTGCCGAATTCCATCAGCATGACCGTGGTGGGCGTACCTTGCTGGGAGGAGCGCGCCACCTCCGACATGAGCACGTCGGTATAAGAAGCCCGCTTCAGCAGACCTGATTTCTCGTCGGTCACCGACAAATTGCGCACTAGGCGGCGCAGGCGCGCGTTGTGCAGAGCCAGCACCACCTGATCGCTGAGCGTGCGCAGCAGCATCAGATCGCTGGGCCTCCAGTCCGATTCCACCGGACTCTGCAGAATGAGCACTCCGACCTGGTCGGCGCCGTCGCTTAAGGGCAGCAACATCAGGGCGCCGTCGCCCAGCAGATTGAGCTCCTCGGCAATGCCGCTCAGCTCCGATTCCCTGGCCGGCTGAGGAATAATCCCCGGGCCACGCTGGATGGAGAAGTCCTGCAGCCCGGAAAGCAGCTTGACTCGAACCGGCAGCTCCGAAGCCTGAATTCCTGCTCCCGCATACTCCAGAACCAGCGAGGGTGGCTTGCCCGGACTGCGCAGGCCGCCGATGCAGCGCACCGCGCCCCAGCGCATGCCGATTTCATTCAGTGCCGCGCCCACCACTCCTTTGACATTGGCCTGCTGATAAAGCTTGCGCGCGGTTTCCGTCACCCACTGCAGGCTGTTGACCTCGATGTCGGGCTCTTTGGGAGCCGTGTGCGCGCGGCGATCTGCTATTCCCGCAGCCGGTTCCACGGGTGGAGCCGGCGCGCTGGGAGCGGTTTCTGCTCCGGCTGCCACCGCCGCCGCCAACGGCGCTGCTTCCTCCCCGCTATATTTCGGCACCAGGCCGACATTCATGTACAGGCGGCGCAATTCCTCGTTGCGGTCTTCTTCGTGTGGAAACAACTGCTGAATGCGCAGCAGCCGTTCCTGCGCCTTGCTGCGCATGCCATACTGCACCAGGATCTCCGCCTGCAGCATCAGGTCCTGCAGCATGCTGTGCTCGTCGGCTTCTTCTTCCTGCTGCTGGGTTTCCGTGGTTTTGGTAACGATGGTGAAGCGCCCCGCGATGGCGTTCAGCCGCTGCTCCTCGATTTTTCCCCGCAGCATTTCCAGGCGGCTGTGGTGGCCGGGTTCGTAGGCATCCACCTCCGCCGCCCGGTCCAGGGCGTCGCCCGCTTTTGCGAAATTCCCCGCAGCGTAATAAAGATCGAAGAGCTTGATCAGGGTCTGGCAGTAATCGGCCTCCCGGTTGGAACCGTTGAACAGCTCGGCCATGTACTCCAGCATTTCCACCGAAGGCCGATGCTGTTCCAGCAGTTGGCTCAACATGCCGACAAACTCCCGCCGGCTGCCTTTGCCCCGTAAAAACTTTTCCAGCTTGCGGGCCAGAGCGACTGCCGCCGCATCCTGCTGGGCGTCCATCTCCGCCGCCACCAGGTCCACGATCTGCTGCGCCCGCTCCGGGTTCTGCTCGAACAACGCCCACAGAACCGGCTCCGCTTCCGTAAGGCGGCCGGTGCCCACCAGCGCTCGCCCGTATAACTCGCGCACTTCCGACGGCGCCTTGGCCCCATCCTTCATCAGCGGTTGCAGAACCTGCAGCGCTTCCAGAAAACTGTTCTGCTGCACCAGCATGCGGCCGTAGGCCAGCGCCGCTTCCGGATTGTTCTGGTCGGCGCGAAAAGCGCGCTCATACCATGGCGCCGCATTGCCTCCGGACTTCTGCTCCAGTTCGCCCACGCTGAGGAAGCAAACACCTGCCTTCTTACCCTCGCCCAATTCCAACGCCAGCTCGCCCGCGCGCCAGAAATTCTGCCCCGAAGGATCCAGGAATACGATTCGTTCCAGCACCGCCAGCGCCCGCTTGTTGTTGCGCTGGGCGGTGAAACCGGCCAGCGCCACTTCGTAGGCTTCCAGCGCTTCTTTTTTGTTGTTGGCTTCTATGAACTGGGCGTAGCGGAAGGTTTGCTCAAAGGTCGGTTTGGCGAAGCGTGTCAGCTTCTTGTAGGTAAGCGCGGCATTGGTGCTATCCCCGGCATCCACCTGGCGCGTAAACAGGTCGCCCAGCAGTTTGGCCGCCTGGTGCGTGTCGTTTACCTGGATGTACAGGTCGGCGGCTGTCTGCCGGATGGTATCATTCTCCGGATCTTCATGCAGGATCGCGACATACTCTTCCAGGGCAGCGGTGACTTTGCCCTTCTGCAGATACTTCTCGGCCTTCTCCCGCCGCTTCGCGATGTCGGATTTGTCGGAGCGTCTGCCGAGGTCAAGCATGGATGAAGGTCTTTGGGGGACCTCTGAATTGTAGGCAGAACTGCTGTAACCAGCAATGCAGCGAAGGTGCAACGCAGGTTACTAAAGTGTAGTTCGAGGCTGGGCAGAGCT
>DATEJK010000148.1:0-12779 GCA_035278025.1 Terriglobales bacterium | reverse complement strand
AGGTCGGCTTCCAGCAGCAGCACCTTGTTCCGGCCGCGCTGCGAGATCGTCTCTGCCAGGTTGAGCGACACGAAGCTCTTTCCTTCTTCGGGCAGGCTGCTGGTGACCAGCACTGTCTTCAGCGGTCGCACCCGTCGCGCGTCCTCAAGCCGGGCGCGCAGCAGTCGAAACTGCTCCCTCACCGGCTCCTGGCCGGCGCCCAAGATACAGATCACCTGGCGCAGGGGGACCTTGGGCACCAGCCAGGAAAGCGAATCGAAGTCCCACACACTCCGGCCGGGGGCTTCCGGCCGAACTCCCGCGAAGCCTGGGCCGCTTTCAGCGGCTGTTTGCGGAATGGGGCTGATTCGGGTCATGTCATTCCACCGGGTTGCGCATCAGTCACGGTAATGGGCGATAAAAGCCATGAACGTGCTGCCGCTCATGAACGCGAGCAGAGCGGTCATTCCCGCAATTTCTCCGCCCACCCGCAGTCGCCGCGGCCATGAGTCCGGCCCCGCGGCGGGCGGGATGGAGGCCAGAATCGGTGCTGCGCACAGGCACTCCACCTGGGCCGGCGAATGGATGTGGTTGTCCAGCACTTCGCGGGCGTACCCCACCAGCCCTCCAGCCACTAAACCCAACACCAGCCCCGCCAGGCTGAACTTGAAGCGGTCAGGATAGTAAGGCGCAGCCGGCAAGGAGGCCGGGTCCAACACCCGGAACTGCGCGCCCCGCTGCTGCTTCTCCAGACCGCCGGCCAGCTGCGACTGGTTGCGTTTGGCCAGCAGCGATTCGTAGTAGGCGCGCGACTGGTCGTAGTCCCGGCTCAGCTCGGCCAATTGCCTCTCCCGTACCGGGGCGCTTCGCAGACGGGCTTGCACGGCGCGCATTTCCGCCTGCACCCCGGCCATCTGGTTTTCCGCATCCACGATTTCCTGTTCATTGGCTCGGAGCTGGCTCTGGATCTGCAGCGTGGTGGGAGATTCTTCAGCAGCACCTCCCTCCCCCTTCGTCAACTCCTGCCCCATCAGTGCCTTGAGCTTCTGCGCTCGCGCTATCTGTTCCCGCAGCCGGACCAGTTCGGGGTGGGCTTCGGTGTAGCGCAGGCGCGCATCCTCGGCCTGCTGGCGCAAGCGCGACAGTTCCGCATCCAGCGCGGGGGGTGTTCCTGCGGGGGTGCTGGAGGCGGAACTGCCGGAGAGGCGCAGCTCGCGATACTGCGACAGCAGCGAGCTCAGATAAACCCGCTGCTGTTTTGCGCGCTGCAGCTCCTGCCTTGCGCTTTGCAACCGCAGATCGAGCGCGTCGCGTTGCGCGAAATTCGCCTGTGTTTCGCTGGGCAGCTGCCCCAGGTACTGCGCCTTGAATTGCTGCAGCCGGGCTTCCTGCTTTTGCAGCCAGGCGCGGGCATCCTGCAGCTGGCTCTCCAGAAAGCTGGTTGTTTGCTGCGACTGTTGCGCCCACGTGCGCACGTTCTCCTCGATAAACAATGAGGTCAGGCGGCGTGTTACCTGTTGCGCCACCGCCGGGCTGCACGCGGAGTAGGAAACGGTGAAGGCGGCGAGTTGGCTGGGCCGGCCTGATGCCTGCAGCGGCTCCAGCTTGATGTCGCGCCGCATCCGCCCGGCCAGCGCCTCTGGCGAAGGGCCGCCGCCGGCGGGGGAATAAAGCTTGAGATCCTGGATAATCCGCTGCAGCCGTGTTCGGCTGAGGATTTGCGGTGTAAGGGTTTGCAGCCGGTTCTGCAGACCGGAAATGCCTTCCTCCCCCGGCACCGGCAGCTCATCAATTACAATCGTGCTTTCTGAGCGGTAGCGTGTGGGCAGTATCCAGGCGCATACCCAGGCTATTCCCCAAACCGCAAACAACGTGCCGGCAATCCACCAGCGCCGCCGCAGCGCGATGTCGCCGTACTGGGCCAGGCTGAACGGCTGCTCGGAATCCGTTCCTTTCATTGGGCTCTTCCCAAAGGCCGCATAAACCTGTGTTCCACCGAGAGCATCACCCGGTTGTGGTTACCCGGCCGGTAGAGAACCGAACTCCCCGTCTGATAGAGCCGGTCATAGGAGAGGCGAAGGGAAGCGTTCCGGCCCAGTTCGCGTTGAAAGCCGGCGCCGGCTCGCACCATTTGCAGGTGGTCGCCGCCTCCTGCCGGCAACGCGGTCTGTTGGGCAACTTCCGAGTTAACCTCCGCCCTCCAGCGCCGCCCTAGTTGCCGGCCCAGGCGCAGCCATCCCGCATTGAGCCGCACCGGCCCCTGCAGGCCTCCCCCATCGCTGACCTGGCGGCTGAAGCCGGTTTGCACGCGGTTGCGCTTGCCCGCCCAGCTATAGATCGCGCCCGCGGCGGGGGACCAGGACGCGGAAAACGTGGGAGCGTTCCGAATTGCAAACGCCTGGCCGCGGGTACCGGCATACTCCGGACCAACATACATCACAAAACTGCTGTTGGCCGTAACGGCAAACTGATGGAACGCGAGGACGGCGTGCGTGAGCGTTCGCACCTCATAGCCGGGAAACGTCAGATCCCGCACCCGATATTCCACCCCGGCGGTGTAGCGTCGGGAAATCTGCCGCGAAACATAGGTGTTCCCGGTGCCGGCACGATTGTTGATCAAAGGTGCTGCCCATGTGCTGACGTAGTCGCTATAGCTCTGCAGCCTATAGCTTCCGTTCAGGCCCGCGGTGGTGTGCCGGCTCAGGCGGTAGCTCACCCCCGCTCCGCTGAAGCTGGCCGTTCTTCTGAGTTGCGGAAGCACTGCCAGTTGGTTCGGTCTGTCCAGCGGACCTAGTCCGGGTTGTAGCGGAGCTTCGTCCACCCGGTCAAAGGGGCCGGTAGTCAGGGCATAGTCCTGGCGCAATTTCAGCGACCAGCGCAAAGAGGGCTGAAATTCCAGGGTTGTTCCAAACAGCTGGTTTAATTGGTTCCCGAGCAGGGAGTGTGTCCCTGCCACCACGCCCGGCCGGTAGCTTAGGTTCCATTGCAGGCGCCGCCGGGTCTGTTGCCATCCAAAGGTCGCCGCCAGGTATTGTTGTGCGCCCCCTTGGTGGTGTGAGGCGCCGTTACTGAAATTGTCGTCGTACACGCTGCTGCTGGAAAATGAGACCAGCGCCAGGTTGCTGAGTTTGCCGGCTGCGGAGAACCCGTTGGCGGGCATTTCTCCTGTCATCGGGCTCGGAACCAGCTGCCCCCAACTGGTAGCGGCCAGCCAGAATGCGAATGCCGGCAGCCACCATCGCCTTGATTGGGGCGTCTTCATGGCACTACCACCGTGTCGCCAGTTTGAAGGCGAATGTTCTGTTCCAGGCTACGGCCGCTGATCACCTGCTTGTAGTTGAAGGAAAACCGCTGGGGGGAGCCGTCGGCGTGCAGGCGCAGCACATAGATGGCGCTGGTTTTCGCGAAATCACGGAATCCACCCGCCAGGGCCAGCGCATCCAGCACCCTCAGCGGTTGGCCCAGCACAAACGAGCCCGGCCGCTCCACCTCGCCCACCACGTTAAAACGGTGGCTGCGAGTTTCTTTTACGATCACGGTGACGGTCGGATTCACCAGGTAGGTGGAAAGCCTCGTGCGGATGCTTTCCTGCAATTGCACAGGCGTCAGGCTGCTGGCCTGGACATCGCCAATCAGCGGCAACGAGATCTTGCCGTCAGGACGCACCGGCAACTCCTCGCTGAGTTCACTTTCCTTCCATACGTTAACCGCCAGCACATCATCAGGCCCGATCAGATAGTCCCCCGCCACATCCGGTGGAACGGCAAGCTCGGAACTGGCTGCTGTTCCGCTGTGGCCTTCAGCGTTGTTGTGTACCTGTGCGCGGCAGAGCGGCAGGCCCCAGCACATCGCAAAGGCTGCGATTACCACGACTCCCGCCGCTCTGCTCCTCCGCCCCACTTTCGTCCTCCGTCCCTTCGTGGTACAGGCTGAAAAAATCCTAGGCGGCTTCCACGTCGTAGCCGTTAATCAGAACCGACACCGAGCGCTGTATCAGCTCCACCGAAACCACCAGCGTGGAAGCGCCTTTATGCGAGTTGAGAACGCCTTCCACCCCGTCCAGAGCGCCACCCCGAATGCGAACTCGCTGGCCCGCCTTGAGAAAGGGACAAGGAAAAAACGAACCCTGCTGGGTGACCACGGCGCGCACTTGTTGAATTTCCTGTTCGGGAATGGCTGACTCACTTCCCAGGGTGCCTACAAAATTGAGAACCCCAGGCGTTTTCAGTACGGTGAGCCGGGCCGCCGCTCCTGGCACCAGGTGCACAAACAGGTAACAGGGAAACAGCGGAAGCTGCACTTCCTGGCGCCGGTCACTCCAGCGGTGCACCTCGCGGATGAGGGGCAGAAAGGTATCTACCCCAGCTTGCCGCAGGCTAAATTCAATGCGCTTTTCATGGCGTGACCGGGTGTGGACCGCATACCAGCAGAGGTGATTCGTCGCCCATCTGCTCGCATTTATAGTTCGAATGCATCCTTCCATGGCTTCGCCGCCTCAGCCACATTCCTGGCCCTAAGTGGTATTTGTTTCTATACCTTGCAGAATCCTCGAAACAGGGCCCACAACGGCCTCTATGAGCAGGGAATGGCAACTTTTCCTCGGGATGTAGAGGAGGCCGGCCGGTCCGAATTTTCAAAATCGCCGAAGGCGCCGGCGATGCCCACGCCTGCACCCTCCCCCATCGTCTCCACGCGAATTACGCTGCCGCTTGAGCACAGCCGCAGCGCCGGAGCCCGGGGGTTAAAAGGAGGCAGGAGTACTACCAGGTCCAGCCTGCAGGACACGGCTGGCGTCGCCGAACAGGCAATTACGAACACTCCGCTGGTGCTGATGTCGCGGCAAACCCCGGTGGCTTCACAGGCGGTGTGGCCGTCATTAACCCAACGAAAAAGAACCGGAAGCTCCAGGGCAAATCTACGGGCTCTTCTGCGCTCCGTTTCTGTCCTCGCGGCGTGCATTTTTGCCGACGGCCCTTCCGGGAGTGAGTAACTCAAGGATTCGGACACAACGCCAGCATAGGTGCGCTGGAAGGGAGCAGCAAGAAACCGAAAGTCACGTCCCCACCTGGGACGAAAGCGGAAAGTGCGCTAATACGTGTCGGTGCTCCGAACGGCCTAGGGGAATTCCTGACATCATTAGTACGTTTCGTCCCAGGGAGGCGTTCATTGTCCCGCCGTGGACCATGCGAAATAAAAAAAACCACGAAGAGACACAATATTGAGCGCGACACTCATGTAGCGCGAGTGATTGCCAACTCGTTAAGTCCCGTTTTGAAACTCGCGCGCTTTTTTTCTGGTCACAATCATGTCGCAGGTGGGATGTGAGCTGCTGATAATGGCAGTATGCGCTTCGAAGTCTCCCAGGGCCGGGCGTGTATCCGAGTGCTTATCGCTGACAGCACTCACATGGGAAGCCATCTGTTGGCGGAGGCTCTGCAACGGGAGGGCCGTTTCAAAGTTATCGGATGCGCTGCCACCCGCGACGAACTTCTCGCTGCGCTATCTGCTTCGCCGGAAGTGGTTATCTTGGCCCTGGATTTTGAAAGGCCGCATGGGGGCCTGGAGATTCCTGCCAAAATCGTGGGCCAAGCTTGTCCCGCGGTGCTGCTTCTCCTCGATAACACCTGCGATCCTGGTCTGGTTGTGGAGGCGTTTCGGGCCGGCGCGCGCGGCGTATTCAGCCGCTCTCAGTCCCTTCCCGAAATGTGTAAGTGCCTGGAATGCCTCGCCCGGGGACAGGTCTGGGCCACCGGAGAACAGATCAACTACGTATTGCAGGGCCTTCAACGCTCGGTGGTTCCTCCTTTTCTGAAGGGGGCGGGGATGAGTCTGCTCTCCCGCCGCGAACAGGAGGTAGTGCGTTACCTGTGTGACGGTCTCACCAATCGTGATATTGCCCGCGTGCTCGGCCTGAGCGAGCACACCGTCAAAAACCATCTTCTCCGGATCTATGCCAAGCTGGGGGTGGAAAAACGGGTCGAAGTTATTTTCGCTTTGCTGAGCCACGCCTCGCCGGCGAAGTCGCTCGACCATTCCGCTCCGCCTACTGGCAGCGAAGCGGAACGGCTCCAATGGTACTGGCATTTGTCCCGACGCTCGGCGGGGGATGAGTACCTGCTGGACAGGATGTGTTCCGATAACAGCGTCACCACCCACGATCCCCTGGCCGCTTACACCTGGCTTTTGCGTTCGGAAAGGGGAGCCACGGAATTGATCAGTAAGTGCCGCTCGGTCCGGGAATTGCTGGGCAACAATCTCACCGCCGAACAGCGCAGGCAGGCTGAAACCCGCGCTGCGCGGTCCTGGCGCAGGCGCCTTCCTGCCCGGGGTTCCCGTACAGAACCGGAACCGGAGCGGAGACTGCCTCTGGCTCCGCTCGGCAAATAGACTCTAACCGCGCCTTCCTGAAAACCAGGGCGCGCAAATGTTGCTAAAATCCCGCCTGGCGGGGAAAATAAGCCCGCCCGAATGCTTCCGCGTCGCACGGTCACCGTCAATGAGTTGACCCCGCGTAGTGCTGTTCACGAACCCAGGAGGTTCTGATGTCACCCACTCCCGCTAACGGGAAAATCTGCTATGTGGAAATTCCTGCCACTGATATCGCGCGCTCCGCCGATTTCTATAGAGCCGTGTTCGGCTGGAACATTCGCCGGCGCGGCGACGGCAACACAGCTTTTGACGATACAACGGGAGAGGTAAGCGGCGCCTGGGTGCTGCGGCGTCCCCCGGCCACCACGCCTGGCCTGCTGTTCTACGTGATGGTAGATAGCGTTGAGGCTGCGGTCAGAGCGGTGGTCGCAAATGGCGGAACCATCGTGCAGCCGCTCGGCGCAGACGCGCCTGAGATTACCGCCAGATTTGCCGACCCGGCGGGAAATGTCATCGGCCTGTATCAGGAACCCGCATAAGCTACTGCGCCACTTCGTTGCGGGACCGTGCCCACATCTGCTCGAACGCCTGCTGGAAGGCATGTATCTGCGCGGGGTCGGTGGTGAAACGAGCGTTGTTGTCCTGCTGTTTCAAGCCGGAGGGCGACCAGTTGGCGCTGCCGTCGCGCAGCACCTTGCCGTCTATTAGGTAGGCTTTCAAGTGCATCAGGTTGTGCTCGTTGGAATCTTTCACCCGCACCTGAATATTGGGCTGGCGGTGAAACATGTCGCTGAGCGAGCGCTCGTGGTGCACATCGGCATTGCGCTGCTCCTGCTCGAATTGCGAACGGTCGCGGTAGATTCGCACCCGCACCCCGCGGTGGGCGGCCTCCATCACCGCCTGGGCCAGGTAGCGATCGGTAAAGGCATACATCGCGATATCCAGCGAATGCCGCGCTTCGGCGATCTGCTCGACATCGAGTTGTTCCAGGTTTTCCGCCGGCGAAAAGTGGTCGCCCGCTACTGCCCCCGCCGCCGTTCCGGTCAGCGGCGCGCGGTCGAGCCCCGGTTGGTACTGGTAAAGCGCCATTCCCGCCAGAGCCAGCACCGCCAGATAAAGGGATCGCCGCATCCGTGGCACCTCAACTCTCCAGGTTGTTTGTATGCGAAACTGCTGCAACCGGCAACGTTCCAGGGGTACACAGTCCTCGCGTCACCTTCCGCGGCGAAAGTGTTCCCATCCCCCGGCCGGCAGTTCCCATGGCTGGCCGTCCTGAACCAGCACAAGCTTATTCCCGCGCGTCACTTCGCCGATGCGGGTCACCCGCACCCCTCCTATCTGGGCGGGCAGCTTGTGCCGCGCGGCAAAGAGCAATTCGTAGTCTTCGCCGCCATGCAGTGCCAGGCGCAGGTTGGCTGGGCCTCCCGCCGCGGGCACCGATTCGGCGTGGATGCGCGCTCCTACCCCGCTTTCCTCGCACAAATGCCGCAGATCGGTGGAAAGCCCGTCGCTGATATCAATCATGGCTGTGGCCAGCTTTCTTTCCCGCAACATGCTGCCGGGAACGAGGCGCGGCACAGGAAAGAAGTGGGCGGGGTGGCGAACGGCCCGAGCCTTCTTAAGCGAACCACTTAGCAGGCGCTCCAACAGCAGCGCCGAGCCGCCCAGTTCGCCGGTCACGTACAGGGCGTCGCCCGGCCGCGCTCCCGAGCGCAACACCGCAGTTCCGCTGGGAGCCGAGCCCAGCACCACGACATTAGCCATCACGCCACCGGGTGACTGCGCCGTGTCGCCTCCCGCCAGGGGCACGGAAAACTTTTTCGCCAAGGCCAGAAAGCCGCGCATAAAAGCGTCCACCCACCGCTGGGGCAATTTTTCCGGTAGGGCCAGGGAAAGAAAGGCCGCCACAGGCGTTCCTCCCATGGCGGCAATGTCGCTCAGGCCGCGGGCCAGGCAACGGTGTCCCACCGAATCCGGGGGGTGCCATACGCGCCGGAAATGCACCCCTTCCAGGCTGAAATCCGTGGTAACCAGGGCCTCATGTCCGGCGGGCAAGCGCAGTACGGCGCAATCGTCCCCAATCCCCCTAAGCAGGGCGGCAACCCGGGAATGAGTATTCGCCCTCTGAATAGTGTCCTCTCCCCTGGGCCCAACGGTTGGACCGGCAGTCTGCGTTTGGCGCAGAATTCGCGCGATTAGGGCTTTCTCAGGTAGCGGCACGCTCCCACAAATATAGCAAGCCGCCGGAAGGTAACCTGCGGATGGCCCAGAGGTACAAGGACTTACACGCGGCTAAATTGGTCACTGCGGTAATGGAACTAAGGGGTTTACCTCGTTGACAGGGGAGAATCTACTTTGTTACGGTGGCTCAGTTGTTTCCCCTTGGCTTGCGGTGGAAGGCCAAAGTTTTGTTAGGAATAGCGGGCCTTCACGGCAAACGTTTGAACTGACAGGCCTTAGCCGGTTCAGCTGGATTTGAGCGGTTACGTCGTCGCTCCTCTCCCCCTGTGAAGAGGAGGCGTCACCGGGATCCAGGAGGGGCCGTAGAACCAACGGCGGCCTGTTTTGAGCAGTTAAATCCGGTGCTTTAGACGCATAGGCGCAGGCAGGAGAACTATTGCGTAAACGGTTCTACATACTTTTTGTTGCCCGGGATGCCGAGGGGCAGCTGCACAAGATCCAAATCCCTATTTACTATCTCTATGTCCTGGTTATCGGCGCGGCCATTGGTCTGCTCAGCGTAACCGGAATCGTGGGCTCTTACGGCCGCATGCTGGCCAAGGTTTCTCGCTTCAACCAGCTGCGGGACGAGACGGAAGCGCTGCGGGCGCGCTACTCCAAACTGGAGCAGGCGGAACACGAAAAAGACCTGCAGGTCGCATCCCTGGGCTCGCTGGCCAGTGAAGTCTCCGCCCTCTATGGACTGAAGCCCGACCCCATTCTCACCAGCAACTCCGCGGGTAGTTTTGAACCGCAGCAGGTGGGCGTTTCCCTGGACCAGTTGCACGCTTTGCGCAGTTCCGCGCTGAGCGGCGCCACCATGATTGCCATCGGCATGAATATCAGTCACCCGGTGAGCATGAATGACTGGATCCGTGCATCCGCCGCTCCCGCTTTGTGGCCGGTTATGGGAAGAATCACCAGCTCTTTCGGGGAGCGTATAGATCCTTTTAATGGAGAAGGCGCCTTCCATCGCGGCGTGGACATTTCCTGTGAATATGGTGAGCCGGTTATTGCTCCCGCCGATGGAGAAGTCGCTTTCGCCGACTTCATGAACGGTTACGGCCGCGCCATCATCCTGGAGCACGGACACGGCTTGAGCACGCTTTACGGCCACCTCTCCAGCTTCGCCGTGGTCGCGGGCCAGCAGATTCACCGTGGCGATGTCATCGGCTATATCGGCGACAGCGGCCGCAGCACCGGGCCTCACCTGCACTATGAAGTGCGCATCAACGATGTTCCTGTCAATCCCTACAAGTATCTGCGCGTCACCGTGGCTCGCGACTTCGGCATCGAACACGGCTCGTAAACCCGGTTTCTCGGTTCTCAGTTCTCGGCTGCTCCACCGCCCTCCTTTTCCTGCTCTTCTGGCCCAATGAAAACCGCAGAGGACGCGAAGGACGCAGAGCTCTTTGAAATTGATCTTCCAAAAACCTCAGCGTCCTCGGCGTACTCTGCGGTTATGGTTTACCGCGCCCGATGGCGGTGCTTCTTTTTAGCGGGTGGGACAGGCTGAGGCGTAGGCGCTGGTTGGGGTTGGGGCGCGATTACTTCCGGCGGCGGCTCGGTAAAAACTTTCTTGATGAAATCCAGCGGCACGGTAGCGGTGAGGGTCACTCGGGTTTTGTCCCCCTCGATTTTCAGGCTGTCAAAAAATGTCCTCACGTCCTTGTCGCCGGGGCCGGCCGACGCAATAGTCGGCTGCAGGCTGTGAAAGATGGTGAGCAATGCTCCCATTTTCTCCGCCAGTTGTGAGGCACGGCCCTCCTGCTGGTAAAAGGCTTCAACTCGAAGGTGAATGGCGCGCAAAAAGCGCACAGAGGCCACGAGCACCGAGCCGCTCAACAACTGGCGGTAGTCAGGGGGCAGCAACACGTCGGTCAGTTGGCCGCTTTGCAGGTGCGCGGGATTGCTCACAATGGCCCAGGCCAGGCTGCCGAAGGGTATATGCTTGTAGTTTCTGCGCAACAAAGCCGGGCCGCCAAAAGGGGAGGCCAGTTTGCGGGAGCGGTCAATGATCCCGCGAACGATCCGCGGGTCGTCGGAATTCGACACCACCACCGTGCCCACTGCCAGCATGGCCACGCGCAGGGTGCGGCCTTGCAGAGGAATAGTGAAAATCTGCACGCCGCGGTAGTTGTCCACCGAACTCGCCAGCTTGGTCAGGTAATTGGCAACCCGGCTGGAATTCCAGCGGCCGGTGAAAACCTCTGTAAACCGCATCTCGCTGCCCGGCGCCTCCGGCGTGCCCGGATAATGCACCGCGAAGGCGGCTTCATCCAGGTCCCGCTCAAACTGGAAGCCGGTCTGGCGGATGAATTCGTCGTATTCCGGATCGTGAGGGACGGGGGGCACTTGGCCTAAGTGGTTGAGACGGCGCACCCATTTCAGATCCACGTAAGCAAAGGCCTCTGCTCCAGGCAAAAGGCGGGCGGGTTCCGGGGGCGCCTGGCTACGCAGCAGCACGATAGCTGCCAGGCTGGCGGCTATCAAAACGACGATCAGAATGGTGAGGCGAGTTCGTCGCCGCATAAGCTGCTTCTACCCGGCCCGCCGTTCCTTCGGATTTTCACCCCTGGCAGTGGCGCAACCCATAATATTTGGGTAAAATTTGGGAAGAATTGCAAATCATAGCACTGCTCTGGAGCGGAAGGCGGAGAGTGGCCGTTTGCACGTCTCCTTCCGTTTGTGCTAACCTTTTGTTTTTGTTCCCGAAGAGGGGGCAGGTTTAAGTGTCTGAGCGCGCCAGATTTCTGGCGGCGAGGACCGCTGGCGTAGCTCAGGTGGTAGAGCATCTGATTTGTAATCAGAGGGTCGGGGGTTCAAGTCCCTCCGCCAGCTCCAGAAAAGGACATTCAGGCGCTTGCAGTCGAGTGGTGGACCGGGCGGTCGCAGAACATTTAATTTCCCGAGAACGCACTCCATACTCAGAAACGTGAAAAGGAGTTGGGCGCGGAGAGAGTCTCCTCCGGCGTCGTTATTTTCGCGCTCGTGAGCGTGTTCTGCCAAGTGGATTAGTCCACCCAAAGGGGGCCGGCGCTCGACGGTGCGGCGCCTGGCGAGATTTCGCACAGGTGGCCGAGTGGTTAATGGCAGCAGACTGTAAATCTGCCGCTCCTTGCGAGCTACGGAGGTTCGAATCCTCCCCTGTGCACCAGCATTTTGCAGTCGCGCTGAGAGTGAAGGAGTTTCGGTTGTCTCGGTTTTCTATCGCCATGCTGGCCTACGTGGTCCTGGGAATTTTAGCGGTGATTACGCTGGACCAGGCAGTTTCGGTGGCGGGACGACAGGTGCCGCTGAGTGTCATCACGCTGGTGGTGCTGGGCATGTTCGCTTTCCGCACCTGGCTGCACCATAAACGCGAGTTGCTGGAGAGAACTGAGCTAAGCGAGCGTGAACCGGGCGAGAAAGCTGTAGTGGCGCCGCGGCGCAGTGCATAGATACTTGGGCCGATGTAGCTCAGTTGGTAGAGCACTCCCTTGGTAAGGGAGAGGTCACCAGTTCAATCCTGGTCATCGGCTCCAGAGAATCAGCTACTAGCTGCTAGCTAATTAGCCTCTAGCTAGGAGCCAGCAGCGAAGCAGCTAGTGCGGGGTTGGGCGGGAGTAACTCAGTGGTAGAGTCACAGCCTTCCAAGCTGTTGGTCGCGGGTTCGATTCCCGTCTCCCGCTCCAGGGTTTGAACAGGCACGGCAGGTATGTCTCCAGGTTTCCAGCAGGCGGTCATAAAGGTTGAGAACGAGAAAGACTTCGCGGAGCTTCGCGGCGCCATTGACCGTGTTTTTTCTGCTCCGGAGGTGGAAAAGTTCCTGCGCCAACTGAAGAAGAAGGATGTAGGCGTGCGCGACTTCGAAGCGGTGCTGGCGGGTGGCTTCATCGAGCGCGCTGACGCCATGCTGGCCAAAGCCGGCAAAACGGCCAAGGGGCTGTGGGAGAGCTTGCCGCTTTCCGACCAGAGTCAGGCAAAGGAGTTTTACCTGGTGCGCCTGGAGCAGGTAGATGTGAAGTGGCGAGCCAAGTTCGCCACCGTTTACCGGGTGCTTTAGAGCCCGCGAGCAGAGATTAGGAGCAGAGCTAAGAAATGGCGAAAGAGAAATTTGAACGCAATAAGCCGCACGTGAACGTGGGCACGATCGGGCACATTGATCATGGCAAGACCACGCTGACGGCGGCCATCACCAAGGTATTGGCCAAGCACAATCCCAAGGTGCA
>DATEJK010000147.1:0-7730 GCA_035278025.1 Terriglobales bacterium | reverse complement strand
CTGCTTAGATGATGAAACGACAAAAAATGTCATTCGATTTTCCAGGGTTTCCCGGACAAAAGAAGAAAAGCTTTGCGCATCCTGGGAAGCCAAATGAGCGTCCAATGTACTGGGGTAACCAAAGCCGGCCGTCGAAGTGTCGTACTATGCAGATGGTTCTGTGGGCTCTAGCAGTGGGGACGGTGATGGTTGCGTCAAACAGGCCTGGTGGTTACGAGTCTTGGTTTTCTGGCGCTGGCGTTGGTTTTTTGGAATGAGGCGCCACGCTTTGTTCATGCCGCTACCCCGCCGCAGGCGGGTATAGTCCGCACCGGCTCCAGCCAGCCCGCCAGCGGCACAAGAGTTTCGGCCTCCGCCGCCGTGCCGCGAGCGCTGCAGCCGGGAGAGTCCTGGCATGAGGTCATGCGGGGTGAAAGTGTGCCCGCGCTGGCCCGAGCTTACCTGCCGCAAACTTCTTTCATGACAGTTTCGGAGCTGGAAACAGCTATCCGCCAGTCCAACAATGGCCTGCGCGGCAACTTTCTGCATCCGGGAGAGCAGATTATTATCCCCGGCATGCTGCCCGGTCCCATTTTGGAACGACCGGTTCAAGTGAATCGCGACTTCGAGGTGCGGGCTGTCTACTTGACCGGCGCGATGGCCGGGAGCGAAAAGGGCTTGCGCATCATCAACCGCTGGCGCCAGATGGGCGGCAACTCGGTAGTTTTTGACATTAAGGACAGCGACGGGATTGTAAATATCCCCTTCCAGCATCCTCTCTACACGTCCACACGGCGGCCGGTAATCCGTAATCTACCTAAGTTTGCCCGTTACTTGCACTCTTTAGGCATGCACAGCATCGCCCGCATCGCCATTTTCCGCGACCAGCGGCTGGTGGAGAGCCACCCCGAACTGGCGGTACGTTCCCGCCGCACCGGCCGGCCCTGGCTCGAACACAACAAACTGGTGTGGACCGACCCCTCCCATCCCGAGGTGCAGGCCTATGACATAGCCCTGGCCAAGGTGGCAGCCGAGGCGGGAGTGGATGAAGTGCAGTTCGACTACGTGCGCTTCCCTGCCGAAAGTGACCAGAAAGATGCCAAGTTTCTGTTCCAGACGACGCACCCGACCTGGCACCGCTCAGACGTGATAAGCCATTTCCTGACCGACGCCTACGTCCAGATTCACCCGCTCCACGTGCTGCTTTCGCTGGATGTGTTCGGGGTCATGGCCTGGCAGCGTCCGGTGGACCTGGCGCACACCGGGCAGGATATTCCTTCCATGGCGCTGCACTGTGACGTCCTTTCGCCCATGATTTACCCCTCGCACTTCTTTGGGATGGACGGCTACGCCCACCCCGGGGATGCGCCGGAGCACTTCATCGGCGAATCCATGGCACGTTTCCGGCGTGATACGAAGACTACGGGCGTGGTATTGCGGCCCTGGCTGCAGGCCTTCGGCTGGCGGACCCGCAGCTATTCGGCGAACTACATCATCACCCAGGTCCGGGTGGCGCGCGAGGAGGGGGGAATCGGTTTTCTCTTCTGGAATGCGCGCAACGACTACAGCAAGCCGCTGGTGGCCATGGGGGAAATGCGGGCTGAGCATGGCCGCTATTTCCGCGGGGATGAACCACCGGGAGTGGCCAGCCTGAAGACCGCGGCCACCAGCGCGCCTGAACCCTTACTGGTTCCGACCGCGGCACAGTAAGCCAAAGCCGCGTAGGCCCAGGCTTTGCCCGGCGGACAGCCGGGGTCGGCTGTCCCCACGTAGAATTTCGCCGCGAGGGCGGCTGTCCCCACGCAGGCTTCCACCCCTTTTTTGTCCATCAGCACGCGCGGTTCAGCTCTAACCCTCGGTTATAATTGCCTGTACTTGAGCCTGGACGTGTTCGCTGGCAGTCACGCGCCCTTCTCCGGTACAGCTGCTGAGACCTTGACGGCGGCAGAATTGCGCGCCCGGGCAGCAGAAACGATCTCCAAGGAGCGCTCATGGCCATCAAAAAGACCGCGAAGATCTGGCACAACGGAAAACTCATTGCCTGGGACGACGCCAAACTGCACGTAATGGCGCACGTGGTGAATTACGGCTCGTCCGTGTTTGAGGGCGTCCGCTGCTACGCGCTTCCCCAAGGCCCCGCCATCTTCCGGGCCCATGAGCATGCCCAGCGCCTGCTGGATTCAGCCAAGATCTACCGCATTGACGTGGACTACAGCCGCGATGACCTGGTGGCCGCCATGCAGGAACTGATTAAGGTCAACCAGGTGTGGCCCTGCTATCTCCGGCCCATCGTGCTGCGCGGCTACAGCGAAGCCGGCGTTAATCCCTTCAACTCGCCTACCGAGGTTTACGTCATCAATTACGAGTGGGGCAAGTATTTGGGCAGCGACATTGAGCAGGGGGTGGACGTTTGCGTTTCCTCCTGGACGCGCATCGCGCCCAACACGCTGCCGGCGATGGCCAAGGCGGGCGCCAATTACATGAACTCCCAGCTGATCAAGATGGAAGCCATCATGAACGGCTACGTGGAAGGCATCGCGCTGGACACCAACGGGTTCGTGAGCGAAGGCTCGGGCGAAAATTTGTTCGTGGTGCGCCAAGGCACGCTGCTGACCGCTCCGCTGGGCAACTCGGTGCTGCCCGGCATTACCCGCGATTCGGTGATCCGGCTGGCGCGCGAACTGGGAATTCCGCTGGCGGAACAGATGATTCCCCGGGAAATGCTCTACATTGCCGACGAAGTGTTTTTTACCGGAACGGCGGCGGAAATTACTCCGGTGCGCTCGGTGGATAAAATCAGTGTGGGCCAAGGCACCATGGGCCCCATCACCCGCAAAATCGCGCAGGAATTTTACGGCGTGTTGCGCGGCGAAGTGGCCGACCGCTTCAACTGGCTTACCCCGGTTCCTGTGGGAAGCAAGCAGCCGGTAAGCGTGTAAAGAAAGCGGTCAGTGATCAGTTGTCAGTGGTCAGAATGCAGGCTCTGCATTCTTCGTTTGCTCGCCAACCTCAACCGCAGGACCAACCCAGCCGCAATCAACTAAGGAGGTTCTTATGGCAGCTCCGCAACTTTCTCTCACCAAGGATTTCGTGCTTGGCTTTCGTGACATGACGCTTATGGGCATCGGCCGCGAAATGCAAACCACGAAGAAAGTGATCGCCACCATTCCCGACGCCCGCAGCCGGGAATACCGGCCCGACCCCAAGGCGCGCAACGGGTTTGAGTTGGCATGGCATATTGTGTCAACCGAGGTGCAGTTGCTGGACGAGATCGCCGACGGCAAGTTCAGCATGGAGCCGCGTTTCCAGGAGCCGAAGACGATTGGAGAAATGCTGGCCTGGTATGAGAGCAATCTGCCTCGCGCCCTGGGCCGCGTGAAAGCCCTCGACGAGAAACACCTCACCACGCCGGTGGATTTCTACGGCGCGTTCAATTATCCGGTGGTGTTCTATCTGGGGTTTGTGACCAGCCATAGCATTCATCACCGCGGACAGCTCTCGACCTATTTGCGGCCCATGGGCGCCAAAGTACCGTCCATCTACGGCGGCAGCGCGGATGAGGAGTGGAAAGCCGCGTAAACCTTTCACCACAAAGGACACGAAGGAAACAGGGAAAAGGGCCACTCTCTCGAGGGTGGCCTTTTAGTTTGCCTCGAAGGATAAAAGCCGAGCCTCGAATCGGCTCCGAGGAATTCCCTTCGTGTCCTTTGTGGTGGGCCAACCGGACATTACCTCCGTCACCTTACATTCTTCCTCTGCTGGAGGCATCATAAGCGGGGTCAATTCTCTCGCGAGGCGACACACCCGGCCATGAACATTGACGATCTGCTGCGCGTAGCCATGGAGCGTAAAGCTTCCGACTTGCACCTGAAAGTCGGCAACTACCCGCATTTGCGCATAGATGGCTTGCTGGTGCCGCTTTCCGACCAGGCCCGCATCACGGCCGAGGAGATGCTGAACATGGCGTTCAGCATCATGTCCAGCCGCCAGAAGCAGAAATTCAAGGAAAACAACGAGCTCGACATGGCCTACGGCGTGGCCGGCCTGGGACGCTTCCGCGTGAAC
Source organism: Terriglobales bacterium (assembly GCA_035278025.1). Classification (GTDB taxonomy): domain Bacteria; phylum Acidobacteriota; class Terriglobia; order Terriglobales; family Acidobacteriaceae; genus JAICWP01. The sequence goes on along the minus strand of DATEJK010000147.1, from coordinate 3,686 downwards.
GTTTTTCAGCAGCGCGGCAATGTGGGCGTGGTGCTGCGCGTGATTCCTACCAAGATCCGGGCGCTGGACGAACTCTACCTGCCCAAAATCGTGGAGCAGATTTGCGACATGCCGCGCGGCCTGGTGCTGGTGACGGGTGTGACCGGTTCCGGTAAATCCACCACCCTGGCGGCCATGGTGGACCGCATCAACTCTACCCGCGCCGAACACATCATTACCATCGAGGACCCCATCGAATTCCTGCACCGCGACAAGATGGGATTCGTAAACCAGCGCGAAGTGGACGTGGATACGCCTTCGTTCGCTTCCGCGCTGCGGGCCTCGCTGCGCCAGGACCCGGACGTGATCCTGGTGGGCGAAATGCGCGACCTGGAAACCATCGCCACGGCGCTGCATGCGGCCGAAACCGGGCACATGGTGTTCTCCACTTTGCACACTCTGGATGCGGTGGAAACCATCAACCGCATCATCGCCGTATTCCCGCCGCCGGAACAGAAGCAGATTCGCACCCAACTGGCAGCCACGCTGCGGGCGGTGGTCAGCCAGCGCCTGGTGCGTCGCGCCGACTCCGAAGGCCGCGTGCCCGCGGTGGAGGTCATGATTGCCACCGCTTACGTGCGCGAGTGCATCCTGATGCCGGAGAAGACGCGCATGGTGCGCGAGGCGATTGCCGCCGGCACCTCGCAGTACGGTATGCAGACTTTCGACCAGTCGCTATGGGATTTGTGCCAGCAGAACCTGATTACCTACGACACCGCTCTGGAGAATGCTTCCAACGCCGACGACTTCAAGCTGCGGGCGCAGGGCATTTCCTCCACCACCGATATGGCCCGCAACGAAATGCAGGCGGCGGGCTTTTCCAAGTTTTAGCCGTAACCCGTGCAATCGGGAGGCGCGCCGCGAGGCGCGCTTTTTTTTATGCTGCAAAATGTCATCCTGAGCGGGCGCGAGCCGCGCTTGCGCGATGCGCGCGAGTCGAAGGACCTTGCGCTACCTGCTACCCTTAAGCCATGGCCTTCTCCCGCCCCAGGAAGAAAATCACCGACCAGGCCGCACTCTACGAATACGCCATAGGGGCGCTGGGACGGCGCATGCGTTCCGTGGCCGAACTGAAGCGATTGCTGCGCCAGCGGGTGGAGGAGGGCGCGGGCGGCGAAGCGCTGGTGGAAGCCATAATCGGCCGATTGAAGGATCAGCGGTACTTGAACGATGCACAGTATGCCAGCGCCTATTCTTCCTTCCGCCGGGACAACGAGAAATTCGGGCGGCTGCGGGTTATCTCCGAACTGAAGGGCCGCGGCGTACACGGCGACGTGATCGAAAAGGCTGTTGCCGGCGCCTATTCCGAAGTGAATGACGAGCAACTGGCGCGCGCCTTTCTGCGCCGCAAGCGCCTGCAAAAACCCTCCGACCAGAAGCAGGCGGCGCGCCTCTTCCGCACGCTGGCCCGCGCCGGATTCACCGCCAGGATAATTGTGACCATCCTCAGGAAGTGGGACGTGGACGAAGAGGTGCTGAGCGCTCTGGAGAGCGAGCCCGGCCCGTAGAACCAAAAACAACCGATAAGAGGCCGAGGCCGCGGAGATGGAGGAATTCTCGGCGTACTCTGCGTCTCGACGGTGAAGAGATATATCGGATGCTAAAATAATTGTGACTCTCCCATGCCCACAGGCTCGGAAATTCGCCGCAAATTTCTGGACTTTTTCATCCAGCACGGCCACCGCGAGGTGCACTCTTCTTCGCTGGTGCCGGCCAACGACCCCACGCTGCTGTTCACCAACGCGGGCATGAACCAGTTCAAGGACGTTTTCCTGGGGCTGGAAAAGCGCGACTACAAGCGGGCCACCACCTCGCAGAAGTGCGTGCGCGCCGGCGGCAAACACAACGACCTGGAGAACGTGGGCTTCACCAATCGCCACCATACCTTCTTCGAGATGCTGGGGAATTTTTCCTTCGGCGACTACTTCAAGAAGGAGGCGGTCAAGCTTGCCTGGGAGCTGGTGACCTCGAAGGAGTGGTTCGGCATACCCAAAGAGCGGCTGTTCGTGACCATCTTCAAGGGCGAGGGCGGCGTGCCGCGCGACGAAGAAGCCTACCGCTACTGGCACGAAGACCAGAAAGTTCCCAAGGAACGCATCTACGAATTTGGGCTGAAGGACAATTTCTGGCAGATGGGCGACACCGGCCCCTGCGGCCCCTGCAGCGAGATTCACTGCGACATCGGCCCGGAGGCCAGCGACCAGGGCCACAAGGATTGCCAGTTCGGTTGCGAGTGCGGCCGCTACGTGGAAATCTGGAACCTGGTGTTCATGCAGTTCGATCGCGACGCCGGCGGCAACCTGAATACCTTGCCCGCGCCTTCCATTGACACCGGCGCCGGGCTGGAGCGGGTCACGGCCGTGCTGCAGGGCAAGGTTTCCAACTACGACACCGACCTGTTCGTGCCGCTGATGAAGCGGGCGGCGGAGTTGTGCGCCGTGGATTACGAAAAGGAAACGCGGGCGGAAACGGGAGCGCGCGGGGCCGCCAGCCTGCGCGTGATTGCCGACCACTCGCGCGCCGCCACCTTCCTGATTTCCGATGGCGTGATTCCCGGCAACGAAGGCCGCAGCTACGTGCTGCGCAAAATCATCCGCCGGGCGATCACACACGGACGGCTGCTCGGCCAGACCAAGCCGTTCCTGTACGAGATGGTGTTCGCGGTCTGCGACCTGATGCGGGACGCCTATCCGGAACTGAAGGAAAGCGCGGAGCGGGTCTCGAAGGCGGTGCACGCGGAGGAGACACGGTTTGCGCGCACGCTCGATCTCGGCCTCAAGAAGCTTGAGGAAGATCTGCAACCGCTAATTGCAGCCAAGAAGCAGAATCCTGCCGCCCGCGCGATGTACTCCGGCGACAAGGCCTTCAAGCTCTACGACACCTACGGCATGCCGCTGGATTTCATGGTTGATGCGGCCCGCGATCAGGGCATCGCCTTCGACCAGGACGGCTTCGACCGGTCCATGGAAGAGCAGCGGATACGCGCCAAAGCGTCGTGGAAAGGCGGGCAGAAGCAAACGGCCAACCCCGCCTACCGCAACCTGCCGCCCACTGCGTTTGAAGGCTATCGCCAGACCGCTTCGCGCGATTGCGAAGTACTGGCCATCATCGGGGCTAACCACCAGGGCGTGCAGGAACTGAAGCCGGGGCAAGAAGGGGAGGTCATTCTTGACCACACGCCGTTCTACGCCGAAGCCGGAGGGCAGGTGGGCGACGTGGGCTGGCTTTACGGCGCCGACCACACCACGCTCGTGGCCGAGGTGCGCGGCTGCTACTACCCCATCCAGGGCGTGCGGGCGCACAAAATTGTGGCCCGGCAACCGATTCATGTAGGCGACCACGTGGATGCGGTGGTCAATACCGACGTGCGGGCTGAAACCATGCGCAACCACACCGCCACCCACCTGCTGCACGCCGCGCTGCGCGAGGTGCTGGGCAAGCACGTGAAGCAAGCGGGCTCGCTGGTGGCGCCCGACCACCTGCGCTTCGACTTCTCCCACTTCACCGCCGTGGAAGACGAGGAACTGCAGGACATCGAAGACCTGGCCAACAAGGAAGTGCTGCGCAATGAGAAGGTGCAGGTGATCGAGGACGTGCCCCTGGACGTGGCCATCAGCGAGTATCACGCCATGGCGTTGTTCGGCGAG
>DATEJK010000146.1:0-12731 GCA_035278025.1 Terriglobales bacterium | reverse complement strand
CCAGTTTCTTTCCTCTGCTCACCGCGCTGGGACTGGGGCAAATCGGACCGCTGATCCTACTGGGGGTCACATTGTTTTTGCGCTACCAGGCTTCACGTCCTCTGTTGGCGGGAGCCGCCACCCTGCTGATCGCGGTTAAGCCGCAACTGCTCTACCTGTTCTGGTTGCTGTTGCTCCTGGATGGGGCGCAGCGGAGAAGGTGGAGGCTGATGGCGGGCGCGACTGCGGCGTTGCTGGCGGCAAGTTCGTTACCTGTGTTGCTGAACCCGGGCCTGTGGCGCGGCTTCTTCGATCTGGCGCACAGCGGGGAAGTGCTGCGCAACCCCAGCCCTAACTTCGGCACCTTGTTGCGAATACAGTTCGGCAACTCCGCCTGGCTGCAGTTTCTCCCCCTGCTGTTCGGAGTTGGCTGGGCAGTGCCTTTCTGGTGGCGCCGGCGCCAGTCCTGGAACTGGAGAAAGCAAATACCTCTGCTGCTGCTAGTTTCCCTGGTGACTACCGCGTACGGCTGGCTCTTCGACCAGATCGTACTGCTGCCTGCCATCATGCAGCTTGCGGTTCCTCTGACGCGCCGCTCTGGGCGGCTGCGGCTTCAGGCTTTGGCGGTTTACCTTGGCGCCAGCTTGCTCATGGTGCTGTTTGTGGCCCGGCGTGAGACGGGCACGGCGTACACCTGGACGGCGCCTGCCTGGCTGCTAATCTACCTTTGGCTAAGAAGAAGTACTATCGCTCAGGACGGCCTGCCACAAACCGATTCAGAGATCGCTCCTCGCCCGCAATTCCACCCGCTTTCCTAGCCGGGGAGCAGAACGCCAGGATCGGCTTTCGGCAAAGCAGGAGAGCCAGCGCCACTGCCAGCGGGGTCAGCGGGACCGTACTTGCGGGTACCAGCCAGAGCCTGCGCTCGACACCGAATCCAAGCACTGCCAAGGCAGAAAAGCCGATTGCGCCCGCCCATGGCCAGCCCACAATCACGCCGGCGCCCAAAAGAGCATCCCGGTACAATCGGCTTCTTTTCCACAGCAGGTTTTTGGCCTGGAATAGCAGGAAAACTCCAGGAATCAGCAGAACCTGGCCGTGCGGCGCCAGGGTCGGGATAACTACCAGCGTGACCGCCAGCACCAGGGCGGTAGCGAAAATGAATTGCCGCGAGTCCGGCTCGTAAGACCGCAACTGCCAGCACTGAAGGGCCAGCAAGCCGACCAGCAGCACGGCTGCGATCATGCCAATCCGGCTGGACAGCAGGAAGTCAAGAATGGAGGCGGCGTGCGTGTACTGGGTGTAACTGGAAATGGAACGCACAAATTCAGGTATCCAGCCCGGGACTAAGATTTCGGAGGCGAGCGACAAAAACGCCAGTGAAATGGCGAAAGACCAGAACAGGTGCTGCCTTCGGCCCCAGTTTGCCACTGTCCACAGCAACAGCCAGGGCGCCAGCAGCACCACCAACTGCGGCTTAATGGTGGCCAGCGCAAGCAGCGCTCCCGCAGGCAGAAGGCGGTTCCTGGAAATCAGGAACAGGGCGGCGGCTAACAAAACTGCAACCAGAAGGGAAAGCTGCCGCAAACGCGCAGCAAAGGCAATGGGATAACTGCATGCACACAACAGAACCAATAAGAGCAGGGCGATATTGGAGCGCGGCCAGCCCACAAACCAGCCGAATCCCACCACGCTTGCCGCTCCAAGCAGGAGCAGCAGCCAGAACATTAAGGTGTTGGCACTCGAAAAATCGAGGTAGACAGTCGGCCCAAGAAGAAACGACACGTACACCGGGTAGGCAAATCGCCCCTGGTCTTCGCCCGGATGAGCTGGACGCCCAAAGATCCAATGCTGAATGTCTCCGCTGACCCCCTGCGAGTAGGGATCGCGATGATAAAGCAGCAGTTCTCTCGCGCCATACCAGCGCGGATACAGATCTGAGAGCTTCTCCAGGTAGCTGGGCCACATCGTGAGCACGTAAACCCACATGGCTGCGCCGGCGATCAGGACTACTAACACCGGCCCAGCCCGGCGAGTTGCCCCGGAGAAGCGAAAGCCGGTCGCTTCCGCGGCATCCGTCTTGTCAGCAAGATTCTGTTCCACTCGACCTCGCACTGCGCGCGCCAGTCAGAACCTTAAGTACGCTGATTCGAGTCAGCTGGATTTTTCAAGAGATTGGAACCGAATATTACCGGAATCCAGGTCCAAAAGCAGACCCAATGTACACTGGTGAAGCTGATTCTGGGCTCGAACTGGCGAGTCCCATGTCCCAGCCGGATAATTTGTTCAGACAGCATGTAAAAAGAATTTGCCGTCGCGCGAGTTCCCAGGCATGAGCGACCAATTTCCCCGTTTTGATCTCTCCGGCCAGGTCGCCCTGGTGACGGGAGCGGCCCGCGGCCTGGGCCGCGCTATCTCCCTGGCGCTGGCGCAGGCGGGAGCGGATGTTGCCCTCGGTCTGCGCGACGCGAGCACCGGCGGCGAACTGGTGCGCGAAATCGAGGCTCTGGACCAGCGCGCCCTGCCTCTGCAAATGGACATGGCCCGCCTGGACCAGGTCACGGGCGCTATCAACCGTGCTGGCGCCCACTTCGGCCGCTTCGATATCCTGGTCAACAATGCCGGAATCGCTCCGGAAAACCTTGCAGAAAAGGTGCGCGAGGAGGATTTCGACCTCACTCTGGCAGTGAACCTGAAAGGCACTTTTTTCGCCAGCCAGGCCGCCGGACGGGTCATGATTCAGCAGAAGCGGGGCTGCATTATCAATATGAGTTCGCAGGCGGGCTTCGCCGCTTTGCCCACGGAATCGGTATATTGCATGACCAAAGCCGCTATCTCCCATCTCACCCGATGCCTGGCCGTGGAGTGGGGTAAGTACAACATCCGGGTCAATGCCGTCGCCCCCACCTTCATTCACACCCCGGGCACGGAACAAGCCCTCGCCGACCAGGCTTTTCGTGCCGATGTAGTTGAGCGCATCGCCGCCCTGCACCGCATTGGCGAGCCCATGGAGGTGGCCGGCGCCGTAGTCTTTCTGGCTTCCCCGGCCGCTTCTTTGATTACCGGCCACACCCTGCTGATTGACGGTGGGTGGACCGCGCGTTAGGGACGAAGCTTTTAGGGTGTGCAGAAACCTTGAAACCTTCGAACCCTTGACGCTCAGAAACCCCGTCCTCCGGGGCAGAGTACGGGGCAGCCGCAGCATTTCCCGGCGTTTGTCTTTTGCCTCCGTCCGGCGTATTATTTACTCCAGAACTGTTGTGTAATACCGGTTTTGGCGAAGCACACCAGTGGGCGCAAGCCCACTTTTTGTTTTCGCCCTTCGCCATTCGGCTGTTGTGACTTAAAGCTCCTGTTTTCATGGCATTAGACATCGAGCACGTACGTGGCATCGTGGAGCGCGTGGCCGCTTCCCGGGGCCTGGAAGTGGTGGAGTTGGAATTCCGCGGCGGGGGCAAATCCCGCATGTTGCGGGTGTTCATTGACAAGCCAGGAGGCGTAACCCACGAGGATTGCGCCAACGTAAGTCACGAGGTGGGCACCATCCTCGATGTCGAGGACGCGGTGCCCGGCGGGTCTTACCTTCTGGAAATTTCTTCGCCGGGTCTGGATCGTAAGCTGGCGCGACCTGAGGATTACCAGCGCTTTACAGGCAGCCTGGTAAAGGTGACGACGCGCGAACCGGTAGAGGGCAGCCGCCATTTTCAGGGCCGGCTGGAAGCTTTTCAGGACGGGCGCGTGACCCTGGACGTGAGCCTGAATCGAAAAAGCGGCAAAAAAGGCTCGCCGCCGCCCGTGGCTCATAGAGTCGAAATAGAATTGAGAAACGTGGACCGGGCGAACCTGCTGCCGGAAATTTAGGACCTGTACCTCAGGCCAGTCAACAGTCAGTGAGAAAGCAAGAAGGCTATGGCAAGCGAGCTGTATAACACGATTGATGCCCTGAGCCGCGAGAAGGGAATAGACCCCCAAATCGTGGTCAGCGCGGTCGAGGACGCGATTTCGATCGCAACGCGCAAGTCTCTGAAAACGCAGGAAAACCTGCGCGCCGAGCTGGATAAGGATAGCGGCAACATCCGGGTGTACGCGGTGCACACGGTGGTGGAAACGGCGGAGCAGGTGGAAGATCCCAATCTGCAGATCGCGCTGGAACAAGCCCGCAAAGTTAACGTCGAGGTGGAAGTGGGCGGCGAAATTCGCGAGCTGCGCGCCACCCACCAGATGTCGAATCCCACCGGCCTGGGACGAATTTCGGCGCAGTTGGCGAAGCAGGTGATCTTCCAGAAGGTGCGCGAGGCGGAGCGCGACACGGTTTACAACGAATACGTCAACCGCGTGGGCGAAATTGTGAACGCCACCGTCAAGCGGGTGGAAGGGCCGGACATCATTTTTGACCTGGGCAAGGCGGAGGCACGCATGCCGCGCAAGGAGCAATCGCGCCTGGAGTCGTTTGCCGTAGGCGAGCGAGTGCGGGTGGTGATTGCGCGCCTGGAGCGCGCCGCCAAAGGGCCGCAGGTGGTGGTTTCGCGGGCGGCGCCGGAGCTGGTGCAGCACCTGTTCCAGACCGAGGTTCCGGAAATTTACGACGGCACGGTGCGAATCCGCGCCATCGCTCGCGAAGCCGGCGAGCGCACCAAAATTGCGGTCATGTCCAAAGACAAGGACGTGGACCCGGTGGGCGCCTGCGTGGGCATGAAGGGAATGCGGGTGCAGTCCATCATCCGCGAACTGCGCGGCGAAAAAATTGACATCATCGAATACCAGGAAGATGCGGTGTCCTTCGCCGAGCGCGCCCTGCAGCCCGCCAAGGTGAGCCGCGTAACCGTGCTGGACGCGTCCGATAAACACCTGGAAGTGATCGTGGACGACAGCCAGCTCTCCCTGGCCATCGGCAAGAAGGGACAGAACGTGCGCCTGGCGGCCAAGCTCCTGGGCTGGAAGATTGACATCAAGAGCGAAGAGGAAAAGCGCCAGGAAGTGGAACAGCAGATGTCGGCGCTGGTCAACCAGCCGGCGACGCCGCTGGAGCGTGTGCCTGACCTGGGCGAGGGCGTAATCGAGAAGCTTACGGAAGCGGGTATCACCACGGTCGAAGCTTTGGCCGATATGACGCCGGAACAACTGGAAGCCATTCCCGGCATTGGGCCCAAGACGGTGGAAAAAATCAGCATCGCGGTTAATAATTATTTTTCACGGCTGGAATCGGCGCAGGAGGAATTGGCGCCGGAGACCAGCCCCGGGGAGCTTCCGCCGGAACCGCAGGAAGGCGCGAGTTCAGGAGAGGATGTGGGGGCGAAAACGGCCGGACAGGCGGGCGACACCGCTGGCCTGTCGGAGATTGAAGACGAGGCGCCGCAAAGCGTCGAAGAACTCGCCGCCGAGGGCCAGGATTACGAGGCTGAGGCGGTGCAAGGAGTTGAAGACGCCCCGCCCGCCGATGAGGAAGAGGTTGTTACTCATCCGGAACGGCCCCTGCTGGACAACGAGATCCCGCCCGAAAAACCGGGCAGCGAATAGTGCTTGGGCGTGCTGCCCTCACTCCGGGCGACTCCCAAGACCTGTTTCGGGTCAGTGGCGGCGGCAACTCGCTGCTTACTGGAAGCAAAGAATTCACCGTGAGGTTGATATGAAGACTTAGCGGGTAACACAAAACGGAGGCAATAGAAGGCGGATGAAGATTCGTATCAACGACCTCGCCAGGGAACTGGAGGTCAAAAGCAAGGCAATCCTGGACGTCCTGCCGCTGGTAGGCGTAACTGAAAAGAAAACCCACTCCAGCTCAATTGAGGCGGATGAAGCGGTGCGGGTTCGGGCCCATTTTCAGGCCCAGTCCGAGGCGCAAGGGGCGGGGTCTGCCCGGTCTGGGCGCGCCCGTGCCGAAGAACCCGACGCCATTAAGACTAAAATTGACCTCTCGCATATCTCCAAACCGGGAGATGTGCTGAAGCTGATCACGCAGAAGCAGCAGGCCGCCAGTGCGCCGCCGGTGAAGCGACCGGCGCCTCCCGCGCCCGCCGCGCCGCCCGCGGTGGAAAGCAAGCCCGCGGCCGCGCCTCCAGCTGCGGTTCAGCCCCCGGCCGCTCCGGCGAAGCCGGTGGTGCCGCCTCCAGCAGCCGTTCCTCCGAGCGCTCCGGCCGTGCAACCAGCGGCCGCGCAGCCGCCGAAGCCAGTGCCGGCGCCTCCGCCGGTTCGTCCGGTTGCCCCAGTTGCGCCCGCGCAAGCCGCGCCGCCCGCGGTAACGCCGGTTCCTCCTCCCGCGCAGGCGCCCGTACAAGCGCAGCCCACGGCGACAGCGCCTCCCGTTCAGGCGCAGCGTCCAACTCCGCCCACCGCTCCGCCGCGCCGCATGATTGTGCCGCAGACGGGGCCGCGCCCCGTGTACAAGGCGCCCGCGCCACCTCCGCGAGCGGAGAGTCCCGCGGCCAGCGCTCAGCCCCAGGCTCGTCCCATTCCCGGCCGTCCTATTGCCGGACGCCCGGCTCCGGGCCGTCCCGTGCCCGGCCAGCCGATTTTCCAGCGCCCCCGCCCCTCGGGTCCGGGTGCCCGTCCGCCCCTGCGTCCTGGCGAACGGCGGCCCATGCATCCCACGCGCCAGGCTCCGGGTGGGCCTCGGCCCATGGGAGTTGGTCCGGGAGCTCCCGCCACCCCGCGTCCGGGAAGCCGGCCGGGTGGTCCGGCGCGGCGTCCGGGACAGCGCTATGTGCCGCGCGGCGTGAAGGAAGGCCCCATGAAGGGGTTTGTGCCGCCGCCGCGGTTGCCAGTGAACAACGAGCCTCTGCCCATCACTCGCGCCATCACCATTGCCGAGGGCATCAGCGTGAAGGATCTGGCGGAGAAGCTCGGGGTTCGTGCCAAGGACCTTATCGCGCGCCTGCTGGCCAAGGGCGTGTTTGCCACGATCAACCAGACGCTGGATGCGGAACTAGCTTCCGAGATGGCGCGTTTTTTCGGAGCCGAGACTTCAGTCATCAGCTTCGAACAGCAAGCCGCCCAGGAAGCTGTGGCTGCGGAAACGGCTACCGAAGAGGCGGCGGGGGCTATACCGCGTCCGCCGGTGGTCACCATCATGGGCCACGTGGACCATGGCAAGACCACGCTGCTTGACTCCATCCGTTCCACCAACGTGGCAGGAGGCGAGGCGGGCGGAATCACGCAACACATAGGCGCCTACAAGGTGAAAATTCTGGACACAAATTCGCCGGCCTATGGACGCGAGATTGTGTTTCTGGATACTCCCGGCCACGAGGCGTTTACTCGCATGCGTTCCCGCGGCGCCAAAGCCACCGACATTGTTGTGCTGGTGGTGGCGGCGGATGATGGGGTGATGCCGCAGACGATCGAGGCCATTGATCACGCTCGTGCCGCGGAAGTGCCCATCATCGTGGCGGTCAATAAGATTGACAAACCCGACGCGCTGCCTGACCGGGTGAAAAAGCAGCTCGCCGACCGCGGACTATTGCCGGAGGATTGGGGCGGCACCACCGTTTTTGTGGAAGTTTCCGCCAAGCAGAAGACCAACCTCAACCTGCTGATGGAAATGATCTGCCTGGTTGCCGATTTGCAGGAGCTCAAGGCCAATCCCGACCGTCCGGCGCAAGGCGTGGTGCTGGAGGCCAAGCTGGACCGTGGCCGCGGCCCCGTTGCCACCGTGCTGGTACAAAACGGAACCCTGCGGGTAGGGGATAACTTCGTCGTGGGAAATGTGTACGGCAAGGTGCGCGCCATGTTCGACGATCGCGGCAGCGCGCTGGACCAAGCGGCGCCTTCCACACCGGTGGAAATCCTGGGGCTGGAAAGCCTGCCTCAAGCCGGCGACCAGTTCGTGGTGGTGGCCGACCGCGACCGCGCCCGCGACATCTCCGAGTACCGCGAGCAGAAAGCGCGCGAGGCGGAACTGGCGAAGAGCTCGCGCATGTCGCTGGAAGGCCTGGCCCAGCAGATGAAAGCCGGGGAAAGCAAGGAGCTCTCCATCATCCTGAAAGGCGACGTGCAGGGTTCGGTGGAAGTGCTCAGTGACCTGCTGGGGAAGATGTCCGGCGAAAAGGTGCGCATCAACCTGCTGCGGACCGGCGTGGGCGCCATCACGGAGAGCGATGTCCTGCTGGCTTCAGCGTCGAACGCCATCATCATCGGGTTCAACGTGCGGCCGGAGCGCAAGGCGCAGGAACTGGCGGAGCAGGAGAAGGTGGATATCCGCCTGCATTCCATCATTTACGAGCTGCAGGACGAAATCAAGAAGGCCATGAGCGGCCTGCTCGAGCCCACCATCAAGGAGACTTACCACGGGCGGGCGGAAGTGCGGGAAACCTTCCGCATTCCCAAGGTGGGCACGGTGGCCGGTTGCTATGTGCAGGACGGCAGCATCAAGCGCGACTCCGAAGTGCGCCTGTTGCGCGACAACGTGGTGGTGTTCAAGGGCAAAATCAGCTCGCTGCGACGCTTCAAGGAAGACGTGAGCGAGGTGCGCAACGGCATGGAGTGCGGCATCGCCATCGCCAACTACGGGGATGTGAAGGTGGGAGACGTGATCGAAGCCTTCGCCACCGAGCGCGTGGCCGCGGAAGCGCTTGCCTAAGGGCAGGTTTCCAGTTTCAAGTTTCGAGCTTCGAGCCGCTGACTCGGACCGTAACTGAAACGGGAAACTGGAACATGAAACTTGGTCGCTCTTCTCACCCTTGAGCTGCATATCGAAGGCGCCCATTCCCTGAAGGATAAGCGCCAGGTGCTGCGCAGCCTGAAGGACCGCCTGCGTGGGCAGTTCAACGTCGCCGTGGCGGAACTGGATCACACCGATTTGTGGCAACGCGCCACCCTGGGTGTGGTCAGCGTTTCCGATTCCCGCGATTACCTGGACGGGCTGATGCAGAGCGTGGAGCGACAATCCATGCGCCTCGCCAACAACGCCGGCGCGGAAGTGGTGGATTCGTTTCTCGAATACCTCTGACTCCCAGCTTGTTGCGGACGTGTGGCTGCAATCAATTGCTAGCAAAATGCGCCGGTCGATGACTTCCTGAAACGGGAAGTCGCCAGGATGGAGGCACTAAAGGGGGGCGTCCCGCTTCCCGATTTTTGATATTCTCTAGCGTTCTTTAAGCGTTCTTTCTAGGGCTATGCCGGAGCAGCGCAATCTAAAATATCGCCGCGAGCGGCTGGGCCAAGCCCTGCGCGAGGAGATTGAAACCATTCTGGAAGGCGAGCTGGGCGATCCCCGCATCGGCTTGACCAATGTGACCTCAGTGCAGTTAGCCCCCGACGGAAAGTCCGCTCACGTCCTGGTGGCGGTGCAGGGAGGCGAATCGGAAGCCGAGCAAACCCTCGCCGGGCTGGCCGCCGCCCGTGGCTTTATCCGCCATGAATTGGCCGAGCGCCTGCAGTTGCGTCATGCACCCGAGCTATTTTTTGCGCTGGACAAGGGCCAGCACTATGAGGCTAGAATTGATCAACTTCTGAAGCGCATCAAGCAGAACAAAAAATAGACCCGCGAGCCAGCAGGTGAATTCTGCGGCGGGCGGAAGTGTAAGCTCATGTTGAAAGAAGTTCTGAACGAAATTGGACGCCGCGACCGCTTCCTGCTGACCTCGCATGCGCGCCCCGACGGGGACGCGGTAGGTTCGGTGCTGGCCTGCTGGCAGATCCTGCGCCAGCTGGGCAAGGAGGCCCAGGTGGTCATGGCCGACCCGGTGCCGGTGATCTACCGCCCATTGCCCTTCGCCGATTCCATTGTGCAGGCGCGCGAAATAACCAACGGTTTTGACGCCGCCATCATCCTGGAATGCGACAGCGTGCAGCGTACCCGCCTGGAAGGCCTGGACGGCCGCTTCCTCATCAATATTGATCACCACAGCTCCGCCCGGCCCTTCGCGCACGTCAACTGGATTGACCCCCACGCCTGCGCGACCGCGGAAATGGTTTACCGGCTGGCGCGGCAGGCGGGAGTGCCCATCTCGCCGGAAATCGCCACCTGCCTTTACACCGCGGTGCTCACTGATACCGGGTCGTTCAGTTTTGTGGGTACTAACGAGCATACGTTCGCGCTGGCCCGCGAACTGGTGCTCTGCGGCGCCGATGCCGCCCGCATCGCCCAGGGGGTTTACTTTTCTCATCCCGCTTCCAAGATGCGGCTGTTGGGCGCGGCCCTCTCCAACCTGCACCGCGAAGATAAGGTCACATGGATGTGGGTGACGCGCGAGCACATGGCGCGCTGCGAAGCCAGCGATGAGGATTGCGAAGGCCTGGTGAATTACGCCCTGGCCATCGAAGGTGTGGAAGTCTCGATTTTCTTCCGTGAGCTGGCCGACCACCGCTACCGCGTAAGCCTGCGCAGCAAAGGGGATGTGAACGTGGCCAGGGTGGCTGAGTATTTTGGGGGCGGCGGCCACCACTGCGCCAGCGGCTGCTCCATTGACGGTCCCCTTTCCGTGGCCGTGGCCCGCATCATGGCCCAGCTCCGCTTGAACCCCACCGTGCAGTAAACTTCTCAAGGCGGCGGCGAACAGCATCCTTTATCGTTGCTTCGGCGTCGTTGAAGTCAGCCAGGCTAACAGCGCTAACTACTAACGACCGGCGACTAATGAACCGCTGACAACTGAGAACTGACAACTGACAACAGCACCTGAGAACCGGGATCTGAGAACTGGCCTGGAATGGCTGACCCTGGGCGGCTTCTGCGCGTTTCTTTTCTACTTCGGGCTGGGCGCCTTCGGCCTGGTGGGCGCCGATGAGCCCCGTTATGCCCAAGTGGCGCGGGAAATGCTCCAGCGTCATAACTGGGTCACGCCATTTCTTTACGGCCAGCCCTGGCTGGAAAAGCCGGTCCTCTACTACTGGCAGGCAATGGTCGCTTACAAGATTTTCGGTGTCAGCGACTGGGTGGCGCGCCTGCCTTCGGCCATAGACGCCACTGCCATGGTGGTAGCGATCTATCTGTTCTTTCGCCAGTTCCGTCGGGGGTTCCAGCTGGATGCGGCGCTGATTACCGCCTCCACCGCGGGCATCATTGGCCTGTCGCGCAGCGCCTCTACCGACATGCCGCTGACCGCCACCTTCACCATTGCGCTGGTAGCGTGGCTGGCCTGGTATGAGGGCGGAAGGCGGCGCTGGCTGCTTCTGTTCTACTTTTTTCTGGCGCTGGCTACGCTGGCCAAAGGCCCTGTGGCCGTGGTGCTGGCGGGCATCATCATTCTGCTGTTCGCAGTTGCGTGGCGGAACCTCAGGCTCATTGCGCAAACGCTGTGGTGGCCGGGCGTGCTGCTCTTTTTCGCCGCCGCTTTGCCCTGGTACGTCGAGGTGCAGATCGAGAACCCCACCTTCTTTCGAAGTTTTATCCTGCAGCAGAACTTCGCCCGCTTCAGCACCAACCTTTACCACCACGTGCAGCCCTGGTGGTACTTCGTCCCTGTTCTGCTGCTGGCCGTTGTGCCTTGGGCCTTCCTGGTGATTGCCGCCTTCGCCGGCGCGGTGCGGCGCTGGAAGCGCGAGCCCGACGTGGAAGACAAGACCATTCCCGCCGACAGCTTCTTTCTGACCTGGATCACCGTGGTGCTGGTGTTCTTTTCCGCTTCACAATCAAAGCTGCCCGCTTACATTCTGCCGGCGGTGCCGGCCTGCGCTATGCTGCTGGCGGATTACCTGCAGCGGGTGAGCGTGGCAGGCAAGCGGCCCCGTTCGGCGTGGCTGGTGCTGCACGCGGCCATGGCCGCAGGGGTGATGGGGCCGGCGCTGCTGGTGGCCTATATCGCTCTTGGGCAGCGCGCGACTGGGCAAGCGCTAGCGATTGCCATCGGGGTTTCAGCGGCCATGTTCATTGCTATTCTGATCACGCTGGCACGGCGGGGTGTGCGTGTGCTGCGCTTTGTGACCTTGGTGCCGGTGATTTTGGGGGTTGGGTTTATTCTTCAACGCGGTGCTACCTACCTGGACCGCACGCAGTCGGCGCGCCCCGTGGCTCAGGAGATGGCGGCCATGGAGACTAAGCCCCTGCCAATGGCCGTCTTCAATGCCACCCGGGAAACCGAATACGGGCTGGCCTTTTATCGTAACCAGGTGATTTCCAATTACAACCGGGGAGAGATACCCGCGGGACAGCATTTACTGGTGGCGCGTGAAGGCTCCCAAGATCAGCTCAAGACGCTGCTGCCTGACCGCCGCATTTCTCACCTGGGCGGATTACCCACCGAGCACCTGGAATACTTCTGGGTGAGCGCGCCGGGCATGGCCATGCCGGGAATGAAACACCAGTAATCAGGAGCCGGCGCCCGCGGTTACGTCGGTTGCGCCTGCGACGCGCGGACTACGCGGTCATAAATCCATAACAGCGCGGCGGTGAGCGCGCCGACGGCCGCCAGCGCTATCCAGATGCGTCCCGGGCGGTGCAGCACCTCCCCGAACTGGTGAAACAGCACGCCGCCAAACCAACCGCCAATCAGCGAGCCAATACCGATGGGCAGGAAGGCAAAGCCCATATAGGTCCCCTGCTGTCCGGACGGCGCCAGGTGGGAAATGTATTCGTAGTAGCGTGGCGCCTGCGTAATTTCGCCCAGGGATATGGCGAAGAGGGTAACGATCACCAGAGCGGGCGTAGGGTGGACCGCCAGGATAAGCCAGGCCAGCCCTGAGATCAGCGTGCCGAGAATTACGGCACGGAACGCTGGGATCTTACGAGTCAAAAAGCTGGCCACCATCTGCAGGGAGATCACGGTCAGGGGCCCGGTTACCAGCATTAGTTCGGTGTCGAATTTGGAATCAACGAACTC
>DATEJK010000145.1:0-13127 GCA_035278025.1 Terriglobales bacterium | reverse complement strand
CGCTTCGCTGTACTTGCCGAATGGAAAGTTGATGGTCTGGTCGCCGCTGGCATTCTTGTAGGCGGGATCGAGTGTTCCCAGCCAGGTACGGTCCCAGTCCAGGTCGGAAAACTGGATGCTGGTCTTTTTCAGCCCCAGGCTATGCATGTACGCGGTCACGTTCGGCCGCCCCACCTTGCTGGCCAGGATGTCGGTGGCTTCGTTGTCGCTGATGATGATCATCAGTGTAAGCAGGTCTCGCACCGTGGGCTGCAGGCCGGGATCGAGCGCGTAGAGCACACCCGAGGGTAGCCGCCGGTCAGCTGGGGTAATGGTGATGCGGTCACTGAGGGAAAACTTTCCCGCCTCCACCTCGCGCAGGACCTCGGCGGCGATGCCCAGCTTGATCACGCTGAAGGTCTCGTACACCGTGTCCGCATCCAGCGCGATTTCATCGCCGGTGGACAGGTTTTTCATGTAGATGGACATGTCTCCGGGAAAGCTCTGCCGAATCGCCTGCAATTGCGTGCGCAGCTGCCCGAGAGACTCGCCGCCGGCCGGCGGTGGTTGAGTTTGTGCAGCCGCTGGCCTGGCCGCGAACGCAAGCCACAGCAGCAGGATGAAGAGAACGCCGCACCGTTTCACTGCGCGCGTCCTCCTGAGGCTGGCGGATTTTGCAGCTCGGCCGTCAATTCCTGAAGCAGGCGGGTGTTCTTCTCCAGGGCCTGGCGCAGCAACTCGGCCTGCTGGCGCGCGGTGTCCCAGTCGCCTTTTTCCACCGCTTCGGTCAGGGCCGGAAGTTCCAGATGCGCGTAGGTGTAGCGTGCGCCATAAAGCATGTGCTGGAACCAGGGCCGGCCGGGAATCCCTTGCGGGTTCAGCCAATTTCTTTCCACCTGCATGGCCCCCTGGTTCACCTGTTGTTCGAGCGTGGGCTCGAGTTTGCCGGAAGCGAGCTTCTTCTGCTCCGCCGCGTCGAGCTCGTGCCCAGCATTGGTGAAGTCCGCAATCGCGGAGCGCAGGGGAGCAAGGTCCAGCGGGCTCATGTCCTTGTCCTTAGCCAGCTCATCCACGAACTGCGCGATGTTGTTGCCATACTCGCCAAAATCGAAGGGCAGCAGGTCAGCGTTCGCCAAACGCAACGCAATTACACCCCACAACTGCGACATCAGAGTGTGATATCGGTAACCGGGATCGCCAAAGTGGTTGATCCAGTAAAAGTCGTCATACATGGAGTGATACACGCCGTAAGGACCGTCGAAGTCCAGGCCGATTACCGGCATGCCCACATGGTTGAGAAATACGGTGTGATCCGATCCGCTGCCGATGCGCGTGTCCACCAGATTAGCATCCGTTACCGGGCCGGTTTCCTTGCGTTCCTCCCGCTCGCGCTCCACCGATGCTTTCCAGGCTTCGTAAAGAGGACGGCCTGATGCCGGGTCCTGGAAGCCCTGGCTCGCCTCGCGCAGCAAAGACGCCAGAGAAGCTACGGCGCTGCCTTCAAAGTTGGGGCCTGATGTGGAGGAGTCAACGTTGATGTAGGCCACCGCCTTCTGCCGCAGTTCATCCTGAAATTGCTCGCCCCATTCCGTGGAGCCGGTGAGCCCGACCTCTTCCCCATCCCAGCTGCAGATCACCAGAGTGCGCCTGGGGCGGATTCCCTGGCGCAGCAGTTGGCCCAGGCCGCGGGTAAGTTCCATCATGGAGGCGGTGCCGCTGCTGGGGTCCACCCCGCCGAACACCCAGGCGTCGCGGTGGTTGCCCATCACCACCCACTGGTCGGGAAACTCCGAGCCGCGGATGCGCGCTTCCACCACGTAATAAGGCTTGATGGAGTTGTCCATGTCAATCTTGAGATGGACTTGCCCATCCTTTCCGCCCAGGTGGTAGGAAATGGGCAAGCCGCCCTGCCAATCCGGGGGAGCCACCGGGCCGCCGATGTGTTCCAGCAGGGGCTTGGCGTCTTGCCAGGAGAGCGGCAGCGCCATAATGTTGGGCAGCGAACGCGCGTCCTTCACGGCGATGCGTTTGGCTCCGGGCAGCGAAGCCCAACCGGGAGTGAGCGGGTCACCGGGCACGATAAAGTCATAGGTGATGGCGCCGCGCTGGATGTGGCTCTCCGGGCCCCAGGGACCGTCGGGGAAAACTTTGCCCTTTTTGTAGCCGTCTTCGGCCGGATCGCTATAGATCAGGATGGCAGCGGCGCCTTCACGCTGCGCGGTGAGCGCTTTAAATCCGCGGTAGCTATAGGGGTTGGAATAACGCACCAGGACAATCTTGCCTTTTACGCTGACGCCCTGCTGGCGCAGGTAGTCATAATCTTCGGGATTGCCGCTGTGAGCGTAAACCAGGGGAGCCGTTACCTCGCCGGAGATGGACATGCCGGTCCAGGCGGACGAAACCGCTTTGTTTTTGCTGTCAGGATCGGCGGGATAGGGCTGCTCGCGCAAGCCGGCCACGTAGCGCACCGGACTGATCATCTCCAGGAAAGTGCTGCGCGGTTCGGTGCTGTACACATCATAACGGCGGATGCGCACGTCCTCCAGGCCCTGCTGTTTCCATTCCGCGGCGATGTAGCGCGCCAGCTCATTGTTGCGGGGCGAGCCGGCGATGTGCGGCTCGGCGGTGAAAATCCGGTGCTGCCTGCGTTCCTCCGCCGGCGATGGAATGGCTTTGAATTTCTGCTCGACCGCGCTCTCTTTTACGGCCGCGCCGGCGCTGAACCCCGCCATGGTTTGCGGAGCGGCAGGCGGCGAGGCCAGAGCCGTCAAAAGGCAGAACGCCGGCAACATGACTACGGTAAGAGAACGCAATCGGTTCCTGCCGTTCCCTCCCGAGCTTGACAACTATGCTTTTACGGGAGAGCCGGATTATAGACGCCAGCGATGGCGCCGCAACAGGTTTTTGCGGATTTTACTGCTGGCCCGGCGGCGGAAGGCGCTCGCCCAGCGCGCGTTCCCGCTGCGCGGCCGCGTTCATCCCGAGTTGGGCGTACGCATCGGCGAGGAACAGGTGCCCTTCGCGCGACCGGGGCTCGACCGCCACTGCTTCCTTCAGATTGGGAAGCGCTTCCCGCGCGTGACCTTGCAGAGAAAGGATGCGGCCCAGCAGCAGGTTGGCGCGATAGTGGTGGGGATTGAGTTGTAACGCCGTATGCAATTCCGTGATGGCTTCGGGGACGCGGTCAATGCGCGCGTACACCGAACCCAGCGAGAAGTGCGCGTCCGCCCACCGCGGAGCTTGTTTCACCGCGAACTCGAATTGCGGCGCGGCCCCCTGCCAGTCGCCGGTCTCAAAAAGCGCCAGCCCCAGCTGGTAGTGCCCCATGCCCGAGTCGGGCTGCAGGGTAAGCGCCTTCTCTAGCGCCGGCACCGCCTGCCGGTAATCATGCACGCGCATAAATGCGGTACCCAGCTGCATCTGCGCGATGGGCATGTTGACGTCGCCCGCCAAAACCGTCTGCAGCCGCGGAATCGCCTCCTGGTAATGCCCGTCTTCCATTTCCATGATGGCGGCATGCATCTGGTTGGCGATTTCGATTTTGTCTTTGGGATCAGCGGCCTCGATTTTGCCGCCTTTCACAGTGGTCTGGGATGGCGAAGCATCGGAGGCGACATAGCCGAGCGCATTTAGCTTCTGCGCTTGTTGCGTATCCACCGCGCCGTTGCCCGCCGGAGCCGCACTGGTGCGTGCGCGGAAGTCATCCAGGTTCTTGGCAAGGGTGCCGGCCACGGCTGGGCGATTGCCGGCCAGGTTGTCTGCTTCCTTGGGATCGGCGGCCTGATCGTACAGCTCCTGTCGCGGAGCTTCAACAAACAGGTATTTCCCCTCCCGCAGCGCGCGCAGCGGACTCCAGCCAAAGGCGCGCTGCGGGTAATCCGTTTCCGCGTAAATAGGCCGGTCCGCCTGGCCTTTGGCCGCCGCAGCGCCGCGCCCTTGCGTCCCCATCATTGTCATCAAAGACTCGCCTTGCACCGCGCTCGGCACCTCCAGCCGGAGCAGCTTCAGAATCGTGGGCGTTACGTCTGCCAGGCCTGCGGGCGTGCTGATTCGCTCTCCTGCAAAACGGTCGCCTGGCAGTTTGAAAAGCAGCGGCACATGAATGGTTTGGTCGTACAGAAATATCCCGTGTGTCCGTTCTCCGTGTTCGCCGAAGGCCTCGCCATGATCAGCCATCACAGCAATGAGCGCGCGGTCATAAAGCCCCTGCGCGCGCAAGGCGGCAAACAGATGGCCGGCCGCGGCGTCAACATAGGCGATTTCTCCGTCATAGGGGAAGGAGGCATAACGTTGCGCGTAAGGTGGCGGAGGATCGTACGGATCATGCGCGTCGTAAAGATGGATCCACAGGAAAAACGGGCGCTGCGGGTTGCGCCGCAGCCAGGCCAGGGCATGGCTTATCACCTGATTGGCCCGGCGCTCCACCGTCTGGTACCGGTCCTCGTGGGCCCGGCGCAGCCGGTAGCCGGCGTCGTAAAAATCGAAGCCGCGGTCGAAACCGGGAGCCAACCCATCCAGCGGGTCCAAAATCAGCGAGCCCACAAATGCCGCCGTGCGATAGCCATGGTGATGCAGGATATCGGGAAGATAGGGCAGGCTGGCCGCTAAGGGCTTGCCGAAATCATTTACCCGGTTGTACTGCGGATAGGTCCCGGTCAGGATGGTGGCATGCGAGGCCGTGGTCAGCGGCACGTGGGCATAAGCCCGCGTAAATACCACGCCTTGCCTGGCCAGAGCATCGAGATGAGGGGTAAGACCGAGCTTGCAACCCAGAAATCCCATGCGGTCGGCCCGGGTGGTGTCCAGAGTGATGAGGATGATGTTGGGCGGAGGAGAAGGCGCAGCCAGAGCGCCAGCCGCCGCCAGGAGCAGGAAAACAACCAGGGCGCGCCGCAACTGCATAGCAGAAGGCGAGTTTAACACAGCCGGCGGCCAGAGCTTTTTCGTCCGCCGTCGTCAGGTCCTCCATGCGGAGTCTGCTGCACCTGACCGCGCCAAGAACTGCCAGGGACGGGCGATTACCGGCAACAGTTGTGTTGTGTCTGTGTTCTCTCAATGAGGCAAATGCATAAAAAATGTCGTACAAGCGATTGACACTTCCGCGAATATCGCTAAACTGCAGGCTCAGTATTGCTTGGGCTCGCTTAATTATTAGCTGACTTCAAAATTCAGCGATATTCCTCCGGGAGGCGGCTATGCGGACGCAGCGTTGCGTGGCGCGGTTGGCAGTCCTGTTCATTTTCCTGGTTTTCGTGGTTTCTTCTCCTCTTTTAGCCCAGAAGATCACCGGTGATATCTCCGGCGATATAGCCGATACCAGCGGCGCGGTTATTCCCAACGCGACCGTAACCGCTAAAAACCTGGGAACCGACTTGACCCGCTCCGCCACCACCACCAGCAGCGGTTCCTACCGCATTCCCGACTTGCCCGTGGGCAACTACTCGGTAAGCGTGCAGGCCGGCGGCTTCAAGACCATGAAGCGGCAGGTAGAAGTCGCCGCCAACGCGGTCATCCATGCTGATTTCAAGATGCAGGTGGGCTCGCGCGAGGAAACGGTAACCGTGGAAGGCGTGGCCCCGATGGTGGATCTCTCCAGCAACAACAACAATTACGTTGACCAGGAGAAAATTGAAACCGTTCCCTTGAACGGCCGCGACTTCAATTCCCTGCTGGCTATCACTCCTGGCGTGCAGCGCGCTCCCGGTGGAGGATTTCTTGCTATCAGCATTAACGGCTCACGCACCACCTCCAACAACTACTTCATAGACGGCCTCTACAATAACGACCGCTATTACGGCGACTCGGCCGTGAACCAGACCGGCGTAGTCGGTATTCCCGCAACCATTTTCCCGCCGGAAGCCATTGAGGAGCTTACGGTGCAGGAAACTCCGTCCGCTGAATTCGGCGTCAAGGGCGGCGCTCCCATCATGCTGGGCATGAAGAGCGGCACCAATGACTGGCACGGCTCCGCCACCTGGGTGCGTCACACCAACTTTGCCGACGCCGCAAACTATTTTTCCAAGCACAACAACGACAATTGCGGATCGCCCGGCGAGTGCCAGTCCACTCCCCTGCACAACAATCAGTTTGGCGGCACCCTTGGCGGCCCCATCATCAAGGACAAAGCTTTTCTGTTCCTCTACTACGAAGGCCAGCGCTACACCTCGCTGGCGGTGAGCAGCCGGACTGTCCCCAGCCCGCAGGACATTCAGGGCGCCATGGCCGATATCGCGGCTCATCCCGGTCTGAGCATCAGCCCGGCGGGACAGAAGTTGCTCAGCTACTTTCCCACCTCTCCCACCGAGACCTTTGTCGCCCAAACACCCACGCGCGCCAGCGCCAATGGCTTCGGCACCAAATTTGATTTTCGCCTCAACAATAAGCACAGCTTCACCGCGCGTTACATTCTGGGCGACAGCCTGCAGAGCGCGCCCCCCTACGCCGGACTCCCGGCGGGCGGAGCTAACCCGGCTTTGTTCAACTCGATTGCCCCCTCGCGCGCACAGATGGCCGGCATAAGCTGGACCTGGACCATCAGCAACAACAAAATTCTGGAGAGCCGGCTGGGCTTGACCCGCTTTGCCCAAATTATTGACGTCAACAACAAGATTGACCCCAAGAGCCTGGGCGTGGACACTGGCCCGCTTTCTCCCGCCGACTTCGGCGTGCCTTACGTTTATCTCTCTCCCCTCGGCTACGGCGGCTACATCGGCGGCGTGCAGGGCTATCCCATTACCACCCGCCCCGATCAGACCTGGGATTGGTCGGAGCATTTCTCCTGGGTGAAGGGCAATCACACCATCAAGTTCGGCGGCAACTACCAGCGCGCCTACACCAACAGTTTGCGCAATCGCGCCCGCACCGGCTTGGTCTTCGGCTACTTCCTGGGCTACGCCGGCTCCATTTCCGGCAATCCCATCCAGGACACCGTGGAGCAACTGCTGCTCGGCAGGGCCGACGATGCCAACCGCAACTTTGGCGACACCCATCGTCACATCTACCAGAAATCTGTCGGCTTTTATGGCCAGGATGACTGGAAGGTGACCCCCCGCCTCACCCTCACTTATGGCCTGCGCTGGGACATCAATGGCGCCCTCAGCGAAAGCGACAACATCGGCTCCAATTTCTTCCCCGATCGCGGTCTGGTGCAGCTCGGTCAAGGCATCAACCGCCTGTACAATCTGGATCTGCACGATTTTGGCCCGCGCGTCGGTTTCGCCTGGGATATCTTCGGCAGCGGCAAAACCGCTCTGCGCGGCGGCTACTCGCTCACCTACGACACTCCCAACTTCGCTGCTTTTGCCGCCCCCTATACCTTCGCCCGCGCCCGCGCCGGATCGTTTTCGCAACCCTTCCTGGGCCAGTTCTCTTCCACCTCGGTTGCCGTGGATGGCGATGTAGGCTTGGGCAACACCACGGTTTTGCCTAATGATCCGGCTGCTACCTGTCTGGATCCCAATAACCTTGCCGCCGGCGGCGACTACGTCTGCATTGATAAAGGACCCATTTTCGGCAGCAATCCTTCGGGAACGCCGCCTTACAATGCCTTCTCCATCGTCAACAATTTTAAAACTCCACGCATGCACAATTTCAACCTCAGCCTGCAACAGGAGCTCAATGCCAACAACGTGATCACCGTGGGCTACTCGGGTCAGCGCGGGCGGGACCTTGTCATGTATCGTGACCTGAACGCCAGCCCGCTGGGCAGCGCCGGCGATTTCAGTGACCGCCCCTTCAGCACCCTTTTTCCCGACCTGAACCACATCATCCAGGCCACCAACGCCGCTAAGTCGCAATATGATTCGCTGCAGATGACCCTCAACCAGCGCAACTGGCACGGCCTTGATACCCAGTACAACTTCACCTGGAGCAAGTGCTACGACATGAATTCGGTGAACCGCGGCGGGGCCGGCGATTACCCCCAGCTGAACAACCCCTTTACTCCCCGTGATTCCTGGGGCCTCTGCGACCATGACGTGCGCCTGAACTTTAATGTGGGCGGCGTCTACACCCTGCCCGCCATCCCTCAGCTGGGGCAGCGGCTGGGAAGAGGCTGGGAGATCAGTACCATCTACACTGCCATCAGCGGCCGCCCCTTTACCGCCCTGCTGAGTGGCTCTGACCCCTCCGGACAGGGTCTCACCGGCAGTTCCATCCGCGCTGCCTGGGACGGTACCCCCATCCAGTACAACACCCGCAATCCCGACCAGTACGTGGTGGAAACCTTCACCGCTCCCGGCCAGCCTGACCCCTGCGGAGACACCTCCGGCGGCCTGCCGCTTTCTCCCTTCTATTTTCCCTGCGCTGGCACGGTGGGAAATTCCCGACGCAACCAACTCATCGGCCCCGGCCTCAGCCAGTGGGACATGACGCTCATCAAGAACACCAAAATCACCGAGCGCTTGAATTTCCAGTTCCGCTGGGAGGTTTACAACATCCTCAACCGGGCGAACTTCTACTACTTCCCGGATAACACGCTGGGCTCCACCTTCGGACAGCTCACCAAAACCTCCGACGTGGCGGTGGGCAATCCCGTGATTGCGCAAGGCGGCCCGCGCAATATGAATTTCGCGGTTAAATTCACGTTCTGAGGAGAAGGTTTGGGCTCGGACGCGTACCGCTGACCAGCTGCGCAGGCGCACCCTGGTCAGCGGACATCCGCGCTACTGGTGTCTGGCTAGCCCTTTGACATATCTCAGCGTAACCACCACGCTGCCAGCCAAGGGCAGCAAAAAGGCACAGAGATGCAGCCCCCAAAGCGCAAAATCAGAAGCGGGCGGCCGGGGAGCAGGAATCATTCTTGCCACCACAAAATAAATCATGCCCGATAGCAGAAGGGTCCAGCCCCCAAACCGGTTGCAGCGGTACCATGTCGCTTCATCCGACAGCGTCTGCGCGGTGCGAATCCCATACCAGCGGTTTCGCGGGATCAAACCAAGAACCAGCGGGATGGCGAGCAGGCTGATAAGCAGTGACGGTAGGAAGAAGGGCTGATGGATCATATACGCTGCGGCACACAGCGCTCCTTGTCGGCAAAATTAAGCGGGGCACTCACCCAACCCGGGCGTACACATGTTCCAGTTTCACCGTCGGCGCAATGGCGCCGAGGACCGTTTCTGTTACAGCTTTCTGACTGATTTTCGCCCCCTCCACTTCCAGCAGCGTGACCGCTGAGATCGCGGAGTATTGTTCACCGGCCGCGATCATCTGCGCCAGCCCTATCTGCAGCGGCGACAGGCTCGGGTTGAAGGCTACGTTTTCTATGTACGAGCCCTGATAGATCCGGCCTTTGTTGCTGCGGATCGCTACCCCCGATGGAGAAGCGCTGTAGGGTGCGTAGGCTCTGCGGGCCGCTTCCAGGGCGGCCGCGATCGAGGGATTCGGCGCCGGCGAGAGCAGCCTCAAATTCGCTTCCTGGATGGGGAACGCGCCGTGCTTCCTGCCCAATGCCGCCGGACCGAACGCCGAAGGCAGGATCGCGGCAAGCTTCATGGGAGGCTTGCCTGGCGTCAGGATCATGATTTCGCCGTCGGGCGAAGCCTCATTGATGAACTGGCGGCAGTGGCCGCAGGGTGCGCCGCCCACAGCCAACGCGATGACCGCTTTCTCGCCGTGCATGTAGGCGTTGGACACCGCCGATTGCTCGGCGTGCACGGCGAATCCCAGGCACTGGCCGGGAATCTCGATGTTTGCCCCGGTGTACAGGCAACCGCTCGCGCCACGCACCACGCTCCCCACGAAAAAGTTAGAAATGGGAGCATGGGAATAACTGCGCGCCAGCGGAATCAGGTCAACCATCAACTGCTCGGCTGTTGCGCTCTCGTTGTGCGCCAGAGCGGCCGCGTCCGCCGCCGTGATCTGTCCGCTGTAGCCTGGGGCCTGCATCAATTTCAGCAGCAACGAGCGTGATTTGCCGCTGAACTTCGGCAGCATTTCGCGAAGAGCAGGAGGTTTGGAATCATCCCCAAGAAGCGGGAAGGAAATGGCCCCGGCCACCGCGGCGGAACCGATCAGGCCGAGAGCAGTGCGGCGGGTGATTTCGTTATCGGGCGTTGTCATCTGGTTCTCCGACGCCAACCTTTTTCGCGGATCAGTATAGCCGGAGGCCAGGTCGCGGCCCGGATAGGTTCCTTTCCGCTCACCTTGCCGCCGATCGCGACTCCGCAATTGCCGGCTTACAACCGGGGATCAGCAATTAGAGCCATGCCAGCGTGCTCACGGAGTTGCCCGGCAAAGCAACCCTGGCTGCCAGTTCGCCCAAACGTAGCTCACACATCCTGGCTGGTCCGGGATTGGAAAGTACCAGGATTTTCTTTCCGTCTGGATTCTCAAATGCTGCGTGGCCCAGTCCAACTGCCTCGCTCTGGGAATCGAACCGGCGGGCTCCCCGGTGTAGGAAGCGGGAATGATGCGCCAGCGCCCAGAATTGGCCGCTATAGGAAATCGCTTTGCTTCGCGAGTTGATGGTAAGCAGGCCGCCGCAGCTAAAGGGCCCGATGTTGGGGCGCCCGTTTTCGTCGAGCGCAAAATTCCAAGCCGTGATCGAGCAGCAACAGTTGCGCAGAATACCGGCAAAGGTCCCGCCCCACTGTGCCCAGTCAGTGGCATAGTCAGGCGCGGTATAGTCAGGTCCGCCTTCTGTCCAGTGCATGGCAACTTCGGGGAATTTTTGATGCACTCGATTAATCCACTCCGCCTGACCCAGGTAGCCATGCCAGGCGACAGCGTCAGCGTACTTGCGGACGTTGGGTGTCTCAAGCTCCCCAATGGCCCGGCCCCACAGATTGTAGTTGTGGTCAATAAGCCAGATCTGCGTCTCCAGCCCCGCTCCCCGCAAGGCTGGTCCCAGATATTGACTCACGAAATCGGCCTCGTATTCCTGCGGCCAGATGCAAGCCGGCATGCGGCCATCCTGGTCGGTATCCACCTCGTTTTGGATGGTCACCGCCTGCACCGGAACGCCATTCGCGCTATACCCCTGCAGGAACTTGAGAAAATATTGGGCATACGACGGCATGTACTGGCGGCGCATGGAACCGCCCAGCATGGAACCGTTGGCCTTCATCCATCCCGGCGGGCTCCAGGGTGAAGAGAAGAGAAACAAATCCGGATTGACGCCCCGCGCCTGGCGCAGTATGGGCAGGATATATTCCTGGTCGTGGGCAATGGAAAAACGGGTCAAATCGGGGTCGGGAGAGCCTTCGTCGTAACTGTACACCTTGGTGGCATAGTCGCTGGAGCCGATGCAGGTGCGGCAAACGCTCAACGACATCTCGGCGGGATGGAAAAGCTGGTGGAACAGTTCTTCGCGGGATGCCGCGGAAAGCTGGTTGAACATGTAACAGGCGGAATCGGTAAAGGCGGCGCCGAATCCCAGGATTCTTTGAAACTTTTTCGCCGGGTCCAGAACCACCGCCTCGCCGGTTGCCGCCCGAAAGGCGGGGCCCCAGTTGACGGCGGCGGCTGAAGCACAACGCCGGCTATCATCAGTCACCCAGACCGATAGCCGTCCACCGGCGGATGCGCTTCGGGCCCCCTTCGGGCCGTGAACCCGTTCCGCCAGGGCTGCCGTGCCGGCAACCGCCAGCAGGCCGCTGCCGGTAACTTTCAGGAAATCCCGCCGGGTCTGCCGAGTAGACATGGACTCTCCTGTGGCAACCACCATTTCTCTTCTTAAGAACACACGCCAACTCTTCCGGCACGGCGGTGGAGGCTTGTCGAGCGTAAGGACTCAAACCCGCCCTGGGCGGTCTCAGACCACCGGCCGGCCGGGCCCGCGGCCCAAGCCGCGGGCCAATGGCGCATCCCCGCTAGAAGTAGAACTTGGCCGCGAGTTGCAGAACTCGTGGACCACCCACGCCCGAATACTGCGAGATGTAGTGGCCGAAGGTGGTGGGATTCGCCGGCGCAATGGACATCGGCGTACAACCTGTTGCCGAGCAACTGGGCAGCGTCAGATTCGCCGCATAGTCCTTCTGATCAAGGTTGGGATGGTTGAAGATGTTGAAGGCTTCTCCCCGCAACTGCAGATACCGGCGCCCGTCTTTACTCAAGGGGATGTTCTTGAAAATGGACATATCCCAGTTCTGCATTCCGCCATCGCGCAACACGCCGCGCGACCCGGTGAAGGGCAGCCCTATCCTGGGCAGCAGAAGATTGCCGTTCTTGTCCAGGCCGGTCCAGGCGGGCGGCAGGGCTCCCCACTGCTCGGAACCGGTTAAAACGTTAGCCGGCACCCAGATTGCCATGTCGTTTCCATTTACGCTGTAATCGGGCACCGGAGTCCCGGTCATGAATTGGGTTATCCCCGACAATTGGAAGTTGTCCGTCACGTAAGATAACCACTTCGGCCCGCCAAAATGCTTGCTGAGACTTGGCAGGCTGTAGACATAATTGATGGCCACCACGTGGGTCCGGTCCCAGCTTGCGGTTCGATAGTCCAGGGCGCGCGTGAACTGGGTGTATTGGAAGTCCTGGTCGCCGTTCGCCGTGGTCAGAGTGTGCGACCAGGTGTAGGCTCCGCCAAACGTCAGGTCGTGGGTGAAGCGCCGCTGCACCGATACCTGCAGCGAGTTGTAGTTGGAGGTGCCGTCGAATTGGTAGTACTGGATCTGGCCATATCCCTTGTAAGGAACCAGGAAGTTAGTCGGATACGCGTACTGCCCGGAGAAGTCCAGCCCCGCCGCCGCGTACTCCGGAGGAAGGTTGGGCTCTACCGCCGGCACCACCCCCCCGGTGAAATTAGCTGGATTCTGTGCCGCACGGGTGAAGCTGGTGCCGAACGGAACGGCGTTCAGATCGCGAGCCGTCACCAGATGACGTCCCTGGGTTCCCACATAAGACACATCCAGCGTTGTGTCCGCTCCCAGTTCACGCTGCACTCCCAGGCTGTAGCTGTAGACCACTGGCACCTTTCCGGTCTGATCCGCTCCATAGATGCCGCTCAGAACCCCGGGTGCTGATTGCGGCAGACTGGCAATGTCCAGCATGTTGCCGTTGTTCACGGACGGAGTGACAACATTGATGGGATTCTGGAAAACGGTATTGAATACCAGGTTTCCTTGCTCCCGGTCATGGGAAGTGCCAAAGCCGCCGCGCAGAACGGTTTTGTGGTCCTGGGTCAGTTCGTAAGCAAATCCCAGGCGTGG
>DATEJK010000144.1:0-15948 GCA_035278025.1 Terriglobales bacterium | reverse complement strand
CGGCGGGTACTTTACGGAAATTCCCGCGGGCGACGAGTTTGTTGGGCTGACGCGGGCCTTCTTGTCCGCCGGCGCCACGGCCGTGGTCGCCACGCTCTGGCAGGTGAACGACAGTTCCACCGCCCAGCTCATGCGCAACTTCTATGGCCAGGTGTTCGAGCAGCCGGCGCCGCGGTCGCTAGCCATCGCGCAAAGGTCTATGCTGCATGGAGATAGCGTGCACCGGCATCCATACTATTGGTCCGCTTTCGTGGTGGTAGGTAACAGTGAGGAGCTGATTCCGACGGGACTGGCGGAAAACCGTTAGCCGTGTCCGTGTAACTAGGGCAAAGGGCCCCGCTCGACTGGCAAATGGGGTGAGGAAAATGAAAGTACAGCGCGCCACCATCCGTCCTGCTGTGATGCTGATGTTCCTGATGGTCACACTAGCCCTGCTGGCCAACCCGGCCGGGGCGCAGATATCGGTGAATAGTGCAATTCCGAACTCCGCCGTCCAGGGGACGACCAATCTCAACGTCACCGTTGGCGGCAAAGGCTTCAAGGCAGGAGCCAAGGCGCAATGGTTTGTGAGCGGGACCAGCAATCCCGGCGGGGTCACGGTGAACTCGACGGCCTTCGTGAACTCCACCACCCTGACGGCCAACATCACCGTCTCGAGCACGGCACAGATCGGCAACTTCGACATCGTGGTGACGAACACGGATGGGCGTACGGGGAAGGGGGGCGAACTGTTCGCGGTGCAGACAGCTCCGGGCCAGTGCACGGATGTTCCGCTGCAGTTGATCGTGGCACCGCAAACGCCGGGCCAGGGGGGGATTTCCGGGGACGGCCTGTCCATATACAACAACCCCAACGATGCGGCGTTCAATGGCGGCACGCTATACCAGGATGGAGTAGGCGGGGTTTACGTGAGGTTTCAGCTGTGCAACGGGACGAACGATTATGTTCTCAACCTGCGGGGCAGCTCGCCAGTGCGCTACCTGAACTTGGACTTTTCCGTGCAACTGGCATCGGCGGATACCGCAGACGGCGCGATAGACCTGACCGGGCAACAAATCCATCAACAGGGGGAGCAGATCAATGAAATGGCAAATACCGCCCTGTACACAAACGGGCAGTTCGAAGACTGTTCCGGGTTCATGTTGAACGCGTTGAGCAGGACGGTGACTGGCGGCAACGCCTGGTTCCATCCGAGCACGCTGTACGATCCGATCGTTCCGAACTGCAATGGGGGCACGGCGCAAAATCTTGCCAACTCACCGATCAACAGCTCGGCGGTGCTGATTCAGCAGGTGAATGCCTGCACCTGGACAGTTTCGCCGATGCTGGACAGCACCAACACGTGGTATCGAATCGGGGTTGCGGAGACGGTGAAGAAGTCGCGGACGAGCACCTCGGTGGCGGGCGGCCAGTACCAGATGCCCTTCAGCTACGAAATCCAAAAACTGAACTGCACGCCCTAGCAGTTTGGAACGGGGTTCAGGAATGGCGTTGCTCCGGGGGAGTCTGTGCAATGAGTTACGAACGTAAGCACGAGGATGGCAAGAAAGTAGTGCAGCTGATCTCGGAGGAGTGGGCGCGGTTGATCCGCTTTTGCCAACAGCTCGGGCATGGGGAGATCGAAAAGCTGAAGATTCAGGACGGAGTGCCCGTGATCGCGGATGTGGTCCGGGAGAAAGTGAAGTTCACGTAAGCAAAAGTTCAACTGAATAGGCTGACCGAAGCACTCGGAGGCCGCAGGTCCAGAAAATGGATCGGCGGCCTTTTTTCATTAGCTGAGGATTCCAAAAGGAGATAAACCATGAAGATCTCGCGCAGAACCATTCTGGCTTTCAGTGCGATGTTGTGCCTGGTTATGGCCGTGCCGTGCATGGCGAAGACCCCGGGTTGTGGTTACAACGTGACCTCGGTGTTGTACGACTCTGACGCCCAGGCGCCGGCCCAGCCATTTCAATACCAGAGCGACGGGCTTGGTGCCTACACCACGTCTAGATCAGCTGGCAATAACGTCGTCAACTCAGATATCCAGGGTTCGTGCAGCTGGGAGCTAGACACCACGGGTTCCACAACACGGGGAATCGTGGTGACGCTTGCCTATGCTTACTCGGGTGTTACCGGGCCGGCGCCGTTTACCGGCCCGACGGAGGTCCATGGTGTATTCCACACGCAGTGCTTCAACAACCCTGCGAACAACAGCCTGAACTTCGGCACCATGACGTACACCGGCCAGACGCTAGCCTGCCCCATGCATCTGGTTTTTACCTATAACGGGGTGGTGTACAACCTGGGCCTGGCGCCGCCCACCTGGGCTGGGACGTCCTACATGCAGGTAACGTGCACCGGGGCGGCGGGAGGGCAGTGTAATCAATGGACGATCCAGCCGGATCCCACCACGTCTGTTACGAACCCGCAGACAAACCAGCTCTCCGGAATTGCTGAACTATTCATTCCCTCGTGCAGCGGCTGCGGAACGGGGACGGGGCTGGGCGAGTATCTGGTGTCGTTCAGTTTCCTGATTCACAAGTGACGCGCACTAAGAGCCAGAGCAAGGAAGGAGCATTTTATGAAGCGCAACACTTCGTTCGTAGTGGTTGTTTTGCTCGGTTCTTTGCTGGCAGGTTGCGGGGGCGGGGGCAGCAGTCAGACAAACCAGCCATCTCCTCAGCAACTGCAATTGACGGGGCCGTGGCACCTGACGGCTTCGGAAGGGAATTTTATTGAATTCAATGCTCAGCAAACCGGCTCAACGATCAGCGCCAATCAGGTGGCGGTTATCAACGCCAAGTTCAACGACAGCAGCAGAAGCTACACTAATGCGACATGGAGGTCTCAAAATTGCGTGCCGGGGCCTTATTCCCTGACGGGGACGGTAGACAACGGCTCCGGTACGGTGAAGTTTACGGTGCAAGAGACAGGCGGGCAGATCACCGGAACCGCCACCATGGGGACGGGGCCGGAAGCCGGCGTTCTGAGCGGCACGTACAATGATCCGGCATGCAATGGAAGCAAGGTTACATTCATCGCAACACAGGCCCTCAGCCTGGCTGGAAAATATTCAAACACGTGCAGCTTTAATCCCTGCGGCACCGCCGACCCAAGCCTGACCCTGCAACTGGCTCAGGACAGCAGCTATCACGTCACCATCAGCGGCAGCGACACGAAAGATGGCAACTTCACATTGTCGGGAACCGCCATCGGCTCCACGATGTGGGTTTCGGGAATGATTTCAGGGCAAAACGTGAGCTGGTATGGGTGGCATTACGCGGCGCAGGATGTGAATCTGCAAGAGATTTTCATTATTGATGCGGCTACAAATTCCCCAGTAGGAACCGTGCAAGGCTGCATCAAGGGCACGAACTGCACACCGCGCGCTTTATAAGCACGGGGCTGACGGGAGCGGACGAGGCCGGGGCATTCTCAATTTACGCGGTCTGGCGCGGCGGGCAAGAAGTAGCCCTCAACGGCACGCAGGAGAGCCGCGGGCTCGAGTTGGGGCGATCTTCCCTCGTATTTGGCCGCCCAGCAGACCTGGTTGACAATGTCCCGGGGGTAGCAAGCCCGCAGAGGCTGCTTCAAGCGGGTGCGGATGACGTCTATAAGCTGGGCGACAATTTCAGGCTCATATTGCAGTCCCAGCCCGCCGCAGACGCGACGGAAGATTTCGTGAAATTGCTCCTCGGAAACGGCATCAATCCTGATTTTGGTCTGCAGCCGGCGCAGGAAGGCTTCATCGGCCAGAGTATCCGGGTTTATGTTGGTGGCGAAAACGACCACTAACTCGAAGGGAATTTCGATTTTCTTGCCGCCGGACAAGGTGAGAAAGTCAATTCTACGATCGAGGGGGACGACCCAACGGTTGAGAAGCTCTTCGGGGCGCAAGCGTTGCCGACCGAAATCGTCAACGATGAGGATGCCGCAGTTGGCCTTCATCTGGACCGGGCCGGCATAGAACTTGGTCACGGGGTTGAACTGAAGGTCCAGCATGTCAATGGTCAGTTCACCGCCCACCTGAACCGCCGGACGTTCACAGAGGACCCAGCGCTCATCGAGGTTACGGCGATCATCCCGCACCTTCCGGTGGATGACGGGGTCGTATACAGTGATAATCTGTCCATCCACCTCAACCGCGAAGGGCATCCAGACCGATTGTTCGGCAAACACCTGAGAGAGAGTGGCGGCAATGGTGGTTTTCCCGGTGCCTGTGGGGCCATACAGAAAAATCGAATTGCCAGAATTGATAGCAGTTCCGAGCTGATAGAGCGTCTTGTCGTCAAGTACCAGCTTGGCAAAAGCCCGCGTGAGGTCCTGGGGGTGGACCTCAAAGTTGTGAACTCCCTGGGCTCGGGTTTGCCGTATGTAACTGTCGAGGGATACGGGAGCAGGTCCGGTGTACTGGTTTAAGGCGAGTAAATCCATAGCCCGGGCCCGTCCGGAAGAGCTGATCGCGATGCGATACACATTTCCCAGCATTCCGGTGGCGTCGCACAGCTGCTCCTTGCGAAGGCGCTGAAACAGCTCATTGGCCACGGGGAAGCACACCCGCATGCGCTCCGCAATATCAAGAACGGACATTTGGCCAGCCATGAAGAGAATCTTCAAAGCCAGCTCTTCGAGCAGATTTACAGGTACGTCAAATTCGTCCAGCGTGGCCGGCGCCTGAACTGGGCCGGCACTGACTTCAGCGGGGTTGCATGCAGCTACGTCCATCGGGCAAGTCCTCGCTCTGTCTTGGCGTGGATTCTCTCGGGGCCGGACTCAGCAAAGAGTCTCCTGAAACGTGAACGGTGGCGACTCGGAAAAGAGTATGCCAGCCAGCCAGATTTGAAAACAGCACGATAGTACTCTCTGTTTGCGTGCACGTAGGTAATCATAAGATGATCCGGGGACGGTGGCTCTTGCCTAGCGCCCTGGTTTCTTCCAGATGCCGCGATCGTGCAGCAATCGAATCTGGCGTTTGATGATCTTTTCGCGATACTCCTTGTGCTGCATGGGGGCGCGCTTCAGGTACAGGTTCTTGGGATAAATGGGCTGTTCATAAAGAATCTGGTAAAGTTCGGTGCGCAGGTCTTTGAGCCAGTTATCCCACTGAGCACGCGCGCGGTGATCGCGCAAGGCCTCAATGTCCACCACCCCGGCAACGTAAGTTGAGCCCGCCCCGTACTCCTGCCGTCCCACGATCTGTCCCTTGTAATTGATGATGAAGGAGCGCCCGCCGAATGTATCAATGGGGGTGGTCTCTTCGGGAAACAGGTAGTAGGTGCCCAAGTTAGGGGCGACAATATAAAGGTTATTGTCGAGGGCGCGGGCGCGGCTCTGGATTTCAAATATCTCGTTGCCGGTTGCGGGATGGGGGTAGGAGGCGCGATACACCACCTCGGCGCCGTTGAGCGCCAGGGCGCGGGCATTCTCGGGATAGGAACCTTCGTTGGCCATCATGATACCCAGGCGGCCGATGGCGGTATCCGCTACCGGTCAGAACGCGTCCAGGGTG
The DNA here is from genome assembly GCA_035278025.1 of Terriglobales bacterium. GTDB lineage: Bacteria > Acidobacteriota > Terriglobia > Terriglobales > Acidobacteriaceae > JAICWP01. The sequence continues at coordinate 10,457 of DATEJK010000144.1, read as the reverse complement.
CGGCCGTATTTTTCAACCCACCAGTCGTAGACATCATGGGGGCAGACCGAGTGCTCTACCGGGAACAGGGGTGAAACCTTGTAGTGCTGCAGGATCACCTTGCCCTTAGGATCGAGGATGAAGCCGACGTTGAAGTAGCGGTCCTTGAGATCGGGATGGCGAGCCTTGGCCTGGGCCATGATGAAGGCGTCATACTCGCGGGCGAGCTTTCCCAGTTCCTCGGTCTCCTCGCCGGGAATGTCAATGGCGCATTCGCGGGCGAATTTCACGTGGTCGAGGTCAAGGACTTCGTCGTTGAAGGCCTGAAGAGCGCCCTCGGGGAAGGCAATCAGGCGGACGGGCAGGTCGAGGGCGGAGAGCCAGCTAGCCGCCTTGACCAGGTGCTTCAGGTGTTCCAGGTTGATCTTGATGTCCTTGCGGCGGCGGATTCCCCGTACGGAAGGGATAAGACCCACTGCGGTGTAAGGTTTCACCACGGTTTGCAGCACCTCAACGCTGCCAGGGGACCGGCGCCCAGAATATCACCCGCCTGTTCTAGAAGGTGAAGCGCAGGGCCAGTTGCAACTCCCTGGCCGGCGAAACGAACTTGGGCGAGCCAAAGCTGGGATTCGCCGGGCTGGAGATGTGGTCGCCGAAGGCCTGAGGCACCGGACCAATGAAATCGGGCGCGCCATAGACATGGTCCACATCCAGCACGTTGGGCCGGTTGAACAGGTTGAAGATTTCCAGGCTGGCCTCCGTCTTCACTCGCTCTGAAATCGGGATCACTCGCTGCACGCGGAAATCGGTGTCGTAGTAGGGATCGCCCCTGTAGGCATTGCGCGCGCTCACGCCCGCCCGGTCGGGAAAGGGAAAGATGTCGCCATTGGTGTCAAAGCCGGTGTTGATGGTGAAGTATCGGGCGCTCTGCAGGTTGTTCAGCAGGGAGAACTTGAAATCGCGCACCAGGCGCGGCCACTGGGCGGGGGTGTCCGTCAACAGGGCCAGGGTAAAGCGGTTGCGAATGTCATTGTCGCCCACCGCGCGGTCGTATTGTGGGAACAGGTAGTTTTCGGGCGTATTCGGCAGGTTAACGGTGGTGGAGATGTCAATAGACTTGGAATAGGTGTAGTTAGCGAGAACATTGAAGTGGTTGGAAAAAGTTTTGCGCAAGGTGGCGGTGCCGGCATTGTAAATGGAAAAGCCGATGGGCTTGACGTAGAGCACAAAGCCAAAATTGGGGTCGGACGGCCGGAAGTCTTGTTTGCAGCCGGAAGCTACCAGGGGATCGCAACCCGGCAGCGGCAGACCGTTAATGCTGGAGTATACCGGCAAGCGGTCGGCGTGCATCCACTGGTAGCCGACGGAGGCGTACCAGTCCCTACCGATCTGGCGTTCCACTTCCAGGCTGGCCTGCTCCGATAGGGGCTGCGGGAACTTGCGCTTGGCGTAACCCAGCGGCACCTGCACCAGGTTGCCGGGAGCGGGATAGGCCCCGGTTTGCACGAAGTTCATAAACGACTGGCGCAGGAAAACGGGGTCGGGAAGGCAGAGCCCAGGGACAACACTGGTGGAACAGGCGCCTACCGCTCCCGAAGCGCCAAAGCCAATCAGGTTCTGGGTGGGATTGGCGAATTCGGGCAGCAGGGGCTGGTTCATGTAGCTGAATTCTGACGCGCCAATCCAACTTACCATGATGTCGCTGTACACAAAGGGGCCGGTGAACAAGCCCGCGCCGCCGCGCACCACCCCTTTGCCTCCGCTGAAGGAATAGGCAAAGCCGACCCGTGGCTGGACATTGCCATAGTTAGTGGGATGGAAGGCACCCTGTATTTTTACATCGCTGGCCGAAGGCATCTTGTCCACGTCGTAGCGCAGGCCAAAGTTGAAGCTCAAGTCAGGACGGGCTTTCCACTGGTCCTGGGCATAGACGGAGTACATGGAGTGCAGGTAGTTGAGAGAAGTGGCGTCGTTGAAGGTCTGCTGGCTGGGCCCGGCGTAGAGGCCGTTCTGGAAATTGGGGTCGCGGTTGGGAATCTGCTGCCCGAAAAGCGAACGCGGTTCCAGGAAAAGGAAGGCCACCGGAGAGCCGGGCGGAAGACCCTGGAAAGGTCCCACCCCGAAGAAGCTCTGGGGAGCGAAGATGGCGAAGCCGGGGCTGAACAGAGTCACCTGGGTGCTAGTCCACACCGGCTGGAAGCTGCCACCGAATTTGAAAGTGTGTTTGCCGCGGGTATAGGTGAGGTTTTCCGCGGTCTGGAAGTGCTGTTCACGATAAAAGCGGACGCTGCCCACAAATCCTCCCGACGACATGAGGTCGGGAATCCCCAGCGCGGGCTCGAACCCCAGGCCCTTGGGTTGCAGATTGAAGGTGCGCTTGTTGTACTGCATAAGGGTTTCCGAAGTCAGATCGTGGTTGAAAACGTGAATCAAGTTGCTGTACAGGGTTTGATCGCGAACCGGGTTATCGCGGTAGGAGGAAGGCAGGCCTTCGCCGGGCGCCGCACCCCGCACATTCTGCTTGCGCGAGTCGTTAAACAAGTAGGTAATGTTGAGAAATGTGTTTGCGCTCAGCGTGTTGTTGGTTTTGGCGATGAACTTATCGTAGTTATCAACCTGAAGGATTGAGCCCAGATTCTCCGGCTTGAGACCGAGCATTTCTTTTACCTGGTTGATGCTGGGAGTGCCGGGCCCGAGGCAATTCGGGGTATCGAGGCAGTGAAGAATGAAGGAGGAATACAGGGGCGATTCGCCCCGGCGCTGGCCTTCAAATCCCAGGAAATAGAAATTCTTGTCCTTGCGGATGGGCCCACCCACTTCGGCTCCGAAGAGGTTGGAACGCAGAGTGTTAAAGCCGGGAGCGGAGAGCAGGTTCTTGGCGTTCAGGTCGTTGTTGCGGAAATACTCATAGGCGGCGCCGTGAATGCTGTTGGTACCGGATTTTGTGACCGTATTGACGACCGAGCCCAGATTGCGGCCGTTGTCGGCGGTATAAGGGCTGTCCACCACGCGAAATTCCTGCACCCAATCCTGGGAGGGGCTGACCCGCTGCACGCCGGAGATGCTGGTGGTGTAATCAATGCCATCGAGGGCAAAGAACGAGCTGTGGCTTTCGCGGATACCGCCAAAACTGAGTTTGAGCACCGTCTCGGTGAAGGGCGACTGCGAGCCTACCGCGGTGCTGCGGCCCACATCCACACTGGGCGTGAGCAGGACAAAATCAATGAAGTCACGGCCCGAAATAGGCAGGTCGTTGATTTTGGGGGTGTCAATAACCTGGCTGACTTCCGACTGCTCGGTGTCAATTCCCTGTGCTGTTTCCTGCACCTCCACTTCCTGTTTCACGGTGATGCCCAGGGTGACGGTTAAGGAGGCGGTCTGGCCGACGGAAAGGGTGACCGGCATTTTGCGCGGGGTAAATCCTTTGATCTCCGCAGTCAACTGGTAGCTGCCGGGGGCAAGTCCAGGGATGACGGAGAGCCCGTGCGATTCGGTGATGTCGCTGCGCAGCACCCCGGTTTGGGTGTTCTTCACACTGACCGTAGCCCCGGGAATCACGGCCCCTGTCTGGTCCTGTACAGTGACCCTCAGAGTGGCCAGTTCTTGACCTGCCAGCAACGCGGAAAATAGAACAAGTGCAAGAGCGACACCCAGCAGGCGAAGCGAAGTTCGGCGCATTTCTCCCCCTAGACGATCAGCGTTCGGTCCGCAGCACGTTCCCAAGTTGTCATTGAAAAGCAACCGCGCGGCTTTCTGAGAAGACCGCTGCCGCTAACACTTGTAAAGTGAAGCGCAACTCAGCACCACCCCGCGTGAATACTGAGTGTTGTCGAATGAAATAATTACGTAAAAAGCAGCCAGCCGGATGAATGTTCTTGCGGGGCCCGCGACAACTCCGGCCGCCGTTACACAATTGTGGAGACCGGTTGGAAAGAAAGCGGCCTATTCAACAACGGAGCAGGAGCATTGTCAAGAGCTTCGGCGAAAATTCAGACACGTGCAGGCGGGACGGTCGCGGCGATGAAAATCACAACACCCATGCCAAGTTGGTTTAGTAGAGTCTGCCGCGCCTCAGGCCGCCCCTGCGGCCATGCCGTTGATCAATTTCTCCGCTTCCTTGGCATCGAACCACCAGGGCGTGTAGTCGGGCGGATTATTGAAGCCGTTGCTGATCTTGGAGGCTAAGCGGGGAATCTGGCTGGCGGCACCCATCAGTTGCAGTATCTGCGGCGCGGGCGGCACCAGGAGGGAATTGGTCCAGCGGGTGACCCACTGGGCATAATCCCAGAATTGGTCGAAAGTCTGTTGCATCCAGGCGGCATCAAAGGGCTTGTTGCCGCGGTCGAGAATGCGCTGCAGGTAAATGGCGGCTCCTTTGCTGGCGGTGTTAGAGCCTTGTCCGGTGATGGGATCGTTGGTGCAGACGACGTCAGCCATTCCCAGCGCCAGGTTGCCGGAAGGCAGCTTGCAGATGGGCTTACGCACGGTGGGCGCAAAGCGGCCGGCGAGAATGCCGTTGTCATCGGTGAGTTCAACCTCACGGCAGCGATCCCCCTCCAGAGGCATCATCGTGTTCAGAATCCATTTGCTCTTGGCCAAGTGCTGCTCCGGCGTCTTCACATCCGCCCAGCAATCCATAGGTCCGCCCGGCACGCCTTCGAACACCATGATCTCGCAGGCCCCGGTGGTGGTGAGTGCGGGGAACACAAAGTACTCGCCAACCCCGGGGAGCAGATTGAAGGAAACAGCGGTAAACGGCTGCCGTGGGACCATGCCCTTCACATAGGTGAGCGCAAGGGCACGCATAGGCTGGTCGAAGGGAGATTTTTCCGCGTCACGCTCGAACATGCGGTTGATGTCGCCTTTACCCGCTGCCACAATCACCAGGTCGCTCTTTTTGCTGAACTCATCCACATCGTTGGGGCCAGCCTCCTGAATCTTGAGATTTCCGCCGCGCTTGACGAATTCCTTCATCCATCCGGAAAACTTGACCCGCTGATCAACCGACTGGCCGTAGTGATCCAGTTTCGATTCCCAGAAAAGCGCCTTGGTGCGGTTGGGGCCGGGAATGGTAAAGGCTATGCCCTCGGTAATGGGGCATTCCTTTTCCCAGAAGTTGATGCCAAGTTCGCGCTCGTTCTGCAGCGAATCATGAAACATGAATTGGCTGGAGGAGACACGGCCCTGAAAAACCTGCTCCGGGGTGCGGTTGGATATCAGGGTGACTTCATATTTGTGCTGCAGGAGGCCGAGGGCCAACTGCAGTCCGGATTGACCGCCGCCGACGATCACGATTTTGCGCATGTGTTCGCTCCTGAGGCCTTGGGATGCAAGTGGTCTTGCGGAACCCTCAAAAACAGGGTGCCTACTATAACCCCAATGGTGGGCGCCCGGCAAAAGCAAGCGGCCGCGGCAGACTGATTTGGGCGTACTTGTTCGCGGCGTGAGCGTCGTGATAGGTTTGCCTTCCCAAAACCGACGGCGGGGAGAGTGTATGGAGGGAATCAAAGGCAAAGTAAGCATAGTTACCGGCGGCGCCACCCTGATCGGGGCCGCGGTGGTGAGCGCCTTCCAGCGTGAGGGCGCCAAGGTGGTAATCGCCGACGTGAACGAGGAGGGCGGGAAGGGAGTCGCCAGACAAGCGGGCAAGGATGTGCTGTTCGTGAAAACCGATCTGGGCGACGACGCGCAGATTGCAGCCTGCGTTGAACGCGCGGTCTCCACCTTCGGCGGCGTGGATTTTCTGGTCAACCTGGCATGCGTTTATATAGACGATGCCCTGAATTCCACCCGCAAAGATTGGCTGGACAGCTACAACGTGAACGTGGTGGGTGGGGTGATGATGCTGAAGGCGGCGCGCCCGCACATGGTGAAGCGAGGCGGCGGGGCGGTAGTGAACTTTGGCAGCATCAGCGCCAAGGTGGCGCAAACCGGCCGCTGGCTTTACCCGGTGACCAAGGCCGCGATTGTGCAGCTCACGCGTAACGAAGCCATGGATCTGGCGGCAGACAAGATTCGGGTCAATTCGGTCTCTCCCGGTTGGACCTGGTGCCGCCTCATGGATGATCTTACCCATGGCGACAAAGCCAAGACCAACCGCGTGGGCGGCGCCTTCCACCTGCTGGGTCGGATAGGTGAGCCGGAAGAAGTGGCGCAGGCAGTGTTGTTTCTCTGCTCCAGTCATGCTTCGTTCATCACCGGCACCGACCTGGCGGTGGACGGCGGTTATTCCGCCATGGGTCCGGAGATGGCGGCGCCAGCTATCCCCAAGCTCATGGAATAAGCTTGTTCTCCTGCCATGAAGCGCATCGCCATTGTCGGAGCCGGGCAGTCGGGCCTTCAGCTTGCCCTGGGCCTGCTGGGCGGCGGTTACGAGGTGACGCTCTACTCGGATCGTTCAGCCCAGGAGATCCAAGACGGGTACGTGATGTCCAGCCAGTGCATGTTTGATTCGGCGCTGCAGATTGAACGCACCCTCAAACTGAACTACTGGGAAGAAGAGTGCCCCAAGGTGGAGGGCATCGCCTTCGCTGTCCCCGACGGGGTGGGAGGCAAGAGTCTGGACTGGGCGGCCCGGCTCGATGATTACGCGCAATCAGTGGACCAGCGCGTAAAAATTCCCCGCTGGATGGCGGATTTTGAAAAATGCGGGGGAAACTTACGGATTTGCGCGGTGGGCGTGGAGGAACTCGAAAGCTGCACCCGCAGCCACGACCTGGTGATTGTGGCCAGCGGCAAGGGTTCCCTGGGCGGCATATTCGAGCGTGATCCGCTGCGCTCGCCTTATTCCGAACCGCAGCGCGTCCTGGCCCTGACCTATGTGCGCAACATGCGGCCGCGCCGCCCCTCTCCCGCGGTGTGTTTCAATCTGATTCCGAACGTGGGCGAGTATTTCGTATTTCCCGCGCTCACCACCTCCGGCGCCTGCGAAATCATGGTATTCGAAGGAGTGCCGGGCGGGCCGATGGATTGCTGGGCGGACGTGAAGACGCCCGCCGAGCACCTGGCGCGCAGCCAGTGGATCCTGCAGAACTTTATGCCGTGGGAGGCAGAGCGTTGCGCCGAGATTGAACTTAGCGACGAACGCGGCATCCTGACGGGGCGGGTTACGCCGGTCGTGCGCAGGCCGGTAGGCGTCCTGCCTTCGGGCCGCACCGTGCTGGGCATGGCGGACGCCGTGGTGCTCAACGATCCCATCACCGGCCAGGGGTCCAACAACGCGGCGCGCTGCGCCGAGATTTATCTGGAAAGCATTCTGGAACGGGGTGAAAGGCCCGCCGATACAGAGTGGATGCGGCAAACATTTGAACGGTACTGGACGGGTTACGCGCAGTGGGTAGTGGAGTGGACCAATCTGCTGCTGAAACCGCCGGGACACGTGCTGAAGTTGCTGGATTGCGCGGGCAAGATTAAGACCGTGGGCTCGGCCCTGGTGAATGGCTTCGATGATCCCCGGACCCTATTCCCCTGGTTTATGGACGCGGTGGAGGCGGACAAGTTCGTGCGCCAGGAGGCCAAAGCGGTAGCCGACCGGATGGACCGCCGCGATTTTCGCCGCGCCCTTGGGCAGTTTGCCACTGGAGTAACGGTAGTGACCACGCGCACCTCCGACGGACGCAAAGTGGGCGTGACCGTCAACTCGTTTTCCTCGGTATCGCTGGATCCGCCCCTGCTGCTCTGGAGCCTGTCGCGGCAAGCGCCCAGCTTTGCCGATTTCAGCCATGCCACACACGTCGCCATCAATGTTTTGGCGGCCAACCAACACCACCTGTCGCGGCAGTTTTCCACCCCGCTGCCCGATAAATTTGCTGGAGTTGAGTGCGTCGAAGGCCCGGGTGGAGTGCCCCTGCTCACGGGGGTGAACGCCCACTTCGTTTGCCGCAATGTGCGCCAGTATGATGGCGGCGACCATGTGATCTTCCTGGGCGAAGTGGAAGAGTACAAGTACACAGACGGCGAGCCGCTGGTGTTTCATTCTGGCCGCTACCGCCTGGCCACCCGACACCCCGACCTTCCGGAATAGCTTTAGCTCGCGGCCAGCTTGGGAAAACTCCTCCCCAAAAGGTGTTTGGCTACCAATAGACCTGAGGTGCCGTGCAGTCCGGGGCCGGGATGGGTGGACGCGCCAATGTGGTACAAGCCGGCGATAGGGGTGCGATGATTGGCCACTCCCGCGAACGGACGAAACAGGAAAAACTGGTCGGGCGCGCAGGAACCGCTGTAGGGATCGCCGCCAACAAGGTTGATGTTGGCCGATTCCAGATCGGCGGGCGAGAGCACGACTCGTTTACGTATGGTGCTTTCCAGGTTAGGAATTTGCCGCGCCAGCTTGGCTATTACCCGATCGGCATAGCGCTCGCGCAAGGATTCGGTCCAGGTGGCGTCAGGAGTCTGCAGTTTCCCGGCGGCATCACCCTTGGGGTGGCTGGGCAATTCCTGCAACTGCAGCCATAAAATCCAGCGGCCCTGGGGAGCGCGCGACGAATCCACGGCCATAGGCTGGCCCGCCACCACGGTGGGATCAGCGGGGATAAGACCGCGCTCGGCCTCATTGACGGCTCGCGAAACACCGTCCAGGCCGTCATTAACGTGAACAATTGCGGTACGCAGAAACCGCTCATCGTTGCCCGGCCACCGCGGGGGCTCCGACAGGGAAAGATGGATCTGCATATCGGCGCGGCCGTAGCGAAAACGCCGGGCTCGCGAGACAGCCCAGTCCGGGAGAACGCTGCGCTCCAGCAACTGAGTATAAAGTTGCTGAGGCGTGACGCTGCAGACCACCGCTTTGCGCGACTCCATCAGTTTGCCCTGGCAGCGCACGCCCACCGCCCGCCGATTCCTGACTTCTACCCGCTCCACATGGGCTCCAGTCTGCAATTGGCCGCCGGCATCCTGGATCAGGCGGACGAGAGCGTCCGCCAGGCGGGCCCCGCCACCGCGCGGCACGGGCATGCCTCCCAGCTGCAGGGCCACGGCGATGAGCTTGTTCATGAGGCCAGAACCGGCGCCTTCCGGGCCTAATCCCATGTGCAGGACCCAGGGAGCGAGGAGTCCATGAATGGCGGTAGAGCGAAAGGCGGAGGTAAGCCAGTCACGGCTGGTGCCCAGCAATTCGGCGGAAAACTCCAGCGCCCCTCGGGTGCGCAGGCGGCGGAGGGACTTGGCGGCCAGCCGCAACCCGGAAGCGGACCAAAGCTCGGTGCCCAACAGCCCGAAGGCGAGTTCCGCGTTTTTCAGAAACTCATCCACGTTCTGTGACCATGCGCCGCCGTCCCCCTGCGCCAGGCGCTCGAATTCCTGCACGTTGGCCGCCTGCGAGGTGGAAAGAAAAGCCGCATTGCCGTCCGGCAGCAGGGCCGCCGTGGGATAGTCAGTGTTGAGGTATTCCAGTCCGCGTGCTGCCAGGTCGTTTTTCAGCAGGCGGAACGCTTCCGAACCTGCAAACAGAGGATGCCAGGCAGAGAACACATCGTGAACGAACCCGGGCTCGGTTATTTCGGCGGTGCGGATGGCGCCTCCCAGCCAGGAATTTCGCTCCAGCACGCACACTTTCCATCCCGCCCTCGCGAGCAAAGCGGCGCCCACCAGCGAGTTGATCCCACTGCCAACAAAGATGCTGTCCCAGACGGGCATGTTCTGACGTGGGACAGTGTAATTGCGATGTCAATAGCGGAGCCGGTTGCAATCTGGAGCTTGTTGCGTCACGGTGGCTGCTATACAAAGGAGTGACGGCCTGGTTCAAAGCGGTAAGGCCCGATTCGAGCTGCCAGCATTGCATTCCTATGAAACAGCCCATTTCTGCCGGAGTCATCCTGCTCACGTTGGTCCTTACTGTAACTGGATACGGTCAATCCACAACTTCCACCACATCCACATCAGGCGGCAAATCTGCGTGGGCGCTCGCCTGGAGCGATGAATTCAACGGAGCAGACGGTTCTCTTCCTGACGCCAGCAAGTGGAGCATTGAGACGGGAGGAAACGGCTGGGGAAACCAGGAATTGGAGTACTACACGGGCCGGACCAAGAATATAGATGTGGAACACGGCCACCTGGTAATCACGGCCCGCCGGGAAGACTATATGGGGAAGGATGGCGTGAACCGGCCGTTCACGTCTGCCCGCATCAAGACACAGGGTAAGTTTGCCCAAGCCTATGGCCGATTCGAAGCCCGCATTCGAATTCCCTACGGGCAAGGCATATGGCCGGCTTTTTGGATGCTGGGCAACGATATAGACCAGGTGGGCTGGCCAAGCTGCGGGGAAATCGACATTATGGAAAATATCGGCAGGGAACCCTCAACCGTACACGGCACCATTCACGGCCCCGGCTACTCAGGTAATAAAGGCATTGGCGCCCCGTTCACCCTGCCAGGCATCCGCTTCGCCGAGCAGTATCACGTGTTCGCGGTGGAGTGGGAGCCCAAGGTAATCCGCTTTTATGTTGATAAGCACCTGTACGCGACGCGCACTGCCAAGGAG
>DATEJK010000143.1:0-13555 GCA_035278025.1 Terriglobales bacterium | reverse complement strand
ATCCACTGCGGCGGATCATCGAACTGGCGCACCAGCAGGGCGTTCCCGTGCTGGTGGACGGCGCGCAAGCGGCGCCGCGCCTCAAAGTGGACGTGCGCCAGCTGGACGCCGACTTCTACGCCTTCTCCGGACACAAGATTTACGGGCCCACCGGCATTGGCGTGCTCTACGGCAAGGCCAGTCTGCTGGACGCCATGCCGCCTTACCAGGGCGGAGGCGACATGATCAGCTCGGTGACTTTCGAAAAGACTCTCTACAACAAGCTGCCGCACAAATTCGAGGCGGGCACGCCGCACATGGCCGGCGCCATCGGCCTGGGCGCGGCGCTGGAGTACGTGAACCGGCTGGGCATCGAGAACGTCACCGCGCATGAGCAGGACTTGCTGGCCTATGCCACCGAGCAGGTGTCCTCCGTGCCTGGCGTACGCCTGATCGGCACGGCGCGGGAGAAGACGGGCGTGCTTTCCTTCGTGCTCGAACCCATCCACCCGCACGATATCGGCACCATTCTCGATCAGGAGGGCATCGCCATCCGCACCGGCCACCACTGCGCTCAGCCGGTGATGCAGCGCTTTGGCGTGCCGGCCACGGCGCGGGCTTCCTTCGGCATTTACAACACACGCGAGGATGTGGACGCGCTGGTGCGCGGCCTGAACCGGGTGCGGGAGGTCTTTGCCTGATGGCTGACCTGCGCGATCTCTACCAGGAGGTCATCCTGGAGCACAGCAAGCAGCCGCGCAACTATCGCGAGCTGGGCGACGCCAATCACAAGGCGGAAGGCTACAACCCGCTGTGCGGAGATCACTTTACCGTCTACTTGAAAATGGACGGCGAGAAGATTCAGGACGTGAGCTTTCAGGGCTCCGGGTGCGCCATCTCTAAGGCCTCGGCTTCGATGATGACGCAAAGCGTGAAAGGCAAGTCCTTGGCCGAGGCGGAGAAGATTTTTGAGCGGTTCCACCAGCTGGTGACCGGCGCCGGGCACAATGGCGGCCAGGAGGAGCTGGGCAAGCTGGCGGTTTTTTCCGGCGTCTCCGAATTTCCCGTGCGGGTGAAGTGCGCCACCCTGGCCTGGCACACCCTGCACGCCGCGCTGGAAGGCAAGCAGGAAACGATTTCCACGGAGTAGTTATGAGCAGCACCTATCAGCCAATACGACTCAGCCGCCCGGTTGAAGTCACCGAAATTCCCAGCGGCATCCGCGGGCAGATTCCCGAAGGCACGGTGGCCAAGGTTATGCAGTCGCTGGTCAACGCCTACACCATCATGACCGAGTACGGCTACATGTACCGCATTGACGCCAAGGATGCGGACGCGCTGGGCATCGAGCACACCACGACGGAAAGCGCGGCTGTGGCCAGCGGCAAGTTCAGCGAAGAGCTGGCCTGGGAAGAACTGAAGACGGTGTACGACCCGGAGATTCCGGTCAACATCGTGGATTTGGGCCTGGTCTACGAATGCAAAGTTGGCGATGTGGAGCAGGGTGGAAAAAAACTCGACATCAAGATGACCATGACCGCGCCCGGTTGCGGCATGGGGAACATTCTTAAGGCCGACGTGGAGAATCGCCTTTCCAAGCTGCCGGAAGTAAAAGAAGTGAACGTGGAAGTGGTCTTTGACCCGCCCTGGACGCCCCAGCGCATGACCGAAGCCGCGCGCCTGCAGCTGGGTCTGGATATTTAAGGAAGGCTTACCAGCCTCGCCTTGCCGAACTGCTGAGCGTTAACCTGGAAGCTCTGGGCAACGGCGAGTCCAGCGGTGGCTACTCCAATTGACCTTACAGAGCGGGTGTGCGGGCCGGCATGCGCCTGTATCTCCGCCTTTTCGCCGGCCTCCCTTGCCGGGGACAAGGCCTTTGCGAACGACACGAACGCGGTTGCCACCACTCCCGCAAGAATGACGAGCAACACCGGCAGGGAAGCGATCGGTTTGGACGGCGGTTGCGGAGGAGTCCGCACCGTGTCCTGTGCCACCTGCCTGGTAGCTACAGCCTTGGCCTTGTGGGAACGCTTCCTGGGCCGGACGTGAGCCGCTGCCGAGGCGGACACCAGAAGGAGCGCAAGCACCGTGGTCAGCAGTCGTTTTCCCATAGTCGCTCCTCCGGATGACAGTCTAGAGTGGCGGGAGGAGGCGGCCAAATAGCTTCGGTAATGACGCAATGGGCACAGTCGTAATAGGCGAACTGATTGAAAACAAAGTTCTTCCCTTCGTAGCCCGTCCCACCCGGAACGCCACCGCGAATGGCCAAAGCGGCGAGCCAAGTCGGCAAGAGATTTTTGCCGGTCTACTCCGCCGCGGCGGGGCAAGGGGATTTATAAAGTACCGCTAAAGTCTGTTCTCACTCGTCACTGTGGAGCATCGCTGCAAATGGGCATAGAATGCTGGCGTGCTTTAATTTCGGCGAGTTGGAGAAATGCACGGTCGGCTCTATTGCGCCATCATTTGCTCGGTGATTTTGCCGGTGTGGCTTGCTGTCGCACAGCCAGGCGCCCAAACGCATGGTCCCATGTCAGACCGCGTGCCCGCTGGGGGTTGCGGTCCGGCAGCGGTTCATTTTGAGGTAAAAACCGAAAAACACCATTTACCTGTCCAGCCTGAGAACGGCAAGGCACTGGTGTACTTCCTCCAAGATGACACGCAATTTCAGTCAAGGCCGAGGCCGACCACGCGCATTGGCATTGATGGCACCTGGGTCGGCGCAACGAAATCTAATTCTTACTTCTATGTCTCTGTCGATCCGGGAGAGCACGATCTGTGTTCCAGTTGGCAATCATTCGTGGGTTTCAACACAGGGCACACCGCAGCGGCAGTGGATTTCAAAGCGGAAGCGGGACGGACGTATTACTTCCTGGTGCGGAACGCTTGGGTGAGGGAGCTTCAGAAACCAGCCGGTATCGAATTGGAGCCAGTGAACGACGCTGAGGGCCAACTCCTCACGAGTAAGTTTTCGTTCAGTACTTCTCACCCAAAATGACCGCTCGATCACTCAGCGGTTCAACATTGCGGATGATTGACGATAAAGCGCCTTCACATTCATCATAATTCGCTGTGTTCCACCAGAAGAGTGCAAATGAGGTAAAACACTGGAGATTCTGGCGCGGGCCACAGGACTTGAACTAAGGCCGCTTGCAGAGTTGGACTGGATATTTGAATTTCAGCAGGATACTTGCTATCGGCACCAAAGTTTGACAGGGAGTCATCCTGAACGGTTGCAGCCGTGAAGGATCTCGCGCGCGAGAACAGGAGAAAGCCTCTGATCACTTACATGCACGTCAATGAGGCCGTGCCGCTGACCTTGGGAGAAGTGTTGGTCACGGTGTTGGTCACGGTAATGGTCAAATTGGTTGGCGCGGTAGCCGTAACCGAGACCACGCCAGCTCTTACGCAGGTGGCGGTGCCGGAGTCGCTGATGCCGGCGACCAGGCCGTTAGAAGTGGCCCAGGTAAGCCCGTCCGCCTGAGTCAGTGTGCGGCTGGAATGGTCGCTGAAGGTGCCGGTGGCCGTATACCCTACTCCCCCCTGGGTCGTTATCTGTGCTGTCGCGGTTGAGGGGGTCACCGAAACGCTGGTCAGCGTGGGGTGGCCGGCCCCGCAGCCGAGCAGCAGAAACAGGCCTGCCAGCGTTGGAAAGATGGAAAGCTTCAAGTGGTTCCTCATAGCTTTCGCTCTGCAATTTAGATGCTGCTTCGGCCAGGCGTGTCGAGACAGCGGCAGCCGCCAGGGGCAGCAGAGTTGCTGAAGTCTCAGACACTCGTTTCAACTTGAGACACGGGGGCAGGAGCGTCCGATACCGCCCGGTTGCAAATACATAGAATCAACAACTTGGATGCATAAATTTAAGCTTGTGCTTTGGCTGCTGGGTTGCACAGGTCCAGGTGCAGCTTGGTCCGGCCGTGGTATCTGGCCAAGCATTCTCCGAGGAAGCGGTGACAGAGAAGAGAGCAAGCGGCTGGCAGGTGCAGGAGGAGTCCGCTGTCGGCAGGCTGGCCAGATTCTTTCCTGAGGCCGCCCCGGTGCGCATTCCGGTGACCGTTAGCCGTAAGGCGGGCGGACACACGGAATCGGAGGCGACGGTGGTTGAATTCGGCACGCCCCGCGAAGCACTGTTTGCCTGCCGGCTGCCTTTGGAATTCGCCGACAAAATACGTTTGCAGGATGGCGACGGCTTGCTGCAGACCGAAGCCTGGGTAGTGGCGGTGCAATATCGTGATGGCCAAGCGGCTGTGGCCGCACGTTTCGTCGAGGAAATACCCCACTGGGTAGTTAAATCGTAGGCGGTAATACGGGGAGCCTTTGGAGTACACGCGGGCCGCGTGCTTAGACTTGCGCAGGTGGCAGCAAGAATTCAAACTTAACCCGAGCCGCAGATGGAGAACACGAACTTGGAGCAACCCACAGTACTGGTTCTATCGGCAGACTCAGAAATCGCCCGCGCCATCCTGGCGCGCTGGCAGACCGAACGCAATGTGCCCGCTTTTGCCCTGGTCAGCAGCCAAGTGTGGAATGGCGCCACCACCGCGGCTTTTGAATTGGCCATATTGGGCCCGGTCGAGGCCGCCGAGGTGGAACTGAAGGCCTTGGAGCAGACCGGCAAACCGGTGATCTGCCTGTGCGCGAGCGCGAGGGCAGCGCAGGCGGTTCGGGAAAAGCTGCCGCGCGTGCTGCCCTTAGTACAGCACGAGGGCTGGCTGGACACGCTGGTGCTGTTGGGAAGTGAGTGCCTGCGGCGGGTAGAGGCGGTGAAGCGCGCCCAGCAGGCGGAGCAGGCGGCCGCGCTTAACCAGCGCCAAGCCACCCTGGGCCGCTACATGATCGAGATGCGGCACAGCCTGAATAACGCGCTTACCTCGGTGCTGGGCAACTCGGAACTGCTGCTGATGGAGCCAGCTGCGTTCTCCGCTCAGGTGCGGGAACAGCTCGAAATCATCCGCAACATGGGGTTGCGCATGCACGAGATCATCCAGCGCTTCTCCTCCCTGGAGAGCGAGATGAAGGTGGCAGAGGAGCAACGGGGTAGCCGGACGCCTACTTCGGGGAAGACTTTCGCGATCGCGCGCGGATAAGAAATCCTTTTTCACCACAGAGGGCAGGAAGGACACAGAGGCAAATTCAAGAAACATCTCCACCAGGGCTAAAGCCCCAATCGTCTCTGGCGAAGGTTCGTGGGGCTAAAGCCCCACACTTCCAGACAGCTGCCGACGTTGTTCCACGCGGATAATAAATCCTTTTTCACCACAGAGGACACGAAGGTAAATTTAAGAAACATCTGCACCGGGGCTAAAGCCTCAATCGTTTCAGATCGCCGTTTGTGGGGCAAAGCCCCACGCTTCCACACAGCTGCCGACATTGTTCCACGCGGATAACAAATCCTTTTTCACCACAAAGGACACGAAGGTAAATCTAAGAAACATCTGCACCGGGGCTAAAGCCCCAATCGTTTCAGATCGCCGTTTGTGGGGCTAAAGCCCCACGCTTCCACACAGCTGCCGACATTCTTCCACGCGGATAACAAATCCTTTTTCACCACGGAGGACACGAAGGACACAGAGGTAAATTCAAGAAACACCTCCACCAGGGCTAAAGCCCGTGCTTATTCTTTTCTCGGAGGGCGATGGTCAGGCTTTCCAAGGCCAAAAATAAAACGACCCGCCGCATCCTGCTTTAGCCACGCGCCCTCGATGCGCGCGCCGAAACAGGTATGCCGCGGGTCGCCGGTAACTGTTGGGATTGACCTAGGGGTCTCACGAGCGCCCCAGGCTAACTCCGGGTCCCTGGATAACCATCCAAGGCGGCTTTCCCAAAATTCACCGGTAGTTGGCGGACTCTTGCGAGTAACGCCCTAAGTCCCAGTCACCTCGCTGCTACATTTTCCGTCACAATCCATCGGATCACCTCCTTTCCGCGTGAAATCAGATTAATACCGCTTCTACTCAGGGTCAAGAAACGGTGATTCGTAACGAGTGGCAAGTTGAGTACTCAGTACCCGGTTCGCTGAGGCCGGGCCTTTACAAAACAGATTTATGAGAGCGCTTCTGAATGCTGATATGAGGTGCTGGCACAGAAAAAGCCGGTGACCCCGAGCCATGTCCCCCAGACATCTGTCCCTCCGCCCCGAATCACTCCTAAACTGAAGACTGGCTTAAGCTTTCCAGCGATAGGCGTCGGGCTGGGCGAGGCCGATGTGGGCTAGCACGCGATAGACGAACTGGCGGGCCATGGCCTCCATGCTGGCAGGGCGGTTGTAGAAAGTGGGAATCAGCGGGTAAATGGTGGCGCCGGCGTCGGCCGCACGATAGAGGTTGCGGATATGGATTTTGTTGAGCGGGGTCTCGCGGACGCAAAGCACCAAGGGGCGGTTCTCCTTGAGGCAAACGTCGGCAGCGCGCTCGATGAGATGCACGGCCAGGCCGTTGGCGATGCGCGCCAGTGTACCCATGCTGCAGGGCAGAACGATCATAGCGTCAGTGGGATAGGAGCCGCTGGCCACATTGGCGCCAATATCGGCGTTGGCCTGCTCTTGAAATTTACCCGAGGGCTTGCCTAGCAGCTGGGGTAACAAACGGTTGCGGCCGCGGATGCTAAGTTCTTCAGCCAGAACGCGTAAGGCGTTGGCGGAGGCGATGAAATTGACAGTTTTAACGCGCCGGTCGCGGTCCAAGGCCAGCAGCATCTGGCGCAAAAACAGGGAGCCGCTGGCGCCCGTGGTGGCGACGGTTAAGTTCTGAGGTGCCGCTGAGTTAGCTAAAGTTGGCATCTAAGAGAGTGACAGACGAGGTTTCCCCGTGTCCCCCATGGAAACCTGAGCATAGGGAGAGCAGCTCGGACAAGTCAAGGAAAGCTGCTGCTGGCCCCACCCCTGGGCGAACCGCCCGCGGCCAGCAGGTCCTGACCCCGGCAAACGATCCGCAACTATGGCCAGTGCCTCGACCTTGCGATGGCGGCGCAGCGCCGCCCAACTCCATGCCCTGGCGCAGGTGGAGCGTGAAATCCGCGCCACCGACCCCAACAGCCGGCGTAAGTACCTGCGGGACTACAGCGAAGCGTTTCGCAGTTACCAGGCAGTGCTCACGCGAGAGCAGCTGGAGAACCTGCTGGGAAGCGCCGGCCTGCTTCTGATTGGCGATTACCATGCCCTGCCAGCCTCGCAGCGCTACGCGGCCGGCCTGATGGCCGAGCTGGCGGCGAACAACGGACGCCCCGTGGTTCTGGGATTGGAGACCATCTTTGCCCGCGACCAGCACATTGTGGACGAGTGGATGCGGGGTGAAATCGAGGAAGAAGAGCTGCGGGAGCGCATCCGCTTCGACCTTGACTGGGGATACCAGTGGGAGCCGTTTTACGAGCTGCTGGCGGCGGCGCGCAGCCACGGCGTGCTGATTTATGGCCTGGACTGCATGCCGCGCGACGACCTGCGCAAGATAGCGGCTCGCGACCGGCACGCGGCGGAGAAGATTGCGGAGCTGCGCTTGCGGCATCCGGAAGCGCAGATTGGCGTTCTGTTTGGCGAATCGCACCTGGCGCCCAATCACATCCCCGAACTGTTGCGCCGCTTGTTGCCGGAGGAGCGCGTGCTCACCGTGCTGCAGAATGTTGACCCTCTGTATTGGAAGGCGGCAGGCGAGCGCCGCGAGCAGGTTGAGGCGGTGAAAGTGCGGGAAGACGTGATCTGCGTGTTCAACTCCACGCCGCTGGAGAAGTACGAAAGCTACCGGCTGTGCCTGGACCGCTGGAGCCGTGAGGGCTCAGGAGCGCCCGACTTCGGTCCCACGGTTTACAACCTGATAGACGGGCTGGCGCGCTTTCTGAACATCAACGCCTGCTCGGCGCACAACGGCAGGCAACCCAAATTCCTGGTGGATCAGCTGCCGGAAGTATATTGCCGCACCTCCGATGAGCTGCTGCACAAGCTGTTGCAGCGGCGGATTGCAGCCGAACCGGACCGCAAGGCCATCCGGGCCCGGCTGGCGGAGCAGGGCAGCGCCTACCTGCCCTCGATGAATTCCATTTATGTAACCGATTTTCAGATGGTGCATGTGGCAGAAGAGGCGGCATCGTTTCTGCACCACGCCTGCCGCGGGTCAGCCAAGGCGGAGAGTGACAATGGCAGCAGCGAACTGGGAGCGCAGGACCGCTTCTACTCCCGGGCGCTGGAGCACGCCCTGGCCTACTTCGGCTCGCGGGTGCTGTACCCGGCGCGGCCGCCGGTGCGGGAAGCCGGCCTGTACGCGCTATACGCGCAATCGCAGGCGGAAATCGAAAGCAGCAATGCCTATAGCTATGCCGAGTACATGCGAATGCTGGATTTTCTGGTGCTGCACAAGGATTATGAGGGCGGCACGCGGCGCTATCTCGCGACCCCGGCGCTCATCGAAGAAGGGGTGCGATTTACCGGCAGCCGCTTCGATTTCGCCACTCGGCAATTGGGATACATGCTGGGAACCGAACTTTATGACGCCTATGTTGCCGGGCGGGTGGGGAAGCGCTTCCTGCGTTCGCTGTTCTTTTACCGACCGAACGACGCGCAAGGGGCGCGGGAGTTCTATTTTGCGGTGGTGAGGCGGATTCGCAGAACGGGCAAGCGGCCGGTCTAGGCAAGCACCCAGCGTTCAGGAGGGAGAGACCCTGGCAGCTCTCTTCATCCGCGTGCGCGGTCGCGGAAGTCAATAGTGGGTCGCTTTCCAGGACAAGAGTGAAATAAGGCGCGAGTTTACTTAGAGGGTTTCTGCGCTGAAGGACCTTACTGCTAAGTTCGGGGTCAGTGTTTCCTTTCTTTTCAGGAACCACTCCTCAACCGTAAAGCGCGACAACGTGGCTAGCCCAACGGCAATCGTCGAACAGACTAAAAACTCGAGCAGAACAGGCCGTAGAGCGGCGCCTGGCGCAACCACCCGACGGTAAATCATAAACACAAGAACATGGATCAAGTAGAGTCCATAACTGATATTGCCGAAAAACTGAAGTATTTTTGGTCTTAACAGCGCCTCATAACGACTGGCCCCGCCCAATAATGCGAACAACAGCGTGGCAGCAAAAACCAGGTCCCAGCCCATCCCCTGAACCGTCATCAGGGTTGCGGGCCGATGCACCTCGGGCGCCGCTATGGCGATAGCGCCGGAAACAGTCAGTAACGCGGCCATAGCACCCACGCTCGTGCGGCTGGCGAAGCGGCAACGCAGAAAAATGGCCAACAACGCCCCTAATGCCAGTCCGTGGACCGCGTACCAGATCGGCATGGTGCTCTCCGGTGAATTGGTGTGCAACTGCAGGCCGAGCAAGAAATTATTGATAATCAGTCCAATAGCGATGAAAGCCAGGACCTTGGTTGAGAAGCGCCAAACGATGAGCGGCCAAAGAAGATAGAACTGCTCTTCTACCGCCAAAGACCAGAGCGGTCCATAGCTCATCGGAACACCTAGAAGCGGAGCCATGTTAGCCATGTAGAGAAAGCTGAGGGCCAGGAATAAGTGCGATACACCATAGAGCGCCAGCAGCGCCAAGATCATGTAATAGGCCGGCAGAATGCGCAGCGCGCGGCGTTTGTAAAATAAGGGGAAATAGTCAGACCGGGAACGAGACTTCAGTAGGATATTGGTGATCAGCAGTCCGCTTAGAATAAAGAACAGGCTGACCCCGCGATAGCCGCCCTGGGTGGCGATGCGCAACCACTTCTCAGTTCCAGTGGCCGACTCCGGTATGTACCACCAGAGTCCATGAAAAAAGAGCACGGCGAGGCAAGCCACTCCCCGCAGACTGTTCAGTTCGTGCATCATGGGCCGGATAAGGGGCCGGTTGAGAGAAGTGCTGTTGTTTTGTGGCTCGCTCAAGTGTTGGCGGAAGTATACTCAAGCTCAAATGTACCCCCAATAGCACCAATGGGTGGGGGGGCGTTGGTGAATGTACTCGCCCGATCGGACGATGGATGGAATTTGGTCATCAGGAGCCGAGGGGATAGGGTCAGCGTGCCAAAATCGTAAAGAGCTTGCCGAACTGGTCAGGACGACCAACCAACGTGCTACGGTTATTCCGATCGTAATTTGGCGCCGGAAACTCGAAAGCTTGAAGCGCTACACCTTGTTGACCATGGTTTCCTCACGCACGGGCCGCTCGAAGACGCACTCGCGGGGCGATTTATCCTCGCGCAAGCCCTGATAGACGGGAGCGCGCATCTTAACTCCGCCGCCGTCGGTCTCGTGAGTCCACTCGGAGAACTTGATTTCTGCTACCAGTTCGGGTTTTACCCAGTGAGTGCCGCGGGTGCTTTCCACTTTGTTGGCGAAGGGATTTTTGTCGGTTTTGAGCTTTTGCAGGCGGCGCCACATATCTTCGTGAGTTGATTCGGTGAAACCGCTGCCCGCCTGTCCGACGTGCAGCAGGCGGCCCTTGTCGTACAAGCCAAGGATGATGGAGCCAAAATGCTCACGGCTGCCGCGCGGATCGGTATAGCCGCCGATGACGCACTCCTGGCGGCGGGTGATCTTCATCTTCAGCCACTCGCGGCTGCGCTTCTGCTCGTAGCAGCTGTTGCGGCGCTTGGCCACAATGCCTTCCAGGCCTTGCTGTTTGGCGGCTTCGTGCAGGGCGCAACCCTGCTCCAGGTGATGGTCAGAGTAGCGAACCAGTCCGTTACCGGCGATGATACCGGAGAGGAGTTGCTTGCGCTTTTCCAGGTCCACGCGGGTCAGATCGTAACCATCGAGATAGAGCAGGTCGAAGACGTAGTAGGCGATGGGAACGCTGCGGTCGGCGGCTTTAACCCGGCGGCCACCGCCGCTGATTCCGGTGCGCTGTTGCATGAGGCTGAAGGAGGGGCGGCCGGCTTCATCCAGGGCCACAATTTCGCCGTCGAGAACGGCGGT
The DNA here is from genome assembly GCA_035278025.1 of Terriglobales bacterium. Classification (GTDB taxonomy): domain Bacteria; phylum Acidobacteriota; class Terriglobia; order Terriglobales; family Acidobacteriaceae; genus JAICWP01. Next base: position 2,699 of record DATEJK010000143.1, on the reverse strand, counting down.
GCGGGCGCGCACGTAGGATGGCAGTTCGCGCAGTTCGGGGTACTGACTCGTCATTTCGTTCTGGTTGCGGGACACAAGGCGTGCCTTGCCGCCATCCAGAAACGCCACGGAACGGTAGCCATCCCACTTGATCTCGAACAGCCACTGGGGATTGTCGAAGGGCTTGTCCACCAGCGTGGCCAGCATGGGATGGATGGCGGAGGGCATGGGAGCCTTGCGCGCGCCGGGCAACTTCGCCAATTCCTTAACCACAGAGGACACAGAGAGCACAGAGGAGGGCTTTTTCTTAATACTCTCCCGGGCCGCAGATGGAACGCTGGGAGCAGGGGCCTGGCGCCCTTTAAGTTTTTTTCTTTCTGTTTGTTCCTCTGTGTGCTCTGTGTCCTCTGTGGTTAATTGTTTTTTTTTACGTTTATCGGCCTTGGCGATGGCGTCAGCCAGCCAGGCCTTGCCCGGAGATTTGCCCGCGGGGCGGCTGCTCTTCCATTCCCGGGCGCCTTCATCGCCGGCAATCTGGTCCAGGGTACGGCGGGTGAGTGCCGAGGAGTCGTACTGGTTGTTGTCGTATCCGGGCACGACCTGGTCATCGCGATGCTTGATGAGCAGCCACTCCGTGCCCTTGCTGCCGGGACGGCGAGACCGCATGCGGGCCAGCACGAAGGAGCCCTTCAGTTTCTGGCCACGCAAAATAAATTTGAGGTCGCCCTTGGCCAGCATGGCGTGAGCATCGCCCTGGGCTTCCCAGGTGCCCAGGTCCCACACCATGACCGTACCGGCGCCGTAATTGCCGGGCGGAATGATGCCCTCAAAATCGAAATAGGAAACCGGGTGGTCTTCCACCTGCATAGCCAGGCGCTTGTCAGCGGGGTCGAGCGACGGTCCCTTGGGCACGGCCCACGATTTCAGCACCCCATCCATTTCCAGGCGGAAGTCATAGTGCAGGTGGGAGGCGCGGTGTTTCTGCACCACGAAGCGATTGCCCGCTTTTTTGCTGACTTCCGGCGGCGGTTCCGGGGTCGCTTCGAAGCGCCGCTTGCGTTTGTATTCTTCCAGTGCCATGTGGGTTTTGATGCAATGGCAGTTAGTCAGGAGTCAGCCTGGCCGCAGCCTCAACCGGGCAGCAATCCTAAACTAAACGGGCAGGCGAGGGGTAACGTTTGGTGCAAGGGGAAGTGACAGTTAAACAAGAGCCAAGCACCGATAACCGACGACCGAAGGCCGACGGCAGGGCGCCGTCGACCGTCGATCGGCAGCCATTTATGCCGCCTTGCCGGCAGCGATGCGGTGAATGGTGGAATCCTCCACGTTGTAGGTCTCGACTCTGGGCGGGCTCTTGAGCGCCGCTTTGAGGATGTCCTGAACCCGGGGGAAAGTATCGCGGTGATAGCGCTCGGCGTCCTCACGGGTTTTCCAGAAGCTGATGGCGACCATGCGCTCGGGATCGTGCTCCGAGAGCAGGGTGACTTCATCCACAAAGCCGGGCTGCTTTTGCAGCAGGGAAAGAACCTCGCTGCGAAGCCGCTGTTGCATTTCGTCCCTCTTATCCGGTTTCACCGTGCATTCCACGATTCTCGTAAACATAGTGTTCTCCTTTCGAGATGTTGAATGGTTGGGTCCGGCCCGCCGAGGATTCGGCTCACGATCAGCCCGAACGGCGGGGAAGGGTTGGTTGCGCCGTTGGTTATTAAGAAGCGACCTGCACATTATAACGCCGGTGGAAAGAGCAGCAACACGGAAGTGAATTCTTCGCGCGCAAGCGGCGGCGCAGCTTTTTGATTACAATCGCTGGCATGTTGCGGCGTGAGGCGATTGCGGCTTTGGTGATGATTGCGCTGGCCTTTCCTGCGTTCGCTGGCGGTTCGCAAGCGGCGGGAGAGGACTTCAGCAACAACGTAGTTTCCCGGGTGCTGCAGCAGGTGACGCAAGGCTTTATCACGCACAATCAGGGGCAGGTGCTGTCCGCGTTCGACCCGGCGCGCATGAAGAATTACCCGCAGTTTCGCGACAACCTTGCGGCCTTGTTCGCGAAGTATGAGAACTTCCGCGCGGCCTATCGTTTGCGGCAATCGTGGCCGCAAGGAGAGCGGGGCGTGATTATTGCCGAGTTCGAGCTGGAGGGCAGCCCGCTGGAAGAGGGCTCGCCGCCATTCCGCCGCAGCGCGCAACTGCGTTTCGAATTTGAACGCGGCGGCAAAGGCTGGCGGATTGTGGACGTGGCGCCGCGCGGGTTCTTCTCGTAAGCATGAAACGCGACTATCCTGACCGGCCGCTGATCGGGGTAGGAGCCGTAATTGTGGCCGCTAACCGGGTGGTGGTGGTGCGCCGCGGACACGAGCCGCTGAAGGGAGAGTGGTCCATTCCCGGAGGCGTGCTGGAGATCGGTGAGACGCTGCGCGCCGGGGCCGCCCGCGAAGCCCTGGAGGAAACCGGCCTGGTGGTGGAAGCCGGAGAAGTGCTGGAGGTATTGGACCGCATCGTGCGCGATGCCGAGGGGCGCATTCAGTTCCATTATGTGCTGGTTGATTTTTTGTGCCGGCCAACCGCCGGCGACTTGCGCGCCGGGGGCGATGCGGAAGAAACACGCTGGATTACCTGCGGTGAGCTTGAGAGCTTCCCTATTGCTGATTCCGCCGCGGCGGTGCTGCGCAAGGGGCTGGAAAAGGCGGGAAAGAGCCATTGAGTAATTGTGTAATCGGGTA
>DATEJK010000142.1:0-4805 GCA_035278025.1 Terriglobales bacterium | reverse complement strand
CGACCCTAAGCGGAAGTTGCGGTGCAGCGCCGGAATGACCGCTTTGTAGTGGACGAACGCGCATCACCGCGGTTGTGCGCGATCCTGTGAACTCACCACACCGCGCACCGCAAGGTCGTACAGGAACCGCATGACCAGCATTGACCCATCACATGTGCATGATGCTTACTGTTCGCAAGGATGAACCAGCGGACCGAACTTATGTACGCCTGCTTGGTGCGGAAACTGTAGTGTCTGAACCGAGTTTCAGGTGAATTTCATTGAGCGTGCGTAGCCTGGGTTCAATTTTTAATGAGGATTTTTCGTACACGCGCTTGGTTAACGCGCGGCCGACTCAAGCCTTGACTTGGGTTTGCCGGACGCTGCGCTGCCGTTATTGTCTGTTGAGCGCCAAGGCTGGCCGGTACGCTGCTCGATGTAATCCCGAATGAGCTTGCGCACGACCTGCGACGGAGTCATATCCGCCTCGGCGCACAGATGCTCGAATACCGCTTTCTTGCGGGGGTCAATCAACAGCGTCAGGCGCGCAGTGCGGTTTTCGAGGGACATGGGTATGTATATCCTATTAACATTTACAGCACTTATGATGATAACGTAATATGCGCACCGATTGAACCCGGTTCATGACTCCGGGTGAGGGTACCCGGTTAACATGACCGGCACGCACACGGAGCTTCTGGGCGCAGTCGCCATCGGCGGTGGCTGGCTCGCTATTGGCTTGTTGGGACTGCTGCGCTCCCACAGCACCGGCTGGGTCGGCCGCGCTCTTTTCCCTTTCGGCTCGCTGCTCGGCATCGCCTTGGCCGCGGTCGGAATCATCGCTCTTGCGCATGGCGTTGAAACGCTGATTCTGCCCATCGGTCTGCCGGAGTTACCCTTTCACTTGCGGTTGGATGCGCTCTCCGCGGTATTTCTGGTACTCCTTGGAGCCACTGCGGCTGGCGTCTCGATTTTCGCCGCGGGTTACTTCCGCCCCGGAGAAGGCACCGCTCCCGGTCTGCTCGGCCTGCAGTACCACGTGTTTCTGGCAAGCATGCTGTTCGTGGTGCTAGCCGACGATGCGCTCTCCTTCATGATGGCTTGGGAGAGCATGGCGCTGTCGTCGTATTTTCTGGTGACCTCCCAGCATCGCCTGCCGGAAATCCGCAAAGCCGGTTATCTATATCTGTTGATTGCCCATCTGGGAGCCGCAGCGATTGTGCTCAGTTTCGGCGTAATGCAAGGCGGCAGCTGGCAATTCACATTTGAAGCCCTGCGTGCTGCACAACTGACACCGGCTTGGGCCAGCATGGTTTTCTTCCTGGCGCTGTTCGGCTTCGGCGCCAAAGCGGGCATCGTGCCGCTGCACGTATGGTTGCCGGAGGCACATCCGGCTGCACCATCTCCGGTTTCGGCACTCATGAGTGGGGTGATGCTGGAGATCGCGGTCTACGGCCTGCTGCGCGTGAATCTGGACCTGTTGCAGGTACAGGTCTGGTGGTGGGGCTTGGTTACGCTGGGATTAGGGCTTCTCACGGCGCTTTATGGAGTGCTGTTTGCCGCGGTTCAGACCGACATGAAGCGGCTGCTCGCGTATTCCTCAATTGAGAACATCGGCATCATCTTCATCGGCCTGGGGCTCACGCTCATATTCCGGTCATTCCACATGCCGGCGTTTGCCGCGCTGGCGCTCGCCGCCACCCTGTACCACTGTCTCAATCATGCTTTCGCCAAAAGCCTGCTGTTCCTTGGCACTGGATCAGTGTTGCACGCCACAGGGGAGCGCAATCTGGGGCGTCTCGGCGGCTTAATTCATCGTATGCCCTGGGTTGCATGGCTTGCATTGGTAGGAACTCTGGCAATCGCCGGAATACCCCCCTTCAATGGTTTCGTGTCGGAATGGCTGCTGTTGCAATCTTTCCTGTTCACCCCCTTCATACCCCGTGAGTTCGTCAACATGCTTTTGCCGCTTGGTGCTGCGGGGTTGACACTCGCGGCTGCCTTGGCCGCCTATTTAATGGTGAAGTTCTATGGAATTGTATTTCTGGGCCAGCCGCGCGAGGCCAAGCTTGCGCAGTCGCACGACTGCGGCCGGCTGGAACGCTTGGGTCTGCTGTGGCTCGCCGCGGGATGCGTTCTCCTCGGTATTTTTCCCGCCCAGACATTAGCCCTGATCGGTCAGGTGAGCGAGGACCTGCTGGGCGCCACCACGGCGCCGCCGCTCTGGCACGGGCTGCTGTTTGCTCCCGTCAGTCAGGAACGGGCCGCTTATAGCCCGGCTCTGTTCTTGCTCGGCATTGCGGTACTTGTGGGCCTGACCCTGTTGATTGTGCGCATCGCTTATCACGGCCGCGTCCGCCGTGCGGCTCCCTGGGTATGCGGCGGGTTTCCGTTGACGCCGAGAATGCAGGATACCAGCGAGGGTTTCAGCCAACCTATCCGGCAGATATTCGAAGCGTTCTTCCGTATGCGCCGCGAATTGCCGTCGCCATTTGATGCTGCGCCTCATTACCGCGTGCAGATCGAAGACCGGATCTGGTACTGGCTGTATGTGCCGGTTGTGGTCTCGGTGCAGTGGATCGCCCGCGCCGCGGGCATGATTCAGCGCGGCCGCATTTCAACTTACCTGCTCTACAGTTTTGTCACGCTGCTGGTGCTTCTGATATGGGTGCTGTGACACTGACCACCGTGCTGGCGCAAGCCGCCGCGACCATCATGGCGGTTCTGGCGGCACCGCTGCTCCTCGGCTGGGTCAATCAGTGCCGCGCCTGGCTGCAGAACCGCAGCGCTCCGGGAATTCTGCAGCCCTATCGTCAAATCCGGAAGCTGTTCTACAAAGACGCCGTAATCGCATCCAACGCCTCACCGCTTTTCCGTCTGGTTCCGTACGTGGAGTTTGCGTCGATGGCCCTGGCGGCCGCCATCATCCCCACGCTTTGGTCCGGCCTGTCCTTCGCCATCGCCGCCGATACAATCGCGCTGGTCGGACTGTTCGCGATGACACGGTTGTTTCTGGCACTGGCCGCTATGGATATCGGCACCGCGTTTGGCTCGCTCGGCGCTCGCCGCGAAATGCTCATCGGTTTCCTCGCGGAGCCTGCGCTGCTCATGGTGTTTTTCACCACCTCGCTGATTGCGCGCAGCACCTCGCTGCCCACCATTGCCGATAGGTTCGCGCATCAACCGTTTGCACTTTTTCCCAGTCTCGCATTCGCCAGCGTCGCTTTCATCATGGTGCTGCTCGCGGAAAACGCGCGCATCCCGGTGGACAACCCCGCAACCCACCTGGAATTGACCATGATCCACGAGGCCACGGTGTTGGAGTATTCCGCCAGGCATCTGGCCCTGATCGAGTGGTCCGCGGCGCTGAAGCTCTTCAATTACGTGTGCATCGGACTTGCGCTGTTCGTCCCTTGGGGGCTGGCCGAGAGTCCCGGGAATCCCGTCGGCCTGCTGCTCGCAGCACCTGCACTGGTGCTTAAGCTCGCGGTGGCGGGTGCGGGTCTCGCGTTGATTGAGACGCTGAACGCCAAAATGCGCCTATTCCGTGCTCCCGAGTTTCTGGCTACTGCCTTTCTTTTGGCGATGCTCGGCCTCCTGGTATGGCTGCTGCTCGGAAGTTAATGTTATGGCCAGTCTTCCTCTCGAGCTCATCAATACCTGTGCGGCTCTGCTGCTGCTCTTGTCCTTCGCGATGCTGTCGCAACGCCGCGTGCTTACGCAGGTGGATCTTTACGCCGCTCAGGGATTGGTGCTGTCGGTTTCGATCTTTATTACAGCCTGGAGCACCCATCAGCCGCATTTGTATTTTTCCTTCGGCCTGACGCTGCTACTCAAGGTCCTGGTGTTGCCCCTTATTCTGCACCGGTTGATCCACCGGTTGGATGCGAATTGGGAAACCGAGACGCTGCTCAACATGCCGAGCGTGCTGCTGATCGGTTTACTGCTGGTGATGTTTGCCTTCGTCATGGCCCAACCGATCTCGGAACTCGCCACCACGCTTACCCACGGTACGCTCGGCATCGCACTCGCGGTCGTGATGCTTGCGTTCCTGATGATGATCACGCGGCGCAAGGCGGTGTCCCAGGTTGTGGGATTTCTGGCGATGGAAAACGGTTTGTTGTTCGCCGCCGCCAGCACGACTTACGGAATGCCCATGACGGTTGAGCTCGGCGTGGGATTGGACGTGCTGGTCGGCATGATCATTCTGGGCATCTTTCTGTTCCACATCCGTGAACAGTTCGAAAGCCTCGACCTCTCGCACCTGGAGTCCCTCAAGGAAGACTGAGATGGTTATGCTGCTGTTGCTTTCGGCCCCCCTCGCGGGGGCGCTGTTCTTGGGTTTCACCGGCAACCGGCGCTGGGCACCAGAGGTCAACGTCATCGTCAGCGCCGCCACTTTCGTGGCCGCCATTTGGCTCACGGGATTTACCCTCACGATGGGCCCAGTACTTTTTCTCGGACAGCAATTCTTCGTCGACCCCTTCAACGTGTTTCTCGTGGCCCTCACGGCCTTCGTGGGATTCACGACCGCGCTGTTCTCGCGCGCCTACATGCGTGTGGAAGTGCAGCACGCGCGCATCGGTGGCGGACGGCTACGCCTCTACCACGGTCTGTATCAGCTTTTCATCTTCACCATGCTGCTTGCCCTGACGACCAACAATATGGGAATTCTGTGGGTAGCGCTGGAAGGAGCCATGCTGGCCACCGTGCTGCTGGTCTCGCTTTACCGCACACCAGGCGGCATCGAAGCCGCATGGAAGTACTTCATTCTGTGCGGAGTGGGTATCACGTTGGCGCTCTTCGGAACCGTGTTGCTTTACTTT